>NZ_JAAAPK010000001.1:0-600000 GCF_009909105.1 Corallococcus exiguus
CTGGTTACGAGAAGAAGCACCGCGCTGCCGCTTGAGGGCGAAAGCGCGGAACGCTCTGCGGAACCGGGGCAACTTCAGTATTCAGCGGACTGGTAGCCGAAGCGGAGCGAAGCCATCGGCTGACGCGCCTGGTGCGCGGGCAGCTCGTGCGCGAGCTATGGAGGAGCCTCCCCGCCGGCTGGCCGCCCGTGCTGGATGACGCCAATCGTTTCAAGGTCGCCAAGGCACTTGGCTTGTGGTCCGGCTTTACCCCGACAACCCATGAGGAGCGCGTGAAGCGAGTCGGAGACGCGCTTCTCGCCCATCCTCCTCCTTCCGGCTGGCGCCCGATGGGCCCCGAGGACGAATTGCTCCGCACGCTCCTTCCCGACGAAGAGGCGTGACTATTTGCGCGGATCCCCCGGCGGCGTGGCCACCACCTCGCGGTCCAGCTCCAGCAGTGTGGCGCTCTCCGACGGGTCGGGCCGCTTGTCCCACCGCGTGACGAAATCCTCCTCCGCCGTAGGGTGGATGCCCCACTGCCGAGTCGTGCACCCCTACCATGTGGAGGCCCTGCACCCGTTCTATGCCATGACTGACGTCTCCGCTTGCGCCGCGCATTGCCGGAGTGGCAGGTCACCACCGGCACAGCGAGCCCTCGTTGCGGCTGTGTCCGCTTGGTACGTCAGGCGTCGGAATTCTTGACACGCTGGGGGCTGCCCAGATGCTGGTGGAGAGAATGCCATAGGCAGTCTGCGATGCGGTTCTCAGTATGTGGCTCGTGGAGGCATAGGCGTTAATGATTAAGCTGATTGTTACGGATATGGATGGCACTTTGTACTCGTGGGTCGACTACATCGTTCCTTCGGTGGAAGCCCTCGTGGGATCCGTGATGCTCTCGACGGGATGGCCTCGGATACGCATCGTCCAGGCGCTCAAGAGGGTGTATGCGCAGAACGAATCGAACGAGTATCCGTTTGCCTTGCAGGAGTCAGAGATCTTCGACGCGTTTCCTGAGTTCGACTCATTCGACAAGCTGGTGATTGAACCTGCCAGGGCCGCGTTTGCCCAAGCGCGTAGGAAGTATCTCCAGTTGTTTCCGGGCGTCCTGGATACGTTGCAAACGTTGAAGATGAAGGGGCTGCCTGTGGTGGCGCTCACGGATGCGCCCAGGAATCCTGTGGAGGTCCGCGCGAAGCTCTTGAAAATCGATGGCCTCCTTGATGCCATTTACTGTCTGCCGGGCTTCACCTTTCCCGAACACTCGGACGGTCGGTTGAAGGTGTCCCGGATGATCGCCGCCAAGGAGCAGCGGGGCGAATACCGGGCCGCGTGTCGGGTTGTCGAATTGCCTCGGGACTACGAGAAGCCGAACCCAGCGGGCTTGTTGCGGATCTGCGCGGAGATGAAGGTTGAGCCCAAGGAGGTGTTGGTCATTGGCGACGCAGCGAAGAAGGATGTTGCGGTCGCGCGTAAGGTAGGGTCGATCGACTGCTGGGCAGAGTACGGTACCTATATCTCTCAGGAATACCGTGAGCGGCTGGAGATCGTTTCGGCCCCTGCCATCACCCAGCGTCACGCTGCGAGCGTCCATGACGCGGCCGCCCGGGCCCATGCGCCGGAGACGACCCATCGCCTCTCAAACTTCAACCAGCTCTTGGAGATCCTCGAACTGCATGGCTCATGATCAATGGGCACGGATCCGCACATCGGGTGGAGCGACGTTCGATCTATTTGACTCCCCCGGCTCCTGTGCGACCCTCAGGTCGTGCTGAAGCGACTCGAAAAAGGTGTGCTGATCGCCCTCGAAGGGATCGATGGTGCTGGCAAGACGACCCAGGCGAGACGCCTCTTCGAGGTGCTCAGCGGAATGGGCTACGACGTCGTGCGGACCAAGGAGCCGACGGATGGCACCTGGGGACGCAAACTCCGCGAGTCTTCGAAGACAGGGCGTTTGGCTCCTGAGCAGGAACTGGAGTTGTTCCTCAAGGACCGTCGGGAGCATGTCTCTCAGCTCATCACCCCCGGTCTTGAGGCGGGCCGGATCATCCTGGTCGACAGGTACTACTTCTCCACGGTGGCATACCAGGGAGCCAGGGGATTGCCGACGGACAACCTGCTGAAAGCCAACGAGGCTTTCGCGCCACCTCCTGACGTGCTCTTCCTCCTCGATATTTCCCCAGAAGAGGCCATGCGCCGCATCCACCAGCGTGGCGAACTGGGCAATTTGTTCGAAGAGGAAAGCAGCCTGCGTGCCGTGGCGAAGGTCTTCGCCGCGATGAACTTCCCATACCTTGAGCGACTGAATGGAATGGATCCGCCCGAGCAGGTAACGCGCCGAATGCTCGACCGACTGTTCGGTGGAGTTCTATCGACGCGGACGCTGCAGGATGGGGCGGAGGTGCTTCCCAAGGGCAAGGATGAGCTGAGCAACGATGCGGTGTGGGCTGCTCTGGGGCGCGTTGGGAAGCGCTGACCCTCACTCTTATTTGCTACGCGTATCCCCCGGCGGCGTGGCCACCACCTCCCGCCCCAGCTCCAGCAGCGTGGCGCTCTCCGACGGATCCGGGCGCTTGTCCCTCAGCGTGACGAACTCCTCCGCCGCAGTGGGGTGGATGCCCACCGTCGCGTCGAGCTGCTTCTTCGTCACGCCGCACTTCAGCGCCACCGCGAGCCCCTGGATGATCTCCGGCGCGTCCGCCCCCACCATGTGGAAGCCCAGCACGCGCTCCGTGCCTCGCTCCACCACCACCTTCATCATGGAGCGCTCATCCCGGCCCGTCAGCGTGTGCTTCATGGGCCGGAAGCTGGAGACGTAGACGTCCACCTTGCCGTGGCGCTCCATCGCCTCGCGTTCCGTGAGCCCCACTGTGCCCACCGGCGGCTGGCTGAAGACCGCGGACGGGACGTTCTCGTGGTCCATCGTCACCGGGTTGTTCCGGTACAGCGTCTCCACCATCGCGCGCCCCTCCGCGATGGCCACGGGCGTGAGGTTGAGCCGATCCGTCACGTCCCCCACCGCGTAGATGCTCTCCACTGACGAGCGTGACTGCGCGTCCACCACCACCGCGCCGCGCTCGTTCAGCTTCACGCCCGCCTCCTCCAGACCCAGGCCCTGCGTGTTGGGCACGCGGCCCGTGGAGTACAGCACCGCGTCCACCTCCAGCGTGTCCCCCATGCGCGTCAGCAGGCTGAGCGTGCCGTCCTCGCGCTTCTCGATGTCCTGGACGAACGTCTCCGGGCGGATGTCCACGCCCTTCTTGCGCATCTCCTGCGTCAGCGCCGCGCGGATGTCGTTGTCGAAGCCTCGCAGCACCGTGTCGCCGCGAATCAGCATGGTCACCTTCGCGCCCAGCGCCGCGAAGATGCCCGCGAACTCCACGCCGATGTAGCCGCCCCCCACCACCGCCACCCGGCGCGGCAGCGTGGGCAACTCCAGCGCCTGCTCGGACGTGAGCGCGTGCTCGATGCCCGTCACCTCCGGCAGGTAGGGCCGCCCGCCCGTGGCCACCAGGATGCGCTCCGCCGTGTAGCGCTTGCCCGCGACCTCCACCGTGTGCGCGTCCACCACCCGGCCCCGGCCCTCCACCAGCGTCACGCCCGCGTCGCGCAGCAGCCGCCCGTAGATGCCCGTCAGCCGGTCCAACTCCTTCGCCTTCACCGTCTGGAGCTTCTTCCAGTCCAACGCGGGGCTGTTCACCGTCCAGCCGTAGCCGGCCGCGTCCTCCATGTCGTAGCGGTAGTGCGCCGCGTACACGAGCAGCTTCTTGGGCACGCACCCGCGCAGCACGCACGTGCCGCCCACGCGCCCCTCCTCGCAGATGGCCACCTTCGCCCCGGAGGCTCCCGCTCGCCGGCTGGCCGCCACGCCGCCCGACCCCGCGCCCACTGTGAACAAGTCGAAGTCGTAGCCCGCCATCTGGTGTCCTCCCTGCATCAAGAAATGGTGTTTCCACTCTCTAGAGGGAAGGAGCCCTGCCGGGCCCTGCCCGCCGGGCTGCTCCCCAGGGTCCGAAGCGCCTACTGCTTCGGCTGCCCCGGACGCATTCAATCCCCCTCCCGCACGAGAAGGGGGGATATCCTCATCCGCACGTAGGGCGGCTCCCCCTCATGTCTCACCCCCCCTCCTGTCAGACCTCCCCCCGGGCGGACGCCCCGGACACCGACACGTCTCCGGGCATGGATCCGGAAGTCGTGGGGCGCCGGTACCGCATCCTCGACCTGCTGGGGCGCGGCGGCGCGGGCACCGTGTGGCGCGCACAGGACGGACTGTCCGGGCCGGTGGCCCTCAAGCGGCTGCACAAGACGGTGGCGGACCTGGCGCGGCGGCCCGGCCGGGGCACCCCTTCCGCCTTCGCCACGCAGGGCATGGCCCTGTCCCTGGCCCACGAGTTCCAGACGCTGGTGTCGCTGCGCCACCCGCACGTCATCCGCGTGCTGGACTACGGCTTCGACGCAGAGGGCCGCCCCTACCTGGCCATGGACCTGCTGGAGGACGCGCGCACGCTGGTGGAGGCCGGCACGGACGCGCCCCTGGCGACGCAGGTGGGCCTGCTCATCCAGACGCTCCAGGCGCTCGCGTACCTGCACCGGCGCGGCATCATCCACCGCGACCTGAAGCCCGGGAACGTGCTCGTGGTGCGCGGCCAGGTGAAGGTGCTGGACTTCGGCCTGGCCGTGGGCCGCGACCAGCAGGGCCGCCGCGCGCAGCCCGCGGGCACACCCGGCTACCTGGCCCCGGAGCTCTTCGAGGACCAGCCCCCTTCCGAGCTGACCGACCTGTTCGGCTTCGGCGCCATGGCGTGCCAGATGTTCTTCGGCCGGCTGCCCCACGCGGGCCAGGTGTTCGCCACGCCGGGCTTCCCGCCCGCGCTCAAGGCCCTGCTGGAGCAGCTGGTGGCGCCGGAAGCCCACCGCCGGCCGCGCGACGCGGAGGCCGTCATCACCGCGCTGAGCGACGCCGTGGGCCAGCCCCGGCCCGCCGAGTCCGCCGCCACGCGCGAGAGCTTCCTCCAGTCCGCGCGCTTCGTGGGCCGCGTGGCGGAGCGCGAGCACCTGACGGACGTGCTCGACGCGGCGATGGCGGGCCAGGGCGGCGCGTGGCTCATCGGCGGCGAGAGCGGCGTGGGCAAGTCGCGCCTCCTGGAGGAGGTGCGCTCGCTGGCGCTGGTGCGCGGCGCGATGGTGCTGCGCGGCCAGGCGGTGGACACCGGCGGCGTGCCCTATCAGGAGTGGCGCGCGGTGCTGCGCTGGCTGCCCATGCTCACGGAGCTCTCCGACCGTGAGGCGCGCGTGCTCCGGTCGCTGGTGCCGGACCTGGACGCGCTGCTGGGCCGCGAGGTGCCCGCCGCGCCGGAGCTGGACGCGGACATGGCGCAGCTGCGCCTGCACCAGACGGTGGAGGACCTCTTCGCCCGCCTGTCGCAGCCCACCGTGGTCATCCTGGAGGACCTGCATCAGGCGCACGCCGAATCGCTCCAGCTCCTCGCTCAGCTCGCGGCGAGGTCGCCGGGGCTGCCGCTGCTGTTGCTCGTGAGCTTCCGCGACGACGAGTCCCCGCAGCTGCCGGAGCACCTGCCCGGCACTCGCGTGCTGCGGCTGCAACGGCTGAACGCGGAGGAGATCGCCCAGCTGGGCGAGTCCATGCTGGGCGCCGTCGGCCGCCGGCCCGACGTGGTGTCGCTGTTGCGCCGCGAGTCGGAGGGCAATCCGTTCCTGCTGGTGGAGGTGGTGCGCGCGCTCGCGGAGGACGCGGGGGGCCTGGACCGGCTGGGCGCCGTCGCGCTGCCCCAGCGCGTGTGGGCGGGTGGCATGCGCGCGCTGGTGCAGCGCCGGCTGGAGAAGGTGCCTCGGGCGGCGCGGGAGTTGCTGGACGTGGCGGCGCTGCTGGGCCGGGAGCTGGACCTGGCGGTGCTGGAGCGGGCCGCGCCCGGCGTGGACGTGGAGGCGTGGCTCACCGACTGCGCGGCGGCGGCGGTGCTGGACGTGGCCGACGGCCGCTGGCGCTTCGCTCACGACAAGCTGCGCGAAAGGTTGCTGGAGGACCTGTCCCCGACGCTCCGCCCCGCGCTCCACCGGCGCGCGGCCCTGGCGCTGGAGTCGGCCCACCCCACGGGCCACGCCGCCGCGCTGTCGTACCACTGGGGGCAGGCCGGGGACGCGGCCCGCGAATCGCGCCACGCGCGGATCGCGGGCGAGGAGGCGCTGGCGGTGGGTGCGTGCCGGGAAGCGGTGCCGCTGCTCTCGCGGGCGCTGGCGGTCGCGCCCCAGGCCACGCCGCTGGAGCAGGGCCGCGTGGAGGCGCTGCTGGCGGAGGCTCGCTTCCAACTTGGAGACCTGGAGGCCTTCCGTGTGCACGCGGAGTCAGCGCTCGCGCACTTTGGATGGCGTGTGCCCTCGTCGCGCGTGGCGTGGGTGCTGGGCACGCTGACGCAGGCGCTGTCTCGGCTGGCGCAGAGTGCCCGGCCGGATGCGTACGTGGATGATTCCAGGCGGCGCCGGGAGTCGCGGCGGGTGGCGGGCCGGCTGCTGATGCGGCTCACCGACGCGTTCATCTACGCGCAGGAAGCGCTGCCGGTGCTCTGGAGCGGCCTGCGCATGCTCAACCTGTGCGAGCCCGCGGGGCCCACGCCGGAGCTGGCGCGCGGCTACACGGTGATGGCGGTGGTGGCGGGCACGGTGCCGGTGCACCGCGTGGCGGACGCGTGGGTGAAGCGGGCGCAGGAGGTGGCCGAAAGCGTGGGCCGCCCGGCGGACCTGGCCTATGTGCTCAACCGCAACGCGGTGTGCGCGGTGTACCAGGCGCGCTGGCAGGACGTGGAGACGTGGCTCTCGCGAGCGACGGCCATCGTGGACTCGGTGGGGGACCTGCGGCTGGCGGAGGAGTGCCGCGCGCTGCTCACCGTGTCCGCCATGTACCGCGGCCAGTTCGCGCGGGGCCTGCCGCTGATGGACTGGCTGGAGGCGTCCGCGGTGCGCCGGGGCTCGGCGCAGACGCAGCACTGGGCCCAGTATTACCGCGCGCACATGCTGCTGCGGCTGGGCGAACACGCCCGGGCCCGCGTGGCGCTGGAGCCGGCGCTCGCGTGGACGGAGGCGCACGGCGGCGCCACCGACCGCATCATCGTGGACGGCACGCTGGCGCTCTTGTGCCTGCGCGAGGGCGACACGGCGGGTGCTCGCGCGGCGGCGGAGAAGGCGCTGGTGCGGCTGTCCGCGGGCAAGCCGGTGGCGCACTTCGTCTACTTCGGCGCGACGGCGGTGGCGGAGGTGCTGCTCACCCTCCTGGCTCGCGAGACGCCCGGGCCCGGATTGCAGGCGCTCACGCACAGCGCGCGGTCCGCGCTCCAGGAGGTGGAGCGCTTCGCGCGGGTGTTCCCCTTCGGCGAGCCCTCCGCGTGGCTGTGGCGCGGCTGCGAGGCGTGGCTCGCGGGCAAGCACCACAAGGCCTTCCGCGCGTGGAAGCGCTGCATCGCGGAGTCGGACGCGCGGGGCATGCCCTACGAGGCGGCGCGCGCTCGGCTGGAGTGGGCGCGGCACCTGCCCGCGGACGACGCGGAGCGCGCGGAGTTGCTGCGGCGCGCGGCGGAGGATTTCACCCGGCTGGGGGCGCGCGAGGACCTGTCGCGGACCCTGGCCGAACAAGGGACGGCAGGGTGACGAAGCGATGATGTGGCTGCGGGACGTGGCGTTGCTGGCATGCCTGGATTGCCGGGGCCAACTGGTGTGGCACGGGCAGAGCGAGGACGACCGGCTGGACGAGGGACGTCTTCTCTGCGGTAGCTGCGGCGAGACGTGGGAGGTGGCGGACGGGCTCGCCCGGCTGTACCGCGAGGACCGCGTGCAGGGCACGGACCGCCTGATGCGCCATGTCTACGACGGGCTCCCCGCGCTGCACGACCCACTGACGACGGTGCTGACGCCGCTGTTCCAGTCCGTCTCCGAATCGCGGATGCGCGACGGGTACATGCGCAGGTTGGAGTTGGGCGCGCTGAAGCCGCGCGACGACGGACAGCCCGTGCGCGTGCTGGAGGTGGGCGTGGGCGCGGGCGCGAACCTGCCTCGCATCCGCGGCGCGCTGCCACCGGGCCTGCCCGTGGAGGTGTGGGGCCTGGACTTGAGCACCGGCATGCTGGCGCAGTGCGAGAAGCGGCTGCGCAAGGGCCGGGGCGTGAAGGACACGCGGCTGATGGTGGCGGACGCGCACGCGCTCCCGTTCAAGGACGGCCTGTTCGACCGCGTCTTCCACGTCGGAGGGATTGGGAGCTACCGCCAGCCCGCGGTGGCGCTGCGGGAGATGGCGCGCGTGGCTCGGCCCGGCACTCCGCTGGTGGTGGTGGACGAGCAGCTGGACGCGGCCTTCCGTCCTTCGCTGTTCCAGCGCGCCGCCTTCCGCGCCCTCACGTTCTACACGCGCGACGCGAAGAGCCCCCGCGCGCTGCTTCCGCGGAACGCCGAAGACGTCATCGAGGAACAGGTGTCACCGTTCTACTATTGCCTCACGTTTCGCGTTCCGGCCGTCACGGGTTGAGCACCAGGTCCAGCAGCTTCAGCGTCATGCCGCCCGTGAAGTCGATGGTGGCGCCGTTGAACCACGCGGCGTCGTCGCCCACGAGCACGGTGACGAAGCGGGCCACCTCGTCCAGCGTGCCCATGCGCCCCGCGGGGTTCATGGCCGCGTGGCGCGCTTCCAGCCGGGCCAGCGCCTCCGGCGAGTAGACGTGGCGCAGCGCGGGCGTCATCACCGTGCCGAACTTGAGCAGGTTGACGCGGTGGTCTTTCGGGCCCAGCTCCATGGCCAGGTGGCGCACGTACATCTCCAGCGAGGCCTTGGCGGCGCTGATGAGGCCGGTGTTGCCCAGGTGCGTCTCGTCCAGCGGGTTCTGCAGGCCCAGGAGGCGCGCGTTCGGGGCCAGCAGGTCGCGTTGAACCAGCGCCTGCGTCCAGTACACGAACGAGTGCGCCATGCAGTCGAACGTGCGCTGGATGCGGCGTGGGTGGAGTCGGTCTGGACCCTCGGAGAGGAAGCGGCCCACGGACGCGCCTGCGATGGCGTGCACGAACAGTTTCACGCTGCGGGGGCCCGCGCGCTGGAGCAGCTCGTCCGCGCCGGCCTCGGCGGCTTCGGGCGTGGAGGCATCCGCCTGCCGCAGGTGCACGTCCCGGCCCAGGTCGCGCACGCGGGTCTCCAGCTCGCGCGCGGTGTCCGGATAGCGGCCCCGGTGCACGCCGAAGACGTTCAGCCCCGGCTTGCGCGCGACGGCCTCCGCGATGGCCGCGCCCGAGCCGGAAGAGGCACCCAGGATGAGCGCCCACGCCGGGGGAGCGTCCTCCGATGCGGCTGGAGGAGATCCGCCTGGGACAGGGGTCACGTGCATGGTGCTCCCATCATAGGAAGCCACGCACGGGGAGGTGCGGGAGACGGCAGGGGTCCTCGACGGAAAGGGGGATGGAGTGGAAAGATCCACCCATGCCCTCAGTGAAGTCCCTCTTCGCGTGGCGGGTCGTGCCCGTCCTCGCACTGCTCGTGGCCTGTGCCCATGGCTCCTCGGACGAAACGAAGTCGGCGGCCGAACAGGAGCTCTCTACGCTGTACATGCGCACCTGCGGTGGGAGGTTGGCGCAAGCGTGCTTCGAACAGGCCGAGCGCCTCCGCGTGGGCGACGGCGTCCCGAAGGGCGTGGCGCGCGCGGCGACGCTCTACGAGCTGGGCTGCAACGGCGACGACCTGCGCGCGTGCGTGGCGCTGGGGGTGTTGAAGGAGGAGGGCCGGGGCGTCGCGAAGGACGAGGCCGAGGCGGCGCGACTGTATTCGCGGGGCTGTGAGCGGGACCTGCCGGAGGGCTGTGGCCACCTGGCGCTGCTGTACGGCGAGGGCCGGGGCGTGGCGAAGGACCCCGCGCAGGCGGTGCGCCTCTACGAGCGCGGCTGCGCCGGGGATGACCGGCTGTCGTGCAACAACCTGGGCGTGCTGAAGCTGATGGGCGGCTTCGGCGTCGCGCAGGATGTGGCGGCGGGCATGGGGATGCTGGTGCAGGCGTGCAACCGGAGCCTCGGGGTCGCCTGTCTCACGGTGGCGCGCGAGTTCGACCAGGGCGTGCGCACGCGCAAGGACGAGCGCCTCGCGGCCAGCTACTTCCGCACGGCGTGCGGCCTGGGGGAGAAGGACGCGTGCGCCTCCGCGAACGCGACGGTGGCGGAAAAGCCGGAGCCCACGCCCGCGGCCACGCCGGAGGAGGGCGCGAAGCTGGAGAAGATCCGCGCCATGTGTGAGACGGGCTCGGGCGTGGGCCTGGGCATGGCGTGCTACGTGATGGGCACCGCGTACGAGAAGGGCGGCGCGGGCGTGGCGGTGAACCCCGGCCGCGCGACGATGTTCTACCAGCGCGCGTGCGACCACGAGGTGCCGGAGGCCTGCGGCGACGTGCGGCGCATGCTGGGGCTCGCGGCGGACGGCACGAAGGCCGAGGCGCCGAAGCAGTCCGTGCTGCAATCGCTCCAACTGGACCCGGCGAAGATCGCTCCGGAGAAGCCGAAGCAGTCCGTCTTGCAATCGCTCCAACTGGATGCGGGCAAGGTCTCCGCGAACGCGAAGCCCCCGCCGCGAGCCTCCGTCGACCGCTGGAAGGAGGAGTGCCGGGACGGCGCGGGCGAGGGGGATGCATGCGCCCGGCTCGGGGACGAGCTGCTGCGCGGGAGCGCCGGGCTCCCGGTGGACGCGGCGAAGGGACTGAAGCTGCTGGAGGAGGCCTGCATGAAGCGCACGGCCTCCGCCTGTGCGCGGCTTGGCTCCTTGATGCTCGTTGGTAACGGAAGCCTGGGGGTCACGCGAGCGCCCCTCGTGGGCCTCGTCCTCCTGGAGACGGGGTGCGAAGCGCGCGACGGCGGCGACGCGTGCCACGTGCTGGGCCGGGCCCTGCTCGAAACCTCCCACCGGTACGCGAACCCGGGGAAGGGCGTGCAGGCCTTGCGTGATGGATGCTTCAACCACGAAGAGCTGGAGAGCTGCGCCCGGTTCATCCGCGTGACGCGGCAGCTCGCCGATTCGGGTCCGGAGGAGGTGCGCGCGGACGCTCGGCGCAGCCTCCCCGCCATCCAGGCCCAGGCATGCAAGGCGCGCAAGACGGGGGCCTGCAAGGAGCTGGGCCAGCCGCTGCCGAAGGACACCCTGCGGGTGCGCCACCTGCGGGCGGACTGCGACGCGGGTGACCCCGATGCCTGCGAGGACCTGGCCCATGCGTACCAGAAGGGCGACAGCGTCGAGCGCGACCTCGAAGAGGAGCTCCGGGTGGCGGAGAAGGGGTGCGCGGGTGGCAGCACCCATGCCTGCTTACGGCTGGCGAGGCGCTACAGCGAGACGGTCTCCGGAGGGACACCCCTCGACCTGGAGGCCGCCTTCGCACGCGCGGAGCAGGCCTGTGCCATGAAGTCCGGGGACGCGTGCGGGTTGCTCGAGAACCTCCTGCGGGAGCACCGGCAGCTGGGGACGGATGCACCACGGGTCCAGGAAGCCCGTGCGCGGGCCTGCTTGTACTGGCCCGCGTTCTGGCGCGAGAAGGAATGCGCGAAGTAGGCCTCAGTAGCGCTTCGGCGGTGATGGGCGGCCGGGTGCCCCTGGCGCAGGGGCTTGGTGAAGTTGCGCCGTCCGCTGGTGGAAAGCCCGCTGCACGAAGGGATGGGTGGGTTGTTCCCGGGTCCGTCCGCGTTTACCGATGAAGGACGCATCCCCAGCGCCGTGGAGAAGGAGCCTCCCATCGTGCGTACTCCAGAGAAGGTCGTGTTCGGCCACACCGTCGAAGGCCTGCTGGTGGCCCTGGATGGGCATCTGGAAGGTCCGCTCCGGCCGAGGTTGAAGGCCGTGGGCCTGGACCTGGATGAGAAGCTGGCGCCTGCCTATCCCCGGGACCAGTGGCACCAGATGTTGCTCCTGGGGGCGCAGGTGCTCTTCCCGCACCACTCCGTCGCGCAGGCGCACTGGCATTTGGGCCAGCGCTTCGTCACGGCCTACTTCGCCACCCGCATCGGTCGCGCGCTCCAGGGCGTGCTGAAGTTCCTGGGCCCCGCGCGCACGCTGGAGCGCACCACGCGCAACATGGCCTCCGGCAACAACTACCTGCACGTGGACGTGGAGCGCCTGGCAGCCACCGACTATCGGCTCCGGGTGAACGAAGGCGGCATCCACGCGGAGTTCATCGGGGCCCTGTGCCACTTCGGCACGCTGACCACCGGCGTGAAGGGACTCACCACCGTGGTGGAGGGCCGTGAAGGTCCCTCCGCGACGTACCGGATGCGCTGGTAGCGGCCCCCGTCCTCAGCCGTGGGAGATGACGAACTCCTGCGCTCCCACGCGCACCTGGAGCAGGCGCTGGATGCCCGACCCCAGCTTCCACCGGATGGCGAGCTGATCCATCCACGCGACGAACGCGGTGACGCGGAAGTCGTCGCAGGCCAGGTCATCCAGGGACGTGAACACCTGCTGCACGGCGGAGGTCGCGTCGTTCTCCGCGATGACGGCTTCCGAATGGATGGCCTTGTTCAGCGCGATGAGCTTGTCGAGCAGATCCCTCCAGAACACGTACACCTTCCCGTACGGCTGGCTCCCGATGTCGCCTGCGTAGCGTGACGACTGCACGAGCACATCCGAGAACGTGCCCGTCCCGCCACCCTGCTCCCAGTGCGACGCGACGAAGCCGTCCGGTCCGGCATGGTTCTTCAGGTGCCAGGCCACGCTCGCCTTCGCCCGGTCGAGCGTCCAGTCCTTCGCCCCGTCCTTGAGGTACGCGTCCCAGAGCGGCGTGTAGAGCTCTTCCCGGCGCTGGAGGCTGGTGCGCACGGGTTGGCTGGCCCGGGGCATGGCTCGCGCCAGGGCTCGTGCGAAGGCGTTGCGTTCGAAGGCGGGTTCGGAGCCCAGCTTCGCCAGCAGCCGCCGGAAGCTGGGGTTGTCCACGCGCAGGTCCAGCCGCGTTTCGGTCTTCGTGCCGGCGGGCGCCGCGCGGAAGAGGCGGTCCACCAACGCTGGTGCGTCCTCCGGACGGACCGCGCCCCAGACGGTGGCTCCGTCCACCGCGCGTTGGATGAGCTCCTTCGACAGGCCGTCCTCCACCTGGCTCTGGGCGAAGAAGGAGTATTCGAACTCGTCCGCGCTGGGCGTGAGGCTGAAGCGCGGCATCTGGGCGCTGAAGTCGAGCCCCCAGCGGGAGGTCTTCCCGTACAGCACGCCCGAGCTCGTGTAGCTGCGCGCCCCCAGGAACGCGTAGCGGCGAGGGCCCTGCCGGTGGTCGCGGGACGCGTGCTGGACGACGGCCTTGAGCTTCCGCCGGTCCTCCTGCGAGGCGAAGTTGACGTCGCGCCAGCCCAGGCCCAGGCCCCAGACGCGCTGGGACTCCACGGACTTCATGTGGAAGTAGCGCCGCAGCCAGGCGTCATTCACCCGGTGCTGGATGGAGGCCAGGTCGCCGGAGACGAACGCGCCGTGCGCGCCCGCCAGCTCCTCCACGGGCACCTCCAGCTCCAGGAGCGTCGCGTCCTCGGTGCTGCGCGCGTACTCGTATTCGAAGCCGGCCTTGAGCGTGCCGCTGACCACGCTCTCGACGAAGTCCTTCAGTTCTTCGTACGCGGCCGTCACCGACGCGAGCGTGGCCTCCACCGGCTTGTGGAACCCCAGCTGCTTCAGCAGCGCGGCGGCGACCTGGAGGAGCGCGGGTGTGAGCGAGCCCTGCTCCAGGCCGTCGACGATCTTCAACGCGTCCTGCACCTTCGCGTCCACGGCGCCCAGGATGGAGGCGAGCAGCGGCGACGAGTACCCCAGCGACACCCCCGCGGATATCTGGGCCGCAGCGGAGTCCGAGGTGGCCTTGCGGACCGACACCCGGAACGGTCCGTCCTTCGGCCGTGAGAAGACGATGCGGAACTCGTCCTGGAGCGACACGGTGCCGCCGATGGACGCGCCCACCTCCGCCTTCAGCTCGAACACCAGCTGCCCGGCCAACCGCTTCGCGAGCGCCCCCACCAGGGACGTGCTGATGGCGGACCAGGAGACCTTCACTCCGGCCTTCAGGGCCACGCGCGTCTGGAACGACAGGGCATCACCGGGTTGGAGTGCCTGCACATCCCCCAGCACGAAGGGCAGGCGCAGGGACTTCGCGTCCGAGCCCAGCGCGGCCTCCAGGATCTGGGTCGCGGCGTGGTGCCGGTAGTCCGCCACCTTCACCTGGAGTGAGCCGCCGCCGCTCAACTCGACGAAGGGGAAGTTCCCCTGGCCGTTGGCCTCCGCGCTCAGCTCCGCCGCGTACTTCAGCCAGCACGCGGTCCCGTCCGGGGAGAAGAGGGGCTCCACCGAGGCGCCGTCCAGCTGCTTCGGAGGCACGCCGATGATGCCGTACGCGTCCTTGTCGTTCCGGTCGTTGAAGAGCTCGACGGGGACCTTGAGGGTGCCCGTCAGGGACACCTGGCCTCCCTGGATGGGGATGGCCTTGTTGCCGTTCAGCTCCGCGTGGCCCAGCGCCTGTTCGTGAGCGGCGTTGCCCAGCGCGAGCTTGAGCGTGTTCACCGCGGGAATGTGGATGCTCCAGCTCATGAGACTCCCCCACCTTGGATTGCCTGTGTCCCTGGGACCGCTGAGCAATCATTGACGTGGGGCCTGCCTGGCCGCTTCTGACGGCGGGGAGGTGCGACTGTCCTCACAGCGAAATCGTCATCACCCCGGGGATGTAGGGGTTGTTCACAAGTCGGTGTTCGGACTAACCAGGGGGCACCCAAGCCACGTCATCCCCCGAGCCGTGGCGGAGGAGCCCCTCGTGTCGAACCCCTCGGAGATCGTCTTCGGCCATACGGTCGAAGGTCTGCTGTTGGCCTTGAAGGGCCGGCTGGAAGGCCCGCTGCGCGCGAAGCTGAAGGACGCCGGGCTGGACCTGGACCGGAAGCTGGAGCCCGCGTATCCGAACGCCATCTGGCAGAAGCTCCTGCAGATTGGAGCGACGGAGCTGTTTCCGAACGTGTCCATGAACGAGGCGCAGTGGCTGCTGGGTGAGCGCTTCGTCGTGGGCTACTTCGAGACGAACATGGGCCGCGCGCTGCAAACGGTGCTGAAGCTGCTGGGCCCCGCGCGCGCCCTGGAGCGCACGTCGCGCAACCTGGCCTCCGGCAGCAACTTCCTGCACGTGGAGGTGGAGCGGCTGGCGGACACGGACTACCGCATCAAGGTGAACGAGGGCGGGACCTACCCGGAGTTCATCGGCTCCATCTGCCACCACGGAACGATGACCACCGGCGTGAAGGGCCTCACCACCGTGGTCGAGTCCCGCCAGGGCCGCGCCGCCATCTACCGCGTGCGCTGGTAGTCACGCGCCGCGTCCAGCAGTCCCTGCACCGCGCCCGTCACCTCGCGGTGCACCGTGAGCAGGGCCTCCCGGTCCGCCGCGTCGAATCCCGGGGTCAGGTGGGTTGTCAGTGGCTCTCCAACCCATTGGGTCATCTTCACCGGGAAGGACAGGGACAGCGGCCACAGGCCCGTGGCGCCCACGCCCAGCCACAGCGGCAGCCTTCCGGGCATCCCCACGCGCTTGCCCCATGCGTAGCCGTCGTTCAGGCCCACGTAGGCGTCGTCCATGCCGTGGCCCGCGATGGGGACGATGGGCAGCCCGTAGCGCATGGCCAGGCGCAGGTAGCCCAGCCGTTCTCCCCAGTCCACGCGGTAGCGGTGCCGGAAGTCGCGGCAGCCCTCGCGTGTGCCTCCTGGCTGCACCAGCACGTGCTCGCCCTTCTTCACCGCTTCCTCCAGCAGCGGCCCGTCGCTGGTGACGAAGCCCAGCCCGTCCGCCACCTGGCGCATGCCCGGGATGCGGTCGAACGCGCCGTGCGCGATTCCGTGCGGCAGGTAGCCCAGCCGGTCGTGCAGCGTCACCGTCAGCATGCACAGGTCCACCGCCAGGGGCCGGCCGTGGTAGCCCACCAGCAGCTTCGCTCCGGGGCGCAAGAGCGGCTCCAGGTTCACCACTTCGTAGCGGTGGTAGCGCTGGAGCAGGCGGAACGTCGTCAGCCACGCGGCCCGTGCCGCTGTCGCCGTGACCGTCACCCACCCACCCGGTACAGCACCGCGCCGTGCGCCACGCCCGCGCCCACGCCCACCATCAACACCCGGTCCCCCGGCTTCACCGGCCGCGTGCGCCACAGGCGATCCAACCCCGTGCCCAGCGACGCGGAGCCCACGCTGCCCACCGTGTCCACCACCGTGACGCTCTTCTCCTCCGGCACCTCCAACGCCTGGAGGATGGCCGCGAACATGCTCCCGTTCGGCTGGTGCGTGAGCACCCACTCCACGTCCGCCACCGTCAGCCCCGCGCCCTGCAGCACCGCCGATGCCGCGCGCTTCAGCGCCCCCAGTGCGACGCGCGTCATGTCGCGCGCGGGCGTGAGGAAACGCATGCCCTCGCGCTGGCCCGTCTGGTGCGGGTTCTCCAGCACGACGTCCGGCGGCAGCGTGCCGTCGTTGCCGAACGCCGCCCCCAGCACGCCTTCGCCGGGCCGGGCCTCGCCCAGCACCACCGCCGCCGCGGCGTCACCCAGCACCAGGTAGGGACGCGGGTCTTCCGGCCGTGTGGTGCGCGACAGCAGCTCCACGGACACCACGCCCACCGGTCCCAGCCCCGTCGCCACCGAGCGCGCCGCCAGGTCGAACGCGCTCAAGAAGCCCATGCACGCGTTGCTCACGTCCATCGCATCGCACGTCCCGGACAGTCCCAGCGCCGCCGCCACCCGGCTGCCGTTGGCCGGCGTGGTGACGTCTCCGCCCATCGACGACACGAACAGGATTCGCCGGAGCGCCGTCGCCGGGAGTCCCGCCGCCTCCAGTGCGCCTCGCAGAGCATGCGCGCCCAGGTCCGCTGCGCGCATGCCCGCCGGAGCGAAGTGCCGCGTGCGGATGCCTGTCTTTCGCTCTACCTCCGCCGCATCGCGGCCGACTCGCGCGCAAACCTCCGCGGTCGTTACCGGTGGGCCCGGCAGCACGCTCGCGGTGCCGAGGATGCGGACCGGAATCACGCGGCCCTCCGGCCACCGGCCGCGTTCCGGCGCCCGCGCAGCGCTTCCCAGGCCTGCTTGAACTCCAGCAGCTTCTGCTCCAGGCCCATGTCTCGCGCGGCCTCGTCCAGCACCTCGTCCACGTGCGTGAAGCGCATGGAGCCGAGCAACGGATGCTCGCGCGTGCCCACGTCGTAGCGCAGGTCTCCTCGCGCGGACTCCAGGTCGCCGTTGCGGTGCAGGAGCAGCACTCCGCTGGCCAGCAGGTCCTTCGCTCGCGCCACGGGGTTGAGCGCGGAGAGGAACAGCCCCACCGCTCCGGGCAGCAGCGGCCGCGCTGCGTGGTGGTGGCCCGCGGGGAAGATGTTGCTGGAGAAGACCAGGTCCGCGCCCGCGTGGAGCAGCACGTCCACCGGCACCATGCTGGTGAAGGCCCCGTCCACGTAGCGCGCGGGCGGCTGGAGCGTGGGCGCCCAGACGCCCGGCGCGGATCCACTCGCGCGCACCGCCAACGCCAGCGGTCCCTTTTCCAGCACCACGCAGCGGCCCGTGGTCAGGTCCGTCGTCACCGGCAGGAAGCCCATGGGCAATTCCTCCAGCGCCAGGTCCCCCAGGTCGCCGCGCACCAGCCACTCCATGGCCTGCGTGGTGACCACGGAAGACAGCGCCGCGGCGGACAGGTGCCCATTCCGCGCGCGGTGCTGGAGCCGGCGCAGGCCGTCCAGACCTTCACGGCCGTCGCGCGCGGTGCCGCAGTAGTACGCGCCCACCAGCGAGCCCATGCTGGCGCCGCTGAGGAAGTCCACCGGCACGTCCAGCGCCGCCAGCCTCCGCAACAGGTGCGCGTGGTAGAAGCCCCACACGCCGCCGCCACTGAGCGCCAGCCCCACGCGCCGGCCGGTGATGGCGCGCGCCCACCGCGACAGCGCGTCCCTCGTCCCCGCGTCCAGGCCCAACGCCGCCAGGGGCCGCGAATCCCCGGGCCGCACCACCAGCCGCTCCCAGTCCAGCCGCAGCCGGCACCCGGGCGGCGGCGCCTCCTCGTCCCATCCGTCCTCGTCCGGCAGCGAGCGCCCCTGCAACATCGTGCTGCCCTGCGATCGCCACGGCGACAGCAGTACGGTGAGCAGCACCGGCGCTCCCGGCGTCCCCACTCTGTCCGTCTCTCCACCCGGCGGCACCAGCCGCACCTCGCGCGGTGTCAGCACCTCCGGCACCGGCACTCCATCCACCAGCACGCAGTCGAAGTCCTCACCTTCGGCGAGGAGCGGCGCGCCCGGAGTCACCGTGCGGCGGAACACGCCGTCGGCTCCGCGCACCGCGCCTTTCGTGCGCTTCGCCCCCGCGCGCACGAGCAGCACCCGGTCCCCGAAGTCATGGACCATCACCTTCGCCACCAGCTCCACCAACACGGACCGCGTCGCGGGCGGCAGGTCCAGCCCCTGCTGCGCGTGGAACGTCACCACGTCCGGCCGCGCCGCCGCGCTTCCTCCAGGGCTTCCAGGCCGAAGCACCGCCGCCACCGCCTCCAGCTCCACTCGAGGAAGGAAGAGGGCATGCGACGCGGACGCCGCCGTCACCGTGACGGGCCAGGTGCCGCGCGCGAGCGCCTCCACGCCCAGCGACATCCCCGAGCGCAGGTGCAGCAGCACCGTCCCTCCCGTCGTCATCCGCCACTCGCCCGAGCGCAGGAGGTAGATGCCGTCCACCGGCTCGCCCTCGCGGCAGATGCCCTCGCCTGGCTGGGGCTCCACCGGCCGGGCCCGCTCCAGCAAGCGGAGCAGGGCGGACGCACGCGCGTGGCGCAGCACGGGGGCTTGCTTCAACGTGTACAGCCAGCGACGCCGCTCATCGACAGTCAGAGGAGAAGGCATGCGTCGCCCAAGGATAACCAGGACGCTCCGGCGCGGGGTAGCGCGCCGGAGTGCCTGCCCGCTCCGTGCGGGTCGTCGTTACGCCGGTTGGGGTCGCGGTGGCTCCCCCTCGGGAGGGATGGCCGGCGGCGGCGGGTTGCTCGGACCGCGAGGTGAATTGCCGTGCTTGCGGTGTTTCAGGACCTTCGTGCGCGCGCCTTCCACCAGCGCGTAGAGCACCGGGATGAAGATGAGGTTCACGAAGGTGGAGAAGAGCATTCCGCCGAAGACGGCCGTGCCCAGCGACTTGCGCGCGGAGGCGCCCGCGCCGCTGGCCAGCATCAGCGGCACCACGCCGAAGAGGAACGCGAAGGACGTCATCAGGATGGGCCGCAGGCGCGTCTCCGCCGCGTTGATGGCGGACTCCACCACGCCCTGACCCTGTGCGCGCAGTTGCTCGCCGAACTCCACGATGAGGATGGCGTTCTTCGACGCGAGGCCCACCAGCATCACCAGGCCCACCTGACAGAACACGTCGTTCACCAGCCCGCGCAGGTTCTGCAACAGCAGCGCGCCCATCATCGCGACGGGCACCGCGAGCATGACGACGAAGGGCAGGGCGAAGCTTTCATACTGGGCGGCCAGCACCAGGAACACGAACACGATGCCCAGCGCGAAGATGACGAGCACGGTGTTGCCCGCGCTCTTCTGCTCCTGGGACAGGCCCGTCCACTCGAAGGTGAAGCCCGGCGGCAGGGCCTGCTTCGCCACCTCCTCCATGGCGTTCAAGGCCGTGCCGGTGGAGGTGCCGGGGCTGCCCTGACCGTTGATGTTGGCGGAGCGGAAGAGGTTGTAGTGGGTGATGTTCTGCGCGCTGGTGATGGGCGTCACCCGCACCAGCGCCTCCAGCGGCACCATGGCCCCGGTGTCCGAGCGCACGTAGAAGCTGCCGATGTCCTTCGGGTTGTCGCGGAAGGGCGTCGCGGCCTGCACGAACACGCGGTAGACGCGGTTGGCGAAGGTGAAGTCGTTCACGTACTGGCTGCCCAGGTACACCTGGAGCGTGGAGAACAGCGAGGACAGGGGCACGCCCATGGCCTTGGCCTTCTCCCGGTCCACGTCGATGTTGAGCTGCGGCGAGCCCGCGGTGAACGCGGAGAACACGCCGCGCAGCCGCGGGTCCTGGCCCGCCTTGCCCACCAGGGCCTGCGTGGCCTGCGCCAGTTCCTCCAATGTGCGGCCGCCCTGCTGGTCCTCCAGCACGAACTCGAAGCCGCCCACGCTGCCCACGCCACGGATGGCGGGCGGTTGCAGGGGCAGCACGCGCGCGCCGCCCACCTGGCCCAGCGGACCGCGCAGGCGCTCAATCAGGCCCGCGACGCTGGACTCCTTCGTCTTGCGCTCGTCCCAGGGCTTCAGGTTGATGAAGAGCGAGCCGTAGTTGGCGCCCGTGCCCAGCAGCGAGAAGCCGCCCACGGTGAAGATCTGCGTCACCTCCTCCTGCTGCTTGATGATGCCCTCCACCTGGATGAGCACGTTGCGCGTGTACTCCAGCGACGTGCCCTCCGGGCCCTGCACCGCGATGATGACGTAGCCCTGGTCCTCGTCCGGGATGAAGCCCGTGGGCGTGGCCCGGTAGAGCAGGCCCGTGGCCACCAGGAACACCGCGAAGATGCCCACGACCAGCCACCGCATCTTGCCCAGCATCACGCCCAAGAGCTTCCCGTAGCCGCGCCGGAGCGCGTCCAGGCCCTCGTCGAACTTGCGTGCGAGGACGAACTTCTGGCCCTCGTTCGGGCGCAGGAGGCGCGCGCACAGCGCGGGGGACAGGGTGAGCGCCACGAGCGCGGAGAGGCTGATGGAGAACGCGATGGTGAGCGCGAACTGGCGGTAGATGGCGCCGGTGGTGCCGGGGAAGAAGGACACCGGGATGAACACCGCGGACAGCACCAGCGCGGTGGCCACCACCACGCCGGCCACCTGCTGCATACCCCGGTGGGTGGCCTCCTTCGCGTCCACCTTCTCGTGCTCGATGACGCGCTCCACGTTCTCGATGACCACGATGGCGTCATCCACCACCAGGCCCGTGGCCAGCGTGAGGCCGAAGAGGGTCAGCGTGTTGAGCGAGAACCCGAACGCGTTGACGAACATGAACGTGCCGACCAGTGACACCGGCAGCGTCGTCACCGCCACCAGCACGCTGCGCCAGCCGTGCAGGAAGATGAAGATGACCAGGACGACCAGGAGGATGGCTTCACCCAGCGCCTTGAGCACCTCCTCGATGGAGGCGCTCACCGCGGCCGTGGTGTCGAACGCCACCTGATAGGTGAGGCCCGGCGGGAAGTTGGCGGACAGCCGCTTGAGCTCCGCCTCCACGCCTTCGCGCACCTCCAGCGCGTTGGAGCCGGGCAACTGCGTGATGCCCAGGCCCACCGCGTCCTGGCCGTTGAAGCGCAACAGCTGCTGATAACTCTCCGCGCCCAGCTGCGCGTTGCCCACGTCGCGGATGCGCACCAGGGCGCCGTCAGCGCCGCGCTGGATGACGATGGCGCCGAACTCGTCCGCGGACGTGAGCTGGCCCTTCACCTGGAGGGACAGCTGATACGCCTGCTCCTTGGAGGACGGGGCCTGGCCCACCTTGCCCGCGCCTACCTGGACGTTCTGTTCTTGAAGCGCGTTGACCACGTCCTGCGCGGTGAGGCCGCGGCGGGCCAGCTCCGTGGGGTCCAGCCACAGGCGCATGGCGAAGCGGCGCTCGCCGAAGATGCGCACGTCGCCCACGCCCTTCACACGCAACAGCGCGTCGCGGATGAAGACGTCCGCGTAGTTGCTGATGAACTCCGTGTCGTAGCGCTTCTCCTTGTCATAGACGCCGAAGGAGACCAGCAGCTGCGTCTGCGCCTTGCGCACGGTGACGCCCAGCGCGTTCACCTGCGCGGGCAGCTGGGGCGTGGCGGTGGCCACGCGGTTCTGCACGTCCACCGCGGCCAGGTCCACGTCGCGCGACGGGTCGAACGTGGCGGTGATGGTGGACTGGCCGTCGTTGGTGCTGGTGGAGGACATGTAACGCATGCCCTCCATGCCGTTGAGCTGGCGCTCCAGCACGGTGGTGACGGCGCTCTCCACCGTCTCCGCGGACGCGCCGGTGTACGTCGCCGTGATTTGAACCTGCGGCAGCGCCAGCTCCGGGTACTGCTCGATGGGGAGGCTGGGAATGGAGATGGCGCCCACCAGCGTGATGAGGATGGACAGCACGCTGGAGAAGACGGGGCGCTTGATGAAGAAGTCGGTGAACATGGCAGCCCCCTACTGACCCGCGTCCGAGCCACCGCCCATGCCCTGGGCAGGGGGCAGGGGCATGCCTTCTGTCTGGCCCTGCGACTGCCGCGCGGGCTTCGGCTGGATGGGCATGCCGTCCCGCAGCTGCTGCACTCCGCTGATGATGACCTGGGTGCCCGCGTCCAGGCCCTTGAGCACCTCGTAGTCGTTGCCCTCCACCAGCCCCAGCGTCACGGGCTGGCGCTTCACCACGGTGCCGGCGTCGCCTTCCCCCACCACCATGGCGAAGGACTGGCTGCCCTGCCGGGTCACCGCGGTGGTGGGCATCTTCAAGGCGTCGCGCACGTCGTAGACGAGCTGCGCGCGCACCAGCTGGCCGGCTCTGAGGCCCACGGTGTTCTCGAAGGCGGCCTGCACCTCCACCAGCTGCGTGTTGGGATTGGGTGTGGTGGCGACGAAGAAGGCGGGGGCGCGGACGATGGGCTCGCCATCCTCGTTGAGCACCTCCAGTGGCGTCTCGCCAATCTTCACGCGCGCGGCCTGGTCCACGGGCACCTGCACGGACAGCTCCAGCGCGCGGCTCTGGTCCAGGATGGTGAGCGCCGTCTGCGGCGTCACGTAGTCGCCCAGCTTCACCGGGATGTCGCCCACGACGCCGTCGAAGGGGGCGCTCACGTTGAAGAAGCCCAGCTGCACCTGCTGATTCTGGATTTGCGCCTCCGCCGCCTGGGCCTGGGCCTCGGATTGCGCCGCCTGGGCCACGGCCTGGTCGTAGTCCTGGCGGCTGACGAGTCCTTCCTTGAGGAGCTGCGCGCTGCGCTCACGCGTCCTGCGCGCGAACTCGCGGTTGGCGACGGCGGAGGCCTTCTGGGCCTGGGTGGCGCGCAGGGAGGCTTGCTCCTGACGTGGGTCCACCACGAGCAGCACCTGGCCCGCCTTCACCTTCTGGCCCTGGCGAACGGGAATCTTCTGGATGTAGCCGGCGACCTGCGGGACGACGGTGATGCTGCTGCGGGAGATGAGGGTGCCCACGTACTCGCGGGTGTCGCGCACCGGGCCGGGCTTCACCGCCATCACCTGGACGGGCGTGGGCTTGCCGCCGCCCTGGCTCTGGCTGCCCGACTGAGGGCCGCCTCCGGGCGCGGCCTGGCCGGGGTCCTTGCCGCCGCTGCACCCGCCCGCCGTCAGCGCGAGCACGAGTCCCCACGCGCCCCAACCGCCCCTCACCAATCGCATGCCGCCTCCGACAGGAATGCATCCACCACGGCCTGGCGGTACTGGAAGTCGCGGATGACGAGCTCCAGTTCGGCCTGCCGCAGGGCCCCGGCCGCGTCCACCAGCTCGAGGCTCGTTCCGGTGCCCACCTCGAAGCTGCGGCGGGTGAGCCGGTCATTCTCTTCCGCGAGTTTCCGCTGGCGGTCCGCCAGGTCGCGCGTCTCCTGGGTCACCTGCACGGCGCGCTTCGCCTGGGTCACTTCGATGACGATGTTGCGCTCGCGGCCGGTGACCTCCGCGCGGGCCTGCTCCAGCTGGCCGCGGGCCTGGCGCAGGCGGCCCTCGCGCGCGCCGCCGTCCCAGAAGGGCAGCACCAGGCTGGCGCCGACGTTCCAGATGGGCACCTCCGCGAAGCCCGGGTTGACGGTGAGCGCGGTGGTGCTGCTGGTGAGGTCCAGGGTGGGCGCGTACAGGCGATACACCTCGCCGATGGCGCGCTCGGCCACCACCTGGCGCGAGCGGGCGGCGGCGATGTCCGGGCGGTTCTCCAGCTCCTCCAGCGTGCGGCAGGTGGCCTTCGCGCCCTGGAGCAGCGTGGTCAGATCCAGGCCCGGCTTGAGGCCCACGGCGGACGGGGTGCCCAGGGCCAGGCCCAGGGACTCGCGCGCCTTGCGCAGGTCCTCGTCGCCGGTGACGACGTTGCGGCGAGCGATCTGTGCGTCCTGCTCCACGCGGACGACGTCCAGTCGGGTGCCCGCGCCCAGCTCGAAGCGGCGCTGCGCCAGGGCCAGCCGCTCCAGCGAGGTGCGCAGGTTGACGCGGTTGACCTCCGCCAGGCGCTCCGTGGAGGACACGGAGACGAGCGCCTGTGCGAGGCCGCGGGTGAGCTGCCGGCGCGTCTCCGCGAGCGACAGGTTGGCGGTGCGCCGCGACTCCTTGGCGCTGCCCAGGGCGTAGAGGCTGGCCAGGTCCACCACGGGCACGTTGGCGGTGAGGGTGCCCACGCCCAGCAACTCCGTGGGCGTGAAGCCCCCGCCGCCCGTCACCGCGCCGCCCGTGCCGCCGCCGAAGGCGACGATGCCCGGGTTGAGGACGTTGTACTGGGCGATCAGGTTGCCGGAGACGGAGGGCAGCAGGTTGGCGAGCGCGATGCGCCACGTACCCGCGGCGACTTCAATCTGGCCCAGCGCTGCCTGGAGGTCGGGGGAGCGCTGGCGCAGGAGCGTGAGCGCTTCGTTCCAGGACTGGAGTTGGAGGGGCGCGGCGGGCGCGGGCGTGAGCAATGGATCCGACACGTTCGCCTGGAACGGCGGTGGCACTTCGGGGACGTCGTCCGGGTCCTGGGCCGACGGCGTGCGGGTCCGGTCGGGCTTCCGCGCGGGAGTCCGTGCGTTTGGCGCGGCCGGTGTCCGCGCGGGCGCGTTCGGAGCCGGGGCACTCGGCGCGGCCGGAGGCTGCTCGGGTAGGTTCAGGACCGGGGCGTTCGGCGCGGGCGCGTTCGGAGCCTGGGTGTTCGGTGTCGCGACGGAAGGCGTGGGCGGCGGAGGCGCGGGTGGAGCGCGCTGCGGGGGCGCGGTGTATTGCGCGAGGACGGGACGGAGGGGTCCGGAGCCGTGCTGTGCTGGCGCCTCACCGGGGATTCCGGTGGGAACCAGCAGGGCTGCGAACACGAGCGCGTTCATAAAGGGATGCTCCCCAGGTAGGGGCGAAGCCAGCCCCCGGCCACGGTTCGCGCCCCCCGGCGCTCCAGTGGACAACACAGCAGGGCGAGGAAGTGCTCAGCAGTCGATGGACAGACCTCGGGCCATGAGCGGGAGGTCTGGGTTTGCCCTTACGGACGCAAGGGCAGGCAAGGTGGAGGGGCTCGTGGAGACATGGCGCATCCTGACGCTGGCTGGGGCAAGTGAAGAGCCAACGTGCGTCACGAGCGCCGAGCGGGCGTCTGTCTTCAAGGGAGGGCGGGCGTTCAACACGCCACGGGTGGAGCCCCGCTACTCGTAGAACTTGCCCGCGAACAGGATGCTCGCGCACCGGTGCCAGGGATTGGCGGAGCGGTCCTGGTCCTGGGAAGCCTCGCCCCAGGAGGCGCCTCGTTCGAGGAACGCCCCGATGGTGCCGTTCTCCCATCCGAGGGGGCTCGGTGCGTGCGGAGCAGGAGGCCGACGGGCAGCTTCCGCGCGGTCCTCCTCGAAGTCCTCGCTCAGCGCCTGGACGAAGCGCAGGAAGGACGCCTCGTCCGTGACCTCTTCCAGGAGTTGGTGCAGGTCATGGGCCATGGCGCACTCCGGTTCCAGCATCCGGGTCAGGCGCCTGGATGAACGGCAAGGGCACGGAGCCATCCGGTGGATCGAAGGACCGACCGACCTCCGAAGTGGGAACCAGGATGCCGGGCCCAGCATCCGTGGGCACCATCGATTCATCCGGCTCGCCATCCCGAAGGCGGCGGAGGATCCGGCCATCGCTCCCGACCGCGTACTGCGCGCCCGAGTGCAGCGCGGGAACAGTCAGTCCACAGGCCCGGGGATCCTCATCGATCCGGACGAAGAGGATGCCTTGCCGCTGCATGACCCTGTACCGGTGTGACTCGCGCCGGTCGACGCAGGGTGTGTTGGCATCTTGTGGGCCCAGGAAATCGGCGGCGGCGACGTCGAGCGCATGCAGGACGGTGCCGCTCAGTTCGACCGCGCCGCCCTCCGCGCTTGCTTCCACGGCGGGCTGCTCGAAGAACCGGGGGAACTCGATGGACGCGTCATTCGTCCACGCATCACGCGTGGGCGTGGGCCGCAGGCAGCCCGCCAGGAGCAACGCTGCCGGAAACACGCACCACGACACATTCACGCCGCGCATCCTCATTGCGGCAACATGCCCAGCCGCTGCTTCGCGGACTTGTTCTGCGGATCGAACCGGAGCGCTTCTTCAAGCCGCTCGCGGCCCTTCGCCGGGTTGCCCTGCACCACGTAGAGGTCCGCCAGCCGCACCAGCACGTCCGCGTTGTAGGGCTGCAGGTCCAGTGCCTGTTCGAACTCACGCGTCGCCGTGGTCACGTCCCTGCGGCGCATGGCCAGCTGTCCCAGCATCACGTGCGGCTGCACCAGGCCGCGCGTCTCCGGCTCCGTCGCCAGCGCCTGCAACGCCGGCATTCCCCTCGCGTCTCCGAACGCCGCCAGCGTCAACGCCGCGCCCTGCCGCACCCACAGCGAGCCGTCCTTGAGCAGCGACGCCAGGTCGTCCGTCGCCTCGCGCGCGTTCGCCGCGCCCAACCCGTCGATGATGTCCGAGCGCAACGTGCTGTCCGTCGTGCTCTTCAATGCCGCCCGCAGCGCCGGCACCGCGTCGTGCTTGAACCGGCGCGCCAGGAACTTCGCCGCCGCGCCCCTCAGCGTGCCCGCCTCCGCCGTGTCCGCCAGCACCGCCTCCAGCGCCCCACGGCTCTGCGCCGCCGTCTTCTCGTCGAACGCGTCCGCCAGCCGCAGCCGACGCGCCTGCCGCGCCTCCGCCTTCGGCCACCACTTCACCAGCGCGTCCTGCATCGCGTCCGGCGTCTTCTTCTCATGACAGGTGTTGCACGCGTTGGGGATGTCATGGCGCGCCGTGTTCTGGGGCGCCGGCACGTCCAGCGCGTGGTCCGCGAAGTGGTCCAACACGCCCGACACCACCGGCGGCATGTGACACGCCAGGCAGTCCTGCGCCGCCGCGGCCTTGTGGTGCGTGTGCTGCTCTCCCTGCGCCACCACCTCCTGATGACAGCCCTGGCACGTGGACGCGTTCACCGACGTGCGCGCCGCCACCGGCTTCTGCTTGCGCACCTCGTTGGGCGCGTTCGCGTCGTGCGGCGCTGTGTGGCACGTCAGGCAGGTGGCCCCGCCCTTCAGGTGGCACTGGGACTGGATGAGCGCTTGGTACTCGAAGCTGGAGGTGCTGGGCCGCCCGTCCGCGAAGAAGTCCCCGGAGCGGTCGTTGCCCACCAGCAACACCATGGGCTGATAGCTCGCGTCGTAGCGCTGGCCGGGCAGGAAGTGGTGCTTCGCGTCCAGCATGGGGAACAGCGTGCGGCGCGGCCCGTGGCACTGCGCGCACACCGCGAAGCCCTCCTCCTTCGACAGCTTCGCCGGCTGGATGATGTCCTCCGGCGCCTGCGACTCCGCGTGCTGCCCGCCGGGCCCGTGGCAGGACTCGCACGCGACGCCCGCGTCCGCGAACTTCGTCTCCCACTGGTGGCTCGCCCGGTCATAGCGCGCGTCCAGTCCCGTCACGTGGCAGTCCAGGCACGCGTGTTGCGCGCTGCGGCGGAAGTTCGTCCAGAAGAACGGGTGGTCCGGCGACAGCGCCCCCTGCTTCTTCTCCGAGTAGTCCACCCACTCGGCCTTGCCCGTGACGTGGAAGTACACCGGCATCACCTGCCAGCGGCCGTCCGGCAACAGCGTGATGGGGTCCTGCATCCGCTTGCCGCCCACCACCCACTGCACCGGCCACTCGCCCAGGTTCCCGTCCGCGCCCTTGGTGCGCATCAGGTACTGGCTTCCGTCGCGGCGCATCCAGGCCTCGCTGGACTCGCCCTTGAAGTGCGTGCTCGCCGTGAATGTGCCCACCACGTACGGCTTCGTCGCCGGAGACAGCGCCCGCGCGTGCCAGTCGTGCTTCCAGCCCGTGTGCTGCTCCTCGTGGCAGTCCGCGCACACCTGCGAGCCCACGAAGTGATTCGGCTTCGCGGGCGGCGCCTCCACCGTCTTCACCGGCACGGGCGCGGCCACACTGCCCGCGTCCAGCGGCGCCACGGGAGCCTGCGTCACCGGTGGGGACACGGCGGGCGTGGGCGTGGACGAAGAGCGCAGGAAGAAGAACAGGCCCGCCGCGAGAACCACCACCGCGAGAGCGACAAGGACAGGGCGAGAGGAGCGCATCTGGAAGGTGCCGCCCATGCTCCTCCCAAGCGCCAGGGGGCACAAGCGGCGCTCCGCGCAAGCCCTTCTCCTCCAGTGGACAACGACCTCCCAGGGAGGGCTGCGGTCCTGGCGAGCCCTGGATTAGGGTCCCCTCCTTGAGCGAAGGGAGGCCGTGCCCATGCCCATGCGGTCCGTGAATGGAACCCGGCTGTACTACGAGGACACTGGCGGTTCAGGAGACGTGGTGCTCTTCAGCCACGGGCTCCTCTGGAGCACCCGGCTGTTCGACCCGCAGGTGGAGGCCCTGCGCGGCCGCTTCCGCTGCATCTCGTATGACCACCGGGGTCAGGGCCAGAGCGACGTGCCCCCGGAGAAGGTCATCGACATGGAGACGGTGTACGCGGACGCGGTGGCGCTCATCGAGTCGCTGGGCGTCGCCCCCGTCCACTTCGTGGGCCTGTCCATGGGCGGCTTCGTGGGGATGAGGCTCGCGGCGCGACGGCCGGACCTGGTGCGCTCGCTGGTGCTCCTGGAGACGTCCACCGACCCCGAGCCCACCCTCAACGTGCCGCGCTACACCGCGCTCAACCTGGTCGCGCGCTACGTGGGCCTGGGCCCCGTCACCGCGCCGGTGATGCGCATCATGTTCGGCACGTCGTTCCTCACCGACCCAGGCCGGGCGGAGGAGCGGGAGTTGTGGCGCACGCGCCTCAAGAACAACCGCCGCGACATCTACCGCGCCGTCAACGGCGTCATCCAGCGCAAGGGCGTCCCGGAGGAGTTGCCGCGCATCCGCACGCCCACGCTCGTCATCGTGGGGGAAGAGGACCGCGCGACGGTGCCCGCGAAGGCGGAGCGCATCCACTCCCTCATCCCGGGCTCGAAGCTGGTGCGCCTGTCGCGCGGAGGCCACTCCTCCACCGTGGAGGAGCCGGCGCTCGTCAACGCGGAGCTCGCCCCCTTCCTCACGCAGCACGCGTCCAACCAGACCGCGCACGCGGGCTGACGCGCCGTTAACCAGCACTCCAGGAGGGTTTCCCCATGCCAGTCGCGAAATGGAACGGCACCGTGCTCGCGAAGAGCGACACCTACGAGACGGTGGAGGGCAACATCTACTTCCCGCCCGACAGCCTGGTGCGCGAGCACTTCAAGCCCAGCGCCACGCACACCACCTGCCCCTGGAAGGGCGAGGCGAGCTACTACTCGGTGGAGGTGGACGGGAAGACGAACGCCGACGCGGCCTGGTACTACCCGGAGCCCAAGCCGGCCGCGTCCAACATCCAGGGCTACGTGGCCTTCTGGAAGGGCGTGACGGTGGAGCGCTGACTCAGAGGCCGGTGAGGTACTTGCCCCAGCGCAGGCTGTTGCGCATCTGGGTGACGATGAAGGCGGGCACCCACTGGAGCAGGTTCGCCTCCGGCTGCACGGAGTAGCCGTTCCACAGCTCGTCATCGATGCGGTTGGGGTCCATGACCGTGGGGGCGGGCGCGGGCGTGCCTCCGAAGCACTCGCCCCGGGCGAAGAAGAGGTTCCACAGCGTGGCGGCCTCCGCGTGGTCGTCCGCCATGAGGCGCGTGTCCACGCCCAGCAGCGAGCCCAGCAGCTTCCAGAAGGAGTACCAGCGCTGCTCGTTGTACTCGTAGCCCTTGTTCACCCAGGCCTGCGCGACGACGTGGGAGAACGTCAGCAGCGTGAACGCGACCGCGCTCTGGTTGTAGCAACGGTCCCGCCCCGTGTGATGGGACTGGTAGTGGCTCAGCGCGACGTTGTGCATCTGCGCCAGCAGCAGCGTCGTGGCCAGGGTGCGCGTGCTGTAGATGCTGCCCCAGCCCATGTTCATGTTGCCGTAGAGGATGCGCAGCATGATCTGCGCCGTCTCGATGACCCGACGGGACACGACGGCTTTGATCTTGCTGTGCCGCCGCTGCTCGAACAGCGCGGACACGTCCTTGTGGTAGTACGTGGCCTTGAAGGACACGCCCGCCAGCTGGTTCACGGACGTGGCCTGGAAGAAGACGTAGAAGGCCTCGTCTCGCGCGGCCTCGAAGTCGCGGAGGAACTGCGCGGCGGACTGCGCGCCCGTCACCGCCGCGGTCGCATTGGCGTCGTGGTCGTAGAGCACCTTCGCGAGCCGGTGGTCGCTGTACGTGGTGCCCCAGAAGCCCGTGATGTCGGAGAAGGCCTTCAGCGCGGGCCGCCACCCCTGGAAGGCGGTCACGGTGCTGACATGCTTCGACCAGTGTGTCCGCAGCCCCTGCAGCAGCTCCGGCTCCGCCGCGTTCATGATGCTGAACAGGCTGTTGGCCGCGTTGAGCGGGTCGCCCAGGATGGCGTCCAGGTTCTGACCACGGAAGATGAAGGGCATGGGGCGGGCGCTCCGGCGGACGGCGTTCCCGGCGCAGTGTAGAGAACTGTTGAACCTGTAACAAACCGCCCGCCATGGAAAACCCGACACGTAGGGGATGTGACGGGGCACGTGGGGATGGGGCTTCGCGGGCGGACGCGAGCGGCGATGCTGGGGCCTTTCGCGGGGCGTGGCCCTGAGTGGAGGAGCGGAGCCTTGGCGACGGTGTCCCTGCAGGACGTGCGCAAGGTGTACCGGGGTGGGGTGGCGGCGGTGAAGGGCGTGACGCTGGACATCGCGGACGGCGAGTTCGTGTCGCTGGTGGGCCCGTCCGGGTGCGGCAAGTCCACGACCTTGAACCTCATCGCCGGGCTGGAGGAATTGTCCGGCGGCGAGCTGCGCATCGACGGGCAGTTGGTGAACGACCTGTCGCCGCGCGAGCGGGACATCGCGATGGTGTTCCAGAGCTACGCGCTCTATCCGCACCTGGACGTGGCGGGGAACCTGGCGTTCCCGCTGAAGGTGGCGGGGATGGGGGCGAAGGACGTCGAAGCGCGCGTGCGCGAGGTGTCCGGCGTGCTGGGGCTGGAGGCGCTGCTGGCGCGCCGGCCGAAGGAGCTGTCGGGCGGTCAGCGGCAGCGGGTGGCGCTGGGGCGCGCGCTGGTGCGCAGGCCCAAGGTGTTCCTCTTCGACGAGCCCCTGTCCAACCTGGACGCGGCGCTGCGTACGCAGATGCGCGGCGAAATCAAGAAGCTGCACGAACAGCTGAAGGCCACGTTCATCTACGTCACGCACGACCAGGCGGAGGCGATGACGTTGTCGGACCGCGTGGTGGTGATGAGCCAGGGCGAGGTGCAGCAGGTGGCTCCACCGCGCGAGCTGTATGACGCACCGGCGAACCTCTTCGTGGCGGGCTTCTTCGGCTCGCCGCGCATCAACCTGGTGAAGCCCCAGACGCTGGGTCTGTCCGAAGATGACGCGGTGCTGGGCCTGAGGCCTGAGCACCTCCAGGTGGGGCAGGGCGCCATGCCGGAGGACGCGCGCGAGGGGCGCGTGTACCTGGTGGAGCCCATGGGCGCGGAGGTCTGGGTGACGGTGGAGACAGGCGGCGAGCGCCTGGTGGCGCGGGCGCCCGGGGACTTCCGCGCCGCGAGCGGAGACACGGTGTGGCTGCGCCACGACGCCCGCTACCTGCGCCGGTTCGACGCGAAGACGGGGCGCGCGGTGTGAGTCAGGCGTAGACCTGTTCGCTCTCCACGACCGGTTCCAGCCGGCGCTGGAGGGCGGCGAGCCGGTCGTAGCGCTGGTGCAGCGCTTCCTTGAGCTCGCGTTGATCCGCGTGGGCGATTTCATCCAGCAGCGTTTGCAGTGAGGAATCCACGGCGTCCTTCAGCACGCGCGATTCGTCGTTCGACAGTTCCAGCAGCATGGGGGCCTCCTTGAGGCAACGTTAGGCACCGCGCGACGGGGCCGCGCGCAGGGCAGGCACACAGGCGTGGAAGAAGGCGGCCCGAGGGCCCACCGGGCTGCCTGTCACATCGCGCACGGCGGCGGGAGCGACCCCACTCTTGGTGAGGACCCCATGAGCGCGAGGAGCGACGCGATGATTCACGCGGGAGAGGTTCGCGAAGGCATGTCGGTGCGCACCGCCGACGGACAGCGGCTGGGCCGGGTGGCGGGCGTGGGCGACACGCACTTCGAACTGGAGCAGGGGGTGGTGCCCATTCCCCGGCGCGACTACCTGGTCGAGTACAGCGACGTGGAGGCCGTGAGCGGGGATGAAGTCCTGCTCAAGCCGGCGGACCACTCGCAGCTCACGCTGGAGGAGGACGACGACGGCGGAGCCCTGCCGCCGCGCCACAGCGAGGGCCTGGAAGCGGAGCCCGCGAACGACCCCGTGGGTCCCATGAGGCACTGATGCGGAAGGGCCCGGCGCGCCTCCGGGACTTCGGGATTTCCAACCCGGAGGGCAGGGCAAGACCCTGGAATCACAGGGTCTTGTAGGAGCCTGGGTGTCAGACCGGCGGGTTAAACGGACCCCTCGACCAGACGTCCCGGTGGGGCCATGCGACGGTTTTCGACTTCTTGCGTCACGATGCTGTGGTTGGGAGTGGTGTTCGCGTGCGGGCCCGCGCCGCGCGCTGATGCGGGCGGCGTGGAGGCACCGGTGCCAGGCGTGTTGTCCACGCCGAGGCGGCTGTTGCCCTACATCGCGTTGGACGACGGGAGGGTGCTCGCGGCGGGAGGGCATGACGGCAACCGCACGCTGGGCAGCTGCGAGGTCTTCGACCCGGAAACAGGGCACTGGAGGTCCACGGGAGCGCTGCGCACGGCGCGGCGCAACCACGCGGCGGTGCGGCTGCTGGATGGGCGCGTGCTGGTGGTGGGCGGCTCCAACGGCGTGACGGTGGGCGCGCTGGCGAGCGCGGAGCTGTACGCGCCTGACACGGGCGTGTGGACGCAAGCGTCGCCCATGAGCGAGGCGCGCAACGACCCCGCGGTGGTGGTGTTGCCGGATGGGCGCGTGCTGGTGGCGGGAGGCACGGACGTGGATCTGCGGCCGGTGCGTTCGGCGGAGCTGTTCGATCCGGTGACGGCGACGTGGAGCGCGGCGGAGGCGCCTGCGTACGCGCGAGGCGGCGCGGGGACGGCGGTGGTGCTGCGCACGGGCAAGGTGCTCTTCGCGAGCGGCCTGCAGTCGGAGCTGTATGACCCGGCGACGGGCCACTGGGAGAAGGCGGGAGCGGTGGGTGGCGCGGCGGGGACGCACCGGCTGGGGCACACCGTGACGCTGCTCCCGGACGGGCGCGTGCTGGTGGTGGGCGGCACCACGACGCAGGCGGCGAGGACGGCGGAGGTGTACGTGCCGGAGCGCAACGCCTGGGAGTTGGTGGAGGCGCCAGCGGTGCCGCGCGAGCACCACGCGGCGCTGCTGACCGCGGAGGGCGCGGTGCTGGTGGTGGGCGGCGAGCACTCCTCACGAGGCACACTGGACTCCGCGGAGCGCTTCGATCCGGCGAAGGGCCTCTGGACGCAGGCGCCCACGCTGCATGAGCCGCGAGGCGAAGCCGGAGCGCTATGGCTGCGCCGGGGCACGGTGCTGGTGGTGGGCGGAGTGAACGAACTGGGCACCCTGGCCACGAGCGAGGAATACGTCCCCGCTCCCGCCGTGGCCCAGGTCACGCCCCTGGAGTGACCCGGCTTGGACAGACACTCCACGGATTCGAAGTGAAGCCAGGACAGTGTGTCTGGCTTTTCCTTGAATGACTGACAACGGCGGTTCCTGACGGCCTTTTTGCGCCGCGCGGCGCGACAGGGCGCGTGACAGACTGCGCGCCCATGCGCTCCTGGAAACACCTGCTCGTCGTCCCGCTCGTCTGTTCCTCCGCCTGCGCCACCGCGCCCGCCGTCTCCTCGAAGCCCGAGGCCCCGGCCGCCGCCGCCGCTCCAGCCGCTCCCGCTGCTGTCGCCGCTCCCGCCGCGCCCGCCGCGCCGGTGCGCCCCTTCGGCACGCTGCGCGAACAGTCCGCCCGCCAGCAGGCGTGGCTCAAGGAACGGCTGGAGACCGGCGTGCCCCAGCTCATGCGCAAGTACGGCGTGCGCATGTGGGTCGTCCCCATGCGCGAGTACAACGAGGACCCCGTCTTCAAGGCGCTCGTCTCTCCCACCACCTTCGCCGCCCGCCGCCGCACCATCTACGTCTTCTTCGACCGCGGCGCGGACAAGGGCGTGGAGCGGCTGGCGCTCGGAGGCAGCACCCAGGGCGGCCTCTATGAAGCCCGCCGCGCTCCCATGATGGTCGACCGCGGCGGCTCGCAGCGCGCCGCGGAGCTCCTGGGCCCCGAACAGTGGCTGCTCCTCAAGCAGGTCGTGGAGGAGCGCAAGCCGGACTCCATCGCCATCGACGTGTCCCCCGCCATCGCCTTCGCGGACGGCCTCACCCACGGCGAATACGAAGGCATGGCCCAGGCCCTGGGCCCCACCTGGACGAAGCGCCTCAAGCCCGCCGGCGGCCTGCCCCTGGACGTGCTCGGCTGGCGCAGCGCCGACGAGGTCCGCTTCTACGCCGACCTCCAGAAGTACGCCTGGAACCTCATCCAGACCGCCTTCTCCAACGCCGTCATCACCCCCGGCACCACCACCACCCAGGACGTGGAGTGGTGGATGCGCCAGCGCCTGGCCGACGAAGGCCTGGACACCTGGTTCCAACCGGACGTGGACGTGCAGCGCCAGGGCGCCACCGACGAACAGCTGGGCGACAGCCCCGTCATCCAGCGCGGCGACGTGCTCCACTGTGACTTCGGCGTCACCGCGCTCCGCCTCAACACCGACACCCAGCACATGGGCTACGTGCTGCGCGACGGCGAGACGGACGCGCCCGAAGGCCTCAGGGCCGCGCTCAAGGCGTCCAACCGGCTCCAGGACATCGTCACCGGTGAAATCAAGCCGGGCCGCACCGGCAACGAAGTCCTGCGCGCCTCGCTCGCGCGCATGAAGTCCGAAGGCATCAACGGCACCGTGTACTCACACCCCATTGGCCTGCACGGCCACGGCGCCGGCCCCATGATTGGCATGTGGGACCGCCAGGAGGGCGTGCCCGGCAACGGCGAGCACAAGGTGATGCCGGACTCCTGGTTCTCCATCGAGCTGCAGGCCACCAGCCCCGTGCCGGAGTGGAAGGACCAGCCCGTGCGCTCCGCCCAGGAGGAGGACGTCGTCGTGGACTCGCAAGGCGCCGTGCACTGGGCCTTCCAGCGTCAGACGTCCTTCCACCTGGTGCGCTAAAGGCCTACTTCGCCGCGCCCGTCATGGACTTGAGCAGCGTCACCAGCGCCTGCTTCTCCTCGCTGCTCAGGTCCAGCTTGACGATGGTCTCCGTGCGCACGCCCACGAAGGTGCCGGCCGGGTCGCCGCCCTCGTTGTAGAAGTTGATGACGTCCTCCAGCGTCTTCTCCGCGCCGGTGTGCATGTACGGCGCGCTCAGCGCCACGTTGCGCAGCGTGGGCGTGCGGAACGCGCCCTCCACCTCCGTGGGCTTGCTCTGCGCCTGCGCCTTCAGCGTGGGCAACCGCGCCGCGTCGATGCCCGACGGCGCGTCGCTGTAGGGGCCCGCGGCGTTGAGCGGCCAGGACACCAGCGTGTCCACCACGTCCGCCTGCCCGCGCCGCCCCGCGCCCGTGTCCTTCAACCCCAGGTTGTGGAACTTGTCGTCCGACAGCGAGCGGCCCTTGTGGCACACCACGCACTGGCCCTTGCGCACGAACGTCTTCAGGCCCAGGTACGCCGGGTCCTTCTCCTGCGTGCCCGCCTCCACCGCCTGCAGGAAGCGCCGCACGTCCGCGTCGAAGGGCGCGTCGGTGCGGTTGAGCGTGCGCTGGTACGCCGCCAGCACCTTGCCCAGGTTCGCCATCAGCCGGTCCGGGTCCGACTCGTCCGCGGGGGCCTTGCCGAACAGCTGCGTGTACCCCGCCGTGTACGTGGGCTCCTCGGACAGCCGCGTGCGCACCACCGTCGCGTCCGAGTCCATCTCGATGGGGTTCGTCAGCGGCAGCACCGCCTGCGACCAGAGCCGGTCCGCCCGTCCGTCCCACATGAACCAGCGGCTGTAGCCCACGTTCAACAGGCTGGGCGGGTTTCGCTCGGACTGGTGGCCTCCGCAGCCCTCCGCCGTCGCCGTCTCCACCGTGTAGGACTCACCCGCGTGGCAGCTCTTGCAGGACACCGTCCCGCAGCGCGACAGCTTCGGGTCCTCGAACAGACGCTGCCCCAGTGACGCCGCGTCCGGGTTGTCCGCCCACTTGTTGGTGGGGTCGGCCTCCGGCTTCACGCTCTGCGTGTGCAGGGCGCTCAGCTGGTCCAGCTCGTCATCGGTCGGAAAGGGCACTTCGGATTCGCAACCCGCCCCCAGCAGGGCCAGGGCGAGCACGGCGGTACGCGGACGGAAACCAGTCATGGGCCGAGGCAGCTTCGCGCCCTTGTGTTCAGCAATCAATGGTTCCTGTCCCCCCGCCGGGCATGCGGCCATCCACGCACGAAGGCCGGGGACCCCTTTCGAGGGCTTGCCCCGGCCTTCACGGCGTGAAGCACTTCAACGGGACTTCGGGAGCGCTACTCGCAGGCCAGCTTGAAGCTCACCACCGGCGCCGCGAACCTGGCGATCTTCATCTTCGTGGGGCCCGGGGTGACCGTGGGCGCCGCGCCGTTGGCGCACTTGAGGCTCGCGTCCAGCACCAGCTCCACGTTCAGCTCCTGGTCCTCCGGCAGCGCGCTGACGTTGTAGCTGCAACGGTTGTTGCGGCTCTGCTTCACCTCGCCCCGGCCCAGCGCCACGGCGTCACCCTCCGTCACCTTCACCCCGACCGACGTGCACGGATCACCCTGCAGGCCGCTCGCGGGGTACGCGACGCTGCCCGTGACCGTGGCGTTGCCCGCGCGACCCGAGGCCGCCGCGCCGCTCGAAGAGGCGCAACCCGTGGCGGCAACGACGAGGGCGGCAACAGCAATTCGCAACATGGATATCCTCAATTCAAGAATGAGATGTTTTTCGCGCCGGGTTGGCCGCCTTCCCGGCAGCCATTGGCGCGCGCCACGTACAATCCCGGCGCGCATTCATTCCACGCAGCAGCGCATTCTCGATTTCATCACGCGGAGCATTTTTAGGTTCCCCAACAGCCACGCTCCGCGTCCGTGATGCGCTGCTTACGTCTCCCATGAATTGAGAAGTGAGTGCGTCACGGCAGCCGTTGCAGGGCGTCTCGCGCGCGCACCAGGCCGTGGCCGAACACGGGGTCCCGGCCCGCGATGCCCAGGTCGTGCGCGGAGGACTCCAGGGCGTCGCGCACCTGTTGGGGCGTGAGCTCGGGCCGGGCGCTCCAGAGCAGCGCGGCCACGCCGCTCACGTAGGGCGCGGCCATGGAGGTGCCGGAGACGTGGGTGTAGTCCACCGGAATCAGTGACAGCCGCGCGTCCGCGCCCAGCCGCTCGCGCAGCACGGTGCTGGCGGCCTGGTTGACGCTGACGGCGGGGGCCCAGCGGCCGATGCGGGGCAGGGAGAGGATGTCCACCGCGCCGCCCGCGGGGGCGTCGTCGGAGCCGAAGACGACGGCGCGCGCGCCCTGCATCATCACGTTGGCCATGGCCTCGGACACCGGCACCGCGCCCGGCCGCACGTAGGCGACGAAGCCGTCACAGGTGGCACCCAGACACGCGGCCAGGGAATCCCCCAGGCCGCAGTCCACCAGCCGCCCCGCGGTGTCACCCGTGGGCGAGTACAGGAGCGAGCGCGACATGGGGGACGTGTCGTCCAGGGACATCTCCGCGAAGGCGCCCAGGCCCCGGGGGAAGGTGGACAGCACGTCCACGCCGGGCGCCACCAGCGCGAGGTCCGCGCCCATGTTGGAGAAGCTCGCGCGCCGCTCGTTCGCGTCCACCGCGCCCACCGCGAGCACGGACGGGTCGGACGCGGGGTACAGCACCGGGCCGCCCTGGTTGCCCGCGGCCGCCACCACCAGCAGGCCGTGATCCGCCAGCGCGCGGAACGCCTCCACCGTGCTGCGGGTGGGGTTGCCACCGCCCAGCGACAGCGACACGACGCGCGCGCCGTGGGACTCGCACCACTCCATGGCGGAGAGGACCACGCTCATCTGCGTCTGCCCGGACAGGTCCAGCACGCGGGCGATGAGCAGCGACGCGTGGGGCGCCACGCCCACCATGCCGCCCGGCGCGCCCCGGGGGCCGGTGTCGCCGCCCTGGCCCATGCGCGCCGCGATGATGCCCGCCACGTGCGTGCCGTGGCCCTGGCCCCACTGGCCCTGGGGGCTCCGGTCATTGGCGTCGTCGTCTTCATCCAGGAAGTCGTGGCTGCCCGCCACCGCGCCCTGGAACTCCGGGTGGTCCATGTCCAGGCCGCTGTCGATGACGCACACCCGCACGCCCTCGCCCGTGGGAGCGCCCACGTCCAGCACGCCGTCCCGGTCCGCGTCCCACACGTCCGGGGCCTGCACCAGGTGCAGGCCCTCGGTGTACTCGTCCCCCGGCATGGGCGTGACGGCCGTCACCTGGCGCGGCAGCGGCGTGAGCAGCCCGGGCGTCAGGCCCTGGGCGACCCAGATCTGGTCCGCCTCGATGCTCTCCACCAGGGGGCTGCGCTCCAGCAGGAGCCGCTCCTGGGGCGACACGCGCGCGGCCACCGCGGGGATGTTGCGGTAGACGGCGCCCACCTTCGCGCCGGTGCTCGCCGTGAAGCTGGCGCCCGACGCCGTGACGCTCGAGGCCTGGGTGCGGTCTCCCCGGCGGAAGCGGATGATGACCGGCTCGCGCCCGTCCTCCTGCACCCGGGAGGGCAGGTTTCCATCCAGCCCCTGGCGGACCGTCATCCCTCCGGCGACGACGCCCGGGCACACCTGCCCCTGCGCGGAGGTGCGTGGGGACGACTCCGGCGCACATGCGGCCAGCGCCAGCAATCCGACGAATGTCCAATGCCTCATGATGCGACTCCTTCCAAGCAGGACGCCCCTCCTGAGGGCGGTCCCCCTACATGGCGGAGGACCGGGAGGTGCCCGCCCCCCTCACAGAGGAAGAAAGCGGCGTGCTGCGATGAGGGAACGCATCCCCAGGCTGACTCGCATCGTCTCCAGGCCCCAGGTGCATCCCGGACGTGCGCGGGTGCACAACAGACCTGTTGTCAGTCGGAACACAGGCTCGGGAATTCCGTTGGCCCCGGGACTTTCTCTTTTTCGCGCCGGGGGTGTCCGAAGGCTGGCAAGGAGGGGTGGCGCGACGTGCGCGGCTTGATTCCATGGGGGAGTCCATGCTGCGCTCCGGAGCCGAAGCCATGAGCACCGCACCCACAGAGTCCCCCCGTTTTTTCGGGCGCTACGAGCTCGTCCACCTCCTGGGCCAGGGCGGCATGGGAGAGGTGTACCTGGCGAAGCTGTCCGGGGCGGCGGGCTTCGAAAAGCCCTGCATCGTGAAGACCATCCTGCCGGGGCTGGTGAAGGACCGGCAGTTCCTGGACCGGTTCCACCACGAGGCCAAGGTGCTGGTGCACCTGGTCCACTCCTCCATCGCCCAGGTGTACGACATGGGCGAGGCGGACGGCACCTACTACATGGCCCTGGAGTACGTGGCGGGCGTGGACCTGGGCTATCTGCTGGAGCAGGCCCGGGTGCAGGGGCGGGCGGTGCCGGCGCCGGTGGCGCTCTACATCGGCCAGCGCATGGCGGAAGGCCTGGGGTACGCGCACCGCAAGACGGGCACGGACGGCGAGCCCCTGGGCATCGTCCACCGCGATGTGTCCCCGCACAACGTGATGGTGTCGTACGAGGGCGAGGTGAAGGTCATCGACTTCGGCCTCGCGAAGTCCACCGCGCGCAGCAAGTACACGCTGCCGTCCACGGTGATGGGGAAGCTGGGCTACATGTCCCCGGAGCAGGTCCGCGCCGAGCCGCTGGACCATCGCAGCGACATCTACTCCTGCGCGGTGGTGGTGTGGGAGATGCTGGCGGGCCGTGGGCTGGTTCCCCACGGCACCGTGGGCGAGATGATGGCGGCGATGTCGCATCCGGTGGTGCCGCCGCTGGCGGACTTCCGTCCGGACGTGGAGCCGTCGCTGGAAGCCGTGCTGCGCCGCGCGCTGGCACCGTCGCCGACCGACCGGTACTCGCGAGCGGATGAGTTCGCGCGGGCGCTCAACGCGGAGCTGCTGCGCTCGGGGAATCCCATTGGAGCGGAGGAGGCGGGTGAGTTCGTGCGCGCGCTCTGCCCGGAGGCCTTCGCCGAGCAGCGCAAGCTGACGTCCAGCGTGCACGGGGAGCGGAGAACGCCGTCGCCCGCGCCCCGGGGCGGTTCGGGCACGGGGCTGTACGGCGGTTCCGGCAGTGGCTCGGCGGATGTCCAGGCCACGGCGCCGGGGACCGGCGAGGAGTCCGCCGGGAACAGGCCCAACACCGGGCGCATCGACGTGGACGGGCCAGGGCTCGGGCCGGGGGGCACGTTCGTGTCCCATCCCTCGGGCTCTGGCGGCGTGGCGCCGAGCACATCGGGCTCAGGCGGTGTGGCCCTGCCCACGTCGGGTTCGGAGGGCGTGCGGAGCACGTCGGGCTCTGGCGATGTGGCGCGCGGCACGACGGGTTCCGGTGGCGTGGCGCGGAGCACCGACGAGGTGGACGCGGCCGCGCTGGGCGCCACGGCGGTGCACCTGGCCGCCGCGCCGTCCCAGGGCGCCGGGGTGGCGGGCACGTCCGGACAGCTGCCGGCGCAGACCGGGTCTCGCAGGCCGGTGGCGCGGATCGCCGTGGCGGCGCTGCTGCTGGTGGGCGCCTCCGTGGGCATCACCGCCTACGTGCTGCGCCCGAATACGGCCGAGCAGCCCGTGGCACCCCAGACGCTCCCGCCGGCCGAGCCGGTGGTGGCCGCCGCGCCCCCGAAGGTGGAGGAGCCGCCTCCCGCGGTGACGCCGACCGAGGAGCCCCCTCCCGAGGCGGCGGTGGACGCGGGCGCGGGGGAGCCGGAGGCGAAGCCCGGGCCGGTGGTGAAGGCTCCGCCCGAGGTGAAGCCCGTCCCCGGACCGAAGCGGCCCGCGACGCCCCAGGTCGAGATGGTGCCCGCTCATCTGACCGTGGCGAAGATTGGCGAAACGGGCGGTGGCCAGCGCATGGTGGACGCGACAGTGCCCAAGGGCACCAACGCGGGCTCCGTGTTCAAGGTGGTGGGCCCTCCGCAGCGGGGGACCCGCAAGCGTCCGGTGCTGGGGACGGCGACCGTGGTGTCCATCCAACCGAACCGCGAGCGCATGAACGTGCGGCTGGACGCGGAGGCGGATGCGGCGAAGGAGCCGCGCTTCCTGCTGCTGAGCGGGCGCCCGTCGGGGCCGGCGCTGCCCACGCCCGTGGCCGAGTCCGCGCCGGCCGCGCCCGAGCCGAAGCCCGTGGAGCGCTCACGCCTCCTGGGACAGGCGGAGATCGACGGCATCCTGGGGAGCAGCTTCAACAGCATCCTCTATGTGATCAGCTCCGACACCCGGACCTGGCACAACTGCGCCATCGTCCTGAGCGGACGGAGGGGGGCGCGGATGGCGCGGCTGGAGCCCTACCAGACGCACACGGTCAAGGTGGAGGAGCGCTACTTCAAGGTGAGCGAGAAGCTGCCCGCCGTGCCGGAGAAGGCCGTGTGGGTGAGCTGCGACGAGGGCGAGGACACCTTCGCGCTGCGCAAGCGCTGAAGCGCGAGGACGCGAGCCTCCGTCGGCTCGCGTGACGTCTCAGGGCCCCAGCCGCGTGGCGGCCACGGGGCACTCGTTGCGCAGGAACTCCGAGACCTCCGTGTCGCCGCCGTTCGCGTTGCGCACCGCGCGGGACAGGGACGCGCGGCACTGCCAGGTGGCCTCGCGCGTGCCGTGGCAGCAGTGCCACCCGGTCAGCGTGCGGTCCAGGTACTGGAGCATCTCCTGGCGCGTGGGCGTGACGATGCTCCACACCGCGCCCGCCAGCAGCACCAGCCCCACGAGCGGCAGCGGCAGGCTCCGCGCCCAGCCACGAATCCCGCCCGGAATCACGGCCGCGTGCACGCCCAGCTGCGCATCCAGCGGCCGGTGTTGCAGCACCACCTGCAGCAGCAGCTCCACCGGCGCGGTGAGCGCGCGCAACAGCCCCGCGCCCAGGCCGGGCGCCCGTCCTTCCGCCCGCTCCAGCTTCAGTCCCAGGGCGTGACGGCCCGGGGTGAGCCCTGTCAGCCCGCCCACGCAGGACAGCACCACCCAGGCGACCCCCATGGCGAACCCCAGCAGCGCCGGCGTGGACACCCACTCCGCCGCGCGCACCGCCCCCCAACCCACGAGCGCCGCGCCCGTGAGGTCCAATGCATCCGCCACCCAGAGCCGGTTCTGGAACCGGGCCTCGGTGGGCGGAGTGTCCATGGAGAACAACGTCCCGTCGCTCATCAGCCTCTCTCGTGTACGAGCGGGGCGCGAGCATAGGCGGCCCGCCGCGTACAGGCGCGCTTCAAAACGCCGGGCCCGGGGGTGTCACTACAGATCCAGCACCAGCCGCTTGGACCGGGCACGTGATACGCAGACCAGCATTCGCGCATTTCCCGCGGGCTCTTGCTGGAAGAACGTGTCACGGTGGTCCGGAGTGCCCTCGCACACGCGGGTGACGCAGGTGCCGCAGGAGCCCGCCTCACAGTCGCTCTCCACCTTCACGCCGTGGGTGCGCAGCACGTTGAGCACGCTCTTGCCGGCCGGCACGCGCAGCACCTGGCCGGTGCTCTTGAGCGACACCTCGAAGTCCTCCTCCGGGGTCGCGTGGGTGGCGGAGGTGCCCTCCGCGGTGAAGGCCTCGAAGTGCACCTTCTCCCAGGGCCACTTGTGCAGCGTGGCCGCCTCGCGCACGGCCTTCATCAGGCCCGCCGGACCGCAGCAGTACAGCCGGGTGCCCGGGCCGCGCGTCGCGAGCAGCGCCCGCACGTCCAGCCCCTTGGAGGGGTCGCCCCCGTCGTGGTGCACGTGCACGCGGCCCGCGAAGGACGGCGTGGACAACAGTTCCAGGAAGGCGGTGCGGTCCGCTTCGCGCGTGCAGTAGTGCAGCACCCACTCCGCGCCGGTGCGCTCCAGCAGGCGCGCCATGGCCAGGAGCGGCGTGATGCCAATGCCGCCCGCGATGAGCACGTAGCTGCGCCCGTACAGGAGGGGGAAGTCGTTGAGGGGCTCGCTCACGGTGAGCACGTCGCCCTCGTGGACGTTCTCGTGCATCGCCTTGGAGCCACCGCGGCCGTTGGCGTCACGCTGCACGGCGATGACGTAGCGGTGCGTCTCGCTCGGGTCGTTGCAGAGCGAGTACTGGCGCATGCCGTCGAGGCCCGGCACCTGCACGTCCAGGTGCGCGCCGGCTTCGAACTCGGGCAGGGGGCCGCCGTCCTGGGAGACGAGCTCGTAGGACTGGATGCCCTCCGCTTCACGGGTGATGCGCGCCACCCGGAGGCGCAGCGTGTTCGTCGTCACGGTATTGCCCCTGTTCCCTTGCCCGCCGCCCGCGCGAGACCGATCTGGCCGCGCACGGTGCGCATTCCCGCGCCGCCCGGGGAGTGGGGCCGGGTGCGGTTTTCCGACCGATACCGGACAGAAGGGGCATGCCGCCCGGCTGCTCTCCGTCCGGACACGGGGGCCAGGGGAGCAGGGCTAGGCGCGGCCGTGAATCCATCCCCACCCTTCACCCCGTGCCGCGCTGCGCCAGGGCCTGACCGGGCCCGAGCGGCTTCGCGATGGGGGAGGCGCGGCCCCCGATTCGACGGAAGGGAGACAGCCCATGGATGCCATCACGTTGCTGAAGGCGGACCACAAGACGGTGGAGCAGCTGTTCCGCAAGTTCGAGAAGGCGGGCGACCACGCGCTGGCGCACAAGCGCAAGCTGGTGGACGAGATGGTGCGCGAGCTGTCCATCCACGCCGCCATTGAAGAGCAGGTCTTCTACCCGGCGGTGCGCGCGCGTTCGGAGGACCTGTCGCCGGACGTGCTGCGAGCGCTGGAGGAGCACCACGTGGTGAAGTGGGTGCTGTCGGAGCTGGACACGCTGCCGCCGGAGTCCGAGCGCTTCGACGCGAAGGTGCACGTGTTGATGGAGAGCGTGCGCGCGCACGTCACGGAGGAGGAGCAGTACCTCTTTCCGGAAGTGAAGAAGGCCTTCAAGCCGCAGGAGCTGCGGCAGGTGGGCGAGGCGCTGGTGCTGGCGAAGAAGGGCGCGCCCACGCACCCGCATCCTGCCGCGCCGGACACCCCGCCGGGCAACCTGCTGACGGGCGCGGTGGCGGCGGTGATGGACATGGGCCGGGACGCGCTGCGCGTCGCGCGTCGCAAGGCCGTCACGCAGGTGCGCAAGTCCGCGCCGGGTCCGCTGCGAAAGCCGTTGGAGTCCATGATGTCGGTGGACCAGGCGGGTGAGTCGCTGCACTGAGCGACCGTCCGGCGCAGGACGCCTCGGGTCCGGTGAATGTCCGCCGGGGCTGGGGCGTCCGAAGGGGCATGAGAGGCTTTCGCGCAGGAAGCGCGAAGGTTCTCCCGCCTTGGGAAGGAGGCGCCATGTCCGCTGTTCGCAGGATGTTGACGACGCTGGTGGTACTCGCGGGCTTCACGGCCGCGGCGCAGGTGCAGGGCCCGGCCGGTTCACCGCAGCCCCGGCCGCCGGTGGATCCGCAGGTGCGCACGTTGCGCGTGGAGGGCACGGGCGAGGTGAAGGCGCAGCCCGACGAGGCCTTCATCGACGTGGCGGTGGAGACGTCCGCGCAGAACGCGAAGGCCGCGGGCGAAGAGAACGCGAAGCGGATGGAGAAGGTGCTCGCGGCGCTGACGGGCGCGGGCATCGCGAAGCGGGACCTGCAGACGCGCAACTACAACGTCTATCCGGAGTACACGCCGCCGCCGCCGCAGGGCGGTGAGCCGAAGCTCAAGGGCTACCGGGTGAGCAACCTGGTGAGCGTCCACGTGACGGACCTGTCCAAGGTGGGGAGTCTGTTGGACAAGGCGTTGGCGGCGGGAGCGAACCGGGTGGACTCGGTGCGCTTCGGGCTGAGCCGGCAGGATGCGGTGCAGGGCGAAGCGCTGCGGCAGGCGGTGGCGCGAGCGCGCAAGTCCGCGGAGGTGCTGGCCGCGTCGCTCAACGTGAAGCTGGGAGCGGTGCTGGACGCGAGCACGGTGACGGAAGCCCCGCGCCTGTACCCGGCCACCTTCGCCATGGACATGGCGGAATCGCGAGCCGCGCCCACCACGCCCATCCAGCCGGAGGAGCAGACGGTGATGACGAAGGTGACGCTCATCTTCGCGATTCAGTAGGCCCGCGGTCCCGACTGAATGCGAGACACTCCAAGCCGCGTCCCGGCTTGGAGTGAATCCATGCGTACAGGTGTCTTGTTGTGTTGCGCGGTCATGCTCTTCACGGGCTGCGCGCCGGCTGTCTCCAGCAGGGCCCTGCGCTACTCGCCCCGGGAGTCCGCGAGGGAGCGAACTCCAGGAACGAATGCCGACCGCGCCATCGCCAGCTCCGGCGTGCGCATGGATGCCTGGGAGCAACTGCTGACGGACGCGGGGCTGGACGCACGGGACGAGCAGCCTCTGTGGGACAGCACGCTCACGCCCACGCAATCCGTGCGGCTGCTGGGAGTCCTCCTGCGCAAGCCCGTCACGCTGGACACGCTGCCGCCCCGAATGGTGGCGGGCTTCCTGCTGCGAGAGGTGCTGGAGCGAGGCGGGACTTCGCGGGAGGAGTTGCTGCGCCGGGTGGAGCGATTCGCTCGGGAGCAGGTCGCGGTGTTGCGACCGGATGGCTACCTCGCATGGGCACTCACGGGTCGCACCCAACAAAAGGTGGCGCCCGTCGAATGGAGGGACGGAGCCTTCCGGGCGAATGGCTTCGAGCTGGGGCGCTTCTACAGCGGCAAGGGCGGTGTCTTCCGCGCCATGGATGCGCAGCTCCAGGTCTCGGACTGGCGTCCCATGGCCGAGGTGTACGACGACGCTGACGTCATCAGCCGCACCCTGGACGGAGCCGAGGACGCCTTCGTGGAGCTGTACCACGCGCTGGGACAGGTGCTCACGCGTCCCGTGGACAGCATCGCGGGGCTGAGCCACCTGCCGGCGGGCGTGGCGGCGCTCATCGCTTCCTCCCCCGCGTACTGGGAGCGCTTCCAGTCCATGACCCGTGGCGAGCAGATCCGCGAAGTGTCGCGGCTGACGACGGGAATGCTCGTCACATGGGGCGCGGCGTCAGCCACGACGCGGACATTGAAGGGGATGGCGCTGGGGGCGGAAGTCTCGGTGCCTGTGCTGTCACTGTCAGCGGAGGGCGCGCTGGCGCTGGAGCGCGTCGCGGTGCCAGCAGGGCGTGCGGCGGCGGTACTCAGCGGTGGCCCTGGGGCAGCCATCATCCTCCAGCGGGCCAACACGGCTTCGCAGGGAGGAGCACCTTCCCAGGGGCCGGGGCAGTGGGGGCCCGCGACGGAGTCGATGTCCACACGTGCCCGGCGCTACCAGGAGCAGATCACGGGACACTCCGCCGATGATGCCTACTGGGTCGGCGGCATGAGCACGCAGGCCGGCGGCGTGAAGTTCGACGGCTTCAAGGACGGGGTGTTGCTTGAGGCCAAGGGACCCGGCTACGCGAAGTTCTTTGATGGCCTTGAGCCCAAGGAGTGGTTCCGGAACTCCGGAGCACGGATGCTCGTTGAGCAAGCAGAGCGCCAGAGCAGAAAAGTTCGTGGCATGGGTATTCCCGTCCGGTGGCATGTCGCGGAGAAGGCGGCTGCCGATGCCTTTCGCGAACTCTTCAAGAACGCGCGTGTTGTGGGGGTCGAAATCGTCCACACCCCAGCTTTCTGAGTGGATAACCTCATGCTTGTGAAGCTCGACTCAGAGACCTATCCCGATACCTACTTTGCAGGTGCCTACTGGGGGCCGCGCAAAGAGTCTCCCGAGGAGTGCGCCCGTCGCACAGCGGGCTTCCTCAACTTCTTGGCGGAGTGCGACCCGTTCCTGGCCCACTGGTACAAGCCCGCCAAGTCGCGCAAGGACGCTCGCAAGCATCCACTCATGCCGCCCGACATACCTACGCTCGCTGAGATGTTCCGGCGAGGCGTCAACCGGGAGAAAGGGGGGCCCGTCTTTGAGGACTTGGGCTTTAGCTTCTGGTTCGACAACGGCGGAGCCAGTCGTGATTGCGCGGCCCTGCGCATCCACTGTGGCGGATATGCGGAGGCAGTTTCTAACTCCTGTTTCTTGTCGCTCCCCAGTCAGGGAGCGAACGCGGAGCGTATTTTCACGGCCTCCGTGCTGATGGACGTGACGCGCAGCATGGCACTTGCCTGGGAACCCGACTGGGCTGCGGCCATGTCCCGCACGCATCGAGACCTGGACGACAAGGACGGCAAGGCCGACGTGTGGCTTGGCTGGGTGACGTACCTCTCCAGTCACCTGGGCAAGGTGCCGCCATTGCCCGCCCCTGTGCGTATCGAGCCCGTGGAGGACAGGGGCTCGTTGATCATCCTGACTCCAGAGCGATTCACCGTGGCCAACCCCGAGCACATCGCGCTGGCGCGGCGGGTGCGCGAACTGCTGGCCCGGGCAGGGCTTATGCGGTCTGCGACGTCCTGAGAGGAGTCAGGTGACGGGCCTCGAAAGTCTGGTTGAGAAGTTTGCCCAGAACACCGCAGCGCAGACGGACGGCATCCTCCGGGGGGACGCAAGAGCGGGTAACAAGCACGCCGAAAGGGCACTTGCTGCGTTTATGTCGTTGCGAGAGCGGGGCGATGTTGGCCGCAACGCGTTGGCGGCACTTTTTTCGCACGCCCGTATGGATGTTAGGGTCACTGCTGCTGCGTTCCTGCTTCGGCATAAGACCGTCGAAGCCACAGCGATTCTGGAGGACGCAGCAAGGGGCCAGGGTCTGGCGGCCCTGGGGGCTCAGCAAACCTTGCGGAATTGGCAGAATGGTTCGTGGGCTCTCGACCTTGCCTGATGAGGCTGCGGCGAGCGCGAATGATGCCGGGTGGAGATTGGTCGGCGTCTGAGGTCGCTGGTCTGATTGCCGTGGGCGCATAGAACGGAACGGCTGGTTGCTTCCAGGGCGGCCAGCAGAGTCATCCTGCTTGCCGGTGCTTTGGCGACGTCTTGCCGCCAACCCAGGCATTCATACGATTCGCGCTATGACGACACCTACTGAAGTTCCTTGTGACCGCTGTGGAAAGAAGATGTCTCCAACTGAGTTCCGACGCGTTGCGGCCCAATGGAGTGTTGGGACGGCGTCCTATGATGTCAGCGCTGTCGTGTGTGGTAATTGCGCGAAGGAGATAGCGCCAAAGGATAAACTCTGGGCGTGGATTCATCAGCGGTTCCCGAGCAGTTAACAGCCACGGGGCAGTGATGCGTTTGCGTTGGTCGCAGTGGGCTGTGCGAGTGGATTGGTTGATCGCATGTGCCCCCAGTGTGCCCCTCCACCGTGGATTGAAGGGGCACACCAGGGAACTCCCCGGAACAGCACGGGATGGCGCCCCGAGCGAAACCAGGGCGACAAGTGGGTAACCGCGCGTCCTGCGTGAGGTTTCCTGTCTCACTGGCGAAGGTGACGCTCATCTTCGCGAACCAGTAGGCACCGGTTGCCGCCGCGGTCCTGACTGTCATTTCACGAGGAAGTCGGCCAGCGAGGACACGTCTGACGCGCAGTGGCCGCCATAGAGCGGGTGCCACTCGGTCCTGATGCCTCGCTGACGGGCAAGGTTGGCGAGGCGCTCGGTGCCTTCGTAGTTGCCGTAGGCATCGTAGAGGCCGCAGGAGAGATAGAGCTCCGGATGGTCCGGCCCTGCTTGCGCGACCAGGTGCAGGGGCGAGACGCGGCGCCATTCGGCTTCGTAGGCCACGTACTGGCGCGCCATCCGCCAGACTCCGAACACGATCTTGGGATCGGCTCCGGTGCGCTCCATCGAGGCCTGGATCTTGTCAAAGGAGGAGAACGGGGTGTCGGTGTAGACGCCCGGACAGAGCGCCGCGACCTTGGCGAACTGCGCCGGATGGGAAAGGCCCGCGACCAGGACGTTGAGCCCACCCATCGATTCCCCCAGCAGCATCCGCCGTCGGGGGCGTCCCACCTTCGCCTCAATCGCAGGCAGACGGGCCATGAAATCATCGAGCAGTCCGCTGTCCTCCTGCTTGCCCTTCGGAGTCAGGAGCCAGGTCGAGCCGTAGGAGACGGTCACGACCGTGGGCGGTAGGGCTCCGGTGGCCTGCCATTGCGCCTGCAGCATGCCGGTGAAGTAGGTGTCGTCGTTCCAGACCGTCTCGTCGAGATTGCGCCCGTGGTGGTGATAGACGATGTCTCCGTTGGTGCCCCCGGCGGCCTTGTTGATGCAGTAACGCAGGGGCCCTTGCGCGTCGCACTGCTGACTCGCGGGCGTGAAAGAAGCCCTCTGGTCGCCGCGGCTGCGTGTGATTCGCGTCCACGTGAACCAGAGCACGAGGGCAAGCAATACAACAGGCAGCAGGCATCGAACCCGCCGTCCAGGGCGAGGCATTGTCATGACTGGGCGAGTGCGATTCTTGAAGGGATGTCGCGCGAAGTCAGCGGCCTCGGCAGGGTCGAAAGGCTCAGGACGTAGCCGAGGATCGCGCTGCCGCCGTAGCCCACGACCGGGGTCGGATGATTGCCAAACGCGGCGGCAACGGTCGCCGCAAGCCACGCAGCCCCGAAGGCGAGGTAGGTCGCGCGGCTGTCCCCGTCACAGGACCCACCGAACAGCACAGGGACGAGCAGCATGACCGAGCCGGCCACGACGGCCAGCCCGGCAAGGGCATGGACCTGGAAGGACGAAAAGAGGACCTGGTCGACGACACGGTCGGGCTGGAGCGCCATTGCCACAGCGGCAACGATGATCCCCGTCGTCGCAAGCGGGGTGCGCGTCCGGGAGAATCCGGCAAGCATGAGCGGCAGAAGGACCAGGCTCGGTTGCACGCTCACTCCGCCGAGCTTGACCCAGCGAGCTGCCCCCTCGACGCGGAGGCCGACGAATGCGGTGGTGAGCAGCAAGACCGAGAGGCGGAGAATCAGGGCTCCGGACAATCGCCCGCCCGCCCCCGGGATGCGGCTGACGAGGGCCAGCAAGACAAGACCGAGGACGAGCGCGCCAGCGTTGATGCCGAGGTAGCCGACGGGCGCGCCGGCAAGCGTCATGTAGACGAGCCCCATGGCGACCGAGCCAGCCGCGCAGAGCGCACCGACGGCACGCGGGCTGTGCAGCGCGCCGAAGGGCTGCATCAGGAGCAAGCCGATGGCACGCGGCGCCAGGCCGCGGAAGCTCGCAAGCGCGAACGACAGGGCCTGGGTGTCCTCGGGGATTTCCGCGACCTCGTAGCGGATGGCCAGCCCCCAGTCGCGCATCGACGGTGGAAGGAGGGACTGCAGGGCGCGGCACAGCAGGTCCGCCGCAAGTCGTTGGACTCGGACGCTCATGTCGTTGCCCCGCGAAGGACGGAGCGAGCAGCCACCTTGCGGTCTGGCGGATTGTCGCGCGCGAGCTGGACCCCGGTCTGGGTCAGGCGATAGGCGTGCCTTGGCGGCCGCCCCCCCTCCGCCGGCTGCTGCCACTCGGCTTCGAGATAGCCCTGGGCTTCGAGGCGGATCAGCAGCGGATAGAGCGTGCCCGACTTCACGTCCGCGATGCGGCACAGCTCATACCCGTGCGACCAGCCCGCCCCGGCCTCCAGCAGTGCGGCAAGAACGGAGCGGGCGTGATTCGACAACGCGCGAGTTCGCGGCATGCCCTGTAAATCTACCTATGTAGATTTAATGTCAAGGCCGACTGCGGCTGCTTCCTTCACGTCAGCGGACGCTCAAGTTCACGATGGCGTTGGTGCCCATGACGGCGCCAAAGGTGTCGGCGATGGTCACCAGCGCGGACTTGTGCAGCACATCATGCGCAATGGTGCCGCCGCCGGGCGCCTCGATGTCCCGGGTGGCCGAGGCGTCGTCCGCCACGATGACGTTGTAGCCGAGGGGAACCGCGTCCCGCGCCGCGCCGGACACGCAGGCGTGGGTCATCAGGCCGGAGATGATCAGCGTCTTGATTCTGGAGATCTGCAGCTCGTGATGGAGCTCCGTGCCCTGGAACACGCTGATCTGGTTCTTCTTGACGACCTTGTGGTGGGCGGCCGGCTGGATGTCCTTGTGGCAGAAGGCCGTCGGGCTGTCGTGGGCGAAGAGGGGAGCGCCGGACGGGCTCACGTGCCACACGTGGAAGACCGGCAGCTTGTGCCGATCCGCGAAGGCGATGAGTCGCCTGGCGTTATTCAGGGCGCGCGTCCCATCCGGAATGGGCAGTTTTCCGCTGAAGTATTCTTCCTGGAAGTCAATCACCAGCAAGGCGGTGCTGAAGGGGTCAAGCGAGTCCGGGGCGGATGCGCCGAGGATGGTGCGGATCGTGGGGTGCGACACTCTGTTCTCCGGGTCGGGGATGGACGGCCGCGCGAGTCTACTCACTGGACGCTCAGGATTTCCTGAGTTCCTTGTTGTTACTCCGGGGCCTGGGCCAGCAGCGCGGCGTCCCGGAGCAGGGCTTCCAATCCGCCCTCTCCCTCGGTGACCCGGTAGTAGCCGCGCAGCTGTCCCCGGGCGTCCACGAGGACGAAGTGCTCGCCGTGGAAGACGCTGAAGAAGTCGTCCTCGCCCGCGTCGGCGTCGCGGCCCATCATCACCCGGAAGCCCTCCAGGACCGTCGTCTCCACCTGGTCCAGCGGGCCCGTCAACAGCGTCCAGTTGGACGTGTCGATGCGGTGGTCTCGCGCATAGGCGGTCAGCCGTTCCGGTGTGTCATGGCGCGGATCCACGCTGAACGAGGCGAAGCGCACATCCAATCCCTGCTCCCGGGCCTGTCGCTGCACCCGCAGCATCTTCTCCGTGAGCAGCGGGCACACGGTGGGGCACCGGGTGAAGAAGAAGTCCGCGACGTAGAGATGCCCCCGCATGTCGGCGTCGGAGAAGGGTCGTCCCGTCTGGGCGGTCAATTCGAAGCGCGGGAGCGGCCCGTACAGGGGCAGGTTCTCCGCGGCGACGCGCGCGCGTTCGCGTTGAACGTGGGGCCACGCGACGGACAGCAACGCGATGACTCCTGCACCGGCGAGCACGAAGAGGGATGTGGGCTTCATAGAGGGGGGCAGGAGCGCAGACAGCGCGCGTCCGTGATGACGCGTTCGGAGGTGGATGTGGCCTGGCTCGAGTCGTAGACGCCCCGGACCTGGAGGCGTTGATCCACCAGCAACAGGAGGCGTCCGCTGTCCCGCAGCGGCTGCCAATCCGGGTGGAGCACCGTGGAGTCGCGCGACGTCGCGCTGACGACCCGAAGCGGGACGCCATCGGTCTCGAGACGCTCCTGGACCTGTCGCAGGAGGGGAACAAGCGTGAATTGGACCAGGGTGAGCTGTCCCTGAAGCTGCCCGGGCTCCATCGGCTGGCCCCGCTCATCGCGAAGGGTGAGCGAGGGCAGCGGCCCATACACAGGAGGCGGCACCTCCAACTCCCACGAGGCGTTCGAAGGGGGCGCCTCCGACCAGGCGAAGTCCAGCACCATCACGAGCGCCGCGCATGCGAGCACGGACACGGTCAGCCCCACGGCTCCCAGCACCACGAACACCCACGAACGGGGCTGCGCGGAAGAGGACGAAAGGGCGGACATGATGGCGCACCCTCTCTCATCCAGACCGCATGTGCGATGCGACACCTTGTCGCAGAACCCAGGCCCGCCTCTTCCGCTACACGGCAAGGATGATGAAGGCACTGCTGATGGGAACGTTGTTGCTGGGCGCGACGCCCTCCGCCACTCCAGACGCCGGAAGCGACGGGGGACAGGTGAGCGCGGCTGCCACCGTGGGAACAGGGGCCAGCACATCCGGCAGGCTCCGCGTCGAGGTCCTCTCTTCGATGACACCGCTCCGAAGAGGCGTTCAGACGTTCCAGGTGCGGATCACCGACGCCGCGTCGGGAAAGCCGGTGCCCGGTGTCGTACTGTCCGTTCAACCCTGGATGCCCGCCATGGGCCACGGCATCTCCGAGGTCCCCCGCGTCACCGCGCGAGAGCCAGGGACCTTCGAGGTCTCCGACGCGGACCTCTTCATGCCCGGCGTCTGGGATCTGCGCTTCACGCTGAAGGGGACGGTGGAGGACTCCGCGACCGTGACCCTCAAGCTGGGGCGGTAGGCGCGGCGGCCGCACCTCTTCGAGGTCATCAGGCTGCCAGGAGCCGTCGAAGGCAGGCGAGTCCGGGTCGTAGATGCGGAAGTCGAATGACGTTGCCGCAGTGCAGGTGTTCAGCGGACTGGTAGCCGAAGCAGAGCGCACCCACCGGGTCACGCGCCTGGTGCGCGGACAGCTCACGAGGAAGTCTGAGCGGGAGCGGCAGTTCCTCGCGCTATTCGGCGGGCATGGGCCTCAGGACTTGAGCGCCGCGGGAGCCGTTTCGCGCGGCATCAAGCCGCTGAACTCGTAGATGAACGCACCGTTCTCCGTGACGTCCACGGTGCAGGCGCCCGCGCGGGACAGGCCTTCGAGCACCTCCTTGGCTTCGGTGAACGAGAGCTGACTGCTCGCCGCCACCTCGGCGATGGTGACGCGGCCTCCGTGCTCCTTCGCACAGGCGAGCACGGCCCGCTCGACGTCGCGGGAGTCCAGCGAGGGCCGCACCACGACAGGCGCATCCCTCAATTCGGGCGGCAGCTTCGCGCGCCGCGCGGAGCGGACAAGCGCCAGGCCTCCGAGGACGAAGACGGCGCCGAGGATGAACCCCGCGATCGTGTGTTCCGCGGTGCCCTGGATCAGCTTGTCGAGCTCCAGGCCAATGCCAAAGACGCCGAACGCGGCGAGCGCCCATCCGATGATGCTCTTCATGCAACCCCCTTCGCGACGGGACCACCCATCCGTTCCCCAGCGCGGGTTCATAGCAGAAGACGTCGTGTCTCAAGCGGACGCAGGGGTCCACCCGGAGTGCATTGGCGCGCCGGCCCACCCGTGGAGTTGAATGGCACCGAGAGGCCCCCATGTCGACCGACCCGTCCAATCCCTCCTCGCGCCTGCCCGTCGTCTTCATCCCGCACGGCGGTGGCCCCTGGCCCTTCGTGGAGATGGGCCTTCCGAAAGCGGAGCTCCAGGCGCTCGCGACCTACCTGCGCCAGGTGGGCCAGCAACTCGCGGCGCCACCCAAGGCGCTGCTCGTCATCTCCGCCCACTGGGAGGAGCCCGTGGCCACGGTGATGACGTCCGCCGCGCCACCCATCCTGTATGACTATTACGGGTTCCCGCCGGAGTCGTACCGCATCCCCTGGCCGGCGCCGGGCAACCCACGGCTCGCGGCGCGCGTGCGCGAATTGCTCTCCACGGCGGGCTTCGCCACGTCGGAGGACCCGGCGCGCGGCTACGACCACGGCACCTTCATCCCGCTGAAGCTGACGTACCCGGAGGCGGACATCCCCTGCGTCCAACTCTCGCTGAAGCAGGGGCTGGACCCGGCGGAGCACCTGGCCATGGGCCGGGCGCTCGCGCCGCTCCGCGACGAGGGCGTGTTCATCATCGGCAGCGGGATGACGTTCCACAACCTGCGCGCCTTCGGAGACCCTCGCGCGCACGAGGTCTCCGCGAAGTTCGACGCGTGGGTCCAGGACGCCGCCACCTCTCCCGCGGACGAGCGTGACGCGAAGCTCACGCAGTGGATGCAGGCCCCCTACGCGCGGCTCGCCCATCCTCGCGAGGAGCACCTGCTCCCCTTGATGGTCGTCGCCGGTGCCGCCGGTGAGGACCGGGGCACCACCACCTGGTCCGGCTCCATGATGGGGACGCGCATCTCCGGCTTCCAGTTCGGCTGACGGCAGCGGGCTTCAGCCCTTGGGGGCCGGGGCCTGCTTCTTCTCGGCCAGGACCTTCAGGACCTCCTGCGCGGTGGCGGCGGAGGACGCCGGGTTCTGCCCCGTGACGAGCCGCCCGTCGCGCACCGTGAAGCTCTTCCACAACGGGCCGGACTCGTAGCGCGCGCCCAGCTCGCGCATCCGGGTCTCCAGCGGGAAGGGGACGATGGCGTCGAACTTCGCCGCCTGCTCCTCCGCGTTGCTGAAGGCCGCCACGCGCTTGCCCGCCACCAGCGGCTTGCCGTCCGGTCCCTTCACGCCCACCAGTGCCGCCGGGCCGTGGCAGACCGCCGCCACCACCGCGCCCCGCGCGTAGCCCGCGGACAGCAGCTGGTGCGTCGGCACGTGCTGCGCCAGGTCCCACATCACGCCGTGCCCGCCCACCACGAAGTACGCGTCGTAGGTGTCCTTCACCTGGGCGAGCACCTTCGTGTTCGCCAGCTTCTTCGTCGCCTCGGCGTCCGCGAGGAAGGCGCGCGTGTCCTCCGTCTGCTCCTTCTCGCTGCGAGGATCCACGGGCGCTTTGCCGCCCAGCGGCGACGCGATGTCCACCTGGGCCCCGGCCTTGGTGAACTGCTCGTACGGCGCGGCGAGCTCCTCCAACCAGAAGCCCGTCTTCTCCCCGGTGTTCCCGAACTGCGAGTGGCTGGTGACGATGAGCAGCACCTTCACGGCGGCGAGCGCTTCCATGGAACGTCCTCCTTCAAGCCCCAGTCCGTGGGGCGATGGGCGATGAAATACGTCCCCGCCGTCCCCAAGAAAACCGAGAGCCCCTTCACATAAACTGAAGCCATGCTTGGCAATCACGAAGCGCTCTGGACGCTGTGGGAGGTCAGCCGGGCGGGCACGCACGCGGCCGCCGCCACGCGCCTGGGCATCACCGCCTCCGCCGTGGGTCAGCAGCTCAAGGCCCTGGAGCGGCACGTGGGCGTGGCGCTGTTCGAACGGGTGGGGCGCCGGGCCCGGCTCACTCCGGCGGGCGCCGCCCTCGTCGCGAGGCTGGGCGAGCACCTGCCCGCGGTGGACGCGGCGTTGGAGGCGGCCTCCGAGGCCCAGCGCGCGGTGCGTGGCGAGGTGTCCCTGGGCGGTCCCTGGCCCTTCTTCCGGTACTGGCTCCGGCCCCGTATGCCGGGCCTGCTGGCGCGGCACCCGGAGCTGCGGCTGGATGTGCGCTTCGACGTGCCCAGCCGCGTGTCACGGCTGTTGCTGGACGGCGCGTTGGACCTGGGCATCGTCGGGCTGTTGCCGGACGCTCCGGGGCTGGAGGTCCGACCGGTGGCACAGGAGGAGTTCGTCGCCGTGGGCGCGCCTGCGTACCTGAAGCGTTGGGGAACACCGCGCGGGGCACGCGACTTCGGTGCGCACCGCTTCATCGCCTTCGATGCGGACCTGGCCATGCTGGCGCCGTGGTGGCGCGCCACCTTCGGACCGAAAGAGCCCCTGCCGGCGCAGGTGGTGTGCCGCGTCGCGAACCTGGACGAGATGCTGGCCCTGGTGGAGGCGGGCGTGGGGCTGGCGGTGTTGCCCGACTACCTGGTGGCGCCCGCAGTGCGCGAGAAGCGGGTCGTGACGCTCACGCCGGAGCTGGGCCGACGCTCCGCGCGGAAGCCTCGGGGAACGCTCTATGTCGCGTGGCGCAGGGCCGCGGCACCCACGGCCCGCTTCCTCGCGGTGCGCGACTGGCTCCTGGCCGCATAGGCGCTGCTTCCGGAAGGCCCTGGGCCAGGGCGCGAGGTAGCGAATGCCTGCCCGCCCTCCGGACAGGGAGGAGAGAGTCCAGGGCACCAGGCCCCACCCCACACGGTCGTGGTTCCCGGCGGGGCAGGGTGTCCCCATCTTTACCGGGGGAGAGCGGGCTCGCGCGCCATGGAGGGGGACTCCGTCGGGATGCGGGCTCCTTCGCACGATGCGGGAGGACGTGGCCAATGCGGAGACTGCGCGGGACGGCGGGCCTGCTGATGCTGGGCCTGGTGGGACTCGGGGGACTGTCGGCGTGCAAAGGCGGCGAGCCGGGGCAAGACGGCCCTTCCGCGAAGCACCGCGAGGGACGTTCGGAGGTGCTTCGCGGGCTGATGGCCTCCAAGGAGACCGTGGACCCCAAGGCACTGAAGACCGCGGGCTCGGAGGTGAAGGGCTCGCCGGCGCCGGCTCCAGAAGGAACGGGCGGCTCCGGTCAGCAGCCGAGGCCCATGGGCTGGGCCGCGGGTCGCGTGTCCTGGGTGGGCGACGACGAGCTGCTCTTCGTGGACGGCCAGGGCCTGGAGCGGGAGGTCTTCGTGGACGAGGCCACGCGGCTCAAGCGCGCCGACGAGAACGTGCAGCTGCACGACATGTCCGAGGGTGACGAAATCCGCGTCACCTTCGAGGACCATGGCCAGGAGTGGATCGCCCGGGACGTGGAGGCGGTGCCCGCGGAGCCGGAGTCCGGGCCCGACCCCCAGGCCCCGCCGCTGCGCTGACTAGAACGCGCCTCCGTCCGCGCGCCGGCCCGGTGAGGACTGCAGCCCGGGCGTCAGCGTGGTGTGCAGCACGAAGCTCGTGTCCGGCGACAGGTCCGGGGAGCGGTTGATGGACACCGCGTCCACGGTGCTGAAGTAATCGACGCTGTCCACGATGCCGCCATCCTGGCGCTTGAGCTGCACGGTGTCCGACGTGTTGTTGAGGCTCAGCGTCCCGCTGGAGGCCGCGACGGTGTCGGGCGTGCCGGCCGGGAAGCCCGCGGACCCACCGAAGACGACCAGGGGCCGTCCTGGTTGAAGCACCGTGCCCGGGGCGAAGACGTGCCGCGTGCTCAGTGCGTCCCACAGGCTCCAGCCGGACAGGTCCAGCGGGGCGGAGCCCGTGTTGTAGAGCTCCACGAACTCGTGCGCGGTGCCGCCGGGGAGCGCGGGCTCGTTGGCGAGCAGCTCGTTGATGATCACGCGGGGCGCCGTGCGCGTGAACCAGATGCGGCCGGGGGTCATGTCGAAGCGCGACGCGTTGGCCGTGTCCACCACGCGCACGCGCACCAGGTCGCTCTCCACGTCCGGCACGGTCCACGTGAAGGTGCCCTCGCTCGCGCTCACGGAAGGGGCCACGACGAACCACTGGTCGCCGCTGTCGTAGGTGGCCTCGATGCGCACGGTGCTCACGCCCGCCGAGCGCCACGTGACCGTCAGCGGGGTGCCCACGACGAACGTGCCGTCCAGGGGCGCGGTGACCCGCACGCGCGGACCGGGAACGCCGCTCAGGTCGTAGCGGGTGATGACGGGGTAGTGGTCGCTGACGGTGCGGGCGTAGTCCGGAATGGTCGCGTCGGGCCGGAGCACCTGGACGCCACCGGGCACCGCGTCCACGGCGACCTCGTCGGTGACGAGCGTGTGGTCGATGACGTCGTTGTACTCCGTGGTGGTGCGGATGGTGGCGTCGGTCAGCACCTTCGTGAGGAAGGTGTAGTGCGTGGGGTCGTCCAGGAAGTTCGCGTAGGGCGTGGGCAGCGCGACGCCGTTCTGCGTGGAGATGGAGTGGTCCAGGTCATCGTTCCAGTCGCCGATGACGAGCACGCGCGCCTCGGGCAGCCACTGATCCAGATAGCTCTTGAGGGCGGTCGAGGAGCGCTGGCGCTGGCCGTAGGACGTCATGTCCTCGAAGGCCTTCATGTGCGTGACGATGACGACCAGCGGCGCGTCCTCGCCATGGATGCGGGTGGTGAAGTCCACGCGCAGCGGTGGGCGTCCGCCGAAGTCGGCGGCCTGCGCGGTGAGGATGATCTGGGCGCTGCGGTAGGTGAGCGAGCTGTCGTAGACGATGCCGGGCTTCTGCTCGCCCGCGGAGTACGTCGACGTGCCGCTGAGGACGTAGGTGGTGTTGTTGGCGAGGAAGCCGCGGTAGCTGCCGGGCAGCCCCGACAGGAGCGTGTTGAAGTCCACGGTGTCCACCATCTCCACCAGGCCCCAGACGTGGGCCTCCGCGTCGCGAATGACACTCGTCGCCCCCGCGACCTGGAGGTCGTCGGTCACGCCGCCGTCGGAGGTGGAGTTGGCCGGTCCCTGGTTGGGCGCGCCGAACCACTCCAGGTTCCAGTGGCCCACGGTGAACAGCGTGAGGGGCGGCTGCACCAGCACGATCAGCCGCGCGGACGCGGTCTGTCCCTCCGCGTCGCGCACGGTGGCGGTGAAGAGCGTCGAGCCCGCGGCGGTGGGCGTGCCGGACAGGGCGCCGTCCGTGGAGAGCGTGAGCCCCGCGGCCAGCGTGCCGGTGAAGCTCCAGGTGAACGGTGCCCGCCCGCCAGAGGCGGTGAGCGTCATGGCGTAGGGCTGCCCCACGCGTCCGTCCCCGAGCCCCAGGGAGGTCACCGTGAGCGCCGGAATGCCTGCATCCGGCACTCCCGCATCGCCGCCATCGGGAGACGAGCCGCCATCGTTCAGCACACCGCCGTCACCCGACGAGCCGCCATCATCCGACGAACCGCCATCGCCGGAGGCGCCGCCATCGTCGGGCTCACCCGCGTCGCCAGGCTCACCTCCATCGACAGACTCGCCGCCGTCGACAGACTCGCCGCCGTCGACAGACTCGCCGCCGTCGACCTGCTCGCCGCCGTCGACCTGCTCGCCGCCATCGGCCTGGTCACCCCCACCGTCGGACGCGCCGCCGTCGGCTTTCACTCCGCTGTCGGAAGGCTCGACCGGCGTCGGCGGTGTGGAGCTGGGACACGCGGCGAGCAGTAGGGCGAGCAGGGGCGCGACGATGCGAGGGAGGGACATGGAAGCCATCCGGTCCAGACACCGGAAAGGGACCACGGCCCATCGCGATGACGGGCGGTGCATCCCCATGCTCCCAAGAGTCGCACATCCCCCCGTCATCCAAGAAGAAGGGCCGCGCTCCCCGGTGGGGGAACGCGGCCCTGGGTTACTGCAATGTGTCAGACGCGGAGACTACGGCGTCGGAGCGCCCGGCGTCGGGGTGGCCACGAACGCGAAGTCCGCGTTGTTGTTGTTCGTGTCGTTGCCGTTCGGGGTCCGCTGCAGCGAGCCCACGGCGGAGTTCGAGTCCGAGGCGACGGTGCGCGTGCCCTCCTCGAAGTTCAGGGACTTGGGACCCGCGGCCGTGGTGATGGTGAACGTGGGGTTCTGGGGATTGCTGGCAGCCGTCTCGTAGAAGACGCTGTCGAGGAGCGTGCCCGCCGCGTAGTCGAGCAGGCCCACGCCGTCACCGGTGCCGTTCTGGATGATGTCGGTGTTCGCGCCGGAGGTCGTCTTGATGATCAGCCGCAGCGTGCCCGCCGGCAGGGTCGTCGTGGTGAAGTACGGCTCGGGCGCCGCGACGATGTAGCCGCCCGCGGGCAGCGACGTGACCGCGTTGCCCTGCGCGTCCTTGGTGTCGGCCAGGTTGAAGCTCAGGTACTCCACGCGCGGGTTGGCGGTGGAGTCGCCGTTGACGAACACCAGCTTGACGTTGGTCAGGTCCGCCGCCTCGGTGCCGCGGTTGTAGATCTCGACGAACTCCGCGGTGTCGGTGCCCACGTTGTCGTAGTCGATCTCATTGATGACCAGCGACGGGCCCGTCGGAGGAGGCGTCAGGCCGGTGAACGTCGCGGTCTTGGCGGCCGCGTCCAGGGCCTTTCCGGCCAGGTCCTTCACCTCGCCGTTCACGGTCACCGTGTACTGCGTGCCACCCGTCAGGTCCGCCGTGGTCAGCGAGACCTGGTTGCCCGTCGTCGTCGCCGCGGAGACGGCCACGGTCGGCGTGATGCCGAAGTCCGCCGCCTCCACGGTGGCCGCGTCGAGCTTCCGGTCGAACGTCAGCCGCACTTCCGTGCCGCTCAGCGGGCGCGCCTCGGTGAGCTTCGGCGCGGGGCAGGAGGTGATGGTGAGCTGCTCCGGCGCGAACACGGACACCTGCGGCTGGGCGGTGAAGCGCCAGACGACGCCGGTGGGCACGGTCACGTCGCAGCCCGAGACCAGGTCCAGGTCCGTGGACAGGGTGGTGGGCACGCGCAGGCGCAGGGGGCTGGGGGACGGCTCACCCGTGGTGATCAGCGGGAAGGCGGTGAAGGCCGCGCCGCTGCCAGCGCCCGCCTCCAGCTTGCCGGACACGGTGACCAGACGGCTCTCGTAGACGCCGGTCGTGCCGGCGTCCTCGAAGGAGTTGACGGCGTTCGCGTCCACCTTCAGGCCCGGGGGCGTCGCCGTGCTCAGGTTCCACACGCCGTGGTTCTTGCTCACCACGGTCAGGTCCGTGACGGTCTTCGCCACGTTGAGACCGCTGATGATCTCCTTCTCCGTGACGTTCAGCGTCACGCGGTCACCCACGGCGACCGCCGTGGCGGAGTCGCGCACGAACATCGCCGGGCCGTTGGCCTCGGCCTGCAGGAAGAAGCCGGAGGCCTCCGTGGCCGCGCTGCCCGTGACCGCGGGCTTGATGAAGGTCACGAACGCGCCGCTCACGATCTGCGGCGTGGTCAGCGCGCCCGCCGGGGCCGCGATGAACGCGGCGATCTGCGCGCTCGTATCCGCCGGCGGCGTGGTGACGCTGGAGGGCGTGCAGGTGTTCGTCGCGATGTCGCAGGAATCGGTCAGGGCGCAGGCCGGGGTGCATGCCTGGGGGCCACCCGTGCCGGCGTCCGTCGTGGTGCCGGCGTCGGTGCCCGCGTCCGTCGTGGTGCCGGCGTCCGTCTCAGTGCCGGCGTCCTCTTCCGGAGGAATGTTCAGCGTGCGCAGCTCGCACTTGTTCTCCACGCAGGTGTACGCCTGGCCCGCGGGCGGCGCACCCTTGTCACGACAGTCGAACTGATCGACACACTCGTCGCCGCAACCCGTGCCGACCGTGACGAACACGGTGGTCACGAGCGCCGGCAGCCAGCTCCGCTTCAAGCTCTGCTTCAGCATGGAAATGCCTCCAGGGGTGTCCAGATTGCAGGTGCGGTCCCCCTTACACCCGAAAACAGAGGGGCGTCCATTTGCCCAACCACCTGCCACGTCCCTGTCACTCGAAAGGACGCCCAGGGGCCTGGGAATCAAAGAAAGTCAGGGACTCTTCCGTGCAGGGGCGGACGTTGGGCCCGCGTACAGGTCGATGACCTCGCTGATGCCGCGCTGGCACACCGCGCAAAAAGGCACCCGGTCCCGCGTGAACATCATGCAGTCCATCTGCGGCCGGAAGTAGCCCTTCGCCTCGTAGTGCGCGCCCTCGAAGGCGCCCACCTTCCCGGAGAACTTCTGCGTGCCCAGGAATTTCTCCTCCCAGTCCCGCTGCGCCACGAACAGCGCGTCCATCTCCGACTCGGGTTTGCGCTCTGAACGAATCTTCTGCCGGCGTTGCTGCACCTGCAGGGCGTGCGCGTCATAGGCGGGCTGATTCCAGGGCGTGGGCAGCGGGGTCCCCGGCGCCACCAGGTCCTTCCACTTGAGCTGGGCGGGGTCGTGGAGCGCGGTGACGTTCTTCTCCCAGGGCTCCACCCGCTCCGAGGGCGCGGAGCCGTAGACGGGGGCGGACGTGTAGTACTCGTCCGCCAGCCCCGCGAAGTGGTGGCCGAACTCGTGGACGAAGACGTAGGGGGCCCAGAGGCTGTCAGCGGCCACGGTGCTGAAGAGGCCGTAGATGCCTCCGCCGCCGTAGGTGTTGCCGTTGGAGAGGATCTCCACGAACTCGTAGGGCGCGAAGGCGGCGGTGTCACGCAGCGCGGCGTTGTCGAAGGTGAGGATGTAACGCTCGGCGCCAAAGGCGTCGTAGGTGGAGCCCAGGGGCGGGCGGCGGTGGACGCCGGTGGAGGGCCGGGAGATGCCGGACTCGGCCGCCTTGGGCATCAGCCCCCAGACGTTGAAGTCCGCCTTGCGCTCCTTGAAGGGGGAATAGCTGAAGAGGATGTCCACCAGCTTGCGAGCGTCCTTCTCGAACTTGGCGCGCTCCGCCTCCGTGTAGCCGTCCCCCATGATGAGGAAGTCCACCTTGTCCTGCGGCGGCCCGTTCTCCAGCAGCTTCAGCAGCGGGCCCGGCGCGGGCGGCGAGGACGGATCCACGAAGGGGTCCTTCGGATCCACCACCAGCGACCAGATTTCGCGGAAGGCGTTCTGCGCGTCGCGCTTCTTCAGGATGACCTGGACGGGGCTGTCCGGCGCGGGGAAGCGCAGCGACTCACTGAAGGTGCGGTGGGCCTGCTTCGCCTCGTCCGTCAGCTCCCACTCGCCGAAGATGGAGGCGAAGCCGCGCGAGAACAGCAGCCGGTTCGTCTTCCGGTCCCGCACCTCGAAGAGGTACTTGCCCAGGTTCGTCTCGTCGATGGCCCGCGCCGGGTGGCCCGGCCAGGGCAGGGGCTCCACCACCAGCCGCTCCAGGCTGAAGCGCTCCTCGGTGGCGTTGCCGGTGTGGAAGTAGTCGACGCGGAACGTCCGGGGCGCGGCGAGGGCGGTGCTCGCCGTGAGCAGCAACAGCAGGAGGGAAGCGCGCATGTGGCGCGACTCTACGCGCCCGGCGCTTCCCATCCAGGAACCTCCGGACGGGACCGTCCGCTCAGAACGTTCCGGACACGCTCGCCGCCGCGCCCGTCTCGTCCGCCGTCACACCCAGCGTCACGGGCGCTGGCTTCGCGGGGGAGGACACGAGGAAGAGCACCGCCCCGGTGACGACCGCCGCGCCGCCGCCCACGAGCAGCCCCGTCATGACGTTGCTCTTGCCCACCAGAGAGTCGCGCAGCGCGACGGCCCGCGCATCCGTGCTCACCAGCTGGCCGCCATTGGCCGCGCGGCGGTCCTCCAGGCCGTTCAGGTCCTTCTGGGCCAGCAGCCGCACCACGCCCGCGCCACCCAAAGCCGCCACGCCCGCGCCCACCGTCACGTACGACGCCGTGCGCAGGCCGGTGCTGGGGGCGGCGTCGCTGGAGACGTCCTCCGACAGCAGGTTGGGCGCGGTGAGGTCCGCGCCCGTGCCGGAGGCGCTGGCCGTGCCCCGCGCGCCGCCCGCGTCCCAGGGCGCCTTGCCGTTGGCGTTGTTCATCACCACGAGGTTGGAGGGCGAGCGTCCGGTGGTGACGAAGTCCACCAGCGCGGAGAGGGCCTCACCGGGCGCGTCCAGGCCCTGCGTCTTGAAGCCGCCCTCGCGCAGCTTCTGCCCGCCGTCGACGTTGAGCACCGTGGCGGCGAACCACTTGGGCCCGCTGCTCGGGCGCTCCAGCCGCACGACGATGACCTCCTCCACGCCCAGCGTGCCGCCCAGGCGCACCGCGTGGCTCCAGGTGCGCTCCTCGTTGCCGTCCGCGGCGGCGAGGCACGGGAAGGGCGCGGCCGTCACGGACCCCTCGTAGGCCAGGTCCACCAGCAGCGGCGTGTCCGCCCCCTGCGCCTGCACCTGCCGGGGGAAGCTCACCGCGTCCCCCTTCACCATCGTCAGCTCGTACGCGCCCGCGGGCAGCTCCAGCGTGAGCGGCGTCTGCCCCACGCTCAGGCCCTCCAGGTACACGTCCGCCGCGGGCAGCGTGGACTTCAGGGACAGCTTCACCTTCGGCGTCTTGGCCAGGTCTCGGCGCAGCTTCTCGAAGGCCTGCCGGATGGAGGGGGCGTACTGGTCTGGGTCCAACTGGTACTTCGGCTGGAGGCGCAGCACCTGGAGGAAGGCCGCGTCGCTGTCCTTCGTCTTCCCCATCGCCCGGTGGTTGAGCCCGTGCAGCAGCTGCGCGTGGGCGAAGAGCTTCCAGCGCGGCTCGCCCGGCGGCAGGCGGCGGATGTCGCTCAGGGCGTCGTCCAGGAGCTGAATCGCGCGGGCGTTGCGGCCCTCGTAGAACTGGTCCTGCGCGGCGTCCAGCTGGCGCTGGAGGTCCTCGAAGGAGCGCGAGGAGTCGGGGAAGAGGCGCTCGGCGAACTCGGGCGCGCTCAGCAGGTGCTGTTCGGGGCGGGCGCGGAGGGCGTCGTAGAACGCCTTGGACTGGCCGTTCAGCTCCGCGTCCCGGCAGTCGCCGCTGGAGACCACCAGCCGGTGGGGCGCGGCTCCCGAGGCGGTGGCGCACAGCAGGCACAACATCAGCGCGAAGGCGGACGGCTTCGGACGGAAGGGCATGGTCACGTGGGTGTGGAAGGGATGGCCGGACCGGCGATGCAGGCCGCGTTCCGTCCTCTACCGGACTGTCCACCCTCCAGGCCAGCGACCCCCGGCACCTGCCTCCCGGTCCCGCACGTGGACCCCCGTCCGGATTCCGGGCCCCCTGCCTCGCTGGTTGCCCTCCGGGTGAGTCACCTGTGTCCCGGGTGCGACGCCGGGCGTCATCCCCACCTTTCCGTCCACGAACCCTTTCGAATGCTCGGGCCGCCGGGCCCGCCACAAGGACCCCACTCCATGGATCGCATCTGGAAGAAGAAGGTCATCGTCATCACGGGCGCCTCCAGCGGCATTGGCCGGGCCACCGCGCTGCTCCTGGCGAAGAAGGGCGCCCACGTGGTGCTCGCCGCGCGCAGGGAGGACCCCCTGGAGGAGCTGGCGGCCGAGTGCGAGTCCCACGGTGTCCAGGCGCTGGTGGTCCCCACGGACGTGGCGGACGCGGAGGCCGTGCGGAAGCTGGCGGAGGCCGCGGTGGAGGCCTTCGGCCACTTCGACGGCTGGGTGAACAACGCGGGCGTCTACATGCTGGGCAGCCTGGAGGAGACGCCGGACGAGGCGTTCCGCCAGCTCATGGAGACCAACTTCTTCGGCACGGTGAGCGGCGCGCGCGCGGCGCTGGCCCGGTTCCGCCGCCAGGGCTACGGGACGCTCGTCAACGTGTCCTCCACCTTTGGCACCGTGCCCGCGCCGTACCTGAGCGCCTACGTGGCCTCCAAGTTCGCGGTGCGCGGCTTCTCCGCGTCGCTGCGCCAGGAGCTGCTGGGCACGGGTATCGACGTGTGCACGGTGATGCCCGCCGCCATCGACACGCCCCTGTGGCGCCACACCGCCAACTACACCGGCTGGCGCATCCGCCCCGTGGAGCCCGTCTACACGCCGGAGCGCGTGGCCCGCACCATCCTCCGCGTGCTGCGCCACCCCCAGGACGAGGTGATTGTCGGCCCCGCGGGGAAGAGCTTCGCGGCGATGCACGGCCTGTTCCCTCGCACGTACGAGCGCACCATGCGGGCCGGCACGGACGCGCTGCACTTCAAGGGCGAGCGGCAGGGCCCTACCCCCGGCAACATCTTCCAGCCCATGGAGGAGGGGGACACGGCCTCGGGCGGTTACCACGGCACCGGAAAACAATGGCTACGTCGTCTGTTGGTGGCCGGAGGGCTGGCCGCCGCGGCGGTGACGCTGCGCCGGCGTGCGGCCGAGCGGCACCTGGAAGCACGGCTGGCCCACGCCCTGGGGGTGTGATGCCCATGTTTCCGGAGGAGTCCCCATGCCGGGGCTCTTTTCGTGACGGGGCCATGACATGAACTGGGGAAGAGTCACGCCCGCCATGAACATCGCCGTCCTCGTCAATCTGCGCGCGCGTAAAGGGTCCGAGGGGATGGGCGGGCTCGTCAGAGACCTGCTCCCCCGGGCCCGGGTGGCCCTGACCCGTTCCCTGGAGGAAGCCCAGGAGTGGGTGGACCAGCTCCGGCATGACCCGCCCAGCCTGCTGCTCGCGGGCGGAGGCGACGGCACCATCACGGGCCTTCTCAACGAGCTGCGCTCCCAGGGTGTGGCCCTGCCGGCCATTGGCGTGCTGCCGCTGGGCACGGGCAACGCCTGGGCCCGCGTCACCGGGGCGCCGCGTCCCCATGTGGCCCTGAAGCAGATCGCCGCGTACGGCGAGCGCCTGCCTCCCCTGCGTCCCTTCTCCCTGGTGCGGGTGGAGGGCCGGGTGGCGCCCTTCGCGGGCACGGGCTGGGACGCGGAGATGATTCAGGACTTCAAGAACCAGCTCGCCGCGGCCGGTCCGCTGAAGAAGTCGCAGGCCGGCCTGCGCGGCTACCTGGGCGCCATGTTCACGCGCACGGTGCCTCGCCATCTGTTCGGCGAGGGCAACCCGAACGTCTCCGTCTACAACCTGGGCGCGCCCGCGCTGACCATCGACGCGACGGGCGCGGTGCGGCCGCTGCCCAACGCCGGCGAGGGGCAGCTCTTGTACCAGGGCCCCGCGGGCGTGGCGGGCGCGGCGACGACGCCGGAGTGGGGCTTCGGCTTCAAGGCGTTCCCGTTCGCGCAGGCGGTGCCGCACCGGCTGTCCGTGCGCGTGTACGGCGCGGGCGTGATGGAGGCCACACGCAACATGTTCCGCCTGTGGCGCGGCGAGCACCCCATGCCGCGCATGCACGACTTCTTCGTGGAGCGCCTGCGGATGGACTTCGACCGCGACGTCCCCTTCCAGATGGGCGGCGACGTGCTGGGCATGCGCCGCTCGCTGGAGTTCGACCTGGCGGAGGAGAACGTCAACCTGGTCGACTGGCGTCGCCTGGGGCGGCTCGTCGCGGTCTAGCCCGCCGCACCCTCCGATGAGCGCATGAAGGCGCTTGCCGGCACCGTGTCCTCTGGACACGATGCTGGCCGGAGGGTTTCCCCGTGAGCCACACCTATGAGTACCCGCGCCCTGCGGTGACGGTGGACTGCGTCGTCTTCGGGTTGGACGAAGAGGACCTCAAGGTGCTGCTCATCCAGCGCGGCGTGGAGCCGTACCAGGGCCGGTGGGCGCTGCCCGGCGGCTTCGTGCGCATGGACGAGTCCCTGGAGGACGCCGCGCGCCGTGAGCTGGAGGAAGAAGCGGGCCTGCGCACCAGCCACCTGGAGCAGCTCTACACGTTCGGTTCTCCGGACCGCGACCCCCGGGGCCGCGTCATCACCGTGGCGTACTTCGCGCTGGTGAAGCTGTCCCAGCACCACCTCCAGGCGTCCACCGACGCGCGTGAAGCGGCGTGGTTCTCCGTCTGGGATACGCCGAAGCTCGCGTTCGACCACGCGGACGTGCTGTCCACCGCGCTGCAACGGCTCAAGGGCAAGGTGCGCTACCAGCCCATCGGGTTCGAACTGCTGCCGCCCAAGTTCACGCTGTCGCAGCTCCAGCGGCTGTACGAAACGGTGCTGGAGCGCGAGCTCGACAAGCGCAACTTCCGCAAGAAGATCCTCGCCATGGACCTGCTGGAGGAGCTGGACGAGGTGGAGCAGGACGTCTCCCACCGCGCCGCGCGCCTCTACCGGTTCGACCACAAGAAGTACAAACAGCTCGAGAAGGCCGGCTTCAACTTCGAGCTCTAAACACACCCACCTCCCGCCACACCCATCGGCGCCCGCTGACAGGTTGTCCCACGTCGCCTTGACTTAGTGTCATGTGGACACTATGTTGGTGTCGTAGATACACGAAGTCGGACGGCGTGGGGCCGTCCACTCGCCAGCAGGTTCCGGGTCGTGCGAGCCCTTTTCGAGGGCCACGGGAGAGCCATGTCCACGCTGCCCTTCGATGTCGCGGTGGGTTCGGTGCAGGGGCGGGAGCACGCGCGCTCGGGACGCAACAACCAGGACGCCGCCTGCGTCCGGGAGAGCGAGCACGGGCTGGTGGTGGTGGTGGCGGACGGGTGTGGCAGCCAACCGTGCAGCGAGTTGGGGGCGCAGCTGGGCGTGCGGCGGCTGGCGCAGGCGGCGCATGCGAGGCTGGCGCGGGGTGAGACCGTGGACGGCGCGGACTTCCTGACCGGGCTGCGCGCGGACCTGCTGGAGCTGATGGAGGGCCTGGCATCCGCGCTGGGGCGCGACGTGCTGGGGGACCTGCTCTTCACGCTGGTGGGGGCGGTGATGACGCCGGCTCACACGCTCGTCTTCTCGTCGGGGGACGGGGTGTGGATGCTCAACGGCGAGGTGCACGCGCTGGGGCCGTTCCCGGGCAACGCGCCGCCGTATCTCGCGTATGCGCTGCTGCGCGGCGAGGACGTGCGGCTGGAACGCCGGGCGCTGGTGCCCACGGAGGATGTGCACGCGCTGCTGGTGGGCACGGACGGAGTGGGGGACCTGCTGGACCTTTCGCAGGCGCGGCTGCCGGAGCGCGATGAAGCGGTGGGCCCGCTGTCGCGCTTCTGGACGGAGGACCGGTACTTCACGAACCCGGACGCGGTGCGACGGCGGTTGGCCCAGCTCAATCGCGAGTCGGTGCGCGCGGACTTCGCGGAGCGGCGGCTGCTGCGCACGCCGGGGTTGCTGACGGACGACACCACGCTGGTGGTGCTGCGCCGCCGGATGGGGAGGGCGTGAGGCCATGGACGTCTGGCTGGAGGGAAAGAAGGTCCGGTTGGATCCGCAGCATGCGCTGGGCAAGGGCGGCGAGGCGGATGTGTATGACCTGGGCGATGGCCGCGCGCTCAAGGTCTTCAAGCAGCCCGAGCACCCGGACTACCTGGGCCTGTTGCCCGAGCAGGCCGCGGCGAAGGCCCGGCTCGTGGAGCACCAGCGCAAGCTGCGCGCGTTTCCCTCGGGCCTTCCTGCGCGAGTGGTGACGCCGCAGGCCCTGGCCACGGACAAGAAGGGCGCGGAGGTGCTGGGCTATGCGATGCGCAAGCTGGACGGCGTGGAGCCGCTGCGCCGGTGGAGCGAGCCCTCGTTCCGGCGCGCGGGAGGCAAGGCCGCGGACGCGGTGACGGTGCTGGCGGGGCTGCACCGGGTGCTGGCGGCGGTGCACTCGGCCAGTGTGGTGGTGGGGGACTTCAATGACTTGAACGTGCTGACGGTGGGCACGGACGCGTACTTCATCGACGCGGACAGCTTCCAGTTCGGTCCCTACCTGTGCCCGGTGTTCACGGAGAAGTTCCTGGACCCGCTGCGGCTGGACCCGAGCGCGCAGACGCTGACGCCCGCGCGGCCAGCGACGCTGGAGAGCGATTGGTATGCCTTCGCCGTCACCGTGATGCAGTCGCTCCTGTGCGTGGGACCGCAGGGCGGCATCCACAAGCCGAAGACGCAGGCGGCGCGGTTGAACGCGGTGGGACGGATGCTCCAGCGCGTCACGGTGTTCCACCCTGACGTGCAGTACCCCAAGCCCGCGCTGCCTCGGGTCGCGCTGCCGGATGACTTGCTGCACCTGTTCCACCAGGTGTTCGTGGAGGACCGGCGCGGCGCGTTCCCGCTGCCAGTGCTGGAGGGACTTCGCTTCACGGTGTGCGCGTCGTGTGGCCTGGAGCACGCGCGGGCCGCGTGTCCCACGTGTCAGCCGCACGCGACGGTGGCTGCCACGCCGGTGTCGGCGGTGCGCGGTCAGGTGACGGCGAAGCGGACGTTCACGACCCGCGGCGTGATGGTGCACGCGAGCGCGGAGGACGGAGTGGTGCGCTTCGTCTACCACGCGGACGGCGCGTACAGGCGCGAGGACGGCCGCACGGTGATGCGTGGCGCGCTGGACCCGACGCTGCGCTGGGCGGTGCAGGGGGATGTGACGCTGCTGGGGCAGAGGGGCCGCGTGGCGGTGTTCACGCCGGGCCGGGAGCAGGAGTTCCTGGGCGTGGATGTCTGTGAGAACCGGCCGGTGTTCGCGGCCAATGCCAGACACCGGTTCTGGGCGTCGGGCGGCGGGCTGTGGCGGGACGGCGTGTATGGGGCCGAGCGTTGGGGGGACGTATTGCAGGGGCAGACGCGGCTGTTCGTGGGACCCCGGTTCGGCCTGGGGTTCCACCGCGCGGCGGGGCTGCGGGGAGCGTTCCTGTTCAACGTGGAGCGCAAGGGTCTGCGGGACGGGCTCGCGCTGCCGTGGCCGTCAGGGCAGTTGCTGGACGCGGAGGCGGTGTTCGACGCGGACTCGGTGTGGCTGCTGCTGGCGGAAGAGGCCAACGGCCGCACGGTGCACCACGCGGTGTTGCTGGGCTCGGATGGAACGGTGCGCGCGAGCGCCCGGGCTGGCGCGGGAGACGGCTCGTGGCTGGGGACGCTGCGTGGAAAGTGCGCCGTGGGGGGCGCGCTCTTCTGTGCCACGGACGTGGGGCTGACGCGCGTGGAGCTCCAGCAGGGCCAGTTGGTGGCGGTGCGCGAGTTCCCGGACGCGGAGCCGTTCGTGGACGCGGGCCGCGAGCTCCTGCTGTCGCGAGAGGGATTGACGGTGGTGGGGGCCCAGGACCTCACCTTGCTGCGGATGAAGTGAAACACACACAGGGGGATGGACATGAAGAAGACGACCGCGAAGGAACTGCCGCTGCCCGGGTTCTACAATTCGAGCCACGCGGCGGAGTACGGCTACGGCGCGAACGCCGGGAAGCTCCAGCGTGACGCCGGAGCGTGGAAGGCGGCGCAGGGCGTGACGGCGGCGGCCACGGACCGCTTCAACCTGCACCTGTTGCTCATCGACGTGCAGAAGGACTTCTGCTTCCCGGATGGCTCGCTGTACGTGGCGGGGCGCAGCGGGCGGGGCGCCATCGACGACAACCGCCGCATCGCGGAGTTCATCTACCGGAACCTGGGGACGCTGACGAACGTCACCGCGACGCTGGATACGCACTTCGCCTTCCAGATCTTCTTCCCGTCGTTCTGGGTGGACCAGGACGACCAGCCGCTCCAGCCGTACCGCGAGGTGACTCGCGAGCAGATTGAGCGCGGCCAGGCGAGGCCGAACCCCGCGGTGGCGAAGTGGCTGTGCGGCGGCAACTACCCGTGGCTGCTCAAGCAGGTGAAGTTCTACTGCGAGGAGCTGGAGCGCGCGGGGAAGTACACGCTCTACCTGTGGCCGCCGCACTGCCTGCTGGGCAGCGACGGGCACGCGCTGTCGGGCGTGGTGCAGGAGGCGCGGCTGTTCCACTCGTACGCGCGCGGCGTGCAGTCGTGGGCGGAGGTGAAGGGCGGCAACCCGCTGACGGAGAACTACTCGGTGCTGCGGCCGGAGGTGTTGATGCGGCATGACGGCCAGCCGCTCGCGCAGCGCAACACGCAGTTCCTGAAGACGCTGCTCACGTCGGACGCGGTGGTGATTGGCGGGCAGGCGGCCAGCCATTGCGTGAAGAGCAGCATCGACGACCTGTTGGGGGAGATTGTCGCGCAGGACGCGGCGCTGGCTCGCAAGGTGTACCTGCTGACGGACTGCATGTCGTCGGTGACGGTGCCGGACGGCAAGGGCGGCTTCGCGGCGGACTTCACGCCGCAGGCGGACGCGGCGCTCAAGCGCTTCGCTGACGCGGGCATGCACCTGGTGAAGTCGACGGATCCGCTGGCGAGCTGGCCGGACCTGCACCTGGCGTGACGTCTGGAATTGGCACTCACACGAAGGGAGACACGGACATGAGCAAGGCGAACGGGACGGGTGTCACGAAGCTCTTCGAGGACGCGCACGCGGAGGGCATCCTCAGCCCCGCGGGGTTGCAGACGCTCACGGTGGTGGACCTGGGGGCGCAGATCCAAGCGGGTCTGGGCATCCACGTGGACGACGTGCAGGCGAGCGAGGTGGTGCTGGTGACGGTGATGCCGGATGACTCCGGGAGCATCTCGCACGCGGGGCACACGAAGACGGTGTGTGACGGGCACAACCTGGTGCTGGACGCGCTGCTGGCGAGCCAGCAGAAGGACGGCGTGCTGTTCCACACGCGCTACCTGAACGGACACGTGCTCAATCCGTTCCGGCCGCTGGAGGACGTGGTGCGGATGCACTCGAAGAACTACTCGGCGGACCAGGGGACGCCGCTGTACGACCAGGCGGTGGTGCTGCTGGGCACGGTGCTGGCGAAGTCGCAGGAGTTCAGCGGCAACGGAGTGCCGGTGCGCACGGTGACGCTGCTCATCACGGACGGCGCTGACGCGGGCTCGCAGAAGGCGCGGGCGAAGGACGTGGCGGCACTGGTGAAGGACCTGCACCGGGTGGAGAACCACATCGTCGCGGCGATGGGCATCGACGATGGGGTGACGGACTTCCGGCGCGTGTTCCAGGAGATGGGCATTTCGGACCGGTGGATTCTCACGCCGGGGCAGAGCGCCCAGGAGATCCGCGCCGCGTTCCAGGTGTTCAGCCAGTCCGCCGTGCGCGTCAGCCAGGGCGCGGCCAGCTTCAGCCGCGCGGCGCTGGGCGGCTTCGGAGCCTAGCGGGCGCGGAAGGCCAGGCGTCACGCCCGGAGGAAGTCTCCGAGCAGCTCGCGGACCTCCGCTGGCCGCTCCTCGGTCACCCAGTGGCCGGTGTCCCGGAGGATGTGGGGCTCGACCTGGGTTGCCACCGCTCGCGCCTGCGCGACGAGCGGTTCGCCCATGGACTTGTCACCGCCAATGACCATCACGGGCATGGGGAGTTTGTTCCGGGCCAGCTCCCGGAAGGCCTTCTTGTCCTGGTCCAACGCCTGGAAGTAGCCCCATGTCGAGTGGAGCCGGCCCGGGGCCGCGTAGGCCTCCGTGTACGCCTGCCGTTCCGCTTCGCCGACGGCCTGGGGATTGGCGGCGAAGTCGGTCCAGAAATGGTCGAAGTAGATGCGCTCGCGCCCCTGCACCAGCTTCTCCGCGGTGGGGCCGTTGAAGGTGAAGTGCCACACGTCCAGGCTCTTCATGACCTGGTCGGACCAGGGTTCGATGCCCGGCAGGAACGCATCCAGGAGGGCCAGGCGTTCGACCTCGCCGGGGAACCGGGCGGCGTAGGCGTAGGCGACCATCAGGCCGATGTCGTGGCCCACGACGGAGACCTTGTCGAAGCCGAGCTTCTTCACCAGCGCGCGCATGTCGCCGGCCATCGTCTCCTTGTCATAGCCCTGCGCGGGAGCGGCCGAGCTACCCGCGCCTCTCAGGTCTGGGATGAGCACGGTGTGCTCCTTCGCGAGCTCCGGCGCCAGGCGCCACCACATGAGGTGCGTCTGCGTGTAGCCGTGCAGCAGCACGACGGGGCTGCCCTTGCCGCCGATGACGAAGTGGATCCGCGTGCCGTTGACGTCCTCGTCGCCTTCGCGGAAGCCTTCCGGGAAGAAGGGACGGACGGTGCTCGGCTGCTGGCGTGTCATGGGCGCCTCCTCGCGGGAACGGGTTCACGCCTCAGGGTGTGCATGCCCCGCGTGCGTGAGGCGCCAGGTCGAGCAGGGAGTCCGGCGCTCGGGTCCCCGGAGCCCTCAGACGTCCTGGGGCGGTTGCAGGCGGGACTGGATGAACTCCAGGTACTTCGCGTCGTCGCCTTCGAAGAGCTCCTCGCCTCCGCCCATGAAGGCGCGAGCCAGCTCGTCGGCCGCGCGGGCTTCGTCTCCCAGCTCCAGGGCGCACTGGCCGAGCCGCAGGTGGATGAAGGGATTGCCGAGCCCGCCCGGTGAGTGGACGGCATCCCGGAAGTGCTCGCGGCAGTCCTCGAAGCGTTCGAGCTGGAAGTACATGTCGCCGATGGCGGCACGCACCCAGGTGTTCTGCTGATGGTCGCGGGTGGGTTCGGGAATCAGGGCGAGGGCGGCCTTGAAGTGCTTCAGGGCCTGCTCGAAGTCGTCCTCTCCCGCCGCGGTGTCTCCCTGGGCGCAGAGGTCGGTGATGCGCTGGTGGGTTTCATCCGAGATGGACGTCATGATTCGTGCTCCGGGGACCTGGGAGACATTCGCGGTCCTCGGAGCAGTCTAGACGACACGTCGTGGGTTGGAGACGCCACTTAGGCACGAAACCGTGGGGACGGGCTGGCTGCTGGCTGATGCTGCTGGTGTTCTGGGCGGGCTGCGCCAGTGGACCCACGGTGCGGCTGCGCACGGAACGGGAGACCCGGACATACGCCCCGGCCACGTGGGACCGCCGTGTGCCGGTCAGCGCTCGGGAGTTCGAGGAGGCGCTGACGCGGCTGGTGCTGGAGGCGCCACTGACGGTGCGGGCACCGAGGGTGGTGCGCACGGTCGCGAAGAAGGGGGCGCAGCTGGACCTGGGATTCGGGTTCATGCTGCGGGACGGGTACGGGCGGTGGTGCCGGGCGCATGAGGCTCCTGGGGACTGTCTGTCCTTGCTGGAGGACGGTGCGGGTTTCGGTGAGTTGGACCGGCTGACGCTCGCGGTGGGCATGTCGCTGGACCTCTTGCGCGCGAGCATCGGGGCCGCGCTGCAGGACACGCTGAATCCGGAGTTCTTCGTGTCCGTGGTGTCGGGCGCGATTGCGTCCTGGGTGGTGCTGGCCGCGGCGCCGGAGCCCGTGTTCACGAAGGCCGCGGCGGTGATTGCGGCCGTGTTCCTGGCGTACGTGGGTGTGCAGTCGTTCGTCGCCGTAGTGCGCGCGTGCTGGGCGCTGAAGGATGCGACGGACCGGGCGCGGACGTTCCAGGAACTGGAGGAAGCGGCGGAGGTCTTCGCGCAGGCACTGGGGCCAGAGGTGGCACGCGTCTTCGTGCTCGCGGTGACGATGCTGGTGAGTCACGGCGTGACAGTGGGGCTGTCGTCCGCGCTCTCGTTGATGCCACGTTTCCCGGACGCGGTGAGCGCGGGCTCGGCGCAGGTGGGCTTCAACCCGGCGCGCGTGTTGGACGTGAGCGCGGTGGCGGTGGTGGACGGCGTGGTGGAGGTGACGCTCGCGTCCACGGCGGTGACCATGGCCACGAGGGGCCCGCCTCCTGCGAGCAGCAGCGGAGGGATGCCGCCAGCAGGTGGGCCGGGCAAGTGGGTGCAGGTGAATGAGTCGATGTCCAACCGGGCCCGCGACTATCAAGCGCAGGTGACGGGGGCTCCGAAGGGCTCCGCGTACCGGGTCAAGCGAGGGGACGAGGAGGTCGACTTTGACGGCTTCGATCTGGAGGAGCCTGTTCTGCTGGAAGCCAAGGGACCTGGCTACGAGAAGTTCTTTGGTACCGACCTGAAGGCAAAAGAGTTCTTCACGAAAGAGGATGCCCTGGTTGATCAGGCTCAGCGGCAGTTGAGGGTGTCCGGAGGAATTCGCGTTCGATGGGTGGTCGCCGAGGAGAAATTCGCAGCTGCATTGCGTGCTCTATTCAGGCGCCGAAATGTCGGAGTGGAAGTACGCTCCCTCACTCCGGAGCAACGAGCCGCGCCGACCGAATGACTGACAACTGCTACGTAGGGGCCTACTGGCTGGGGCGCTCCGAGGACGCGGAGTCCTGCGCCACTCGAGCGTCAAACCTGTTCAACGAACTGGGCCGCCTTGAGCCTGGGTGGCGGGTGTGGCACGAGTCCGGACGCACGTTCAGGGAAGCCAGTGCACGCACGTTCTCGACAGACCGTGCAAACTTCCTGAAGCTGTTCGCGCGGAAGAAGAACCGGCTGGGTGATGCCTTTCGCTATTGGCTGTGGGCGGGAACACATCCGGAGGAGACAACTCTGGTCGATGGTTACTGCGGTTCCGCGGATGATGTGCCGACGTCGATATGCCTGGTCAGTCCTCCTCGCCGTGGTGACGTGGCAGGGCGCGTACTGACCGCACCCGTCTTGCGCGAGGTGATCCGGGCCGTGGTGCGCTGTTGGGCGCCGGCGTGGGGTGTCGTTGCATCCGAGCAATACCGAGACCAGGTCTCATCGTCGGGAGACGTAGGCACCTTCGTGGGCTGGATGACCTACTTCTCCCGGCAGTGGGGAGAGGTTCCTCCGCTCCCTGCCACAGTGCGCGTCGAGCCCGTGGAGGACCTGGGAACGCTGGTCATCCTCACAGAGGAACGCTTCACGGTGACGAACCCGGAACACGTCCGGTTGGCCACGGAGGTGCACCAGATTCTCGATGCAGCCGGTCTACTGCGCGCCCTGTGATGACTCCGTCAGGAACACCTCCGCGGCTCCTGACTGACCGCGTGTCTGTGCTTCCATCCGGTGGAACGCCGTGAGCGTCCGCGCCAGGTCGTCCACTCCGCCGAACTGGAAGCCCAGCTGCGTGCCGTAGCGGACGCAGCCCTCCACCTTCTTCGGCAGGTGCTCCGTGATGTCCACCGCCAGCGAGTGCAGGCCCTGGGGCACGGCGGCGTCGGGGTGGGCCTTCGGTTGGCGCACGGCGTACGGCGTGTCCCGGTAGTAGAGGATCCGGTTCGTTGGGATGCCCAGCCCCTTCACGGCTCGCACTACGTGCACGTGGTCCACGTGGCTTCCCAGGGCCTGGGGCACGAAGACCCGGTCCGGCTTCAGGTCCCACAACACCGGCTTCAAACACTTCGCCACCTTCGCTTCGATGACGTCGTCCGCTCGCGGTGGCTGGAACAGCGCTTCAGGGCTCGAGTAGCCCCGGTGCGGCGCTTCCTCCAGGTCCCCCCAGCGCACCTGGTCCACGCCCATGCAGGCCGCGAAGGCTCGGTCCTCTTTCCTCCGCAGGGCCATGTAGTCCACCTCCGGCCCCAGTCCCTTCGATGTCTGACATTGCAGCGCGAAGCCCTTCGGCCCCGGCACCGACTTCGTGAAGACGGTGACGAGCGCCACCGTCCACCCCTTCGCCTTCAACGCCGCCAACGTGCCTCCACAGGAGAAGGCCACGTCGTCCAGGTGCGGCGACACGAACAGGGCCGTGCTCATAGGAGGTGCGGCTCCGCCCGGAAGCGGCACGTGTGGTCCGCTCGCTCCTCCGTCATCGCCGGGTCGTAGAGGTGCGTCCACCGCGTGTCTGGCCGCGTGCCTGTCAGGTTCCTGTAGACGCCTTGAATCCTCCGCCCCACCGCACGCCACGAGTACAACTCCCGCACCTCGCGCAGCGCCGTCGCCGCCAACCGCTTGCGCAGCGGCGCGTCGTCCATCATCCGGCCCATCGCCTCCGCCAGCGCGGCGCTGTCCTTCGGCGGCACCAGCAGCGCGTCCCGCCCGTCCTCCAGGCAGTCCACCACCCCCACCGCTCGCGTCGACACGATGGGCAGCCCGGAGGCCATCGCCTCCAGCAGCGTGTTGGAGAACCCCTCTGAATACGTGGGCGACACGAACAGGTCCGCGCTCCGGTACAGGTCCGGCGCCTTCGCGTAGAGGGATGCCCCCGTGAGCTCCACCACGCCGTGGAGCCCCTCCGTCTCCACCTTCGCTCGCACCGCCTCCAGGTCCGGTCCAATCCCAGACACCCGCAGCTTGAACCTCCGCCCGTCCGCCACCAGCCGCTGCACGGCATCCAGCAGCTCCATCACCCCTTTCCGAGCGTCCACCCGGCCGTGGTACAGCCACACCGGCACGTCCCGCGTTTCGCCCACCGCCGACTCACTCCTCGGATGGAAGCGCAGTGTGTCCGTGGCGCCGGGGACGATGGTGAACCGCTCCAGCGGCGTCCCGTGGTTCTCGCTCACCTCTTGCGCGAAGGACCTGCTCCCAATCAGCAGCGCCCCCGCGTGGCCCAGCACCGCGAGCATGGCCTGCTTGTGCGTCCCGCAGCAGGCCCCCACCCAGTGCCCATCCCCGCCCTGGATGGAGACGACGTTGGGCAATCCCAACAGCCTCGCCGCTTGCAGCGCCGCCAGGCCGCACGGATAGCCGTACTGCGCATGGATGAGGTCGAACGGGCGGCGCCGGTGCTCGCGCACCACCGTGTTCACCATCACCTCCAGGTCATGCTCGAAGCTCGCCGGCTGGCCCTGATTGATGCGCTGCTCGCCCACCGACTCGCAGCCCAGCACGTGCGCGCCTGGGATTCCCGGTGGCGGCCCGCCCCCGTACACCGCCATGCCCGCCGCGTCGCTGCGGTACTGGCTCACCATCGTCACGTCGTGCCCGCACGCCACCAGCTCCCGCACCAGGTTCAGCGCATAGACGCTCATCCCCGAGATGGCCGGGAAGAAACGCCGGGAGATGAAACAGATTCGCAGTCCGTTCACGGTGTTCATGCCGCCACCTCCGCGCCCGTCGGCAGGCGCTTCCTCAACCATTCCAGCGCCCAGGGCACCAGCTCGTGCGCCCGGTGCGCGTCCCGCGACAGCTCCACGCACACCAGCCGGTCGTAGCCCGAGCGTGTCAGCTCGCGCAGCACCGACGGCACGTCCACGTCCCCTTCGCCAAAGGGCAGGTGCTCATGCACGCCGCGCCTCATGTCCTCCAGCGCCACCGTGCCCAGCGCCTGCGCGAACTCGCGCACCGCTTCCGCGGGCGTCCGCTCCTGCGTCACCAGCAGATGCCCCGCGTCCAATGCCAGACGCACGCCGGGCACCCGCGTCTCCAACTGGCGCCAATCGTCCACCGTCTCCACCAGCATCCCCGGCTCCGGCTCCACTGCCAGCACCACGCCGCGCGCCGCCGCGTACTCCGCCAGCCGTGCCACGCCGTCCACCAGCCACGGCCACGCGGCCTTCTCCGTCACTCCTGGGCGTGGCACTCCCGCCCAGAAGGACACCGCTTCCCCCCGGCACGTCCCGCACACGTCCACCGCGCGCTTCAGGAACTCCAGCCGTCGCGCGCGCCCTTGCGCGTCCGGAGTGATGAGCGTGGGCTCGTGCTTCCTCCGCGGGTCCAGCAGGAAGCGCGCCCCCGTCTCCACCACCAGCCCCAGGCCCAGCCGCTCCAGCCTCGTGGCGAGCTGTTCCGTGCGCCGCTCGAAGTCCGGCGCGAACGGGTCGAAGTGGTGGTGGTCCAGCGTCAGCGCCACGCCGTCGTAGCCACTGTCCGCGATGAGGCCCAGCGCGTCCTCGAAGCGGTGATTCGACACGCCGTTGGTGTTGTATGCGAAGCGCAGGGCCATGGCTCACTGCCCTCCGAAGCGGCGGCTCGCGAGCACCGCTGGCACCGCGTGGCGGTCCGGCTCCCGGTAGAGCGCGTACAGCCTCCCCACTCGCGCTTCCGCCAGCCGCACGTTGAACCAGACGGGGCCTCCCAGCCGTGACTCGGCCTCCGGCGTCAGTCGCACCGGCTGCGCTCCCGACGGCGGTGCTCCCAGGCCCACCAGCGGGTCCCTGCGCTCCAGGAGCCGCGCCACGTTGCGCTCGCCCAGGCGGTTGTACGTCATCGTCTCCACCTCCAGGCCCGGCACCAGCGCCTTCACCACGTGCACCTGCCGGCCCGGCGGCGACAGGTCCGCGACCAGGATGTCGAAGCCCTCCGAGTGCAGCTGCCTCACCACGTGGTCGCACCGGAGCGAGGGGTCCTCCACGGTGGGCGAACGGGGCAGGTCCTCGAAGCGCACCTTCTGGCGGACCATCAGCGTGCACGCCGTCAGCTCTCGCAGCGCCGAGGCCGGCAGCCGCGCCCACTCCACCATCGCGTTCAGCGCGCGCGGCTCCTCCGCGTCCAGGTCCACCCGCGGCACGAAGCGGTCCATGTATTCCGGCGGTGCCACCCGGGCCACGTGGCTCAGCGGCCCGTGCATGAACGCCTTGCGCGCGCGCGAACAGGCGTACTCCAGCAGCGCCTTGCGCAGCGCCCGGTCCCGGTCCGGGTCGGCCGCCTCTCCGCACGCCGTCACCATCAGCGGCTGGTCCCCCACGGACAGGTCGCGGCCCACCACGTACAGGTTCACCAGGCCGAAGTCCGTGCTGGCCAGCTTCGCCATCACCTCCACGCCCGCGCGGCGGTAGAGCTCCAACAGCTCGCGCACATCTGGCGCCAGGTCCGTGCCCTCCAGGTCCAGCTCCACGCCCTGGTCCATGGCGCGGTACATCAGCCCGTTGCCGTCGCGCTGGATGAGCTCCAGCAGGCCGTGCGCCAGCGCCTGGGGCCGCGTCAGCCCCGCGCCCTGGCCGTTGGTGATGGGTGTGATGAGCGGTGTTCTCCCCTGCAATTGCCCGGGGTGGATGGCGACGTACTCCTCCGGCACCAGCACCCGCTCCCCCGTGGACAGCCGCTGCATCTCCACCCAGACGAGCGGCAGGTCCGGTTGATACGGACTGCCCGCGGGCAGCCCCAGCGTGAGCGGATCCGCCACCGCGGTGGGCCCTCTCGCGCGCACCAGCGCCTCGTAGCTGCCGTGCACGCGCGGCATTCGGTGCATCGCGAGCTCACAGAAGGTCTCCTCCACCAGCTCGCCCAGCGCGCCCACCCGCGCCTCTTCGTCCGTGCGGCCATAGCCGTTGCCGTGCAGCACCGCGCTCGAACCGCCCCCCAGCGCCAGACTGGCGGAGGCCACGGGAATTCCCAGCCGGTCGATGGGGTCGATGCGGAACATCTGCAGGGCGCCGGTGGACATGGCGTGGTGATACGCATCCAGGGCTCGGGCAATGCTCATGACAGTTCCTCCAAGGGCAGGGGACGGGTGTGTGGCATGCCCGAGAGCAGCCGGTCGAACAGCGCCAGCGCGTGCTCGCGGGTGACGCCTCGCGCGAACTCGAACGGGGTGAAGACGTTCTCGAACGGGAGCTGCTTGAGCACCGCGCGGTAGCGGCGCAGCTCGCCGTGGCTCAGCGGAATCGCGTAGTGGAAGCCCTTGTGGCACGACAGGCCCGTGGGCCTGCCTCGCGCGTCCAGGTCCACCTTCAGCGCGTCGCCGCAGAACAGTGAACGGGTGCGCGCGTCGTACAGCACCGTCTGGCCCTCGTAGTGGCCGCCCACGCAATGCAACGTCAGGCCCGGCGCCAGCTCATGTTCGTCATCCACCGGCCAGCGCACCTGGAAGGCCTTGCTGTACTGGACCGCGTCCCGGTGCAGCACGAGCAGCGGGTCGAAGTGCTCCTGCAACTGCCACAGCGCCCCGAAGCCGTGCGGGTGCGACGCGGACAGCACCTGGAGGCCGCCCATCACCTCGATGAACTCCAGCGCGGGCCGCGAGTACCAGGGCGCGCCCTCGAAGCAGACGTTGCCCTCGGGTCTGCGCAACAGCCACCCCGTGGAGCCCAGGCCGAAGGGCGGCGTGCACGTGAAGCCCCAGATGCCGGGCAGCGCCTCCTCCCAGCGCGTGGTGAGCCGCTCCGACACCTGGCCCGCCGTCTGGAAGTCCCAGCCGTCGCGCGGCAGCGCGTTGCGCACGTCCAGGCACGTGGGACAGCCCGTGGGCCGCTCGCGAGGGAAGCCCGGCTGCCATGTGCCGCAGTGGGTGCAGGCGTAGCGGGTCAGTGGCATGGCGGAAACGCCTTTCCGGCCTGCGTCGCCTGCGTCAGCAGCCCCACCAACCGCACGTCGCGCTCTGGCGCGAACGGCTGTGGACGGCCCTCCAGCACGCACGTGGAGAAGACCTCCACCTGGCGGAGGAAGGGGCTCCGGTCCTCTTCCGGCGACAGAGGGACCCACGTCTCCTCTCCCGTCTTCGCGTCGATGAGCGACAGGGAGCCGCCGGGTGTCTGGCCCATCGTCTTGTAGGCCAGCGCTCGCGCCCGGGTGCCGATGAGCTCCAGCGTGCGCCGGGGGTACGCGTCCGGGCAGTTGTAGGCCACCTGCAACAGGCCCAGTGCGCCGCTCTTGAACTGGCCCATCAGCACCGCGCCGTCGTCCACGGCGTAGCAGTGCACGCGCCGCTGAGTCATGGCGGTGAGCGACTCCCACTCGTCGCCCAGCACCACCTCCAGCAGGTCCAGGCCGTGCGGTGCCAGGTCGATCATCGCGCCGCCGCCGGCCTGCTCCGGGTCGATGCGCCAGTTGTCCGGCGTCCAGTCCTCGGGCAGCCAGCAGGCGTAGTGGATGCGCGCCTGGGTGACGGTGCCCAGCACGCCCTCCTTCACCAGCATGCGCAGCTTGCGGTGCGCCGCGTGGTGGCGCTGGTCGAACGCGGTGGCGTAGTGCACGCCCGCGCGCTGGCACGCGGACACCATGCGCAGGCCGTCGCGCGGCGTGACCGCCATGGGCTTCTCGCACAGCACATGCTTTCCCGCCGCCGCGCACGCCTCCGTCATCGCCGCGTGCAGGTGGTTGGGCGTGGCGATGTAGACGGCCTGCACGTCCTTGTCCGCCAGCACCGACCCCAGCTCGGTGTAGCGATTCACGTCGTCCGCCGGGATGCGCATCAGCGCCTCCGCGTTCGCGTCGCACAGGGCCACCAGCCGCGCGTTGCTCGCTCCCTGGAGCGCAGGGATGACGTAGTCCCGTGCCACCCAGCCACAGCCCACCACCGCCCAGCCCAGTCTCCGGGGCCTCGGCTTCGCCTCGAACATGGTCACCGCCTGTTGGGAAGGTTCAGGAACCGCCGCTGGCTCATGGCCACACCGCCGCGTCGCGCAGCACGCCGTTGCCGAACGTCTGGAGCGGGCCGGGGTGGATCAGCTCCAGGTCCTCCATCGCGTGGCGCAGGGTGAAGCCCGCCGCTCGAGCGTGGGCCTCCAGCTCCAGCACCCGGTCCAGTGCGTCCGCGGCGTTGAAGGCTCGCGCCTCCGCCGAGTCCACGTTGCCGGTGAGCGACAGCGCCTGCCGCACGACACCGGCCAGCCGCTCCGGCAGCGAGCACAGGGCCTTCTCCGTGAGGCGCTTCATGACGGGCTCCAGCAGGTCTCCCATCAGCGCCTCTCCGCGGTAGCCCGCGTCCGGCAGCATCGCGTTGAAGAGGTGGTGCGAAAGCCCCGCCACGAAGGGCAGGACAGGGGATGCGCTGAAGCAGGGCGCGACGAGCACCGCGCCCACCGCCACCGCGTAGCAGTGGTCCGCGTGGCCCTCCTGCGGTGACACGAGGATGCGCGGCCGGCCGGGGAACGTGGCCCCGGCGCGAGGTTGACGCACCAGCCGGTCCACGAACGGGGGCGGCGGCACGTGACATGCCTCCTCCGGTGTCTGCGAGAGCGCCACGGACAACCGCTCCCGCAGGCCGGGGGCCAGCGGCCCGGTCACCGCCTCCAGGCCCCGGTGCAGCACCCGCGTCGCGTCCAGCGGGGACAGCCCCGCCCGCTGGAGGACGTCCATGTCCAGGCCGCCCAGCCGCACCGCCGCCAACGCGCGCGCCGTCTCCTGCAGCGCCACGATGCGTGGGTCCATGCCGGAGGCCAGCGCGGCCCAGGCCCGGCGGAAACCGTGCGCCGCCAGACCGTCCGGATGGTCCGGGGTGCGGATGCGCTTGAGGTCCATCAGCTCCGACAGGAGCGGGCGGAGCTCCGCCAAACGGCCAGGGGACGCCGTGTCACGCGCGGGTGCGTTCATGGCTCAACCCCTGATGCGTTCCGGAAGGCGCTCCACCTGCCGCGCGCTGCCCTTGGACAGCCATGTCATCAAGCGGCGCTGCTGCTCCGCCATGGCGTGCTCCACGGGCTCGCCGTCCTGCGACATGGGGGCCTTGAAGAAGCAGCCCAGCGCGTCGATGACGCCGCACTCGCCCCGGCGCTTCGCCAGGTCCAGCGTGCGCGCCAGCTCCACGACGAGCGGCGCGGCGAGGATGGAGTCCTTGCAGAGGAAGTTGAGCTTCAACTGCATGGGCTGCCCCAGGAAGCCCGTCACGTCGATGTTGTCCCAGGCCTCCTTGTTGTCCCCTCGCGGGCGGTAGTACTGGATTTGAACGACGTGGTCCTGGACCTTGTAGCCAAGGATGCTGTCCAGCGCGGCGCCCTTGGTGTCGAGCTTGTTCTGCTTCGACGCCGGGTCGTTGAGGGCCTCTCCGTCGCGGTTGCCCAGGATGTTGGTGGAGTACCAGCCGTCCACGTGCAGCGCGCGGTCGCGCAGCGCGGGCGCGAGCACCGTCTTGAGCAGCGTCTGCCCCGTCTTGCCGTCCTTGCCCGCGACGGGCGTGCCGGTGCGCTTCGCCAGCAGGAGCAGCGCGGGCACGTCCGCGGCGACGCTGGGCGTGAAGTTGGCGAACGGGATGCCGTCCACGATGGCCGCGTACGCGTAGAGCATCGCGGGGCCGATGTCCGGGTCGTTCGCGTCCAGGGCCTTCTCGAAGGCCTCCGGCGTGGCGAACTCCGGGCGGGTGAGGTCCACGGCCTTCTCCGTGGAGGCCAGGTTCACCACCACCACGCGCTCCAACTGCTCACGTTGCTTGAAGCGGGCCAGGTCGTCGCGGATGGCCCGCACCTGTTCGCGCAGGGTGCGCGCCTTCTTCTCCGCGGTGCTGACGACGTTCTTGCAGAACTTCGCGTTGGAGGCCGCGGGCCACGGCCGCATGCGGCCCAGCGTGGGCGCCACCGCCTCCAGCTGCGCCTCCGTCAGCACCGCGTGGTTGCGCGCCGCGTGCGCCAGGTCGTCCTCGAACAGGTCCCAGCCGCCGAAGGTCAGCTCGCCGTACTCCACCAGCCCCAGGCCCTTGGCGTCCGCCAGTGGCAGGCCTCGCGTGTCCACCCGTCCCCGGCGCAAGAGCTCCATGCCCGCCACCGCCGTGGTCGCCACCGCGCCGCCCAGTCCCACCACCGCCACGCCCAACCGCTCGTTGCCCGCCATGTGTGAAGCCCCTCCCCGCCGTTGTGCCCCGTGCTCTCGCGGCGACACTTCGGAAGCGCCCCAGGGTGACTGGCGCCTCCGAGGTTGGAGGCACCGGAGGTGCCCATTCGCCGTGAGAGTTTCGGGAAGGTCTCCACATGCCTGGAGGCTTTCAACTCAGCCCCCAGGCCGTGGCCACTGTCGGCTGATGGAGGACGGTCTCAGACGTGCCGCGGTGGTTTGAGTCGGGCCCTACGGAGAACCAGCAGGGTCAGGCACTGCTGGGAACGGGCGCGGGATTGTTCTTCGGGGAGGAGGCCGGACTACCATTGCGGGGCGGCGTGTGCCTGGCCGCGGCGAGGATGCGCATGGCCGTCATCAAAGTAGGTTCATGGAACATCCAGCGCTCCGGCCTCTCGGGGGGACGTGGGGGCAAGGTCGCGCAGTTCATCCTCGACTGGCTCGGGGTCGTGCCCTCCGGCGGGGCGTCTTCTTCCTCGTCATCGGCGACGTCACCGTTCGGTGGGACGCCTTCGTCATCGACGACGTCACCGTTCGGCGGGGCGTCTTCTTCCTCGTCATCGGCGACGTCACCGTTCGGTGGGACGCCTTCGTCATCGACGACGTCACCGTTCGGCGGGGCGTCTTCTTCCTCGTCATCGGCGACGTCACCGTTCGGTGGGACGCCTTCGTCATCGACGACGTCACCGTTCGGCGGGGCGTCTTCTTCCTCGTCATCGGCGACGTCACCGTTCGGTGGGACGCCTTCGTCATCGACGACGTCACCGTTCGGCGGGGCGTCTTCTTCCTCGTCATCGACGACGTCACCGTTCGGCGGGGCGTCTTCTTCCTCGTCATCGACGACGTCACCGTTTGGTGGGGCGTCTTCGTCGCCCTTCAGCGGTCTGCCTCTGCCCCCGTTCGGTTTCGGCGGCGGCCGTCCCAGAGGAGGGACCAGGGTTCCAGGGTTCGTCTCCGGCGGCTTTGTCGTGTCACAGAGTTCGTTCCTCGGCACGTCGTCGGCTGATGAGACAGGCCGCTATGACGGGACGAGCGCCTCGACGAGCCTCGAGAGCCATGGGGTCGCGAAGCCCACGAACACCGTCGACGTGGTCTTCCTCCAGGAGGTCAAGGGCGAGCTGAACGAGACGCTGAAGCTCATCGAGGCGCATGGCGGCAAGCAGGTCACGGTCAATCATCCATCGTCCGTCGCCGGCGAGTGCGGCCTCGCGGCCGTGTGGAGGGCTGGCGCCGCGCACAACTGGACGGTGACTCAAGCCGCCTACCGGGAGCTGGTCGCCGTGACCATGAATGGGGTGCCCGTCTTCCTCTTCGGTGGGCACGCGAAGTCCGGCGGAGGCCATGACACGCAGCTCGACGTCGCCCGGTTGTTGATGGCGGCCCAGGCCGAGATCCAGCGCCCGGGGCTCCCCTCTTTCATCGCGTTGCTCGTTGGCGACATGAACACCGAGCCCGCCTTCCAGTCCGCCGACGGCACGGCCATGGCCACGCGCGCCATGAAGATCGTGAGCGGCGGTGCGGAGCTGTTCTGGCAGGCCGTGTCACCTGGCATCGCGACCCACGACGACAACACGCTCGACTTCGCGTGGGTCTGCAGCCGGGAGGCTCCCCCGTTCAGGGTCACCCCCTACCTCCCCTCCAACCCCGCCGTGTATCAGCGCGCGCTCCGGGCGCTCTCCGACCATGTCCCCGTCGGCTTTCTGGTCGACCTGCCGAAGACGACCGTTCTTTGACCGGAGGGAGCGGATCCTCCTTCCCAGGTCTTCCGGGCAGTGAATCAGACGTGCCGCAGCTTCCACCCACCGCGCCGGAAGAGGGCGGCGCTGGCCAGGCCGAGCGCTCCATACGTGACGGCGATGGCGATGAACGCGCCCGAGGGGCCCAGGCCCAACGGATGGGAGAGGATCCACGCGAGCGGCAGCTGGAGGCCCCAGGAGAAGAGTGCGTTCACCACGGTGGGGGTGGTGGTGTCGCCCGCGCCGTTGAAGGCGTGGGGCAGCACGGTGACGAAGGCGTAGAGGGCCAGGCTGCAGCTGACGATGCGCAGGCAGCGCACGGCGTGCAGGCCCACCTCCGGCTCGGAGGTGAAGCGGTGGATGAGGGGCTCCGCGAAGAGGAGGAAGCCCACCGCCACCACGCCCAGGAACGCGAGCGTGTAGAAGCTGGCGCGCCACGCGGCCCGCTCCGCGCGGTCGGTGTCGCCCGCGCCCAGGCTCTGACCCACCAGCGTGCCCGCCGCGTGGGAAAGGCCCCATGACGGCTGCTGCGCGAAGAGCAGGATGCGCATGGCCAGCGTGTAGCCCGCGAGCGCGGTGCTGCCGAAGGTGGCCACGATGCGCATCAGCACCAGCCAGCTGGACATGCCCAACAGCGACTGGAGCGTGGCGCCTCCTGACAGCTTCAGCAGCGAGCGCAGCGTGGACACGTCCACGCGCAGGTGGCGGCGGCGCAATTCCAGATGTCCGCTGCCCTTGAGCAGGCGGTACACCTGATACAGCACGCCAGTGGAGCGGCCCACGGTGGTGGCCAGCGCGGCGCCGGTGACGCCCAGCGCGGGCACGGGGCCCAGGCCGAAGATGAACAGCGGCGCGAGCACGATGTTCACGGAGTTGGCCAGCCACAGCGCGCGCATGGACGTGGCCGCGTCCCCCGCGCCGCGCAGGATGGCGCTGATGAGGAACAGCAGCATGATGATGGGATAGCTGGCCAGCATCAGCCGCGTGTAGCCCGCGCCGTGCTCCACCACGCCGGGCGCGGCGCCCAGGGCCACGAGCAGCGGACGCGCGAAGAAGCTGCCCGCGAACGCCAGCGGCACGGCCAGCGCGAGTCCCAGGCCCAGGGCCTGCACCGCGGTGCTCGCGGCGCGCTCCGGATCCTTCTGCCCGATGCGGCGCGCGATGAGCGCGGTGGCTCCGATGGACAGCCCCAGCGGCAGCGTCTGGAGGAGCGTGAGCATGGACTCGGTGAGGCCCACGGTGGCGATGGCGTCCGCGCCCAGGCGCGACACGAAGAGCACGTCCACCAGGGCGAAGATGGACTCCATCACCATCTCCAGCACCATGGGCACGGACAGCAGCAGGAAAGCGCGATCCACGGGCCCGGTGGCCAGGTCCTCGGTGGATCCCTTCACCGCCAGCTACAGGGAGGCAAGGAGGCCCCTGGCTCCAGTGGTGGAGGGGGCGGCGTCCGGGGCGAGGATTTCAGGCGGGGGTTGCGTCATGGATTGCGCGTTGCAACGGGACGCCTTCCGCCTTTCATCCCTCACGGTTCCCCGCTCGCCGGCGCGTGCGGACGGGTAGATTGAGGGCATGGCTTCCGGTCCCCGCGTCCTCCTCCTCGCCGAGCGCTTTCCCCCTGACATCGGAGGGCTCGCGCGCAGCGGGGCGCGCACCGCGGGCTCGCTCGTGCGGCTGGGCGCACGCGTGGACGTGGTGGCCTGGACCCGCACGACGCAGCCCGGAGCGCTGGAGACGGTGCCGGACGCGGGGGACGTGTCGCCGTTCGCGAAGGGCGTCACGCTGCACCGGATGGGGTTGTTCGGCAGCGCGGACCTGTCCATGCAGCACACGCTCGATGTGCTCGGCCACCTGCACTCGCGGCGGAAGTATGACCTGGTGTGGGGGCACTACCTGTACCCGCCGGGCTTCCTCGCGGTGGTGTTCGCGCAGAGCGCGGGGCTGCGGTCCATCCTCAGCGCGCGGGGCAATGACGTGGATCAGCTGATGTTCCCGCCCGGAGACTTCGCCCGCCTGCTCTGGACGATTCAGCGGGCGGACGTGCTCACCGCCGCGTCCGCGGACCTGGGCCGGAAGATGGCGATGCTGCTGGGCCGCGACCCGGGCGTGGAGGTCATCCCCAACGCGGTGAACACGGCGCTGTTCTCACCGGGCCCCGCGGACGCGGCCCTGCGCGAGCGATTGGGCATCCAGCCGGGCGAGGCGGTGCTCGGCTTCTCTGGAGAGCTGCGCCACAAGAAGGGGCTGCCGTTCCTCTTGTCCGCGCTCACGGAGGTGCGGCGCGTGCGGCCCGCGTGCCTGCTGGTGATTGGCGAGGTGCGCGCCCGGGACGCGGAGCACCTGGTGGCCTACCGGGCGGAGCATCCGGAGGACGCGGCGCGCATCATCATCTCCGGCGCGCTGGAGTCCCCGGAGCTCATCGCGGAGCACCTGCGGCTGTGTGACGTGTATCTGCAGCCGTCGTTGTGGGAGGGCATGCCCAACGCGCTGCTGGAGGCGATGGCGTGCGCGCGGCCGGTCATCGCCAGCGACGCGGGCGGCATCCCGGAGGCGGTGGAGTCCGGGGTGAATGGCTTCATCGTGGAGAAGGCGCTGCTCAACCACCTGGGGCAGGCGTGCCTGGACGTGCTGGGCATGCCCGAGGCGAAGCGCGCGGCGCTGGGGGCCGCGGCGCGCGCGCGAATCGAGGCGGGCTTTCAGGCGGACGCGGAGGCGGCGGTGTTGTCTCGCGTGCTGACGCGCGCGATGCCCAGGTCGTCCGAGTAGGCGTTCACGAGCGCCTCCTGCGCGCGGCCCCACGGGAAGTCGCGCTCCACGCGGGCTCGGGCGTTGGCGCTCATGGCGGCGACGAGGGCGGGATGGGCGATGAGGTCCTTCACGGCTTCCGCGATGGCCTTGGGCGAGCCGGGGCGGACTCGGTAGGCCTCGGTGGCCTCCGCGAGCGCGCGCACCACGGGCAGGTCGCTGACGACGACGGGCGTGCCGGTGGCCATGGCTTCGAGGAGCTTCAGGGGGCAGCAGCCCTGCACGCAGTTGCGGTCGTTCACGGGCAGCGGCACGAGCACGACGTCGCAGGCGTGGTGCAGCCGGGCGAGCTCTTCCTGGGGCAGGGGTTCGAGGATCTCAACGGCGCCCTGGAGCACGAGGTCTCCGCACCGGTCCAGGAGGGCGCGGCGCGCGTGCTTGCGCAGAGGGCCCACGAGGGTGAGGGTCACGGGCAGGTCGCGGCGCAGGATGCGGCAGGCCTCGATGGCGTGGTGCACGCCCTGCCACGCGGTCATGGTGCCGCTGTAGAGCAGGCGCAGCGGGCGGCCCGCTTCAGGGGCGCGTGGGAGCGCGTAGCGGAACACGTCCAGGTCCACGCCATTGGGGATGACGCGCAGGCGCTTCGGATCCGCGCCGCGTGAGAGCAGGTGCTCGGCGGTGACGGTGCTGGGCGTGACGAGGAGGTCCGCGGCCTGGAGGCAGGCCTCTTCCTGGGCGAGGAGCTTGCGCATCAGCTCCATGTCATCGGAGACATCGGGATGGTGGTACTTGAGCTCGATGGAGGGCAGGCCGTTGACCTCGTAGACGAGCGCGTCGGTGAGGGCGGCCTTGCGCCGGGCGATGGGGTAGCCCTCGAAGATGGAGCGGACGTGGACGACCTTCGCGCGCGGCCGACCCCTCCACCACGCACCCAGGTGCGAGCGGAACGTCAGCGCCTGGGCGACCAGGTCTTTCCCGCGGGCACCCAGCGGGTGGTAGGTGATGTGGGGACCCAGGGCAGGCGGGGGAGCGCCCGGCGCGTCGCCAATGGCCACGAGGTCCACCGGGCCGAACGCGGCGCCCAAGGCCTCCACGAAGGCGCGGATGTGCACGGCGGCACCCTTGGGCGCGGGGAAGCGGTCGAAGGACGCGTAGACGATTCCAGAGGAGGCCACGGAAGGGTGCTACCGCGACGGCGGGCCGGCGGCAAACCGGGCGGTCCGGAGTTCGGGCAGGATGGCGCGCATGCTCATGAGCTCCGTGGTGATGGTGGCGCTGTTCACGGCCGCGCCCGCTCCCAAGTCCCAGCCGCTCACGTGGAAGGTCACTGGCTCCGATGTGACGTTCGAGATGTCCTCGAAGGACCTGCGCGCCCTGCGCGGTGGCAAGGAGGTCTTCGGCCTCCTGTCCCGCAAGAAGGGCTTCCTGGAGGACCTGAAGCCCGACCCGGAGGAGACCCGGGACATGTCCGACTGGGAGGCCTACCACTCCTTCAAGGTGCTGTCGGTCGTGGGGCCCTGGGCGAGCTACGAGGAGTCCAGCTCCGGCTACACCGGCGGCGCCCACCCGTATGCTCACTCCGGCTACGTCACCTGGGACGTGACGAAGGAGCACGGCGCCTTCAACCTGCTGGACGTGTTCCCGGAGAAGGACGTCCTCCAGGCCCTCAAGTCCGACAGCTTCGTGAAGGAGCACATCGACGACGCGAAGGCCTTCAACGACGCGAAGACCGTGAAGGCCCTGATGGAGATCCTGAAGCCCGGCGAGGACTGCGTGGGCTTCAACTCCTCCGGCCTGGACAACGTGAAGCGCTCGGTCGCCTTCCACCACGTCGAAGGCGACAAGGTCGCCGTGCGCATCGCCTTCAACTACGACAACGAGTCCTGCCGCGGGAACATGTTCGTGGTGGGCGTGCTGCTGCCCATCCCCGAAGCGCTGAAGCCCGCCCTGGAGCGCGCTCGCACGCGCCAGGAGGGCTTCCTCATGAAGGACGCCAGGAGCGCCAAGGCGCCCTCCCTGAGCTTCGAGTGGGAGGGCGCCGACGCGAAGAAGCCTTGATCAGGCCGGCCGCTCCACGTTGCCGTCCGCGTGCCGCGCGAAGCGACCTTCCTCTCGCGCGTGCACCGGGTCGTGGCTGGGCCAGGGCCAGCCGCCGAAGCCCGTGCGCTGGTAGTCCGCGAAGGCCTGCTGAATCTCCTGCCGCGAATTCATCACGAACGGGCCGTACTGCACGACCGGTTCGCCAATGGGCCGCCCCTGGAGCAGCAGCAACTCCGCCGTCTCCGGGCCGTTCTCCAGCACCACGTCCACGTCCGCGCGCAGCTCGATGGCGTTGCGCGCCGGCACTGCCCGGCCGCCCACGGTCATTCGCGAGCCCAGGAAGAAGTAGAGCATCCGGTTCGTGCCGCGCTTCGCGGCCGGCAGCGTCCAGCGCGCGCCCGGCTCCATCTTCAGCGTCCAGATGGCCACGTCCGCGTCCGCGTTCGCGGCCCAGGACTTGGGCGGCGACGGAGGCGCCTGGATGTCACCCAGGTTGCCCGCCACCACGGTGATGTTCGTGGCGCGGCCCGCGTCGTCCTTCGCCACGTGGCGCGGGATGACGTTGTTCCACAGCATGGAGAAGTGCGCGGGCACCATCTTGTTGGCGCGCGGCAGGTTGAGCCAGATTTGAAACAGCTCGATGTGGTTGCCCTGGTCCTGCTTGAGCAGCGGGAACATCTCCGAGTGGTTGATGCCGCCGCCCGCGGTGAGCCACTGCACGTCGCCCCCGCCGAAGCGCGCCGCCGCGCCCAGCGAGTCCGAGTGGTCGAGCAGCCCGTTGCGCACGATGGTCACCGTCTCGAAGCCCCGGTGCGGGTGCTGCGGGAAGCCCGGCACGACGGTGCCGTGGTACATGTTCCAGCCGTCCCGCCCCGCGAAGTCCTGGCCGATGTCCCGGCCCGCGAGCGACGCCTGCGGCCCCAGCTTCTCGTTGCCCTGGGGGTAGCGGTCGTCATGGTGCACGCAGAAGAGGAACGGATCCGGCGTCCGCCACGGAGTGGGGGACGGCCCGAGCGGATCCACGCGGACCACGGCTTCCGGTTGCTGCGCCTGCTGACTCATCTTCGACTCCTCTGCCTTTCCCGAGCCGCGTGAACACCCCGCGACGGTGGTGACACCCGCCGCCGCGATGAGCTTCAGCGCTGCCCTCCGGCTCACTTCATCCACGGTCCACCTCGCGCTCCATGCCGTTGGGGCCGCCCATCCTACCTAACGTCCCCGCCTTCCCGGCGCTTGGCTTGCCTGCATGCCCGGCGGTTCACCCCTGGTGGGACGGCCCGGAGGCCCCTACGCTCGCGCGCGGGTCCGCCCGATGGGCATCGCAGGGAGTCCACCGCCTTGGCGGTCAACGTCAGCCGCTTCCACGAACTCTTCCGTTACCAGTCCCGCGCGCCGGTGCCGGACCTGCTCAAGGACATGGAGGTCCTGTCCCAGCTGGACGCCCGAGCGGAAGGGCAGCGGCGCGCGCTGGAGTGGACCGGGTGGTCCACCGCGCTTCCGGGCGGGGTGATTGCCATGGTGACCTACGGCGTGTGGGCGGGCGCCGTGGATCGGGATGAAATCACCGATGCGGGCGCCCAGCTCCTCAAGGTCACGGGCGGGGTGGGTGGGGCGCTGCTCGTCGTGGGGCTCCTCCTCTTCCTGTGGCGTTACACCCTCAAGCCGCGTGACCTGGACAACCGGCGCTACGGCCTGGCCCAGGTGCTGCTCCGGCGTCTGGAGATGGACCTGGCCCCGGACGCGCCGGTGCGGCTCAAGCTGGACCTGCGCGCGCCGGACGTGCTCGACAAGCGCGTGAAGCAGGACATGGTGGGCTGGTGGAACACGGACTTCTTCATCGACCCGTGGTTCACGCTGGAGACCCGTTTGGCGGACGGCGCCTTCGTGCGGATCCGCATGGTGGAGCAGGTCCAGAAGCGCGAGCGCTCCAAGACGAGTGCCAGCGGCAAGTCGCGGACGAAGACCAAGCGCAAGGGCTTCGCGCGGCTGGAGGTGTCCGTGCGCGTGAAGCCGGAGCGCTATCCCGGCTTGGAGCGGCTCAAGATCCGCGCCACCTCCGCCACGCGCCTGCCCCGGAAGGTCGAACTGGAGCGGGTGCGCGTCGCCGCGGGCCGGCTGACCCTGCGCGCCCGGCTGTCCGACGAATGGGTGGCGCGGCCGATGCGCGAGCCGGGAGATCCGGAGGCCCCCGCCTTCTGGCATCAGGCGCTGGCGAAGGACGACGCGTCCCGCACCGCGACGATGATGCTCCTGAGCATCTACCAGGTGCTGGGCTACACCCGCCGGCGCGCGAAGCTGCAGGCAGCGCGCGGACGCCGCAAGCCGGCTTGACCTGCTACGCTCCCGGGTTCGCTCCAGCAGAACAAGGCTCTCCACCGTGGCGCTCGACACCTCCGAATTCAAGAAGACGTATGTCTATGAAGCCCGCGCCCCGGTGGCGGAGGTGCTGGCGGACCTGAAGACGCTGGGGGAACTGGACGCGTGGGCGGAGCGGAGGCGGATCTTGATGGGGATCGGCTCCTTCGTCTGCGTGTGCCTCAGCATCTCGTTCCTCATCCTGTCGCAGTGGCTGCTGTCCGCCGCGCTTTTCGCGACGAGCATCGCCCTCGTCATCCTCTGGACGCGCTCGAAGCACACGGACCTGGAGAACCGGCGCTACGGGCTGGTGTCCACGCTGCTCCAGCGGTTCCAGGTGGACCTGGACGCGAACGCGCCGGTGGACGTGAAGCTGGACCTGGCGCCGGAGGATGACGCTCGCAAGTGCGTAGGCAAGCTCAAGCGGGGACGGTGGGACTGCGAGGACTTCACGGACGCATGGCTGTCCCTGCATGGCCGCTTCGCGGACGGCACGCACCTGCACCTGTCCGTCGTGGAGCACTTCCAGAAGCGCAAGCGATACGGCCGCGGCAGCAGCGGCAAGATGAAGCTCAAGACCAAGCGCAAGGGCAAGACGCTGCTCCAGGTGGGGCTGCGCGTGAAGCCGGAGCGCTTCCCCGGACTGGCGTCCCAGGCCGCGAACGCGAAGAAGGCCGTGCGGCTGCCCCAGGAGGTCATCCTGTCGCGGCTGGACGTCGCCCAGGACCGCGTAGCGATGCGCGCCCTGCTGGGGCGGGACGGGCGGGACTGGGTGGTGCGGAGGACGAAGCCCACCTCTCCCAGCGAGCTCGTCGTCCTCCCTCCGAATGACGCCTCGCGCGTCGTGACGATGATGCTCTTGAGCCTCTACCAGGTGCTGGGCGCCACGCACCGGCAGGCCCCGTCACCGGGTCGCAAACAGCCGCCCGCTCGCGGCTCCCGCTGAACAAGGTCTTCCTCCCCGTGCCGCTCGACCTCGAAGTCTTCCAGAAGACCCAGGTCTATCAATCGCAGGCGACCGTGGCGGAGGTGCTGGAGGACCTGCGTGCCATGGATTCGCGGCCCCAGTGCGTCTCGAAAGCGCAGGCCGAGCCCTCCGACATCCCGACGGTGAACACCTCGGGGCTCGGATGGGGACTGCTCCTCGTCTCCGCGGTGAGCTTTGTCATCTTCTGGCTCCTGTCGTCGGAACACGAGAGGACGCTGGAGGGGCCTTCCTCCCTGTTGCTCCTCCTGTGCTTCGGGTCGTTTGTCGGAGGCCTGCTCCTGCTCGGCGCATCCTGGACGGCTCCGCGGGATTCATCCGACCGGATGTCGTCCTCCGGGCCAGAGGAGCGGTTCGTGGCTCCGTACAAGGAGCAGCGACGCCTGCTGCTGACCACGCTGCTGAAGCGCTTCCAGGTGGACCTGGTCCAGGACGCGCCCGTGGACGTGACGTTGGACCTGACCTTGCCCATGGACCCGCGCAAGCGCGTCCACGCGGGGAAGCACGGCACGTGGGACCGCGAGGACTTCAGCGACCCGTGGTTGTCATTGCGGGGCCGGTTCGCGGACGGCACCCGGCTGCAGTTGACCGTGGTGGAACAGGTGCGGATGCTTGAGCGCACGAAGACGCTGCCGCTCAAGGTGAAGACCCAGCGCAAGCGCAGCGGGGCCAGCCTGATGACCGTGGCGCTGGGCGTGAAGCCGGAGCGCCACCCCGGGCTTGCGGACATGGAAGAACGCTTACAGGATGCCGTGCGGCTGCCCTCCGGGGTCCGGCTGAAGCGGCTGCGCGTGGCCGAGGACCGGGTGGAGCTGCGCGTTCTGCTGGAGGATGACTGGGTGGCCCGGCCCACCAAGGTCCTGACGCTGGCCGACGTGCCGCCCGGCGAGCCCTTGCGGCGGCCCCCGACGAAAACAGATGCGGCGCGCACCGCGACGATGATGCTCTTGAGCCTCTACCAGGTGCTCAACCACTCCAGCTCCCAGGGTCAGCCCGGGAAGATGAGGTCCACGCCGTGAAGCTTCGTGTCCTGTTTCTCGTGGGTCTGGGAGTGCTCGGAGCCTCGGCGTGCCAGCAGGGCGGTGCCCCCGCCTCCAGCGCTCAGCCCACCCAGGCGATCCCCGCCAACGCCGCCGCTGCCGCCGCCGAGCCGCAGGAGGCGGGTGCCAAGCTCAAGTTCAAGGACGGAGACGACCGCGAACGCTTCTCGCTCAAGTCCAAGGACGACGGCGCGAAGCTCGTCGACGGCGCGGACAAAGAGGTCGCCCGCTACAAGTGGAAGGGCGGCGAGCTCAAGGTGTCCGGTCCGGACGACGCGGTGGTGGCCTACGTCACGGGCGGCCCGGACGCGTTCCAGGTGAAGGACGCCGCGCGCTCGGCGGTGCGCTACACGCTGACGCGCGAGGGCTCCGGGTGGGTGCTCACGGATGACCAGGGCATGCTGCTCTACTCCGTGACAGCCGAAGGCGGCGGCGCGTCCGTGAAGGGCGCTTCCGGCGCGGAGGCGATTCACGTGAAGGTGCGCGACGGCAAGCTGTCCCTGCGCGACCCGTCCGGCAAGACGGTGCTCGCCACCAAGCAGCCGGTGTCACCGGAGGCCGCCGCGTGCCTGGGCTTCGACTCGCTGGACCTGCCCCTGCGCATGGCCCTGCTCTTCCGCATCCAGAACCCCGCGTCGCCCTGAGCCTTCCAAGCCATGTCCCCTTCCTTCGCTTCCGCAGAGCAGTGCCTGGAGACCTCCGGCTTCCTCTTCTCCCACCCTTGTGAGCGGGGGGCGACCACGCAGTGCATGCGCTGTCAGAAGCCCATCTGTCTGATGCACATGCGCACCATCGACGGCGGGGAGGCGGTCTGCGTGGCGTGCGCGCGCGCCGCCGACAACGGCGACGAGAACCGCGACCCGTCCGATACCTCCCGCGACGACGACCCCAGCTACTACTACGAGGACTACGGCTACTACGGCCGCGACGCGTGGCGCGGCTCCGGGTCCTCGTCCTCGGGCAGCGACCCCAACGACTTCACCGAGGCCGACGGCGAGAGCGTCCGGCGCGAGGACGACGCCTCCTTCGAGGAGGACATGGGCGGAAGCTGAGCATGGCCGCGCGACGTCAGCACTGGCGCCTCTACGCGCTCGGCGGAGGTCTGGGGCACCTGACGCGCGCCGCGGCCCTGGCCCGTGTGGCCGTGGCCCGTGGGCACCAGGTGGACATCCTCACCAACAGCCCGTTCGCCCCAGGCCTGCCCCTGGAGTCGTGGCTGGGCCCCGGCGCCGCCGTGCACCGCGTGGACTCGCGGCTGGACAAGGCCGCCACCGTGGCGGCGGTGGGCGCGTGGCTCGCGGAGTCCGCGCCGGACGTGCTGGTGGTGGATACGTTTCCCCGGGGATTGGCCGGGGAGCTGGTGGCGCTGCTGCCCACGGTGCGCGCGCCGCGCGTGCTGGTGCACCGCGACCTGAACCCCGTCTACGTGGAGGGCTTCGACGTGGCCCACGCAGTGGACGCGTTCGACCTGCTCGTCGTGCCCGGTGAGGACGCGCCCTTCGCGCACCACCCGCGCGCGGTGCGGACGGCGCCGTGGCTGCTGTTGGACGCGGACGCGCTGCTGTCTCGCGAGGAGGCCCGGCGGCGGCTGGGCCTGGATGACGGGGACTCGCGGCCCGTGGTCGCGGTGATGGGCTGTGGCCGCCCGGAGGAGGTGGCGGAGGCCGGGGAGACCGTGAGGCGGCTGCGTGCGTTGCTGGCCGGACAGGTGGCGGTGATGTGGCTCGTCCCCACGGACCACGCGTCCGGGCTGACGGTCTGGCCGGCGCTCGCGGTGATGCGGGGCGTGGACGTGCTGGTGGGGGCGGGCGGCTACAACACCGTGCAGGAGGCCCGGGCCACCGGGACTCCGCTGGTGGCCTGGGCCTGGCCCCGGCTCTATGACCGGCAGGCCCTGCGACTGACGGAGGCGGAGCGGGTGGGGGACGCGGTGGAGCTGGAGGCGAAGGTCGCGTCCCTGCTCCTGCAACCGGGGTGGTACGACGCGCGCCCCTCGGCCTGGCTCAACGGCGTCCACGCGGCGGTGGAGGCCATCGAGCGCGTCGCGCGCTAGTGCTTGAAGCCCTGGTGGCCGGCGGCCGGCTCGATGCCGTGGGCCATGACGAAGTGGTACATCACCTGAGGGTCTTCCTTGGGGCCGCCCATCAGCTCCACCAGGAAGTGGCCCGCCTGCGGATCCGCGTCCGGATCCGGGGAGACGGAGACCTCGGAGACCTCGCGGCCCACCATCACCATCTCGCCCACCAGGGACTTGCCCTTGATGAGCTGGAGGACGTGCTGGCGCTCCTCTTCCATCAGCATCCAGTGGAAGTCGTCATGGTCGAACAGTGTCATGTCGGGGGAGCCACACCGCAGGATGCAGTTGGTGTGCTCCTGGAGCCAGCGCCAGAAGGCATCGAAGTTCAGGGTGCGGGCCGGTGGGGCGAGCAGATCCATCGGGTGACCTCATCGAGAAGAGCGGGCGCCCGAACGCCGGGTGCGCATCGGGCCGCGTGTCCGTGCTGACTAACATGGCCGGGCCTCGGGAGGCCGGCTCCTTTTGCGGGCCACGTCCGGGGGCGGCCTGCCAGCATCCAGTGCGCGAATCCACGATATCGGACGCTTGTTGCTTTCCTTGGGAAGAGGTCGGCGACCACCTGGGTTGGCGCGGCCCGGAGGGAGGATGCGCGACCATGACGAAGCGGGACTCCGGCCGGCGGTTCGCGAGGAGGCGGCGATGAGCCTGCGCGCGTTTTTTTCCACCGTGGTGGGTGGGTTGGTCCTGCTCACCGTGGTGTCCGCCACCCTGCTCGTGGTGCTGACGACCGCGCTGGAGCGCATGGCTTCCACGCTGAGTGAATCCGTGGAAGGCGTCCGGCAGGCCGAGGAGCTGGAGGTGGACCTGCTCGTCCACTCGCGCCTGCTGACGTCGCCGGGTTCTCCCATGGTGGCGGACCCGTCGCGCGGGCGCTCGCCACCCCAGCTGGAGGCCGACCTGCGCCGCCAGCTGCTGGAGATGCACGCCATCGCGTCCACCCAGGAGGAGCGCCAGACGGTGGCGGAGGTGCAGCAGCAGGTCTTCGCCTACCTGGCCGCGCAGCATGCGCCGCTCGGTCCGGGGATGACCCAGGCCCAGCACGACACGTCGGCGATGTCCTCGCTGGACGCGGCGCTGCGCTCGCTGGAGCGCCTCATCGAGATCAACGTGGACCAGGCGCAGACGGCCCGGCAGAGCGCGGCGCACTGGAGCGAGATGGCCGACGTGCTGGGGCTGCTGCTGGGCCTGCTGCTCCTGGCGACGCTGGGCCTGGTGGTCTTCTGGCTGAGGCGCTTCGCGCTGCGCCCGGTGACGGAGCTGCGCAGCGCGATGGCCGGCTTCGGCCGGGGCGGGCGGCACCTGCGCGCGCCCGAGGAGGGCCCGTTGGAGATCCGCGACATGGCCCGCACCTTCAACGAGATGGCGGACAGCCTGACCCACCAGCAGGAGCAGCAGCTGGCGTTCCTCGCGGGCGTGGCGCACGACCTGCGCAACCCCCTGTCCGCGCTGAAGCTGTCCACGGCGCTGACGAACCGCGGAGAGGTCACCCCGGAGCGGATGCAGCGCACGCTGTCGCTGGTGCGAAGGCAGGTGGCGCGCCTGGACCGCATGGTGGGGGACCTGCTGGACGCGACCCGCATCGAGGCCGGCAAGCTGGAGCTCCAGCCGGAGGTGCGCGACACGCGCGAGCTGGCGCGCTCCGTGGTGGAGCTGTACCAGTCCAGCGACTCCGGGCACACGCTGGAGTTGGTGGTGCCGGACGCCGCGGTGCTGGTGCGCGCGGACCCCTCCCGGTTGGAGCAGGTGCTGAACAACCTGGTGAGCAACGCGCTCAAGTACTCCCCTTCCGGCAGCCGCGTGGAGGTGGCCGTGCGCGGGGACGGCGACCACGTGGTGCTGGCCGTGGCGGACCAGGGCATCGGCATGTCGCCGGAGGAGCTCCAGGGGCTCTTCATCCCGTTCCAGCGCGCGGGCAACGCGAAGCAGCGCGCACCCGGAGTGGGACTGGGACTGTCGGTGTCGCGGCGGATCATCGAGGCGCACGGCGGCCGCATCGAGGTGGAGAGCCAGCCCGGCCAGGGCTCCGTGTTCCGCGTCCACCTGGCCCGGGTGTCCGCCGGCCCGCCGAGGCTGCCCGCACCCTCCGATGAGGAGGAGGCGCCCGCCAAGGAGGATTCTGGCGAGGACTCCGGCGCGGTGCACTGAAGGCCGGGGAAACCGTTGCCTGAAGCGGGCCCGGTTGAAGCGGAGGGATGCGCTCCGGCGGGGCAGGGCGTACCTTGCGGCCCCATGTCAGGAGCCGTCTGGATGATGAAGCATTCCTACCGGGCCGTGCCGCTGGCCGCCGCCCTGCTGGTGCTGGGAGGGTGCGCGGGGCGCACGCAGACCGAGCCCCCCGTGTCCCCCGCCGAGCCCGTGAGGGAGGCTCCGTCCTCCGTCGTCCAGTCGCAGGAGGGTGGCTTCAGCGTGACGTTCCCCGGCCCCGTCACCGAGGAGCGGCGCGTGCAGCCCACGGACGTGGGCGAGGTGACGCTGCACACGTTCATCGCCGCGCGCACGCAGGAGGACACCGCCTACTACGTCTCCTATACGGACTTCCCGCTCGCGGCGGTGGCGCAGGTGAGCCCGCGCGACGTGGTGGACCGGGCCAGCCAGGGCGCGCTGGAGGCGCTGGGTGCGACGGCCATCACCGCGAAGACGCTGGAGATGGAGGGCGGCTTCCCGGGCCAGGAGGTGGGGGGACTGTCCGGTCCGCGCCGCCTGCGGGGCCGCTTCTTCATGGTGGGCCCGCGCCTGTACCAGCAGCTCCTGCTGCACCCGGAGGGACGCGCGCCCCAGGACGCGGACCGCTTCTTCGATTCGTTCCGCCTGGACCCGGTCGTGGTGGGCAAGCTGGGGCAGCGGACGACCGGCGGCTGAAGGCCTTCAGTGCAGCGGGTGCACGAAGCGGCGCACCCCGGCGAGCAGGGCCTCGCGGTCGAAGGGCTTGGAGAGCACCTCGCGGATGGCGGGGTGGCGCTCCTCGCCGGAGCTGATGGCCATGACGGGGAGGTCCGCGAAGCGGGGCTCGCGGTGCAGCGCGTCCAGGAGCCGCCAGCTGTCCTTGTGCGGCGTCCACATGTCCACCAGCACCAGCGCGGGGCACGGGTGCGCTTCCAGCCACGCGAGGGCCTCGTCACCGTTCTCCGCGGCGGCGACGGTGTGCCCTTCGGCGAGGAGGATCTCCACGAGCGCGTCGCGCAGGTCTCTGTCGTCCTCGACGAGGAGGAGGGTGGGGGGCGCGCGGCTCATGGGGCCCGACGCATAGGGCAAACACGCCTGCGGTGACAGGGAACATCTGCCGGGTGCGACTGGTAGCGGGGCCGCGCTTCAGTGCTCGTCGAACATGGCCTGGAGCACGCGCCAGGCGAGCTTCAGCTCGGAGCCGGAGCGGCACGCGAGGAAGTCGCAGATCTCCGCCACGCCGTCGGTGCGCTCCATGTCGAAGGAGTGGAAGAGCGTCTTGAGGGACACGTCCAGCCCCACGGACAACTTGCCCAGCGTGTCGAGCGACGGAGAGAACGCACCGCGCTCGATGCGGCGGATGGCATCCACCGACAGGTCACTGCGTTCGGCGAGCGATTCCTGCGTGAGCGAGCGGCTGTTGCGCATGAGGCGCACGTGCTCGCCAAATCGCCGGTGGAGCTTCGTCCACGTTGTGAGCCGGTTCTTCGCCATATTCGCGGCGGATAATTTGGGGGCGCGCCGCGCCATGTGAAGGGAACATGTTCGCGGCCGGACCCTGCATTCGCGTTGGCGTACGGGAAACCGGTTCTTCCCCGAGGAAGCCTGGGCCGGACGTGCGGTCCAGGACGGATGAGATGTCCGGGATGCCACGCCGGGGCGGCTCGCGAGGCGGCCGAGCGTGGGGTCCAGAACATGCGTGTCCCCAGGCTTTCGTCTACGCTCGCGGGCCACATGACGGTTCTCGATGTCTCGCGCGGGCTCCGGCGGGCGGGGTTGCTCGCTGTCCTGGCGGGGGCTCTGCTCCCCGGGTGCGAGTCCCGCACACCTCCTCACCGTTTCCCCCTGACGACGAATCCCGCGACGGACTCCGTGCCGCCGCCGGAGGTGAATGCCACGAGGCCCGCATCCGTGGAGGGGCAGCCTTCCGCGAGCCCCGAGTCCGCGGCGACGGGCGCGGGTTCTTCGCAGGTGGTGCCTGCTTCCGCGAACCTGCCCGCGCAGGCGCCAGGCAAGGCGCGGCCGACGGCGCGCTCCGCGTTTCGCGCGCTGCCGCCCACCACCGAGCGCGCCGGACACCTGCATGCGCTGGCCACGCGGCTTCAGGCTCCGGGCGGCATGGTGGAGGACCCCTGTCTGGAGAAGGATGACGCAGGCTGCGCGCGGTCCGCGCTGACGCCGTTCTTCACCGCGCTGGATGGGCTCGTGCAGACGCCGGGGACGACGCCCACCGTCATCGCCGCGTTCGGCAACTCGCTCATCGCGGGGGACCGCATCGTGGACGTGGTCCGCGAGGAGTTCGCTGCGGGCTTCGGCGGCGCGGGCCGGGGTGTGCTGCTGGTGGACCGCATGGCTCCCTACGGCGGACGAGGGCGCACGGCCGCCGTGAGCAACGGCTGGGAGCCGCGCACGCTGGGCGAACTGAAGGCGCCGCCGCATCCGTTCGGCATCACCGGCGTGTACCACCTGGCCACCGAGAACCGCGCCCGGGGTCGCTTCAAGCTGGAGGGCGAGCCGCGCGGGACGCTGTGGTGGAAGGATGTGAAGGGCGCGGGCCGCCTCGTCGTGTCCGTGGACGGCACGGTGCTGACGCGCACGGAGCCCCAGGAGGACGGTGCCAGCCGCACCACGTCCTTCGACCTGCCCGCGGGCGCGAAGTGGCTGGACGTCACCGCGGAAGGCAAGGGCGCCATCGTGCAGGGGGTGGTGCTCCAGAAGGACGCGTCCGGCATCGTGCTGGACATGTTGGGCGTGCCGTCCGCGGATGCGACGCTGTATGGCCGGCTGGAGGAGGACGCGCTGAAGGCGCAGCTTTCGCAGCGCGACCCGAAGCTGCTGCTCTTCTTCCTGGGCGGCAATGAGTCCAAGCGCCTGGAGTGGAAGCGCACGGACCTGCCTACCGTGCGCCAGGACCTGACCGCGCTGCTGCGCCGCACCCGCGCCGCCGCGCCGGGCAGTGCGTGCCTGGTGGTGGGCCCCATGGACGCGGTGCAGGACGCGCACGCGAAGGGCAAGCCGCTGACGCAGCGGCCGTTCCTGGAGGCCGCCATCCAGGCCGAGCGCGAGGTGGCGCTCGCCGAGGGCTGCGGCTTCTTCGACCTCTACACGGCGATGGGCGGCGCGGGTTCGCTCGCGCGGTTCAACCAGGCGGGGTTCATGCACGAGGACCTGGTGCATCCGCGCGGTCATGGCCTGGACCTGCTGGGGCAGTTGGTCTCGGACGCGCTGCTCGCGGGCTGGGTGAACGAGGGCGCGGTGCCGGCGCCGGCGCTCACGACCTCGCGTGAAGAAGCCTCGGACACCGGTGCGAGCAGCCAGACCGCGGAGGCGGTGCCATGAAGCGGCTCTTCGTCGCGCTGTGTTTGTTGGTGGAGGCAGGGCCCGCGTTCGCGCAGGCGTCCGCCGAGAAGCCCGCGTCCGTGGCGCAGGCGCCCGCGCCCGTGCCGTCCGAGTCTGTCGAGAAGCCCGCGTCCCCGCCGGAGTCCAGCGCGAAGGTCGCGCCGGAGCCGGACGCGAAGGTCTCCGAGTTCTCGCCGGAGGTGCAGCGCGCGCTGGACGCGCTGGTGCGCGCGGACCTGAAGCAGGGTCCCACCGCGGGCCTGTCCGTGGGCGTGATGCGGGGTGGCAAGCGGTGGATGAACGGCTACGGCTACCGCGACGTGGCGAAGAAACTGCCGGCCACGGTGCGCACCACGTACCGCATGGCGTCCATCACCAAGTCCTTCACGGCGGTGGCCGTGATGCAGCTGGCGCAGGCGGGCAAGCTGGACCTGGACGCGGACATCCACACGCTGGTGCCCGAGTACCCGGTGAAGCAGTGGCCGGTGACGGTGCGGCAGCTGCTGGGCCACCTGGGCGGGGTGCCCACCTACGACAGCCCGCGCGCCGGCAACAACACGAAGCCGGTGACGACAAAGGAGGCCATCGGGTTGTTCGCGGACCGGCCGCTCGTGTCGGAGCCGGGCACGCGCTACCTGTACACGACGTGGGGCTTCAACCTGCTGGGCGCGGCGGTGGAGACGGCCTCCGGTCAGCCCTACCGCGAGTACCTGCGCGACCACGTCTTCGGCCCCGCGAACATGAGCCACGCGGACGTGGATGACCTCAGCACGCGCGACGCGCAGCAGGCGGTGGGCTACCGCGTCTCGGGCGCCACGCTGAAGCCTTCGCGCTTCCTGGACGTCACCAGCCGCTTCGGTGGCGGTGGCACGCGCGCGACGGTGGAGGACCTGCTGGGCTTCGCTCGCGCGGTGCTGGACCACAAGCTGGTGACGCGCGAGACGATGGGCCGCATGCAGGCGACGATGGTGACGCGCGACGGGCACATCACCGACTACGGCATGGGCTTCGCGACCTATCCGCTGCGGGGCCACTACATCGTGGCGCACGCGGGCGGGCAGCCGGAGACGACGACGCTGCTGGTGCTGCTGCCGGCGGAGGACACGGCCATCGCGCTCGCCACGAACGTGGAGGACGAGGCGAAGCGGCTGCGCCGGCTGTCCATCCGGTTGATGGAGACGGTGCTGGACGAGGGCGCGCCGGGCCGGGGCGGCCACTTCACGGACCCCGTGGACGCGGTGGTCTACGAGGGCATGGGGCGGCTGGCGAGCTACGGGCTCGCGTACCACGACTGGGCCACGCGCGGTCCGGGCACGCTGCCACCGGAGACGGACCTGGCGGCGGCGTTCGCGAAGGTGTCCTCGCTCTTCGAACGGGGCGCGATTGCCCGGGACGGCCGGGGCGCGATGGAGCGGATCCGCGGCGCGCACGAGCCGCGCGCCGAGTCGCTCTTCATCCGAGTGGGCGCGCACATGGCGGCCACGGTGGAGCGGGCGATGGGCGCGGAGCGGCTGCGCTCGTATCGGACCCAGGGGGCGGCGGGCTTCTTCGCGGACTACCTGGCTGCGTGCGAGACGCAGAAGTGTCCGGAGACGGAGCGCTTCAGTTCGTCCGTGCGGAGCGACGTGGCGCGCTTCGTCGCGGGATGGAAGCGCGCGGAGGTGCCGGCGTTGAAGCGCTCGCGCCTGGAAGCGATGAAGGATCCGGAGCGGCTGTGGCCGTCGCTGAAGGAGGCGGCGGTGCGCGCCCCCGCGGTGCGGCCCGACTACACGGATGAGCTGCTGACGCTGGCGGACCGCGCGAAGCGGAAGCCGGTGGACCGGATGCGCTGGTTGGAGCGCGCGACGGAGCTGCAACCGGAGTCGATGGACGCGCACCTGGCGGAGGCGGTGGGGTTGCTGGAGGCGGACCGGGAGCAGGAGGCGATTCCCCACGTGCGTGAGGCGTTCGAGACGCCGGAGGGGTCGCTGGTGCTGTCGCCCTCGGGCTTCCTGAAGCGGCTGCTGGACACGCGGTCGCCGAAGGTGGCGAGGGGCCTGTTGCGAGCGGCGGTGACGCTGCATCCGGACTCGCCGGAGCTGTGGGAGGCGCTGGCGAAGCGCGAGCGGGGTCTGGGCGACGCGGGCGCGGCGAAGGCGGCGCTGGCCCAGGCGAAGCGAGCCCGTCAGGTCCGGGCCGCGCAGGAGGCCCGCGCTCCGAAGTCGCAGGGCGTCGTGGCTCCTGCGGGGAGCGCGCCATCGCAGGACAAGGCTGGGAGCACGTCCCCCACGGTGCCGGTGGATCCGGAGTCCTCGCCGGAGCCGTAGCGCCCGCGAACCGGGGGCCCGCTCCGTTGTCCGCGTGCGTGACGGGGCCCGGGCCGTGCGAGGATGCGCGGCGATGACGCCTTCCTGTCCCTCCTGTCAGGCCCCCTTCACCCCCGGCGCTGAAACGTGCGCGCGGTGCGGGGCCTCGCTACTGGTGGCCCCGGCTCCCGGCGGCGCCGACCCTGTCTGCGCCGTGCACCCCGAGTGGCTCGGCGTGGCCACCTGCCCGCGCTGTGGCGCGTTCGCCTGTGCCCGCTGCCTGCGCCAGGGACCGGAAGGCACCGTCTGCGCCACCTGCCTCGAACGTGAACCTCTGGGCCAGCTGCCCTGGGACCAGCGCGCGGAGCTGGGGACGCTCAAGGCGTTCTGGCGGACGTGCTTCGGCATGTTGATGCGGCCCACGGAGACCCTCCGGGGCGTCAACCCCGACGCGCCCGTGAGCAGCTCCATGAGCTTCGTGATGCTGTCGGCGATCGCCGGCTTCCTGTCGACGGGCCTCGTCTACACCGCGCTCATCGGCGTCATCCTGGGGTTCATCCCCGAGACGGAGAAGAGCGGCGCGGATCCGAAGGACTTGAAGCTGTGGATGACGGTGGTCATGGCGGCCTGGACGGTGCTCATGCCCGTGTTCAGCACCGGCATGACCCTGGCGAACGCGGGCCTGGACCACCTCATCCTCCGCATGGGCGGCGTGGAGCGCGGCTTCTCCGTGACCCTGCGCGCGCACGCCATCTCCCAGGCGCCGTACATCGTCGGCGTGATTCCCTTCGTCGCCGTGTACGCCGCGCCCTTCTGGGCCATGGGCCTGCGCGCCTTCACCTACCGCACGCTGCACCGCACCAGCTGGGGCACGGCGCTCGCGGGTGCGCTCCTGGTGCCTGTGCTCTCCTGCTGCCTCTGCGGCGGCGTCTACGGCGCCATCATGTTCGCGGCCCTCAAGAGCACGGGCCAGTTCTGAGGCGCGGCTACCGCTGCCCGGTCGCCGCCGTGGCACCGTGCGGCACCAGCGAGCTCGGCTCCGGCCAGAAGCGCGCGCTCCGGATGCCGTCGAAGGACGCCGCCAGGCGCCGCGAGCCCAGGTCGTAGACCCGCGCCTGCGTCTCGCCCGCGAGCATCAGCAGGTCCCCTCGCGCCAGCACCCGCACGGTGCTCCGGGCGTGCAGGGCGAGTCCCTCGGGTTCGCCCAGGTGGCCGTCCTCCGCCTCCCAGCGCACCGGCATCATCAGCGCGGTCTGCTCGCCCGCGGTCTGCCACGCGAACAGCGGGCCGCCGCGCGACTCCACGCGCGCCCAGCCGCCGAACACGTCGTGCCCCCGGTCGGGCACCACCGCGTCGAGCCGGACCGCGTCCTGACTGCCCTCGTCCAATCCCTGCGCCACCAGCGCGTCCAGGTCCCCGGCCACCGTGGAGGACACCAGCATCTCCGTGGTGGCGAGCGCGAACACCGCGTCCGCGTCACCTCGCGTGGCCACCGTCTCGATGCGCTTCCACGCCCCCGCATCCAGCCGGTACGCGTGCGCGAGCCCCGCGCCCTCGTCCAGCTCCGGGATGGGGATGCGACGGCCCTCGAAGAGGAAGACGTCGTCGCGCCGAACCAGCTCGCCCGTGTGCGCGGTCAACGCCACCAGCCGCCCCACCGAATCGAACCCCACCGCGCCCGTCAGCCCCTCCTCTGGCAGCAGCTGCGCCGCGCCCTGTCCGGACGTCAGGTCCACCGTCCACACGCGCCCGGGCCCGCGCGCGCTGCCGGCCGCGTCGCGCACCGCCGCGTGCTTGCCGTCCGGGCTCCACGCGAGCTGCAACCCGTCACACGCCGCGTCCACCGTGACGAGCGCCCTGCGTCTGCCGTCTGACTCCAGCCGCAGCCAGGTACAGCCCGACGGCGCCGCGTCCTGGAGCACCGACAGCGAGAACGGCGCCACCTTCACCGGCGCGGCCACCGGCGCGGCCACCGGCACGGCGGCAGGCACGGCCAGGGAGGACTCCGGGGGCTTCTGGCAGGCGCTGACGAGGAGCAGGGCGCTGACGAGGCTCGAAGTGCGGACCATGTTGAAGTTCTCCCGGAAAAAGACGGTGTCCATGGAATATGTCAGAGCCGGAGAGCGTGCGGAAGACGCTTGAGCGCACATCCGGAGAGCCATTGCGCCAGGAGGGTTTGGCGAGGCCTCGTGGCCGTTGGACCGTCTGGGGGGACGTTGGGGCGCGATGTCTGGTGTTGTTGTGTCTGGATATGGCGGGGGGGTAGTTGCCGCGTGGAAGCAATTGGGATGGTGTCTGTTTTTTGTTGGGTGCTGAGTCCATGGGCGGATGGCAATGGCATTGGCGATGCGTGTGAGGTCTCCGGCACCGTCGATGTGGCGCTCACCGTGACCGCGAGTCCCTCCCCTGCGCTGGTGGGCACTCCCGTCGTGTACACGTTCGGGTTGTCCCAGGCAGGCAGCCGGGCCGAGCCAGAGGTGGTCCTGACCGCGGATCTGCCCGAGGAGGCTGAGTACGTGTCGGTGACGTCCTCCCAGGGCCAATGCGCCCACTTCGAGGAGACGCTGGTTTGCACGCTGGGTGCCATGGCCCCCAGCGCTTCGGCGAGCGTGGGGGTCACGCTGAGGCCACGGGTTCCGGGCTCCTTCTCCTATGAGGCTCGGGTGACCACGAGCCTTCTGGAGACGAGCGAAAGCAACAACGAGGCCCCGGCGGAAGTGGAGGCGCTCTGCGAATCGGATGCGCAGCTTTGTGCCCGGTTGATGAAGACATGCGGAGCGGTGAGCGCCACCGACAACTGCGGCGTCGCCCGGAGCGTCGCGAGCTGCGGAACCTGCTCCACGGGGCAGAGCTGCAACAGCAGTAACGTGTGCGAGTAGTGAGCTGAATGGCGCCGTGGGGCCGGCCTGTTCCTGGGGCCCCCAGCGCTGTCAGCGCAACCATCCAATGTAGGAGGAACTGGACGGCCCAGGCCACGGCGTTGAAGGGGCCAGGGGCGTACTTTTCGCGAGGAGTTGCTCCATCGGAAGGTCGCTCTCCAGGTCGTCCCGTTGCACGACGTGGAGCCGCTGGAGCCAGCCCTCACCACAGAAGCCAGGCTGGGAGTCGTCCCGGCCCACGAGGATGTTCACCAGGGCCTGGGTGTCGTCAGGCGAGAAGGCCAGGACCGTGAAGGGGGTTGCATCCTGGCGTACCCGCGAATGCGTGCGCGCATGCGGGTCCCATCGATACAGGCGCTGCGGTGGGGGCGTCACTCCCGCGCACTCCGTCGTCGGTGGCTCGGGTGTCACCTCGGTGAAGAGTCCCCCCGGGCGCTGGTTGTACCAGTTGAACCTTCCCGTGAAGGCTCCCAATGACGCCTCGGGGGTGAAGGCATCGTCCAGGGTGTGCAGGGATGCCTTTCTTCCCTGGGGAGTGGAGGTCGTGACGAAGGCATGGCCGCCGTCAGGCGAAACGGCAGGCCCTTCCGCCGAGAGTGTCCGCACGCGGCCCGTGGATACGTCCAGGACCCCCAGGCGCTGCGCCCCGGTGGTTCCGCACTGAAGGGTGAACACACATTCGTTCCGGGAAGAGGACCAGACCCACAGCTGAGGCTTTCCCTGAATGGGACCGAGCGGGACTTCCGTCACCCTGCCTGACTCGACCTCCACCCTGTAAAGCTTCAGGAGTTCGCAGTCAGGATGGGGGAGCTCCAGTGCATAGGCCAGATGCTTTCCGTCAGAGGACCAGATGAACGAACTGGCCCGGGTTCCTTTCGGTGGAGAGGGCAGGTCACGCAGGTCCACGAGGATGCGTCGGCCCGTTCCATCCGCATTGACCACGAGCAGCACGTTCCATGATTGCAAGGGTGAGACGCTCGCTCCGTCCGAAGCGGCGGGATGGCGCTCCGCATAGGCCACGCAGGTCCCATCCGGCGAAATGCAGGCCCCATTGAGGGGGCCTTCCACCTGGGGACGGCTCCAGCCCGCGAGCCGACCGCTGTCCGTGAGCGCGGTGTGCCGTAGCCCATCCAGGGATTGAATCCACAAGTCACGCCGCGGGCCCGGACGCTCCTGCTTGAAGTACAGCAACCCACGCCAGCCGGGGGCAGGAACTCGGAGCGGCTCCGCCCGGGCTCCCGTCGCTCCCTCCCGCGAGCAGCCAGCGATGGCGAGGGCTCCCATCCCTCCCAGCAAGGCACGCCGTCCCATCAGGGGCCGTGACGAAGGCAAAAGGAAGGGGGGCGGTGGGCTCATGGAGAAACCATGGCATGTATGTTCATGAGAGGCTTTGGGTCATGTTCAGAACAGACAGCCCTCCCGCCTTCGCTCACGCTCGTTGGGTGCCGCTATTGCGCGTGAAGGACGCTCGACCCTGAGGCCTACAGCGTCATGTACGCGCGGGCCGCGGGCACGGAGTAGAACTTCCCCTCCGGCAGGACGTACGCGGTGAGCTTGCCGCCGTAGACGCAACCGGAGTCCAGGCCCACCGCGAAGGGGTGCTTCTGCAGGCCGCGCATGGCGTCGTGGCCGAAGATGACCAGCTCCGGGCCCTGCCACAGGCTGCCCCACGGCTCGCCCGCCTCCAGCCGCTTCGACGGTGTCCCGTCCGCCGCGATGCTGCGCAGGTTGAAGAGGAACTCCTCCTTCTGCTCCTCGAGCGGCACCCCTGGCACCAGCCCCGCGTGCACCGCCAGCGCGTTCAAATCCGGGAAGCGCAAGTAGGAGGGCAGCCGCTCCATCCAGGCCCAGTCCGCGGCGCTCAGCGTGTCCAGCACCTGCCGGTGCTCCGGCTTGAGCTTCTTGCCCTTGGACGCGTAGCCGCCGTGCCAGCGCAGCACGTGCGCGTCGTGATTGCCCTTCACCGCGTGGAAGCCGTGCTCGCGCGCCCGCCGCACCACGCCCGCGGAGTCCGGCCCCTTCGCCACCAGGTCGCCCACCAGCACCACCCGGTCGCCGGGCTGCCAGTCACACGCCTTCAGGAGCGCGTCCAGCTCACTGGAACAGCCGTGCACATCTCCGATGAAGAGCGTTCGCATCCTCCCCTCTCTTTAACGCACTGGCCGAGAATGCCCTGCCGGGATTCTCGGGCGCCTCGCCGGGGGACGGGGCCTCGCGCGCCGCGTTACTCGGAGGGCGTGCGCAACAGCCGGCTCAGGCTCACGTCCAGCTGGCTGGAGATGAGCCGCAGCACGCTGTCCAGCTGGGAGCGCGTCAGCCGCAGCCGCTCCGTCAGCCGCTGCCGCGTCCCGTCCAGCAGCTCCTCCTGCGCGCCCACCACCCACCGCGCCGCCGTGGAGCGGTGCACGCCGTACAACGCTCCCAACTGGTCGATGCCCAGCCCGTCCAGGTACTTCAGCCGCAGGAAGTTGCGCTGCCGCGCGGACAGGGCCGCCAGCGCCGCCTGGAACGACGCGCTGAACTCCGCGCGGTACGTCTGCTTGAGGTACGCCAGCTCCGGATCGTCCCCCGGCGCCACCAGCATGGACAGGTCGCCGTCCTCCGACTGCGCCTGCCCCGAGCGCTGCCGCTGCCAGTCCAGCGCCAGCCACAGCGCCGCCGCGCGCACCCAGCCCGCCAGCGGCCCCGTGCCCGGGTACGCCGCCAGCCGCGCCGGAGCCTCCGCGCTCCCCACCAGCATCCGCTGCCGCAGCGCCTGACGGACCTCATCCAGTCCGGCCGGGGGCAGCCTCAGCCGCGCCACCGCCGCGTCCACCTCCGGCATCAGGCGCTGCTCGAACGTGGCCAGCGCCGAGGGCAGGCCATCCGCCGCCGCCCGGGCCAGGTACACGTCCGCCATGTGCAGCTTGCCCCAGGCGTCCTCGTGGCCGTCCGCGGGCACCAGCCGCGCCAGGTGCGCCGCGAAGCGCGAACCCTCCAGGGGGATGTCCGGCCAGGACTGCCGGGCTGTGTCCAGGGCCTGGGCCAGCCGCTCCTGGAGGACAGAGAGGGCCCCTGCCGGCTCCGTCTTTCCCCGGGCGGTCATGAAAGCCTGGGCTAAGGGCAATTCAGGTGCGGCCACGGCGGAGGACACTACCACCGGCCCCTGTCGCGCCGCCGTGTCACCCGACATGTCGCGCAGAGGCTCCCACCTGTCAGGTGTCCCCCGGGACACGCTCCCGCGCCGCGCGTGTCCACCCGAACACGCCCCCCTGGCCGTGCGGGGCGCCCCCTCTCCACCCTCGTCCGCCCGAGTGGCATCCAGCCGGCGTCCCACCCTCCGTGGCCCTCTGGCCACGGCCGCCCATGGCCTGCGCTTTGCTGGTAGAGCCATCCGGGACGTGGGCTGGTGCGGAGGTGTGAACGTGGAAGAAGTCGGTGTGGGGCTCGGAGTCGGGCCTGGTGGCGCGGTGTACTCCTCATGGCTGGAGGTGAGCGCGTCCCACCTCAGGCACAACGTGGCGGCGTTCCGCGCGCTGGAGTCCACCGGCCCCACACCCCGAGCGCTGGGCGCGGTGCTCAAGGGCAACGCCTACGGCCACGGTCTGGCCCAGGTGCTGCCGCTGGTGCACGAGGGCGTGGACGTCCTCTACTTCATCGCGCCGCAGGACGCGCTCACGGTGCGCACCCACGAGTCCGCGCACGGCCTGCCCGCGCGGCAGGTGGTGGTGCTGGGCGCCGTGGCTCCGGAGGAGGCCATCGTGCTGGCGCGCGAGGGCATCGACGCGGTGGTGGCGGACCGCTCCTGGGCGGACGCGGTGCCGGCCCTGCGCGCGGCGAAGCTGCCGCGTCCGCTGCGCGTGCACGTGCACATCGACACGGGGCTGGGCCGCGAGGGCTTCACGTTGGATCAGCTGCCTCGCGAGACGCAGTTCCTCGCGGACGCGCCGGACGTGTTCGAGCCGGTGGGCGTGCTCAGCCACTTCGCCAACACGGAGGACGTGACGGAGCAGGCGTACGCGCTGGCGCAGCTGGACGCGTTCGAGACCGCGCTGGGACACCTGACCGCGCAGCTGAAGCCCGCGAAGCCGTTGCAGCGGCACATCGCCGCGAGCGCCGCGGCGCTGGTGCTGCCCCGGGCGCGCTTCGAGGCGGCGCGCGTGGGCATCTCGCTGTACGGCCTGTGGCCCTCGCCGGAGACGCGGCTGTCCGCGAGGCTGGTGCTGGGCGAGCTGCCGGTGCTCAAGCCGGTGCTGTCGTGGCGGTGCAAGAGCCAGGTGGTGAAGTGGCTGCCGGCGGGCGCCTACGTGGGCTACGGCTGCACGTACCGCTGCCCGGAGCCCACGCGTATCGCTGTATTGCCGGTGGGCTACTACGACGGCTATCCGCGCCTCGCGTCCGGCAAGGCGCACGTGCTGGTGAACGGCCGGCGGTGCGCGGTGCTGGGCCGCGTGATGATGAACCACCTGATGGTGGACGTGACGCGCGCCACGTCCGACGAGCGCCCCATCACGGCCACGCTCCTGGGCCGCGATGGAGAAGAGTCCGTGTCCGCCGAGTCCCTGTCCGGCTGGGCGCAGACCATCCACTACGAGCTGGTGACACGCCTGGGCGCGCACCTGCGCCGCGTCGTCGTGGAGTAGCGCGGCACTACTTCTGCGGCGGGCCCTCGGTGAGGCCCGGCGACGGCGCCGTCACGAGCGCCGGAGGTTGCACCTTCCAGCGGCGATGCAGCCACAGCCACTGCTCCGGATGCCGGCGGATGGCGCGCTCCATCGCCGCGGTGACTCGCGCGGTGTGCTCGGTGATGGGGTCCGCGCACTCGCCGGGTTGCGGCGGGAGGATGGGGCCCTCCACCTCCAGCTTGTAGCGCGCGCCAGGGCCGGGAGGCCGCACGCCCATCACCACGAACACCGGCACGCCCGTGCGCTCGGCGGCCACCGCCATGGCGGGCGTCGTGGACGCGAGCCGACCGAAGAAGGGCACGAACACCGCGGACTTCGCGGGCAGCGCCTGGTCCAGCAGCATGTACGCGGACTCGCCGCGGTTCACCGCGTCCGTAATCTCCTGGATGGCGCCCTTCGGATAGATGAGCCCCGCGCCCGCGCCCAACCGGTTCACCGCGATGCGCGTGTTCAGCGCGCCCTTGAGCGGACGCACCAGCGCGTTGAGCGGGATGCCCCAGCGGATCAGCATCTGGCCCACCAGCTCCCAGTTGCCGAAGTGCGCCGTCACCAGCAGCGCGCCCTTGCCCGTGGCCACGTGCGCCTTGAGCGCCGCCCACGCCTCCTCGCCCTCGATGCCCTGCTGGTCCCAGTCCGGCGTCATCCGGTCCCCGGACGGCAGCGACTCCACCACCACGCGCGCCATGGTGAGGTACGCACCCCGTGCGATGTCGTGGCGCTCGGCTTCACTCTTCTCCGGCATGGCGTGCGCCAGGTTGTCCAGCGCCACCTTGCGGCGGATGCCCAGCGTGTAGGCCAGGTTCGCCACGAAGCGTGCGAGCGCATCCCGCGCTTTCGGCGACAACGCGGTGAGCAACGCCCAGACGCCTCGCGTCAGGAACGCCACGAGGGGGCCCGGCGGCGAGCCGATGATGCGGCGCAGGTGCTCCGGCGGCCTTTTCCCCTCGGGAGGGGTGTTCGTTTGCGATGGCAGCGGATGCGATGAAAGGGGAGCGGACACAGCGGCGCACTCCATCGCGAACACGACCTGACAGCAAGGCCACGCACCGCTTGCTCGTCGCTACCTTGCCAGGCTGCTCTGGTCCACACTGCGCGGCCATGCCCAACCTGCTCCGTCCGGTGGCCCTGGCCACCGCAACCTTCCTTGCGGCATGCGGTGCCCGACAGGGTAACGCTCCCGCTCCCGGTGCTGTTGAAACGCCGCCCGCCATTCAGGCGGCCACGGCGCCCACGCCTCCCACGCTGCGGCTGCCTGAGGACGTGCGGCCCACGAAGTACGCCATCGTCTTGAAGATGGATCCGAAGGCCGAGTCCTTCGAAGGCACCGTCGACGTCATGCTGGAGGTGGCCAAGGCCACCAACATCATCTGGATGCACGGCAAGGGCCTCATCGTGAAGGAGGCCACGCTGGAGCAGGGCGGCGTCACGCAGACGCTCAAGGCCTCCTCCTCCGGCGAGGACTTCCTCGGCCTGACGCTGGCGAAGCCGCTGGCCGTGGGCGGCGCGAAGCTGCACCTCACGTACACGGGCACCGCGTCCGAGCGCGAGACGTCCGGCGCCTTCCGCGTCAACGAAGGTGGCGACTGGTACATCTACACGCAGTTCGAGCCGCTGGGCGCGCGCCGCGCCTTCCCGTCCTTCGACGAGCCCGGCTTCAAGGTGCCGTGGCAGCTCACCTTCCACGTGCCGGAAGGCAACGTGGCCGTCACCAACACGCCGCAGCTCGCGGACGAGAAGGGCGCGGACGGCTGGCACATCTACCGCTTCGCCCCCACGCAGCCCCTGCCCAGCTACCTCATCGCCTTCGGCGTGGGCCCGTTCGACTTCCTGCCCGCGCGCGACGCGGGGCAGAAGCAGGTGAAGACGCGCATCATCACGCCGCGCGGCCGGGCCAGCGAAGGCGCGTGGGCCGCGAAGGTGACGCCGGAAATCCTGGAGCGCCTGGAGGCGTACTTCGGCATCCCGTACGCGTACGAGAAGCTGGACGTGCTCGCGGTGCCGCTGATGGGCGGCGCCATGGAGAACCCGGGCCTCGTGACGTTCAACTCGCGCCTCGCGCTGGCGAAGCCGGAGGAGGACGCCGTGTGGCGCCAGCGCGCGTTCGCGAACGTGCAGGTGCACGAGCTGGCGCACCAGTGGTTCGGCGACCTGGTCACCCTGGCGTGGTGGGACGACCTGTGGCTCAACGAGTCCTTCGCCTCGTGGATGACCCCGCGCATCGTGGAGACGTACCAGCCCACGTGGGACGCGCCGGTGGAGCGCGTGCAGTCCCGCAACGACGCGCTGGACGCGGACAGCCTCGTCGCCGCGCGCTTCATCCGTCAGCCCATCCAGAACGCGGGTGACATCCAGAACGCCTTCGACGGCATCACCTACGGCAAGGGCAGCGCGGTGCTGGCCATGGCGGAGACGTGGCTGGGCCGGGACGTCTTCCAGAAGGGCATCCAGCGCTACATCCGCGCGCACGCGGGGAAGAACGCCACCGCGAAGGACTTCCTGGACGCGCTGTCCGCCGAGTCCGGCAAGGACGTGTCCCAGGTGATGAACAGCTTCCTGGACCAGACGGGCGCGCCCTTCATCACCGCGACCCTGCTGTGCGACGGCGGCAAGCCGCGCGTGGCCCTCACCCAGCAGCGCTACATGCGCCTGGGCTCCAAGGCTCCGGAGGCGCAGTCGTGGAAGGTGCCGGTGTGCGTGAAGTACCCGGGCGCGGGCAAGGAGGCCACCGCCTGCACGCTGATGACGGAGGAGAAGGCGGAGATCGCCCTGACGGAGGCGAAGGCGTGCCCGGCGTGGGTGTTCCCCAACGCGGACGGCTCGGGCTACTACCGCATGCGCCTGGCGGGTGATGCGCACGCGAAGCTGATGAAGTCCGGCCTGTCGAAGCTGTCGCGCGCGGAGCGGGTGGTGCTGCTGAGTGACTCGCTGGCGCTGGCGAAGGCGGGGCTCATGCCCGCGGCGGACGCGCTGCCGCTGCTCACCGGCGTGGCGGAGGACCCGGACCGGCAGGTGCTGGAGGCGGGCCTGGAGCTGATGGACCTGGTGTCGTCGCGGCTGCTCCCGGAGGCGCAGAACGCGGACCGCGCCCGCTACGTCCGCGACACCTTCGGACCGCGCGCGCGCAAGCTGGGCTTCAAGCCGCGCGCCGGTGAGAGCGAGGACCTGCGCCTGCTGCGTCCGCGCCTGCTGGAGCTCGCCGGCAACGAGGGCGACGACCCGAAGCTCATCGCGGAGGCACGCACGCTGGCGGACCAGTGGCTCAAGGACCGCAAGGCGGTGGCGCCGGACGTCGTGGGCGCGGTGCTCGCCATCGCGGTGGAGCACGGGGACGCGGCCCTGCACACGAAGCTGATGGAGGCCCTGCGCGGCGAGCAGAGCCGCTACCAGCGCCAGCAGTTGCTGGGCGGCCTGAGCCACGCCACGGACCCGAAGCTGGTGAAGGCGAACCTGGAGCTGCTGCTCGACCCCAAGCAGGACATGCGTGAGAACCTGTGGCTCCTGATGGGCGCGTCGCGCGACCCCCGCACCCGCGACACCGCGGTGGAGTTCCTGAAGACGAACTTCGACACGCTGGTGGGCACCGACGACAAGCCGGGCCTGCTGCCGGAGGGCATGGGCTCGCGGCTGCCGTACATGGGCGCCGGCTACTGCGACGCGAGCAAGCGCCAGGAGGTGGCCGCCTTCTTCGAGCCGCGCGTGGGCAAGGTGCCCGGCTCCGAGCGCGTGCTGCGGCAGGTGCTGGAAATCGTGGACCAGTGCATCGCGCTGAAGGAGGCCCAGGGCGCGAGCATCGGGGCCTTCCTGACCGGCAAGCCGGCCAAGACTCCGCAGGCGCCGCCCGCGCCGCGGTAGTCAGTCCCTGAAACGACACCGGGTCCGCGTGACATGCACGCGGACCCGGGAGTGCCGCACGCGTCGCGGCGGGGAGGCCTACTTCCGGCCGCGCGACATGAAGGACATGAAGGCTTCCTTCGCTTCGTCGGACGCGAGGCGCTGGACGAACTCGGCGCCCTCGCGCTTGAGGGCGGCGTCCACCTGGTCGCGCAGCGGGCCGCGGATGAGCGCCTTGGTCACCTTCAGGGCCTGGGCGGGACGCTGGGCCAGGGCGCGGGCGCGCTCGGTGGCCACTTCCTTCAGCTGCGCCTCCGGGACGGCCTTGTTGATGATGCCGGCGCGCAGCGCGGTGGCCGCGTCGAACGGGTCGCCGAACAGCAGCAGCTCCGACGCCAGCGCGAAGCCCGCCATGCGCGGGAGCAGCAGGCTGCTGGCGCCTTCCGCGCACAGGCCCAGGTTGACGAAGGGCATGTTGAAGCGCGTCTTCTCCCCGGCCACCACGTAGTCGCAGTGCAGGAGCATGGTGGTGCCAATGCCCACCGCCGCGCCCTCCACCGCCGCCAGCACGGGCTTGCTCAGGCCGGCCAGGGCGCGCAGGTACTGGAACACCGCGCTGTCCTCGCCCGTGGGCGGGTGCTCCAGGAAGTCGCCAATGTCATTGCCCGCGGTGAACGCGCCGCCCGCGCCGGACAGGAGGACCACCCGGACGTCGTCGCGGCGGTCCGCCTCCAGGAGGGCGGCGGTGGCGGCCTCGTACATGGCGTGGGTGAAGGCGTTCTTCTTCTCCGGCCGGTTGAAGGTGACGGAGAAGACCCCGGCGTCGAGCTGCGTCAGAAGCGTGTCGGACATGGCCGGGCAGACTAACGCGCGTCGGGCCGCAGTGCGCGCAAGAGCAGCGGGGCCAGCGTCACCACCTGGTGGGGGAAGGGCAGGTCCTGCCGGTGCTCCACGCTGTCCGTGCTGACCAGCCGCTTCACCGGCACGCCGTGCAGGCGCTCCAGCGCGGGGCCCACCAGCAGGGCGTGCGTGGTGGCGAGGATGAAGTCGTCCACGCAGCCCTCGCCCTTCAGCTCCTTCGCCGCCGCCGCCAGCGTGCCGCCGGTGGACACCATGTCGTCCACCAGGATGGGGCGCATGCCGCGCACCTGGCCCAGCAGGCCCAGCGTCTCCACGTCGTTGCCGCTCAGCCGCGCCTTGTGCACCACCGCCCACGGACGGCCGAGCAGCTTCGCCAGCGCCTCCGCCCGCTTCACCGCGCCCAGGTCCGGCGCCACCACCACGGTCGTGTCGGTGACGTGGGGGCGCAGCGCGTCCGCCAGCAGCGGCAGCGCGGACAGGTGCTCCAGCGGGGCGCCGAAGCAGCCCTCCAGCGCCGGGTTGTGCAGGTCCACGGTGAACACCCGCGTGAAGCGGCCATGGGACACCATGTCCGCCACCAGACGGCCGCCCAGGGGCTCGCCCGGCCGGGCCCGCCGGTCCTGGCGCGCGTAGCCCACGTAGGGAATCACCGCCTCCATCGAGGCCGCGCCCGCCCGCCAGCACGCGTCCGCGAGCAGCAGCAGCTCCATCAGGTTCTCGCCCACGGGCGGGGTGGAGGACTGGAGGATGACGACGCGGCGGCCGCGCACCTCCTCCGGGGGCACCTCGATGTGCAGTTCTCCATCCGGGAAGCGCTCCCGCTTCACCCCCACCGGCTCCGCGCCGAACGCCTGGGCGAGCGCACGGCCGAGGTGGGGACTGGCACTGCCGACGACGAGGGCGATGGGCGTCATGGGGGCACACCCTAGCGCGGGAGGCGCTCGCGGTGCCCTGGCCCCCCGGGCATGCCGCCAGGAGAGCCACTGAACGTGCCTCCGCCGACACACTCCGGAGGGAAGAGCACCTTCCGGGGGTGGAGGCAGACCGATGCGTTTCCGGGACAGGGCGGAGGCGGGGCAGAAGCTCGCGGGGGTGTTGACGCCCTACCGCTCCGGGGACGTGTGCGTCCTGGGGCTGACGCGCGGCGGGCTGCGCGTGGCGTACGAGGTGGCCCGGGCACTGAGGGCTCCCCTGGACCTGTGGGTGGCGCGGAGGCTGCGCGTGCCGGGGGGCCGCCTCATGCTGGGCGCGGTGACGGAAGGCGGCGGGCTGTACCTGGACCCCCAGGCCGCAAGCCAGGCGAAGCTGCCCGGGGAGACGCTCCAGCGCTTCGTGCACGAGGAGGTGGACGACGTGGAGCATCAGGCCCGGCAGCTGCGAGGCGGCCTCACGCCGCGGATCCGCGGCTGCACGGCGCTGCTGGTGGATGACGGGATGGTGACGGGCGCCACCGTGACCGCGGCGCTCCTGGCGCTGAAGCAGCAGGGCGTGCGCCGGCGCATCGTGGCGGTGGGCGTGGCGACGCCGCGCGCGCTGGAGCTCGTCCGGGGCCGCGCGGACGCGGTGCACGCGCTGACGCTGGACCCCGCGCTGCGCGAGGTCTCCGAGGCCTACGACACCTTCCCCGCGCTCACCCAGGACGAGCTGCGGCGCTGGCTCACGCGCGCCCGGGAGGCCAGCCCCGCCCGGCCGCAGGGCGTGGCTCCGGACGTGGCGGGCGGGTGGTGGTTCTGACGGGCTTTCGGGAACGCAAAGCGGATGACGACGAGGACATGAGGAGGACGTATGGATGTGGAAACCGTGCATGCGGATGACAGCAGGCCCCGGACGCACTGGGAGCACTTCACGCGCGAGGAGCTGCTTGGGGTGCGGGGCGTGGGCCGCTCCATGGAGCAGGCCTTCGAGATGGCGGCGCTGGGACTCTGCGCGTTGGTGACGGACCCGCGCAGCGTGGAGGCGCACGAGGAGCTGGAGGTGGACTGCCAGTCCTCGGACCATGACCAGCTGCTCGCGGACTGGCTGCGGGCGGTGGTGGGCGCGATGGCCGGACGGCGCCTGCGCTTCCAGTGCTTCGTGGTGCGGCTGGACGGGCTGAACCTCTTTGGCCACGGCTTTGGCGAGCGCGCGGGACAGGCTCGACATGGCACGCACGTGGCGGTGACGGGCGCGTCGCTCACCGAAGTGTCCGTGCGCCAGGGGCCGGAGGGCGTGTGGACCGCCGAGGCGCTGGTGGACTTCTAGGGAGGCAGGCGGGCGCGGCGGGACGATTCGTCCACGGAGGGGGTGCGCCGGGGCTCCGGGCTGCTATAGGGGGCGTCTTCCTCTTCGCGACCAGGAATCTCCGGACATGGCTTCCCGTGACATCCGCTTTGTATGGCTCGACCTGGAGATGACCGGGCTGGACCCCAATACCTGCGGCATCATCGAGGTGGGCATCATCGTCACCGGCCCGGACCTGCGCCCCATGGGTGAGTTCGAGCGGGTCGTCTGGCAGCCGGAGGAGATGCTCCAGCGCATGGAGCCCGTCGTGCGCGAGATGCACACGAAGAACGGCCTGCTGGAGAAGGTGCGCGCGTCCACGTCGTCCCTGCGCGTGGTGGAGCGCGAGGTGACGTCCTTCATCGCGGACTACTGCGACCTGGGCGAGGGCATCCTCGCGGGCAACTCCATCCACACGGACCGGCGCTTCCTCATCGACCACATGCCCATGGTGGACCGCTACCTGCACTACCGCATGGTGGACGTGACGAGCCTCAAGGTGATTACGCGCGCCTGGTACCCGGCGCTGGTGGAGCCGCGCAAGCCGCCCAGCGGGCACACCGCGCTCGCGGACCTGCGCTCCAGCATCAGCGAGCTGCAGTACTACCGCGACGTCCTCTTCCGCGCGACGCCGGGCTAGGCGAGGAGCCCGTCCGCGGGCAGCTGCTTCGCGATGGTGCCCAGCAGGTCGTCCAGCTCGAAGGGCTTGGCGAGGAAGTGGGAACTGGCGCGGCGCTCCTCGTCCGTGAGGCGGCCCGCGCTCATCACCACCACGGGCAGGTCGCACAGGTCCGGATGGGCGCGGATGCGGCGCAGCAGCTCTCCGCCGTCCATCACCGGCATCATCAAATCCAACAGCACCAGGTCCGGCTTGGAGGTCATGAGCCGCTGGAGACCCTCGTCGCCGTTGTACGCGGTGACGATGTCGTAGCCTTCGAGGGACAGGATGTCCTCGAGCGCCTCCACGATGGCGAGCTCGTCGTCCACGATGAGCAACCGCTTCATGCGCGGGCCCCCTCCACCGCACGCACTCGGCCCGGGACCCCTGTCGGCCGGGAGGCCGGGGGCGGGCTGGACGGGATGCGGGCGGTGTCGGACTTCAGGCGGTGGCTCCATTTTCTCTCGCCCGAGAAGGTAGGTCCGCGCGCCAGTTCGGCCAGGGGACGGTGTGCGTTCTGTTGGTCAGGTGGCGGTGGATGCGGCCTGGGAGCCGGCCAGGCGCTCCTTGAGGATGTGTTTCTGGACCTTTCCGAGGGCGTTGCGGGGCAGGGCGTCGGTGAAGACGACGCGGCGCGGCTTCTTGAAGGCAGCGAGCCGTTCGCGGCACCAGTCCACCAGGGCCTGGGCGTCGGTGGAGGCGCCGGGGTGGGAGACGATGACGGCGACGACCTGCTCACCGAAGTCCGGGTCGGGTAGGCCCAGGACGGCGGCCTCGGCGACGGCGGGGTGCGCGGTGAGGACCTCTTCGACTTCGCGGGGGTAGATGTTGAAGCCACCGCTGATGATGAGCTCCCGGGCCCGGCCGGTGATGCGCAGGAATCCGTCCGGGTCCCATTCGCCCAGGTCGCCGGTGCGGAACCAGCCCTCGGCGTCGAAGGCTTCGGCGGTGGCGTCCGGGCGGCGCCAGTAGCCGGTGAAGACGTGGGGGCCACGGACTTCGATTTCGCCTGTTTCGCCGCGGGGCAGGGGCTGGCGGGAGCGCACGTCCACGACGCGGGCCTCCTGGCCGGGGAAGGGCATGCCCACGGTGCCGGGGCGGCGCTCGCCGTCGTAGGGCTGGGTGGTGTTCATGATCGTTTCGGTCATCCCGTAGCGCTCCAGGATGCGGGCGCCGAAGCGCGCCTCGATGTCCAGGCACAGCTGGGGGCTCAGGGGGGCGGAGCCGGAGACCCACAGGCGCAAGGGGTGCGGCGTCACGCCGGTGCGGCGGGATTCCTCCAGGAGGCGGCCGTACATGGTGGGCACGCCGAAGAAGAGGGTGATGGACGCATCGTCGTGCAGGGCGGTGAGCGCTTCGGAAGCGACGAAGCGGCGGCGCAGGTCCGCGCTGGCGCCGGTGAAGAGGGTGCCGTGGAGGCCCACCATGAGGCCGTGGGTGTGGAAGAGGGGAAGGGTGAGCAGGAGCCGATCCGCGTCGGTCCAGTGCCAGGCTTCGGTGACGGCGCGCACGTTGGAGAGCAGCTGCCGGTGCTGGAGCATGGCGCCCTTGGAGCGGCCGGTGGTGCCGGACGTGTAGCCCAGCACGGCGAGGTCCTCCGCGCGGGGCAGGGGCAGGGCCGCGGTGGATGCGGCGCCCTGTGCAAGCACGTCCTGGAACGCCACGGAGGGCAGGGACGCGGGGAGCCCGGGTGGAGGTGGCTCCACGGTGATGAGCCATTGCAGGGATGGGAGTTGGTCGCGCAGTGGCGCGAGCTCCGAGGCGCCAGAGGTCCCGGTGACGCAGACCTTCACCTCCGCGTCGGAGAGGATGTGGGCCAGCTCCACCTGGCGGTAGGCCGTATTGACGAGCACGGCGACGCAGCCCGCGGCCTGGACACCCAGCCAGGTGATGACGAACGCGTCGCTGTTCTCCAGGAAGAGCGCGACGCGGTCTCCCGGAGCCAGCCCCCGGACCTTGAGTCCGCGAGCAAACGCGGTGACCCGCTCCGCCAGCTGTCCTCGCGTGTACGTGGTCCCCTCGAAGGAGAGCAGCGGGCGAGAGGGTTCGTGACGGGCGTGGTCCAGGAACACTTCAAGCAGGGAGGACGGCATGGCGCGCGAGCCTAGCGCCTGCCGGTGGGAATGGGAGCGTTGCTCCGACTTCAGGACCGGACGGGCTGCCAAGCAGTCCTGACACTATGGTCCGGTAAGGTTGCCGCAACATGCCAGAATTGGCATGATTCAGACGATGGCGAGGCCGCTCATCTGGGTGGGAAGCAGCTTGGAGGACTTGAAGTCGTTTCCTGAAGAGGTGCGAGGAGTCATGGGCTACGCCCTGCACCAAGCTCAGACGGGAGGAAAGCACCCGGACGCAAAGCCCCTCACCGGCTTCAAGGGGGCTGGAGTGCTGGAGGTCGTCGAGGACTTCGACGGTGACACCTTCCGGGCGGTCTACACGGTCAAGCTGAAGGGAGTCGTCTACGTGCTGCATGCCTTCCAGAAGAAGTCGAGGAAGGGGATCAAGACTCCCAAGCAGGACATCGATCTGGTGAAGCTCCGTCTGAAGGCGGCGGAAGCCCTCCACGCGGCTCGGAAGCACGCTGAGAAAGAGGACTCAGAATGAGGAGCGGACCGAAGTTCACGGCCAGCAGTGGGAATGTCTTCCGGGACCTGGAGGTCGCTCAGCCAGAGGAGGCTCTGGCCAAGGCGGAGCTTGTCGCGAGGATCGCGGACATCATCGCCAGGAAGAAGCTGACCCAAGCAGCGGCGGCGAAGCTGCTGGGAGTGGATCAGCCCAAGGTCTCGGCCCTGCTGCGTGGACGCATGGCGGGCTTTTCGACGGAGCGACTGATCCGCTTCCTGACCCTCCTGGGCAGTGATGTGCAGATCGTCGTGCGCGACCGGCCCCGGTCCCGGGCTCCAGGACATCTGGAGGTCATCACTGCCTGACGTTGCAGGACGCGGGCTCACCGGCTCCCGCGCCCCACCCGTAGCACCGCTAGAAGATCGACATGCCCAGCGTGACGCTGCACAGGAATCCGCCGTGCTGGCTGGTGCCGATGTCGAGCGCGTCAAAGAGGTTCGGGTCGCGGCCGTCCGACGTGGTCCAGTTGTCCTCACGCAGGCGGAAGCCCCAGCCCGCGCGCAGGCCCAGGTACATGGGGCCCATCGACTGACGCATGCCCACCGCCAGCGTCGCCACCGGCGTGAACAGCTTCTCCGTCGTGTACACCTCGGACTCGTCGCCGATGGTGAGCCGGGTCGACGACGTCGTGCCCATGTTGAAGCTCATGCCCGCCTCCAGGAACGGGCTCGTGCGTACCTCGCCCAGCGGATACAGGCGCGCCACCGGACCCACGCGGAAGCCCCAGGCGCCCGTGCCGGCGCTCAGGTTGAGCCCCAGGATGGGCGCCACCCGGTACTCCAGCTCGCCGCCGAAGATGCCGGACGGGCTGTTGAAGCCCAACGCCAGGCCCAGGTCCAGGTTCGTCCGGCCACCGCGCCGGGGAGGCAGCTGCGGGCTCTCCGTCTCGCGCCCCATCGAGTCCCCGGCCATGCCCTCATAACGGGACGCGTCGTTGCTCGAACGCTCCGACACCAGCGAGTCCGAGTCCGCCGCGGCGGGCACCTCGCCCGTCGCCACCGGCGTCTCCTGGCTCGCGGCCTCCAGCTTCTGGGCCTCGGCCAGCACCGCCTGCGCCATCACCACCGAACCCTTGTCGCTCAGGCTGGGATTGGCGAAGTCGTACGACAGCGTCTTGGTGCGCACCGGCGCGTGCGTCGTGGCCAGTTGATACGTCAGCCGGTACTTCTCCCCGGCCCGCGTCACCTTCGCGCTCACCGTCACGTCGGGCGAACCCTCGTGCTGGGGGTCCATCAGGATGGCTTCCGTGGTGGCGCTCTTCAGCGCCTCCTCGATGCCGTAGCGCGTGCGCTCCGCCACGGTGCTCGCGGTCAGCCCGCTGGCGTCCACTTCGCTGCCCACGTCCGTGAGCTGGAGGTACAGGGCATCGGCGAAGGCGGACAAGGGCAGAAGGGTGGCGGCCAGCAGGATGCCGGCGCGCGTCCGCAGGGCGGTGGAGCGCATGGGGTGTTCCTCGAAATTGTGCGGGAATTGAATCGAGCAAGCAGACGGCCTGACGCTGTTTCTATTCACCCTCAGCACACTTCTTCGCGGTGTCCGTTCCTGGGACGCGCCCTTCGCGCAAGCGGTCAACGCCGCCGGCCTCCCTTGCGCCACCCTCGTGTTTCCGGGCACTTGGCCCGGCTCGAAGCCCTGGCACACGGCTCGCTATGGCCCGGGGCGTGGACATCCCGAAGGCCCGAGCACCCCGCCGCAAACCCTACCTCCTGGCCGCCCTGGGGCTCGCCGCGCTCGTGGCGGTGACGGTGGGGCTGTCCCGGCTGCGCCCCGCCGCGCCCACCGTGGACAAGGCCTCGGTGTGGCTGGACACGGTGAAGCGCGGCCCGCTGGTGCGCCAGGTGAAGGGCACCGGCTCGCTGGTGCCTGAATCCATCCGCTGGCTCACCGCCGACACCGCCGGCCGCGTGGAGCGCATCCACGTGAAGCCCGGCGCCACCGTCACCGCGGGCACGCTCCTCATGGAGCTGTCCAACCCGGACGTGCAGCTCCAGGCCCTGGAGGCCGAACGCCAGCTCGCGAGCGCCGAGGGCGACTACCTGGAGCTGCGCGAGCTGCTCCAGACGCAGCGGCTGTCCCAGCAGGCCGCCGTGGCCGCCCTCACCGCCGAGTCCGCTGACGCCACCCGCCGCGCCCAGGCCAACGCGACGCTCTTCCAGAAGGCCTTCGTCGGAGACCTGGAGACGCGCCAGGCGCAGGAGAAGGCGCAGGAGGCGGGCCAGCGTCTGGAGTTGGAGCGCCAGCGCCTGGACGTCATGTCCCAGAGCCTGCGCCAGCGTCTGGCTTCACAGCAGGAGCAGGTGGAGCGGCTGAAGGCCGTGGCGCGCTTCCGCCGTCAGCAGGTGGAGTCCATGAAGGTGCTCGCGGGCGAGGACGGCGTGCTCCAGGAGCTGCCGCTGGAACTGGGCCAGTGGGTGACGCCCGGCGTGCTCCTGGCCAAGGTGGTGAAGCCGGAGCGGCTCAAGGCGGAGCTGAGAATCGCGGAGACGCAGGCGCGCGACATCCTCCCGGGCCTGAAGGCGCAGGTGGACACGCGCAACGGCGTGGTGGAGGGCACCGTGGCGCGCGTGGCCCCCGCGGCCAGCCAGGGCACGGTGCGCGTGGAGGTGTCGCTGCCGGACGCGCTGCCCAAAGGCGCCCGTCCGGACCTCACCGTGGAGGGCACCGTGGAGCTGGAGCGGCTGGACGACGTGCTGTCCGTGGGCCGTCCGGCGGGAGCCCAGTCGGAGAGCACGCTGGCGCTCTTCCGGCTGCTGCCCGGAGGCGACGAGGCGGTGCGCATCCCCGTGAAGCTGGGCCGCGGCTCGGTGAACGCGGTGGAGGTCGTGCAGGGACTTTCAGAAGGCGATCAGGTGGTGCTGTCGGACATGACCGCGTGGGATGCGGTGGAGCGCGTGAGGCTGCGATGATGACGACGATGACGAACGACCGCGATGCGAAGTCCGTGGCCCCGGGCGCGGTGCCGGGCAAAGCGCTGCTCCAACTCGATGGGCTCACCAAGGTGTTCGAGACGGAGGAGGTGGAGACGCACGCCCTCTCCAACATCCAGCTCACCATCCGTCAGAACGAATGGGTGGCCATTGTCGGCCCGTCTGGCTCCGGCAAGTCCACGCTGCTCGCGGTGCTGGGGCTGCTCGACACCGCCACACGCGGCAGCTACCTGCTGGATGGCCGGAGCGTGCTGGAGCTGTCGCCCACGGACCGGGCGAAGGTGCGCAACCAGCACATCGGCTTCATCTTCCAGAGCTTCAACCTCATCGGCGACCTGACCGTCTTCGAGAACGTGGAGCTGCCGCTCACCTACCGGGGACTGCCCGCGCAGGACCGCAAGCAGCGCGTGGAGCGGGCCCTGGAGCGCGTGGGCATGGCGCACCGGGCGCGGCACCTGCCGGGGCAGCTGTCCGGCGGTCAGCAGCAGCGCGTGGCGGTGGCGCGCGCCGTGGCGGGAGACCCCCTCATCCTCCTGGCGGACGAGCCCACCGGTAACCTGGACTCGAAGAACGGCGAGGCGGTGATGCAGCTGTTGTCCGACCTGCACAAGGCGGGCTCCACCATCTGCATGGTGACGCACGACCCGGCGCACGCGCGCATCGCCACGCGCACGGTGAGCCTGTTCGACGGCCGCGTGGTGCAGGACGAGCAGCTTCGCTGAAGCGGGACACGGCCATGGAACACCTGCTCGGTGACTTGCGCTACGCGTGGCGCTCCCTGAAGAACGCCCCCGGCTTCGTGGCGGTGGCGGTGCTGACGCTGGCCCTGGGCATCGGCGCGAACAGCGCCGTGTTCAGCGTGGTGAAGGGCGTGCTGCTCACTCCGCCGCCGTTCACCCAGCCGGAGCGGCTGGTGTTGCTGGCCCCGAACTTCGACGCCTTCGGCCTCAAAGAGGTGTCGAACTCCATCCCCGAGTATCGAGACCTGAATACGCACACGAAGGCCTTCACGTCGCTGTCGGCCTTCCGGCCCGACGACATGACGCTCACCGGTGCGGAGTCGCCCCGGCGCCTGCGCGTCGTCATCGCCACGGCGTCGTTCCTGCCCACGCTGGGCGTCTCGCCGGTGCTCGGCCGGGGCTTCACGCAAGAAGAGGAGACGCCGGGTCAGGACAAGGTCGTCGTGCTCACGGACGCCGCGTGGCGCACGCACTTCGCGAGGGACCCGGAGGTGCTGGGTCGTGAGCTGCGATTGGACGGCGTGCCGCACACGGTGGTGGGGGTGCTGCCCCCGGGTGGCGTCTACCCGGAGGACACGGAGGTCGTGTTGCCCTTCGCGCCCACGCCGCAGCAGCAGGAGGAGTCCCGGCGCGGCAACCGCTTCCTGAGCGTGATGGCGCGGCTCAAGCCAGGCGTGACGCTGGACGCGGCGCGAGCGGACCTGGTGCGCATGGGCAATGCGCGCTCGGCGGACCTGGTGGACCAGTACAAGCAGGCGGGGTGGTCCATGAGCGTGAAGTCGCTGGAGGACCACGTGGTGGGCGGGGTCCGCGAGACGCTGTGGCTGCTCTGGGGCGCGGTGGGCTTCGTGCTGCTGGTGGCGTGCTCCAGCGTGGCCAACCTGCTGCTCGCGAGGGCGGTGTCGCGAGGCCGCGAGGTGTCCATCCGCGCGGCGCTGGGCGCGGGCCGGATGCGGCTGGTGGCGCAATTCCTCACGGAGAGCCTGGTGCTGTCGCTGGTGGCGGGCGCGGTGGGGCTGCTGCTGGCGCTCTGGGGCACGGATGCGCTGGTGGCCACGGTGGGCGAGGGCCTGCCCCGGGCCCATGGCGTGAAGCTGGACGTGGCCTCCGTGCTCTTCACGTTGGCGGTGTCGGTGCTCACGGGCGTGCTCTTCGGGCTGGTGCCCGCGCTCCAGGCCAGCCGCGTGGACCTGCACGCGGCGATGCGTGAAGGCGCACGCGCAACAGGTAGCCACCGCACGAGCCGGCTGCGCGCCGCGCTGGTGGTGGCGCAGGTGTCGCTCGCGCTGGTGTTGCTGGTGGGCGCGGGCCTGTTCGTGAAGAGCTTCCTCGCGCTCCAGCGCGTGGACGCGGGCTTCGAGTCCGAAGGCGTGCTCACCGGGGCGCTCGCGCTGCCGAAGGTGCAGTACCCGGACCGGCCGAAGCAGGCGGCCTTCCTGCAGGCCCTGTTGCCCCGGCTCCAGGCGCTGCCGGGCGTGGAGTCCGCGGGGCTGACGAACGTGCTCCCGCTGGGGGGCGCCATGGACAACAGCTTCGACATCGACGGGCGTCCGCGTCAGCCGGGCGAGCTGTGGAAGGCGGTGGAGTTCCGCGCCCTCACCCCCGGCTACCTGCACGCGTTGCGCGTCCACCTGCGGCAGGGGCGGTTGCTGGAGGACTCGGATGGGCCGGACGCGCCCTGGGCGGTGGTCATCAACCGCTCCTTCGCGGACCTCTTCTGGCCGAAGGGCGACGCGCTGGGGCAGCGGTTGAAGTTGCACGGCCAGGACATGCAGTGGACCACGGTGGTGGGCGTCGTGGACGACCTGCGCGAGTGGGGCCTGGACGTGCCGGCGCGCCCGGCGGCGTACTACTCGCTGTCGCAGCTGCCGTCCGTGTACATGGGCCTGGCGGTGCGCGTGAAGTCCGGGGACCCGGAGGCCTTGCGCGCCCAGGTGGAGGCGGAGGTGCGCGCGGTGGACGCGGACCTGCCGCTGTTCGACGTGTCCTCTCTCACGCGGCGGATGGACCAGTCCACGGGCCCCCGGCGGTTGTCCGCGCTGGTGATGGGCCTGTTCGCGGGCGTCGCGCTGCTGCTCGCGGCGCTGGGGCTGTCGGGCGTCATCGCCTTCTCGGTGACGCAGCGCACGCGGGAGCTGGGCATCCGCATGGCATTGGGCGCGGCGCGAGGCGACGTGCTGCGGCTGGTGCTGGCCCAGGGCCTGCGGCTGTCGCTCACGGGCGTGGCGGTGGGGCTGTGCCTGTCCTTGGGACTGGCGCGGCTGTTGGGGTCGCTGCTGTATGGCGTGTCGGTGGACGACCCGTGGACGTTCGGCGGGGTCGCGCTGCTGCTGACGGGGGTGGCGCTGGGGGCGTCGTGGCTGCCTGCTCGACGGGCGACGCGCGTGGACCCCATCATCGCGCTCCGGGCCGACTGACCTCCCTCCTTTCTGGCACAGTTCATCACCGTGGCGTCCTCCGTGTCCGAACCCACCGCTGCCTCTCCGCGTACCACCCGCATCCTCGTGGCCGACGACCAGCCGGACGTGCTGGAGGCGTTGCGGCTGTTGCTCAAGCGCGACGGCTACACGGTGGTGAGCGCGCAGTCCCCCGCGGGCGTGAAGGCCACGCTGGACGCGGAGGACGTTGAGCTGGTGTTGATGGACCTCAACTACGCACGCGACACCACGTCCGGGCGCGAGGGCCTGGACCTGCTGGGCGAGCTGCGCGTGAGGGACGCGCTGCTGCCCGTGGTGGTGATGACGGCGTGGGGCAGCGTGGAGGGCGCGGTGGAGGCGATGCGCCTGGGCGCGCGCGACTACGTGCAGAAGCCCTGGGACAACACGCGCCTGCTGGCCACGCTGCGCACGCAGCTGGAGCTGTCCCGGGCGTTGAAGCGCGGCCGGCGGCTGGAGGAGGAGAACCAGCACCTGCGCCGCGAGCAGGGCGGACGCTCACCGTTGGTAGGCGAGTCGCGGGCGATGCTGCCGGTGCGCAGGCTCATCGAGCGGGTGGCGCCGTCGTCCGCGCCGGTGCTGGTGACAGGGGAGCACGGCACGGGCAAGGAGGTGGTGGCGCGGCTCCTCCACGCGGCGAGCACGCGCGCGGACCGGCCCTTCGTCGCGGTGAACTCCGGCGGCCTGTCCGAGGGCGTCTTCGAGAGCGAGCTCTTCGGTCACGTGAAGGGAGCCTTCACGGATGCGAAGGCGGACCGCATCGGCTGCTTCGAACTGGCGGACGGCGGCACGCTCTTCCTGGATGAGATTGGGAACATGCCGCTCACGCAGCAGGCGAAGTTGCTGCGGGTGCTCCAGACGGGGGAGTTGCACCCGGTGGGCTCGTCACGGACGCGGCGCGTGGACGTGCGAGTGGTGAGCGCGACGAACGTGGACCTGGGCCGGGCGGCGGCGGAGGGCCGCTTCCGCGAGGACCTGCTCTACCGGCTCAACACGGTGGAGGTGCAGCTGCCGCCGCTGCGGGAGCGGCGCGAGGACATCCCGTTGCTCGCGACGCACTTCCTGGCGGCGCAGGGACAGCGCTACGGCCGTCCCAACATCCACCTGGCACCGGGAGCACTGGAAGCGCTCATCGCGTATCCGTGGCCGGGCAACGTGCGCGAACTGGAGCACGCGGTGGAGCGCGCGCTGCTGATGGCGGTGGGGGACCGCGTGGAGGCGGAGGACCTGCTGCTCAAGCGGATGGGCCCGCCGGGGGGAGGGAGCACGCGCCTGGAGGAGATGACGCTGGAGGAGGTGGAGCGCTACCTCATCGAGCGCGCCCTCGGCCGGCATGACGGCAACGTGAGCGAAGCAGCGAAGGCGCTGGGCCTGTCGCGCAGCGCGCTCTACCGGCGGCTCCAGTACTACGGCATCAAGGGCGCAAGGTGAAACGCGGTTCCCCGGAGCCGCAAGGCCCGAGCGCTACGACGCACGAGGAGGTGCGGCAGGTTCCGGCGCCGCACGACCCGCGCATCACGAAGCACGCGCAGGATGCGCACGAACCCACGGCACGCGTGCCGTACGACCTGCGAGTGATGTGGCTCGCGGTCCTCGCGGGGCTGCCCGCGGTCCTCGTGACGTTCGCGCTCCTCTGGACGGGGGACTTCACCGCCAAGGTGCGCTGGACGCTGTCCGTCCTCGTGGTGGGCATCCACGCTGGATCCTGTCTGGCGCTCCGCGAGCGCGTCGTGCGCCCCCTGCACACCGTCGCGGGCCTGTTGGCCGCCCTGCGCGAAGGGGACTACTCCGTGCGCGGCAGGGGCGGACGCGCGGGCGATCCACTCGGTGAGGTGCTCCTGGAGGTCAACGCCCTGGGCGACACCCTGCGCGAACAGCGCCTGGGCGCGATGGAGGCCGGCGCGCTGCTGGGCCAGATCATGGAGGCCATCGACGTCGCGGTGCTCGCCTTCGACGCCTCCGGCACCCTCAAGCTGGTGAACCGCGCGGGCGCCCGGCTCGTGGGTCTGCCGCGCGCGCAGTTGTTGGGCCAGCGCGCCGAAGCACTCGGCTGGAGCGACCTGCTGGAAGGCCCCGCCCCCCGCCGCCTCACGCGCGTCTTCGCGCAGCAGGACGGCGGCCCCTACGAACTGTGGCGAGGCACCTTCCGCGAAGGCGGCCAACCCCACCAACTCGTCGTGCTCACCGACCTGCGTCTGGCATTGCGCGAGGAAGAACGCGAAGCCTGGCGCCGGCTGGTCCGCGTGCTCAGCCACGAGATCAACAACTCCCTCACCCCCATCCAATCCATCGCGGATGCCCTCCGAGACACCGTCGCCCAGGTCCCGCGGCCCGCGGACTGGGAGGAGGACACCCGTCACGGCCTGGGCATCATCGCCCGCCGAGCGGAGGCGCTGTCCCGCTTCATGTCCGCCCACGCGCGGCTCGCGCGCCTGCCTCCACCCACGCTGGGCCCCGTCGAAGTGGAGCCCTGGGTGCGGCGAGTGGTGGCCCTGGAGCCGCGCCGCCCCGTCGCCGTGCGTCCGGGCCCCGTCCTCACCGTGTCCGGAGATGGAGACCAGCTGGAGCAACTGCTCATCAACCTGGTGCGCAACGCCGTGGACGCGGTCCTGTCGGAAGAGGGCGTGGGCGGTGTCTGGGTTTCCTGGGCGGTGCACTCGCCGGGCGCGGTGGAGGTCTGGGTGGAGGATGAGGGCCCCGGCCTCTCGGACACCGCGAACCTCTTCGTGCCCTTCTTCACCACCAAGCCCCAGGGCAGTGGCATCGGCCTGGCGCTCAGCCGGCAGATCGCCGAAGCGCACGGAGGCAGCCTGCGCCTGGAGAACCGCACGGACGGCCGAGGCTGCCGCGCGAGGCTCAGGCTCCCGCTGGACGCTCCGCGCGCGTGAAGCGCTTCTTGCCGGACGGGGCTTGGGGGCCCGTGGGCGCGGCGGGAACGGCCTCAGGCTCCGGCATGGGCGCGGCCAGCCGGTAGAGCAGCGCGGTCGCCGCCCAGAAGAACAGCACGGTGAAGCCCACGTGGATCCATCGCGCATCGGACCACTGCTGGAGCGAGCGCGGCAGTGCCTCCAGCGCGACGAAGCCGCCCAGCCACTGCCCCAGCCAGCACAGCGCCGTCACCCACAGCACGCGCTGCCATGACGCCACCCGCGAGCGCCCGAAGGCATACCGGTGCAGGGCCCACAACAGCCCCACGGCGCAGCCCCATAGCGCCAGACGTGTCAGGGAAAGTCCTCGGTGCGAAGGACCCCATGGGTCCAGCTCCAGCACCCCGAAGCTCGGCGCCAGGATGAGCACCTGCACCAGCAGCACCCGGCGCACCCGCTCCGTCAATCCCTTGAGGAGCTGCCCATACGTCCAGGTCAGCGCAATCATCAGGGCCCTCCTCGGGCACGAATGAGCGGTGCCACAGGAGAAGAACGGTTCGCCCATTATTTCTTGATTTATTTGATTGGGCAGGACTCCCGGGCTGCGCCCAGACAAGCAACTTCCGGGGGTTGGATGGTCATTTGTAATGACTATTCAAAGATGGACAGTTCGGAGAGGGAATAGAACTCAGCGGGTGGGGCCGTACCGTCGTACATCAGGGATTCCACGGAGAGCCGCACGAAGCGCACGGGCCCGGTGGGGGTGAGGGGCACGTCCTGGAAGACCGGCTCCTGGACGCCCAGGCGGAGCATCCCGTCCCCATAGGGAGATGCCCCCTCGGCGGGCTCGGTGTAGAGGCCGAACGTCGCATCGCGCAGGGACTGCTCCAGCGGGCTCATGTCCCGCAGTACGACGCGCGCCAGGGATTGCCACTGTTCGCCGTCAACACTGCCCTCCAGGACGAGCCAATCCTTACCGCCCCTGCCTTGCAGGTAATACAGCCCGCGCACCACCGCGCGGCGCGGCAGGGCCGGCTGGGGCAGGGTGATGACGACGTTGTGGAAGCGGGGGTCGGTCTCCTTCTCCCAGAAGTCCACCGGGGTGAGCAGGCCATCCGTCCATGGACAGACATCCGGAAAGGACGGCTCGCACGTCGCGCCGCGACTGATGGGGCGCAGCGTCCCTGCGGGCAGCGGTTCGGCGCCGGTGCGCCATTCCTGCCGGAAATAGACGGAGCTGGACTCACCGCCCAGCGGAGAGAACAACCACGAGCCCATGCTGGCGGCGCGCAGCCGCACCTGGGGCGCGGCGAAGTCCTCCAGCACGTACGGGCTCGGCGTCCATGGGGACTCCGTGCCCTTCTGCCGCCAGAGCAGCTCGCCGCCGGACGTGACCCACAGCAGGGGCTCCGGGGCGGTGGGCAGCAGGGGAATCGTCGAACCGTCGTCGGCGAGCAGCTCCAGCGTGTCGCCGGTCTCCGGCACGGGAGGTGCCGGGGGCGCGGGCGGGAAGGCCACGGTGGGGCCCTGGTCGCTGCTGCCCACGATCGGGCGCGCATCCCACGGCTTCAGCGTGGGCAGCTCCACGTCGTCCTGCATGGTGAACGAGAGGAAGGTGCCGCTGCCGTCCGCGTCCAGCGGCAGCGCCAGCCGCAGGCGGTTCGAGCGCCTGTAGTAGTCCTCCTCGCGCACGGCGTCCCCGGACAGCATCTCCAGGGTGAAGTCGCCCGAGGCCTCCGTCGTGGCGGTGGTGAGCGGCGTGAAGACGTCGTCCTCCAGCCGCTCCAGGCTCAGCGTCTCGCCGGAGCGCGGCGTGCCGTCGCGGTGGAGCGCGCGGCCGTACGCGAAGATGGGGTCCTCGGGATAGCGGTCGCAGCCAGCGGTGGTGAAGGCCAGCAGTCCCAGGGAAGTGACGAGTGCGCGTCGCATGTCAGTAGGTCGCCTTGAGCCCGAAGAGGGGGAGGATGACGGGGATGCGCATGGGGACCCGCACGGGGCGGACGTCCTTGTGGGGGGAGCCCTCGTAGTCGCCGCCTTCGGAGCGGTACTCGTAGGCCACCACCTCCTGCTGTGCGGAGAGGTTGAGCACGTCGAGTGACGCATCCAGGGTGAAGTCCTGGTAGGCCCACGACTTCGCGATGCGCGCGTCCACGCGGAAGAACGGCGACAGGCGCTGCGTGCGGTCCAAGTCCTGCCGCACCCATTCCGTCGAGCCGTCGCCGTTCGTCACCCAGCGCTGCGTCTGGGAGGTGAGCTGCCCCGTCTCCGGACGGCCGGTGTTGAAGTGCACCACCGTGCCCACGGTCCAGTTGTTGCCGAACTTGTAGCTGAGCGCGGCGTTGAAGGTGTGCGCCTGCTCGAAGGCGAAGGGCAGCGTGCCCTCCACCGTCTCCAGCACGCGGTTGTCGTCGCCGATGCGGGCGAAGCGCGCCTTCCGCTTGCTCTGCAGGAAGCTGTAGGACACCCAGCCGAACCAGTGGCGGCCCAGCGGATGGCGCGCCATCAGGTCGAAGCCGTAGGCGTAGCCGGTGGTGGCGGGGTCCTCGCCCAGGCCGCCCCGGCGGCGGCGGTTCTCCGCCACGTCCACCAGGTCGAACTCCACCGCGCGGGAGAGCGGGTTGAAGTACGCGTCCGCGCTCAGCTCCAGCCCCTCGAAGGCCTTCCACTCCGCGCCCACGTCGAACTGCGCGCCGGACTGGAGGCCGTAGCGCAGGCTCGCGGTGTCGACCGCGGGCACGTGCACGAGCACGGTGGGCGGCTGGTGGAACAGGCCCGCGCCGCCCTTGAGCGTGAGGGTGTCCGTCAGTGTGCGGCGTACGGACAGGCGCGGCTCCACCGCGGTGAAGGTCATACCCGGCACCAGGTGGTACGCATCCACGCGCAGGCCCGGCGTCACCACCCAGTCTTCCGAGGGCTTCCACGTGACGGACGCATACGCGCCGGAGAAGGTGGCCAGCGCGCTGGGCCGCTTGAGCGGATCCGCGTCGTCGGAGGGCCGCCAGCCCGGAGGCCGCGCGGTGCCGATGAGCGTGGTGGCGGAGCGGCGGTGCTCCACGTCCGCGCCCACGGCCAGGTCCAGCGAGGACGTCAGCGTGCGGCGCCACCCCGCGCGCGCGGCGATGCTCGCCTGGCGCAGCCCGTACTCGCCCACCTTCTCGCGGAAGAGGTCGCCACCGGTGTCGCGCGTCCGCTCACCGGTGAGGCCCAGGCCGTCCCAGCCCAGCGTGATGCCGACCTCGCCCTCGCCGTCCGCCACCGGATGCGTGCCGCGCAGGTCGATGCGGTGGAAGCGCGACACGACGCCGGCTCCTTCCGCTTCGGCCCGCAGCTCCGGCGAGATGCCCACGTCGTCGGAGCTGCCCAGCGCGAACAGGCGCAGGCGGCCTTTGCCCACCTTCTGCTCGACGCGCGCCTGGTAGTCCCAGAAGCCCGCGCGCAGTCGCTCCGCTTCCGAGTTCTGCAAGGCATTGGCCGCCAGCGAGATGAGCAGCGCGGAGTAGCTGAAGCGGCCCGCCAGGCTGACGCTGGTGCCGGTGGACTCGAAGGGCTGTTCGATGAAGCCGCCCGCGTTGAGCAGGTCCGCGTACGCGGTGAAGTGCAGCCGGTCCTCGCGAGGGCGGCTGAGGCGGCCCTCCACCGCGCCGCCCAGCACGCGGCCGTACTGTACCGGCGGCGTGCCCGGATAGAAGTCCACGGTGTCGATGAAGTCCGGGTGCACCACCGCGGGCCCGAGCAGCAGGTGGTACAGCATCGGGATGCGCACGCCGTCCAGGAAGAAGCCCGTGGCGGCGGGCTGGCTGCCGCGCACCACCGGGTAGCTGATGCCTGACGCGAGGCTGCCCACGCCCGGCATCAGCATCACCACGCGGAACGGGTCGCCCATCGTGCCGGGCACCTCGCGGATCTCCTGTTCGTGCAGGCTGATGCGGGTGACCTCCGTGCGTGGACGCTCGTCGCGCACGACGGTCTCGTAGGGGTTCACCTCGCGAGGCTGGAGGCGGTAGACGACCTGGAGCGTCTGTCCTTGCGTCAGCGTCTCCGTGAACACCGTCGTCGCATGGCCAGGAGCGCGGACCTCCAGCGTGTGCGAGCCCGGCGATACGTCCACCGTGAAGAGACCCCGAGCGTCCGTGGTGGTGGCGGGCTGGATCGCGCCGTCCAGGAAGAGGGCCGCGTCCTGTAGCGGGCGACGCGTGCCGCGTGCGCGCACCTCGCCGGTGACGCGTGTGGTGGAGGCGGGGACCTGCACGGGCGGCGTGAAGCGGTAGACGAAGGGCAGGCGCACGGCCACGGGAGTGCCAGCCAGTGTGGCCGGGGTGAAGCGCAGGCCCGGGGCCGCGGCGAGCGCCGCGTCGGTGAGGCGAGGCTCGGCGGCGGCGCGCACCACCTTCGCTTCCGCGACGTGGCCTTCCACGTCCACCAGCAGCTCCAGCTCCACCTCGCCCGGCGTGCCCTCCAGTCCTTCCGGCCATGCGGCGGGAGCGTCGGCGGTGAGGCTGGGCGGCACGAGCGCCGTGTCACCCGCGTCCGGAGAGAAGCCCAGGCGGAGGGCGTCCTCGGCGGAGAGGGCCTGGCCGGCGTCGGTGGCGTGGACGTCCACCTCCACGGCGCGAGGCTCGCTGGTGGAGGAGGGCACGCCCTGCGCGAGGGCGGTCGATGCGGACAGGAGCACGAGCGTCAGCGCCAGGGGGGCGGCACGGGGGAGGAACATGGGCGGGCGCTTCAACACCGGACCCCTACAAAAGTGACACCCGCGCTGGCGTCGGAGTGCTCCGGCCCGGCGAGGACACTGCCTGCGTTCATGGATTCGGCTCAAGGCGCCCATGACTTCCCCGGCCCGTGGCGGAAGTCGGTTCACGCAGGGCATACGGACCGGGAGGCGAATCCCTGCGGTGCCTTTCACGCGAAGTCTATTGGATGCCGTGCCAGGAGTCGCCGGGCCGCTCGAACCCCCCGCCATTCCCCCCGCGCCGCGCCACTCCGTCCCCCAGGGCGGCGCGCTGTGCGAACGCGCACGGCCCTCTGTCCCGAGGTGCCGCCCCCTGGAGCCGCGACATGGGCGGTCGTTACACTTTTTCATGTCGAGCGGAAGCCACGGCCAGGGTTCCGCGGGGAGGGCGCATGCGGACGCCGAAGGACGAACTGCTGCTCCGGGCGATGGACCATGCGTTGTCAGCGCGAACGATAGAGGCGGTCGAGGCGCTGGCCGCGCTCTATCGGTTGTTGGACGCGGAGCGCATTCCCGAGGACGAGAACTACGCCGTGTTCGCCACGGCATTGTCGCGCCGGTTGGAGGGCGCGACGGGCGCGCTGCATCCGTACCGGGCGTCGGAGGTGGACGGAGGCGCGCCACAGATTGAGTTGTTCCGGCGGTTGATGAAACACCTGCCGCTGGCGTCGGCGGCGGACGCGGTGGCGAACGCGCTGCTCGCGGACTTCCTGCGAGGGCACGCGGAGCCGACGCTGCTGGACGTGGGCATCGGGCAGGGGAGGCAGGAGTGCAACCTGCTGCGGGCGCTGGCGAGGACAGGAGCACTGCCCCGGCACCTGACAGTGGTGGGAGTGGACCCCAGCGGCACGAGCCTGGTGGAGGCGCGCGACGCGGTGCTGGCGGTGGCGGACGAGGTGGGGCTGTCGCTCGAGTTCGTGAAGCTGGAGTCGCCGGTGGAGGACCTGGACATGGCGACGTGGGCGGCGTTGCGAGCCGTGCGCCGGCCGCTGGTGGTGAACGCGGCGTTCGCGCTGCATCACGTAGCGGAGAAGGAGGCGTCGGGCATGGAGGCGCGCGACGCGGTGCTGGCGAGGCTGGCGTCGCTGGGCCCGGTAGGCGTGGTGATGTGCGAGCCCCACGTGGATCACCACCGTGCACCGGCGCGTGAGCGATTGAAGAACGCGTGGAATCACTTCTCCCGCGTGTTCCAGTTGCTGGATACGTTGGAGATACCGAGCGCGGAGCGTCGCGCCATCAAGCGATTCTTCGGCCGGGAGGTGGATGACATCGTGGGCACGGTGAACGAATCGGAGCGGTGTGAGCGCCACGAGCCGGCCCTGGCCTGGTGGGAGCGGTTGCAGCGAGCAGGCTTTGCGCCGAGGGGCGGGCTGGAGGCGGTGTGTCCGGCGGACGTGCACCCGGCGGTGGGGCTGTGCGTGGAGGAGGGCACGGTGGGCATCACCTTCCGGGGCGACGTGCTGGTGTCGGTGCTGGCGGCGGTGCCAGGGGAGGGCGCGTGAGCGACCTGGATGCGTTGGCGCCGAAGGTCATCGCGAGGTGCCGTGAGGCCGGGGTGCGGCTGGCATTGGCGGAGGCGTGTACGGGAGGGCTGATGACGGCGGCGCTGACGGAGGTGCCGGGGGCATCGGCTGTGGTGGAGCGAGGGTTCGTGCCGTATTCGAACGAGTCGAAGGGAGAGCAGCTGGGGGTGCCGCTGGCGTTGTTGCAGGCGCACGGCTCGGTGAGCGCGGAGGCGGTGGGCGCGATGGCGGCGGGGGCGCTGGAGCGTTCGTGGGCGGACTGGGCGGTGGCGGAGACGGGCATCGCGGGGCCCGGGGGAGGGACGGAGGCGAAGCCGGTGGGGCTGGTGTTCATCGCGGTACAGCGGCGCGGGAGGGCCGCGGTGGTGGAGCGTCACCGGTTCGAAGGAGACCGGCGGCAGGTGCGGCATGCAGCGGCGGCGCGAGGGCTGGCCCTCCTTCTGGAGCAAGTGGGAGTGGAGTCCTGAATAGGGGACTCATCCCTCCGGACGTTGGCACGTGGACGCGTGATGGGGGAGAAGGTTTGACGCAGTCTCACGAAGGGGGCCTCGATGTATCGAATCGACGTGGACCGGGCGGAATCCATCGTGAGCTTCGCGCTGGAGGGCTACATCCGGCTGGAGGAGATGCAGCGCTTCGTGGAGGACCTGCGCGCCGCGACGGATGAAGTGGCGGGGCAGGCCATCAAGATCGAAGCGGACCTGCGAACGTTCCGGCCGGCGTCGCCGGAGGCCGCGGATCTCATCCGGAGGGTGCAGGAGTACGGGCTGCGCTCCGGAGTGACGCGGGTGGCGGAGTTGGTGCAGAACCAGATCGTCGCGTTGCAGTTGAACCGGGTGGCGTCCGGAAGCGGGACGGACAAGATCCTCCGCCGTTTCTGGCAGGAGTCCGCGGCAAGGACCTGGCTGAAGCACGGAGACGCGGAGCTGGGAGTGGCGCTGCGGGGCTGAGCGGAAACGAACATGCCAGCGCGCGGGTGGTGCGTGCTGTGGGTGTTGTTCGTGACGGGCTGCACGACGTCACGGACATGGCGGTTGGACACGGGAGAAGGCCGGGCGCGTGAGCACACGCCGCGCACGGACACGCGACCCGTGACGCTGGACGGCGACATCTTCGAGGAGACAGTGCGGACGCTGGCGCCTGGAGCGCCGGCGTCCGTGCATCCGAGGAGGGAAGCACTCCGGCTGTTGAATCCCGGAGCGGACCGCCCGCGAGCCTCGCTGGGCGTCGTGTCCGTGGATGACCCGAGGCAGGGCCGCGTCCGCGTGTCGCAAGGGGGCACGGAGCTGGAGGCCGCCTACGGACGCTGGTGCGTGCGCAAGCGGCTGTCCGGAGACTGCCTGCACCTGTTGGACGGAGGGCTGACGCTGGATGAGGAGGGCAAGCGGACGCTGGCCTTCCGTATTGCGTTGGACTCGGTGTGGGAGGAGACGGCCGAAGCCTTGGTGGGGATGGTGGACCCCGAGGCGACGGTGTCCCTGCTGGTGATGACGGGAGCGGTGTACTTCAGCCTGTGGCTGGTACCGGAGCCGCTGCTGTCGAAGGGCGTGGCGGCGACGCTGACGGTGGCGCTGATTGCATACCTGGGCTGGGACACGGTGTGGAGTCTCATCCAGGGCTGGAGGGTGCTGGCGGCGGAGGTGCGGGAAGCAGAGACGTTCGACGGCATCCGGGACGCGGGGGAGAAGTACGGCGAGGTGATGGGAAAGCAGGCGGCAAGGGCCTTCGTGATGCTGGCGATGGCGGCGCTGGGGAGTACGGCGCAGACGCTGGCGACGCGGGTCGCGACGCTGCCGGGCTCAGCGCAGGCGGCGCTGGTGGGCGCGGAGCAGGGAGGCTTCCGGCTGGTGGCCGCGGCGGAGGTCTCAGCAATCGCGGTGTCCGCGAGCGGCGAGGTGACCCTCGCACTGGCGCCCAACGCGGTGGCGATGTCGGCGAAGGGGCGGAACGTCCCCGTGCCGGTCGAAGTCCGGGTACATCACATCGCCACGAACAAGTGGTGGGAGGCGACGCACAACGGTGGTCCCTGGTCACCTAAGTTCCAGAAACTCTTCGACCGCGCAGGCATGTCACTGGACGACGAAGTGAACACGGTTCGTGTCCAGGGCCATCAAGGTCCGCATCCTCGCGAGTACCATGAGACAGTCCACTCAAGGTTGAGTGAGGCCTTGGGAAACTGCAGAACCATCCTGACATGCAAAGAAGCGCTGGTGAGGGAACTCCAAGCCCTGGGCAGGCAGATCTCCAAGCCGAACACCCGGCTCAACCTTCTTGTCACCCAACCCTGATTCACAGGGAGACGGATTCCGATGCGGTACTTCGAGCTTCACGACGACATGGAGTTGAGGGACCGCTGGTTGCCAGATGAGCCCACGGATGCCAAGGGGCGGGAGGTCGATGACATCTGGCAGTTCAGGAAGGGGTGCCCGGTCCAGATCAACGAACGTCTACGGATTCCCATTGGTCATCCTGGGAAGATCCTCGACTACGCCACGACGAGTGTCGGAACTGCGCCCATTGTCCATCGGAGAGTCGCAAGTGTGTTCACGGAGTTGGCTCCTGATGAGGTGCAGCTCATCCCGGTCGATGTCGACGGACAGTCGGAGCCCTTCTTCATCCTCGTTGCGACTCGCACCATCCGATGCATCGATGACCAGGAGTCGGCGGAGGTGCTGTATTGGTTGCCTGAAGATGGGCGGCCGGAGAAGACCGGGCGATACAGGTCCGTCATGGGTATGCGCATCGACACGACGAAAGTGGGCGATGCCAAGGTCTTCCGTCCCTGGGGCTGGAGCATCACGCTCATTGTCTCCGAGGACATCAAGGAGGCCCTAGAGCGCACCGGCGCCACGGGAATTGCGTTCAAGGAAGTCACAGGCCCGAGCGAAGTCAGCCCGGAACAGCGTGAGCACAACCGCAAGCTCCAGGCCCTCTACGAGCGAACGGAAATGGCCCGCACCGCGTTCTGGCGCACGCTGGGCACGCTGGACGAAAACGCCATCCTCCCCATCGTCGTCGGAGGAGGCTGGCCCGCGAGGCGCCAGGTCTGGCGAGTCATCCACCGGCCCGAAGGACGCACCCTCTTAGTGACGGACGGCCTCTCCGACTTCTTCGTAGAGACTGTGGCGCCCTCTATAGGCTTCGGCCTGGAGCTCGCGCTCGAGACCAACGAGCCGCAGACAGGCTGGCCCGTGACGCTGCTGGAACGAATCGCCAACGAACTCGTAGGCCACGAACACCTGCGCGAACCCGCCAGGACCGGCATCCTCTCCATGGAAGTGGACGGAGAGCACATGCCCGAACCCCTCCTGACGAAGGACGGCCGCGTCGGCGTGCTCCTCGGCATGGACACCCCAGCACTCCCGGGTCACTTCACGATGCCGGACGGACAGGTCCGGCTCGTCACCGTGAAGACACTCATGCCCCGGGAGCTCACGTACCTGCTGGAGCACGGCCGGGAGGAACTGCTCCACCGCTTCAACCAGTCCAACCCCGGCCACCTGTCCAAGGCCTGGCGCCAGCCTGTGGTGTAGTAGCTCAGGCCAGGAGGCAGTCCATGTCGCTGCGCTGGCTGTGCGTGATGTGGATGCTGTTCGTGACGGGCTGCGCGACGTCACGGACATGGCGGTTGGACACGGGAGAAGGCCGGGCGCGTGAGCACACGCCGCGCACGGACACGAGGCCCGTGTCGCTGGAGGGCGACACCTTCGAGAAGGCAGTGCGGACGCTGGCGCGTGGAGCGTCGGTGTCGGTGCATCCGAGGAGGGAAGCCCTCCGGCTGTTGAATCCTGGATCGGACCGTCCGCGAGCCTCGCTGGGCGTCGTGTCCGTGGATGACCCGAGGCAGGGCCGCGTCCGCGTGTCGCAAGGGGGCACTGAACTGGAGGCCGCCTACGGACGCTGGTGCGTGCGCAAGCGGCTGTCCGGAGATTGCCTGCACCTGTTGGACGGAGGGCTGACGCTGGATGAGGAGGGCAAGCGGACGCTGGCCTTCCGCATTGCGTTGGACTCGGTGTGGGAGGAGACGGCCGAAGCCTTGGTGGGGATGGTGGACCCCGAGGCGACGGTGTCCCTGCTGGTGATGACGGGAGCGGTGTACTTCAGCCTGTGGCTGGTACCGGAGCCGCTGCTGTCGAAGGGCGTAGCGGCGACGCTGACGGTGGCGCTGATTGCGTACCTGGGCTGGGACACGGTGTGGAGTCTCATCCAGGGCTGGAGGGTGCTGGCGGCGGAGGTGAGGGAGGCGGAGACGTTCGACGGCATCCGGGACGCGGGAGAGAAGTACGGCGAGGTGATGGGAAAGCAGGCGGCACGGGCCTTCGTGATGCTGGCGATGGCGGCGCTGGGGAGCACGGCGCAGACGCTGGCGACGAGGGTCGCGACGCTGCCCGGTTCAGCGCAGGCCGCGCTGGTGGGAGCGGAGCAGGGAGGCTTCCGGCTGGTGGCAGCGGCGGAAGTATCAGCGATTGCCGTGTCCGCGAGCGGCGAGGTGACCCTCGCGCTGGCGCCCAACGCGGTGGCGATGTCCGCGAAGGGGCGGAACGTCCCCGCGCCCGTCGACGTCCACGAGCATCACATCGCCACGAATAAATGGTGGGAAGCCACGCATCATGGCGGACCTTGGTCGCCCAAGTTCCAAGACCTCTTCGACCGTGCGGGCATGTCCTTGGATGATCCCGCAAACAAAGTCCGTGTTCCTGGACATAAAGGACCGCATCCTCAGAAGTACCATGAAGAAGTCTACGAACGCTTGCGCCGGGCACTGGGAAGATGCAGGAGCATTCAGTCGTGCGGTAAGGAGCTTGTGAAGGAGCTTGAGTCGCTGGGAGCGGAGATCTCTACGCAGAACAGTCGGCTCAACTTGCTCGTCACGCAGCCCTGACGACCGGGAAGGCTAATCCCAATGAGGTACTTCAAACTCCTCGACGACATGGAGATTCACGGCCGCTGGCTTCCAGGTGAAGCGACGAACGCCCAGGGGCATGAGATCGATGACATCTGGCAGTTCGCGGATGGCTGCCCGGTCCAGGTCCATGAGCGCCTGACGATCCCCATCGGGCATCCGGGAGTGGTTCAAGACTTCTCAACGTCGAGTGTGGGCGGGACACCTGTTGTCCACAAGCGCGTCGCGAATGTCTTCGCGGAACTGGCTCAGGACGACGTACAGCTCATTCCCGTCGAGGTCGAAGGACAGTCCGAGCCTTACTTCATCCTCGTCGCGACACGGACCATTCGATGCATCGATGATCAACAGTCCGCCGAGGTGAAGTACTGGCTGCCAGAGGATGACCGACCAGAATTGACGGGGACATATCGAGCCGTCTACGGCCTGCGCATCGACCCGACGAAAGTGGGCGATGCCAAGGTCTTCCGCCCCTGGGGTTGGAACGTCGTGCTCCTCGTCTCCGAGGACATCAAGGATGCCCTGGAGAGTTCAGGCGCTACGGGGATGTCATTCAGAGAGGTCACAGGCCCCAGCGAAGTCAGCCCTGAACAGCGCGAACACAGTCGCAAGCTCAAGGTGCTCTACGACCGGACCGAAAAGGCCCGCACCGCGTTCTGGCGCACGCTGGGCACCATGGAGGACAGCTTCGTCATCCCCATTGTCGTCGGAGGCGGCTGGCCCGCGAGGCGCCAGATCTGGCGAGTCATTCACAGGCCCGAAGGGCGCACCCTCTTCGTAACGGACGGTCTCTCCGACTTCTTCGTGGAGGCCGTGGCGCCCTCCGTAGGCTTCGGCCTGGAGCTCGCGCTCGAAACCGACGAGCCCGTGGAGAACGTGGCGAAGAGCTGGCAGCAGCTTCTGCTGGAACGAATCGCCAACGAGCTCGTAGGCCACGAACACCTGCGCGAACCCGCCAGGACCGGCATCCTCTCCATGGAAGTGGACGGAGAGCGCATGCCCGAACCGCTCCTGACCAAGGACGGCCGCGTCGGCGTGCTCCTGGGCATGGACACCCCAGCACTCCCGGGTCACTTCACGATGCCGGACGGACAGGTCCGGCTCGTCACCGTGAAGACGCTGATGCCCCGGGAGCTCACGTACCTGCTGGAGCACGGCCGGGAGGAACTGCTCCACCGCTTCAACCAGTCCCACCCCGGTCACCTGTCCAAGGCCTGGCGCCAGCCCGTGGTGTAGCTACCCCATTCCCATCATCAGCCACACCGCCAGCGCCCCATACAGTGGCACGTTGAGCGCCAGCGTCAGCCGGTTGATGCGCTGGAACCGCGCCTGCTCGGCATCCGCGAACCACACCCCATCCTCTCCGGTGGTGCGTCCCTCCACGGCCTGATGGAACAGCGCCGCATATGCCACCTCCACCAGCAGGCTCACCAGCACCAACCCCACCAACGCCAGCGACCACACATCGCGCCCATCGAGCACTCCGGCCCACTTCTCCCCGGTGTACACGAGCCCCGCCCCCACCAGCGCGATGCACCCCAGGTCATGGCCCACGCCATACGGCGGCCGCCAGTTGCGCGACACGTAGAGCATGTAGAGCTCCGCGGCACCGCGCAGCCACATGGACACCGCGAACGCCCCCAGCACGACGCGCGCCTCCATCGGCACGGACGCATCCAGCGCCACCAGCGGGCACACCAGGAACCAGAGGAACACCGCGTACAGCAGCCACGCCATCTTGGGTCCGGAGATGCGTCCACCTCGGCCGCCCTGTGCGTTCTGCCTGCGCCGGAACACCACCGCCGCGCTCGCGCACGCCAGCAACGCCACCACCAGGAACACCCGCGTCGACGAAGTGAGCATCAGTAGGAACGAGGCCGGGGATAGTGGTGGGGAAACCGCTCGACGTACCACGCTCGAAGCCGGGGCAGATGCGTGAAGGACACCTGCGGATGCAGGTGATGCACCACGTGCATCCCCACGTGCCGGGGCGCCAATCCCAACCCTCCCCACCACCCGAGCCCATGGTCGCGAGTGCACGCGAACACATCTTCCAGCTTCCGCCCTTGCACGGGCGCGGCGGTGTGCTCCGCGAGCAACCGGTGCGCGTTGAATCCAGACGCCACCAGCAACGGCACCGCATACCCCCACAGCACCGCGGAAGGCCACCGCACCGCCAGCGCCAGCACGCCCAGGTGGAACAGCACCTGCCCCGCCTCCGCCCGAGCACACGCCGCCACCTCCGCGTCGCGCGTGAGCACCCGTCCGGAGCGGTCCTGCAGGAACACGCGCCCATATGCCGTGCGCAGCGAAGGCAACATCCACGCGCAAAGCCCCACCGGTCCCCGCAGCACCCAGCCGGGGATGACAGTCAGGAGCAGCAGCCACCGCCACGCCGTGCGCAGCCGGCCTCCATCCGGAGGCTTGCGGTACGGATCCGACGGCAGGCCCGCGTCGCGATGATGGCGAAGGTGGTGGTAGCGCATCGCCTCCAGCGTGGACGCAATGGGGTACCCCGCGACGGTCTCCAGCAGACACAGTCGCCATTCCCGCCTTCGCGAAGGCAGGTGGACCGCGTCATGAAGCAGGACGCCCAGGGCATGCAGCCGTCCCGCGACGACGAGCACCGCCAACGGCACCAGCACCGGAGGAGCCCAAGCCATGACCGCCCACCCCAGGGCCATCCCCGCCCACTCCACGGCCGCCAGGCGCAGCAGTCCGGAGGGCGTTGCGGGAACGAGCAGCTCGCGAGGCACCGCCGCGCGACGAGGCAGGGAAGAGGACATCGGGCGCCAGGACTCCATGCATGGGCGCCGGACGCAAGCCCCGTGCGGATTGGACACCCGGAGACGGGCACGGCACGCTCCGCGCGTGCACCGGGACGGTCAATCATGAGTGTGGAGATGCCGACGCAGCCGGCCCTCGCGGGCACGCGTGTGGAGTGGGGCGGTTGGGTGTTCCCCCGCTGGAACGACCCGAGGCTGCCCTTCGCGGCGCTGCTCACGCTCTACGGCGTGCTGGGCTTCACCTTCTTCGGCTTCAACCGCAGCCCCGGGCAGATGGCCTTCCTGGTCGTCTCCGGCACGCTGCTTGACGCGGTCCTGGGCTGGGTGCTCAAGCGGCGCAAGGAGCTGCCGCTCTCCGCGTACATCTCCTGCTGTTCGCTGGCGCTGCTCCTGAACTACTCGCACGCGAGCACGCTCTTGTGGCTGCCGGTGTGGCTGGCCATCGGCTCCAAGTACGTGCTGACCTTCCAGGGGCGGCACGTCTTCAACCCGTCGATGTTCGCGGTGGCCGTGTCGCTGCTCACCACGCGCGAGCTCATCACCGCCGCGCCCGCCTACCAGTGGGCCAACGGGGAGGTCGCGCTGTCGGCCTTCATCGTGATGGCGGCGATGGTGCTGTTCTTCTTCCGCGTGGGCCGCGGCTGGTTGGTGATCAGCTTCCTGACCTTCTACGCGCTCCAGACGGCGCTGCGAGCGTTCATCCTCCGCCACCACCTGCCGCCGGAGGTGCTGTTCCTGGGCACGCTGGGCGCGCCGTCGTTCTTCATCTTCGTCTTCTACATGCTCACCGACCCGGCGACGTCGCCCACGACGCCAAAGGCCCAGGTGCTGGTCGCGCTGGCCATCACCTGCGTGGACCTGGTGCTGCACCTGAAGGAGAGCGTCTACACGTTCTTCTACGCGGCGCTCACCGTGGCCACCTCCCGCTTCGTGTTCATGCACGCGCGCGAGCTGTGGCGCACCCGGGGCGCGGCGCTGCACGGGCTCCTGGCTCCGGACATGCTCAAGCGCGTGGGCGTGGTGGGGGGACTCGGGGCGGTGCTGGCGACGGGCTACTCGGTGTCAGCGGCGCAGGGGGAGCGTCAGGCGCCGCTCGCGTTCCACCTGAACGCGCAGGACCTCAAGCAAGCGGGCCTGGACTCCCAGATGGGTCACACGCTGGAGGAGTTGGATCCGCGCGTGGCCCACGTCGCCAAGTGGCTGGTCGCGGTGGGCGACGCGGTGGCCACCGGCGACTTCGACGGGGACGGCAAGCTGGACCTGTTCCTCACGCACCCGCTGGGCACGCCGGAGCACCACGCGGGCCTGTACCGCAACCTGGGCGGGCTGCGCTTCGAACGCGTCCCCGTGCCCGCGCTGGAGCGCTTCGCCACCCGCTACAAGGAGGAGGGCCTGGCGGGCGGCGGGACGTTCGTGGACTGGGATGGGGACGGGGACCAGGACCTCGCGGTGGCGGTGGCCTTCGGGCCGGTGCGCCTGCTGCGCAACACGCTGCGCGAGACGGGCACCGCGGGCTTCGAGGACGTGACGGAATCCGCGGGCGTGACGGACCACGCGGTGAGCCTGGGGCTCACGTTCCTGGACTACGACCGCGACGGGCACCTGGACCTGCTGGTGCTCAACGCGATGACGACGCACCTGCCCGACTACCCGGAGCCCGCGCCGCCGCTCAACCTCTTCAAGCTGCCCGAGCCCGAGTACGCGGGTGACCGCCGCATGCTGCGCTTCATGCACGACGGCTGGCACAACGCGAGCAACGGTGGGCGCAACGCGCTCTACCGGGGCCGAGGAGACGGCACGTTCGAGAAGCAGGACATGGAGGCGCTGGGCCTGAAGGAGACGCACTGGTCGCTCGCGGTGAGCACGGTGGACCTGAACCAGGACGGGTGGACGGACCTCTACGTGGCCAACGACTTCGGGCCGGACGACATCTACCTGAACGAGGGTGGCCGGCACTTCCGCCACATCGTGGGCAACCGCTTCGGGGAGATTGGCCGCGACACGTACAAGGGCATGAACGCGAGCGTGGCGGACTTCGACCGCAACGGTTGGTTGGATGTGTACGTGTCCAACGTGCACCACTCGCTCCAGGCGGAGGGCAGCCTGTTGTGGATGGTGGGGCCGGGCGAGGACGCCTTCGTCCCTCGCTTCAAGGACGAGGCCACCTTCCGGGGCGCGCTGAACGAGCGCCGCTTCGGCTGGGGCGCGGCGGCGGGGGACCTGGACGACGACGGATGGCCGGACCTGGTGCAGGCCAACGGCATGGTGGACGCGCGTCTGGACGCGGAGAAGTGGCGCATCCCGGCGGGACAGCGCAACGACTACTGGTACGTGAACCACAAGTTGATGCAGTCCGGCCCGGAGGTGCACACGTACGCGGACAAGTGGGGCGACATCCGGGGCCGCATGCTCTATCCGAACGAAGCGCGCCGCGTGTACCTCAACCTGGGCGATGCGAGGCCGGGGCACTTCGTGGATGTGGCGAAGGACGTGGGCATCGAAGCGCCGGACAACTCGCGCGGCGTGTTGATGGCGGACCTGGATGACGACGGCGACCTGGACGTGCTCATCACCAACCAGCACGCGCCGGTGTCGCTGTACCGCAACACGCTGCGAGCCAGCGCCACGGAAGCGAAGCCGGACGCGCACTTCGTGGGCCTGTCGCTGGTGGGGGACGGCCAGCGCACGCACCGCAGCGCGGTGGGCTCGCGCGTGGTGGTGTCTTACGAGGACAACGGCAAACGCGTGGAGCAGGTGCGCGAGGTGGGGCTGATGGGCGGGTTCTCCGCGTCGGCGGATCCCCGGCTGCACTTCGGCCTGGGCCGTCACTCGGGACCGGTGAAGGCGGTCATCCACTGGTATGGCGCGCAGCCGCAGGAGGTGACGTTGGAGGCGGACCGCTACCAGGAGGTGCGTCAGCCTCCCGCGCCCACGGCGCTGCGGGGAGGGCCCTGAAGCGATGCTCTCCGCGATGAAGGGCACCACGGTGCGGCGGGAGGACCTGGACGCCGGCACCCGGGCGCGGATGCTGGCGCTGATGCAGTGCTGCTACGTGGGCGTGAGCGCCGAGCGTTTCCACGCGGACCTGGACGCGAAGCAGTGGGTGTTCCTGCTGCATGCCCGGCGCACGCGGGAGTTGGTGGGGTTCAGCACGGTACGGGTGGCGGAGGAGGGTGGCGTGGAGGTGCTGTACTCGGGTGACACGGTCATCCATCCGGACTGGTGGGGCCACAAGACGTTGCAGGTGGTGTTCGGAAGGTTGTTGCTCGCGCGCAAGCTGCGCCGGCCGTGGAGGCCGCTGTACTGGCTGCTCTTGTCGGGCGGATACAAGACGTACCTGTTGGCGGTGAACTACTTCCCGCGCACGCATCCGCGCCGGGACTGGACGCCGCCGGAAGGACGCTCGGAGTTCCTGCGGGGACTGGCGACGCGGTGGTTCGGCGCGCAGTACGACGCGGCGAAGGGAACGCTGCGCTTTGACGGCGCGCACTACCGGGTGCGGGATGGCGTCTCGCCCATCGACCGCGACGCGGCGGCTCATCCGCACATCGCCTACTTCGCGGAACGCAACCCCGGCCACGCCGAGGGCGAGGAGCTGGTGTGTCTGGTGGAGATCCGCGGCTGGGATCTGGCGAGGGCGCTGGCTCGAAGCGTCTGGGGCCAGCTGCGTCGCTGGGCCCGGCGGGAGCGGGACGCATCGCGAGTCCGCGTGGGGACGTGACGTGCTGACTTCCCGTGCGATGGTGTCCGCCACGATGGCGGCGCTGGTCTCATCCGCGCTGTCCGCGAATCCGCGTGGGGACGTGACGTGCTGACTTCCCGTGCGATGTTGTCCGCCACGATGGCGGCGCTGACGCCGTCCGCGCTGCGCTTCCGTCATGCGTTGCGCGAGCCGGAGGTCGCGCAGGCGGAGTGTCTGGCGCGCATCCTCCGCGCCGTGGAGGGCACGGCACAGGCGGAGCGGCTGCCGCACTTCGGCCGTATCCGCACCGCTCGGGAGTTCCAGGACGCGGTGCCCATCACCACGCCGGACACGGTGACGGAAGACGTCGAGCGCATCGCGCGGGGAGAAGCGCGGGTCCTCACTCGTGAGCCCGTGCTGCGCTTCGAGCTGTCCGGTGGTTCCTCGGGTGCGTCCAAGCGGGTGCCGGTGACGCAGGGCCTGCTGCGCGAGTTCCAGCGCGCGCTCGCACCCATGCTGCACGAGGTCTTCCTGCGCCGCCCCGCGGTGCGCGAAGGCCCCAGCTACTGGTCCATCTCCCCGCTGGGCCGGAGACAGCACCGGACCGCAGGTGGCATCCGGGTGGGCTCGGCGGAGGACAGCGCCTGGTTCCCGCGCCCGTTGCAGCCGCTGCTCTCGCGCGTCTTCGCCGTGCCGGGCTCGGTGGGGCAGGCTCCCCACGTCGAACCGTGTCGTTACGTGACGCTGTGGTTCCTCGTGCGGTGTTCGAACCTGGCGCTGATCAGCGTCTGGAACCCCAGCTTCCTCACGCTCCTGATGGACGCACTGGAGCGGCACGGCGAACGGCTCGCGGAGGACCTGGAGCGCGGCACGCTGCGGCCTCCTGAACAGGACGCGGACGGCACACCCGTGGCTAGCGACCCTGCCTGGACGGCGCTCGTGCAGGGGCTCCAGGGCGTGCGTGACATCCCGAGGGCCCAGGTGCTGCGCGCCGCCCTGCGCGACGGACGCACGCTCTGGCCAGGGCTCGCGCTCCTGAGCATGTGGACGGACGCCCAGGCCTCGTACGCCGTGGCTGGCGCATGCCGGCGCTTCCCGGGCATCGAGGTCCAGGGCAAGGGCCTGCTCGCCACGGAGGGCGTCATCACAGTGCCCCTCTTCGAAGCGCCCGCGCCAGTGCTCGCGGTCCGGAGCCACTTCATCGAGTTCATGGACCCGGAGCGCCCTGACGCACGCCCACTCCTGGCGCACGAGCTGACGGCGGGCCGCACCTATGCGGTACTCCTCTCCACGTCCGGCGGACTGCTGCGCTACCGACTGGGGGACCTCGTCCGCGTGGAAGGCTTCGTGCACGCGACGCCCTGTCTGCGGTTCCTCGGCCGAGCGGATGCCGTGTCAGACCTCGTGGGCGAGAAGCTCTCCGCCGCGCGAGTGGGCACGGTCCTGGACGCCGCGCTGGGCCCCACGCGGCCCGCCTTCGCCATGCTCGCGCCGGAGTGGGGGACACCGCCGGCCTACCGCCTCTTCCTTGAGTCGGCCCTGCCCACGAACCAGCTGGACGCCATGGCTGCGAACGTGGAGCGAGCCCTGTGCGAAGGCCACCACTACCGCTACGCGCGGGAGCTGGGACAGCTCGGTCCGGTGCGCGCGGTGCGCGTGACGCAGGGGGCCCGGCGTTACGAGGCCCGATGCATCCAGCTCGGTCAGCGCGCGGGCGACATCAAGCCCGTGGACCTGCACCGCCAGGCCGGCTGGGCGGAGTGGTTCGGAAGAGGGACATCATGACGATGCTCACGGTGGACCTGGACGCGGAGGCGGACCTCGCTCGCTGCGGCGCGCTGAAGGACTTCTGGTACGTGGCGTGCCTCTCCACGGAGCTGCCCGCGAACAAGCCCGTCGCGCGCACCGTGTTCGGCACGGGGCTGGTCCTCTTCCGCGGACCCGACGGCGCACCCACCGCGCTGCGCGACCGCTGCCTCCACCGCAACGCGCGCCTGTCCCAGGGCGACGTGTTCGACGGACGGCTCGGCTGCCCGTACCACGGCTGGGTCTACGACGCGTCCGGCGCGGTGGTGGAGATCCCCGCGCTGGGCCCTCCCCAACGCGGGGAGAAGCTGGACGCTCGCGCCTGCGCGCACGAAGGCCTCCAGCCCGCGCCCTGCGACCTGGGACGGCTTGCGCGCTTCCCCGCGCGGGAACAGGACGGGCTCGTCTACGTCTACCTGGGCGCGGATGTCACCCACGCCCGCGCGGAGCCCTTCCGCGTGCCCTACTGGGGCGAGCGCGGCTGGACCGTCTATTTCATGGTCACGCGCTTCGCGAACGGCGTGACGAACCTGGTGGAGAACTTCATGGACGTGCCGCACACGTCCTTCGTGCACCGGGGCTGGTTCCGCAATCCCACGCGCAAGCGCGTGCCCTCCACGGTGAAGCGCCACGCGGGCCGCGTGCGGATGACCTACCACCAGGAGGAGGACGCGCTCACGGGCCTGGGGCGGCTGTTCAACCCGCGCGGTCTGCCACTCGTGCACACGGACGAGTTCATCGTCCCCAACGTCACGCGCGTGGACTACCAGTGGGGAGACAGCGGCTTCGCCATCAACTCACAGTGCACGCCCATCGGGCCCACGGACACGCTCGTGTACACGGCCATCAGCTACCGGTTGCCGGTGGACGTGCCGGGCGCATGGGTGGGCCGCGCGCTGACGCCGCTGGTGCGCTGGTACACGCGGCAGGTCATCCAGCAGGACGTCCGCATCATGGAGACGCAGCGCCAGGGGCTGACGGATGGTCCCGGCGGCGGCGTGTACTCGGGCACGGAGGCGGACCTGCACCACGCGGACATCGAGGCGTACCGCCGCTGGCTGCGCGAAGGCGCTCACGGCTCCGGTCCCGAGGACGCGGAGCGCGACGTGGTCTTCTGGGTCTAGACCGTACCGGAGGCCGACTGCTCCTCCTCGGAGTCCGAGGAGGGAATCAGCGCCAGGAAGTACCCGGAGAAGAAGGTCGCACCCAGGAAGATCCAGTGGAGCAGCCCCAGGGTGAACGGGAAGGGCAGCGGAGGCAGATGCTCATGCGCCCACATCAGCGTCGCCATGGCGTTGGACGCATGGCACGCCACCGCCAGGCCCAGCGTGAAGCAGATCTGCACCACCAGCATCCACGTGTTGGCGGAGGAGGTCACCGGCCGGGCCAGGCTTCCCAACTGCGCGAGGACGCGCGGGTACACGAACTTCCGGAAGAGCGCGCCACAGGCCATGCCCAACAGCAGCGGGCCCGCGATCTCGATGATTGAATTGACTGCGTCCATGGCCCGCGACCCTGCCAGAGAGCGCACGGTCAGTGCAAATCCACTCACCCCATGCGCCGCAGGCCCGGCAGGTCCTCCGGCCTGAGCACCCAGCGCGGCGGCTCCGGCGGCGACGTGCGCGTGCCCACCTGCGCCGCGGGGAAGCCCTCCACCAGCGCGTAGTCCGGGAACACCGCGCGCGCCTTCACCAGGCTGCCGGCGGCCACGTGGCAGCCCTTCCCCAGGTGACTGCCCTCGCAGAGGATGGCGCCGGGCTCCACCACCGTGCCCGCGCCCAGGTTGCACGCATGCAGGATGCAGCCCGGGCCCACCACCACGCCCTCATCCAGCACCAGCATGGTGTCCGGCTGCAGGTGCAGCACCGTGTTCTCCAAAATCTGCACCCGCGCGCCAATGCGCACCGGACCGTTCAGGTCGCCGGTGATCTTCACGCCCGCGCCAATGATGGCCCCCGCGCCGATGACCACGTCACCGGACACCTCCGCGGAGGAGAAGAGGGTGGCGGTGGGGTGGACGAAGGGGTGACGGTCGCGAAAGGCATACAGCTGTCCCATGGGGGCGTCCTCGGCGCGGTCTCGCGCGGAGAAAGGGGTCAAAGGTGCGGCGGGCAGCGACAGGTCGCCGCCGCGGCGCTGCTGCAGGTGGGTCAGGTCCTCGGAGGAGAGCATCCGCAGGACCTGTCCCGGCCGGCCCAGCACCACGGATTGATCCGGCACCGTCATGCCCGGCGGCAACACCGTGCCTTCTCCCACCAGGCAGCGGTCGCCCAGCGTCACGCCGGGCATCAGGATGGCGCCGCCGCCGATGTCGCACAGCGACCCCACACGCGCACCCATCACGAGAGAGCGCGGACCGAGCACGGTCTTCTCTCCGATGGACGTGGGCCGTTCGGGAGTGCCCACCACCACCGCGTCCTCGCGCAGCGTGGAGAAGGCTCCCAACATCACGGAGCCTCCCACCGAGCGCACGACGGCGCCTCGGGAGATGATGGCCCCGGGCCCCACTTGCGTGGAGCCCAGCAGTCGCGCGGACGAGGCCAGGGTGAAATGAGGACCTACCGCGGTGGGCAGGAGAGAAGCGGTCGCGGGTAAGGGACTCATCGGGATGCAGCAAGCTACTCCCGGCCCTCACAAGGGCATGTTGTCCAAAGGCACGACGCAGCCGTCCAGCAGCGGACGCTCACCTGCTGGCTCGATGAGGGTGGGTGCGGCACCTTCAGATGTCAGGAGTGGGAGGCAGCGGGCGTAGGAAGCCGCGTCGCTGGGCGCCACGTGTGGGCGTTTCGCGGTAGGAAGTCCCCTCGCTCTCGAAAGGCCTCACCCCGTGGAAGAGACACCGCTGGCGGACAGCCACGCCCAGGCGCCCGAGCCCGTGGCCAGCCGCGACGCCGTGAAGAAGGGGCTGTGGTCCCTCGCGAAAGAGGCCCTGCACGGCACGGAGCAGGACCTCACCCAGCTGCCACTCGGGAGGGCCATCTTCCTGCTGGCCGTGCCCATGGTGCTGGAGATGTGCATGGAGTCGGTGTTCGCCGTGGTGGACGTCGCCTTCGTCGGCCGGTTGGGCGCGGAGGCGGTGGCCACGGTGGGGCTCACCGAGGGCATCCTCACCATCATCTACGCGGCCGGCATGGGCCTGAGCATCGGCGCCACGGCGATGGTGGCCCGCCGCATCGGAGAGAAGGACGCGGAGCGCGCGGGGCGCACGGCGGTGCAAGCCATTGGCCTGGGGGTCATCATCTCCACGGTGCTGGCCGTGGCGGGCATCATCTTCGCCCGGCCGATGATGGCGGCGCTCGGCGGCTCGCCGTGGGTGCTGGAGCACGGCGTGGGCTACACGCGCGTGATGATGGGCGGCGTGGTGAGCATCCTGCTGCTCTTCCTCATCAACGCCATCTTCCGGGGCGCGGGTGACGCGGCCATCGCGATGCGCGTGCTGATGCTGGCCAACGGGCTCAACATCGTGCTCGCGCCGTGTCTCATCTTCGGCTGGGGGCCGTTTCCGGAGATGGGCGTGGTGGGCGCGGCGTGGGCCACCACGCTGGGCCGGAGCGCGGGCGTGGTGTACCAGCTCTTCCGGCTGGTGCGGTCCAACGGCCGGCTCCAGATTCGGCGCGAGCACGTGTCGCTGGAGCCCGCGACGATGCTCGCGATGCTGCGGTTGTCGAGCGCGGGCATGGTGCAGGCGCTGGTGACCACGTCCAGCTGGGTGGTGCTGGTGCGCATCGTGTCGTCGTTCGGCAGCACGGCGCTGGCGGGCTACACCATCGCCATCCGCATCGTGATGTTCGCGCTGCTGCCCGCGTGGGGCCTGGGCAACGCGGCGGCCACGCTGCTGGGGCAGAGCATGGGCGCGGGGGACCCGGAGCGGGGCGCGAAGGCGGTGTGGCTGGCGGGCAAGTACAACCTGATGGTGCTGGGCAGCATCGGCGTGGTGTTCTTCATCTTCGCGCATCCGCTGCTGGGAGCGTTCACGACGGATGCGGCGGTGGTGGACGAAGGGGCCACGGCGCTGCGCATCTTCAGCCTGAGCTTCCTGTCGTGCGCGTACGGCATGGTCATCACCTCCGCGTTCAATGGCGCGGGGGACACGCGCACGCCCACGCTCATCGACCTGGGGTGTCTCTGGGTGCTGGAGCTGCCGCTGGCGTGGGTGCTGGCCCATCCGGTGGGCCTGGGCTCGGTGGGCGCGTACTGGGCGGTGCCGGCGGCCTTCGCGTTGATGTCCGTGCTGGGCATCGTGTTGTTCCGGCGCGGGCGCTGGAAGACGCGCGTGGTGTGAGCGTCAGGGCAGGCAGATTTCGAAGCCGGTGCGTCCCCCGGGGAAGGTCCTCGGGGGGCGCGACGCGGGCGTGACGGCGTAGAGGTGGAAGTCCAGCCTCCGCTGGATGAAGCCATCGAAGGCCGAGGCCAGCGGGTCACTGGCGTCCTGCTGCACGGTGAAGAAGTGGAAGCCCCGGCCGTGGAACGCGGCGTAGACGGCGTCCAGCAGCGCGCGCAGGACGCCGGGGTCCTCCGAGGGGATGCTGGTGTTGCAGAGGTAGAAGTAGCGGAAGTCGCCGCCGGGCGCGGGCAGGCGGGGCGCGCCGGTGACGGTGGCGAGCGCGTTGAAGCCCCGGCGCACCCACTTCATGCCGCCCCGGTACGCGAGCACGCGGTAGCGCTTCACGGCGTCGGGGTTCCACGCGGAGGTGCAGCCGACGAGGTTCCCCGCGGGGTCGAACGCGAGGAACGAATCCTCCACGCGAAGCCGAGGCCAGTGCGCGAGCCGGTGCTCCAGTTCACCGGTGTCGAAGCGGTAGCCGAAGGGGCGTTGACGGTGGTCCGCGTCCAGCAGCGCGGCCATGGCGGGCACGTCCGCGGCGGTGGCCTGGCGAACGGTGTAGCGGCTGGGGCGCGGCTTGCGGCGCAGCACGAACTGGAGCGAGACGGCGGAGAAGGCGCGCATCAGGTGGTAGTGCGGCTGCGCTTCCCGGGACGCGCCACGACGCACGAGCGCCTGGAGCGCGGCCGCGTTGGAGGCCATGACGGCGGTGAGGAACACGTCCACGCCGTGGCGGCGGGCGGTCTCCTCCAGGACGGGGCCATAGAACCGGGCCAGGCCCCGGGCGCGGCGCGCGGAGAAGCGGGTGCGCAAATCGCCCAGGTAGCCCACGCGGCACGGTCTGCCTTCCAGCCATCCGTCGCGGACGTGGATGGCGCCCATTCCATCCAGGCGGGATGTTTCGCCGTGGGCCCAGACCTCCGCGTCACCTCGCTGCATGGCGAAGAGGCCGAAGTAGTCCGGCGACCGCTGCGTGCTGAGCACCAGGTCCCCGGTCATGGGCACGTCGCCGAACAGGTCCAGCAGCGCGGCGTTGTCGTCCCGGGTGGCTCGGCGGAGGGGGCTCATGGGTGGTGAGGTGACGTGTTACCAGAGGCCCTGGGCTCGGAGGATCTCCGAAACGCTCTGCCCCCCGGCCAGATGGGCCTGGAAGAAGGATTCCGCTTCGTCCTCGGTGGGGTTGCGCCAGACCAGCCGTGCTCCCGACTCATCGTGGGCCTGCTTGCACAGGGTGAAGGTCCGGCGAACGTCCTCGGCGCTCCCGAAGCGGAGAACGTCCAGGAGCAGAGGGTTCTGGTTGGTCAGGAACATCTGCCGATTACCCACTTGCCTCAGACAGTCGGTGACCCACTTGAAGTGGAAGCCATGCATCGGCTCGTCCGCGATGAGGATGGTGCGCGATGCGTCGGCGTGGGCGAAGAAAGCAAGGAGGAGCTTTTCCTCGGGGGCGAGCAGGTCGTGAGGGATCTCCTCATCGGCGTGCTTGAAGACGAACCTCAGATTGCGCAGCTGGGTGAGGTAGCCGCTGGGGATCGCGGGCAGCCTCTCGATATCGAATCGCGCGCTGGCCGAGTCGAAGCCAAGTGCCCGGACCGCGTGTGTCAGGAACTCCGGCGTGAACGTCAACGTCGTGCCAATCGGGTCGGTGTCCAGCAGGTCCCTGAAGGAAGAAGGAACAGCGCGGAGGTTCCAGGCGCCGTGGACGCCCATCCTCCACCCCTCGAGGTCGAGCAGTGCGTGGTAGCCCTCGAGGCCTTCGTCCAGCCTGCCCGCCGTCAACAGGGAGAAGGTGATGAGCCGGTAGCGCAGCTCCATGGGTGCGTCGTGCTTGGAGAGGACGACGCGGAGGATCGTGAAGGGCGAGGTCACGAGCGGGTAGCGATGGTGCTCCGTTCTCCCGTCCCGCTCGATACGGGTGCCATCCGGACCGATGTCCCCTTTGAGGACCTCCGTGCCGTGGTCCGTGAGCGTGCAGGAGAACGTCCGCGGAAAACGTGACGCGCCAGACTCGTCCGTGGCGCTTTCGGTTCGCGGTCGGGTCATCGCGCATTCCAGTTCCAGCTGTTCCTTGGCGATGCGCCAGCTCACGTCGAAGGGGTCATCCTTCAGGGCTTCGTCGGGATGGTCCACGACGGTGGACAGCAGCCGCAGCAGCGTCGTCTTCCCGGTCTGGCTCCCGCCCAGCAGGACGTTGATGTCCGGGCGGAACTCCAGGGTCGTGGGAATGACGTTCCGGAAATGGCGGATGGTGAGTCGCGTCAGCGTGGGCATCGCGCTCCCTCCCGGTACCCCCCCAGGGCGCTCCGGGGTCGAACGACCGCACCACACGCTTCCGGTAGGGGGCAAGGACACCACCTCCGCACTTCCGCCCCCGCCCGCCCTGCGCCACATTGCGGGCCTTCACTCGCCGCACGGGGAGGACGTCATGGGGCTGTTGGGGTGGATCATCTTCGGCTTCTTCGCGGGGCTCATCGCCCGGGCCGTGCTGCCGGGGAACCAGCGCCTGGGGTGCATTGGCACCACGCTCCTGGGCGTCGCCGGGGCCTTCGTGGGCGGCTTCCTCACGTCCGTCTGGCGGGGCACCGACTGGCGCGACCCGGAGCCCACCGGCTTCCTGGGCGCCATCCTGGGCGCCATCGTCCTGCTCGGGGTCTCCCAGGCCGCGTTTGGCGGTCGTTCCTCCCGGTAGGACCCTTCCAGCGCTCCCAGGCCGGGAATCCGGGGCCGTCCCACCGGTTGGGGGCCCGGCGGCCGGTTGTCCTACCTGCATGGACCCCCATCCGGGGAAAGCACGGTTCCCAAGAGGATGCCGGGCACTTTCTGTAGTAGACCGCGCCCCAGGCATGCAGCGGGGGGCGGTCGGCCGCCGCTGAGCCAAAGGAAAGGCGACGACATCATGATGAAGAAGACGATCCTGATCGCGGCGATGCTGAGCCTGACGGCCTGCCAGGGCCAGGGAGCGAAGCCGGGCGAGACCTCCGCCACCGGCACCTCCACGGCTGCGGCCACCGCCGGTGCTCCTCAGACCGAGGAGCAGAAGACGCTGTACGCGCTGGGCCTGTCCATCGGCCGCAGCATCAGCGTGTTCGACATGACCCCGCAGGAGCTGGAGTTCGTGAAGGCCGGCCTCACGGCCCAGGTCACCGGTCAGAAGACCGACGTGGACCTGGAGACCTACGGTCCCAAGCTCCAGGACCTCGCGCGCGAGCGTTCGCTGCGCAAGGCCACCGCGGAGAAGGAGAAGTCCGCGAAGTTCCTGGAGGAGAAGGCCAAGGAGCCCGGCGCGGTGAAGACCGAGTCCGGCCTCATCTACAAGGAGACCCAGGCGGGCACCGGTCCCCAGCCCCAGGCCTCCGACATCGTGAAGGTGCACTACAAGGGCACCCTCGCGGACGGCAAGGAGTTCGACTCCTCCTACAAGCGCGGTGAGCCCACGCAGTTCCCGCTCCAGGGCGTCATCAAGTGCTGGACCGAGGGCCTCCAGAAGATGAAGGTCGGCGGCAAGGCGCAGCTCGTGTGCCCCTCCGACATCGCCTACGGCGACCGCGGCGCGCCCCCGAACATCCCCGGCGGCGCCGCCCTGGTGTTCGAGGTCGAGCTGCTCGAGATCGTGAAGGCCCCCGAGGCCCCTCCGGGCATGCCCGGCATGCCCGGCATGGGCACCCCGCCCCCTGGCGCGAAGCCGCCGGCCCCCGGCGCGAAGCCGCCCCCGGCCGCCAAGCCGCCCCCGGCGACGAAGTAGTCACCCCCTCTCCTTGACGGGAGCGGCGGGACCGAGGGCCGACGTGAGGGACTTCCCCTCGCGCCGGCCCTCTTCGCGTCCGGGGTTCAACGCGCTGGCGCGTCCACCTTCACCGCGCTACGCCCGGAAGGCGGCCCGGACAGCCCGGGCCCGAAAGGACACGGACGATGAAGCCGGACATGAAGAGGCTCACGTGGGTGCTGGCGGCGGCGCTGATGCTGGGCGCCTGCGCGACGAGCAGTCCGGCGGAGGTGGCGCGCACGCCGTCCGCCACGGGCGCCGTCTCCGAGGAGGAGTTCAAGGCCATGCACACCCTGCGCACGGACGCCGCCCCCGAGCGCAAGGGCCAGCCGGTGGAGCTGTCCGACGGCTCCAAGGCCTACCTGAGCCTGCCTCCGAACGCGAAGGGCCCCCTGCCCGCCGTCATCGTCATCCATGAGTGGTGGGGCCTCAACGAGCACGTGCAGGCCTGGGCGGACCGGCTGGCGGCGGAGGGCTACGCGGCGCTCGCGGTGGACCTCTACCACGGCAAGGTGGGCGCCAACCCCGACGAGGCGCTCGCGCTGGTGAAGGCCGTGGACCCGGACCAGGCCACGAAGACGCTGCTGGCCGCGCACGCGTTCCTCAAGGGAGACCCGCGCATCCAGGCCGTGCGCACCGGCAGCATCGGCTGGTGCTTTGGCGGCGGCTGGTCGCTGCGCACCGCCATGGCCATCCCGGAGCTGAGCGCGGCGGTCATCTACTACGGCCACCCGGTGACCGACCCGCAGCAGCTCTCCACCATCAAGGCCCAGGTGCTGGGCATCTTTGGCACGAAGGACAAGTCCATCCCGCCGGAGACGGTGCAGGCCTTCGAGAAGGCGCTGGAGGAGGCCGGCGTGCGCAGCCGCATCGTGGAGTACGACGCGGACCACGCCTTCGCCAACCCCTCCGGCGGCCGCTACGACGAGCGCGCCGCCGCGTCCGCCTGGGCGGAGACGTCCGCGTTCCTCGCGCGCACGCTCAAGCGCTGAGGACGCATCGCAGTGGGGCCAGCGGCCTTCAGTAGGGACGCTGGCCCACGTAGTTGCCCGGGGGCGCGTAGTTGCACACCCAGAAGTCCCAGCTGGACGTCCCGAAGGGCGAATTGACGGTGCAGCGCTTCGTGGCGCAGCCCAGGCGGCGCGTGTTGCGCCACACCACCTGCGTGTAGTGGCCGCAGGCCTTGCCCGACGCGCAGGCGTTCTTCGAGTAGTCGTAGTCCGCCACCTCGTCCACCCAGCCCTTCACCACCGTCTTCGCGTTCAGGTAGTCCGGCGTGGCGGCGGCGATGTTCTCTCCCGCGTTGCCACGGCCCGCGTTGTGCTCGTAATCGCAGTTGTCCACCCACTTCTGGGCGATCTCCGCCACCGCGGGGTCCCACGTGAGCGGCTCCAGCGCGGGTGACGGCGTGGGCTTCGCGGCGGCGCGGGCCGCGTTGTGGGCCTCCAGCATGTCGCGGGCGAACTGCGTCAGCTCCACGCCGCCGCCATCGGCGCTGGTGCCTCCGTCCTCCTGGACGCCCGCGTCCTCGAGCGTGTCGTCCGAGTCCCCGTCAGGGATACAGGCGAGCAGGAGGAACGGGGTGAGCAGCACGGCGGACAGGGGACGGAAGAGGGGAGGGCGTCGCATGGGAGGGATTATCCGCGCGCGGGTGGGTGTGCGGGCAAGCGGACAGGGGGACAGCGAGGATGGGGAGGGGCGAGGACCCCGTGGTAGGGTCAGGGTCCGGTCAGGAGACGCGACATGAGCCAAGACGAATCCCGCGCGCGGAAGATCCAGACAGCCCTTGAAGGGAACGATGAGTTCAGCACCTTTTCCATCGACCCGGACCTCAAGAAGCTGAAGATGAAGCTGGACCTCCAGTCGGAGGCGCAGCAGCAGCAGTCCGGCCGCCCGGAGACCGCGCCCAAGTCGGGCATGTTCATGCGGCTGTTCCACAAGATGTTCCGGGGTTGAGGGGCACGATGGTCAAGGAGTCCTACCGCGCGCAGTGGGAGCGCTCGCGGGCGTATCTGGAGACGGGGGACCTGGGGCTCGCGCTTCAGGAGCTGCGGGACGCGCTGACGCTGGCGTCGGACGACGCGGTCCTCTGGGAAGAAATCTTCAACCTGTCGCTGCTCGGGGGACTCACGCAGAACGCCCTGGCCGCCGCGCTGCGGCTGCGCCAGCTGGCGCCGGAGAACCCCAACTTCATCGGCCTGCACGCCATGGCCGCGCTGCTCGCGGGCAAGCTGACGGAGGCCGTGCCCCTCTTCGAGGAGGTCCTCCAGCGCGACCCTGAGTCGGTGGAGGCCCGCCGGCAGCTGGCGCGGGCGCTGGACGTCGCGGGCCAGCGCGGCCGGGTGCGCACGCTGCTGGAAGAAGCCGTCGCGCGGGCGCCCTCGGACACGGGCGCGCCCAACGACCTGGCGGTGCACTACCTGGAGCACGTGCCGCAGGAAGGCCCGGCGCTCGCCGCGAGCGTGCTGGCCCCGGTGCTGGAGGCGCATCCCCAGGACCCCACCACGCACTTCAACCTGGCGCTGGCGCTGCGCCTGGGAGAGCCGGCGAAGGCCCGCCACCACGCGCAGCAGGTGCTCCAGGGTGGTGACAAGGAGCTCCGCGCGAAGGCCCAGCAGCTGCTGACGATGATCCCCGCCTGAAGCCGGGCGGGCCGTCAGGCCGCGCCGGGCGCCCCCGTCCCCGGCGCCATGGATTTCCAGAAACAGACCTTGAAGACCCCGGGCGCCGTGTCCTCCCTCTGCTGGAGCGGCGACGCGCTGGTGGACCCGGTGGGTGGGCTGACGCGCTACCACCTGGATGGCACCACCTTCGACCCGCATGTGCGCTACGCCTACCGCTTCGACCGAGCGGTGATGTCTCCGGACGGCCGCTACAGCGTGCTGTACGAATCGCTGGGGACCGCGGGACTGCTGCTGGACGGCACGCGCGTGGTGAGGCAGCTCATGCGCGACTTCTACCAGGCGCACACCCACGACTATCCCGTGGCCCTGCACACGCTCCCCAGTGGACGCACGCTGCTGGCGCACTGCCCGGAGTCGTACTGCGTGGTGGAGCTGGAGGACGCCGCCACGGGCGAGCGCCTCACGAAGCGCGACAACACCCCGACGGACATCTTCCACTCGCGGCTCCAGTTCAGCCCGGACGGGCGCTACCTGGCGAGCGCGGGGTGGATCTGGCACCCGGTGGACGCGGCGTCGGTGTTCGACGTGCCCCGCGCGCTGGAGGAGCCCGCGTCGCTGGACAGCGCCGCGCTGATGGAGGGCGTGGAGGGCGGCATCTTCCTCACGTCCGTCGCCTTTGGAGTGAAGGACACGCTCGTCTTCGTCCGCGTGGATGAGTCCCGCGACGGCGACACCTTCTACCTGGGCACGTACTCGCTCACGGAGCGCAAGGTGCTGTCGGAGGTGGAGCTGGAGGAGCCCGCAGGCCCGCTGATGGTCGTGGACGCGGAGCACGTGGTGGACTTCTTCGGCCACCCGAAGCTCGTGTCCCGCTCCACCGGCCGCGTGGTGCAGCGCTGGGAGGACCTGGACACGGGGAAGGTGCTGGCCAGCATCCGTCACCATCTGCCGCCCCCGCCGCACTTCGCGCTGGACGCCGCGAACCGCCGCTTCGCCGTGGGTACGGCGAGCGGCATCGAGGTCATCACGCTCGCGGCTCAGTAGGGCTTTTCGCCCACCCAGTTGCCCGGCGGCGCGTAGTTGCACACCCAGAGTTGCCACGTCTTCACGTTGCCGCCGAAGGGCGAGTTCTTCGTGCACAGCTGCGTCGCGCAGCCCACCGCCTTCGTGGTGCGCCACACCACCTGCGTGTAGTGGCCGCACATCTTCCCGGCCTTGCACTTGCCGGAGGCGTAGTCGTAGTCAGCGGACTCGTCCGCCCAGCCCTTCACCACCTGCGCGGTGTTCCAGGTGTCCGGCGTCGCGGCGGCCAGGTTCTCTCCGAAGGTGCCCCGGTCCGGGTTGTGCTCGAAGCGGCACTCCTTCACGTAGGCCTCCGCCTTGCGCGCCGCCTCGTCGGACCAGGTGAGCGCTGGCAGCGCCGGCTTCGGCGTGGGGCGCGAGGCCTTCGACCGCGCCTCGTTGTGCGCGGCCACCATGTCGCGCTTTAGCTCCGCGGCGGTCGGCACCGGCTTGCGCGTGCCCTCGGTAGGCGCGGGCGTGGCCGTATTTGCCTTGCGCGCGGCGGCGGTGGCCGCGGCCTTCTTCGTGGAGGCGGAGACGGGCCGCTGCGCGTTCGCGCTGGAACCGCAGCCAAGCAACGGGGCCAGCAGCAACACGGCGAGCCCGCGACGGAACACAGGAAGTGCCATGCGCGGAATCATTCCGCACCTGGGCCCCGCGTGCAGGAGAACCGAACCGGGCAGGCTACCCCCGAGGGGCCCGAGCCCCTTCCTGCCCTACGCCCTCAGGCCCGGGAGCGGCCCGGTGCCGTCGTCGCCGAAGGACGTCGCGGACACGCCGAACATGCCGAGCAGGGCGATGTAGAGGTTCGCCAGCGGTTGCCCCCCATAGCGGATGTGCCGGCCAGGAGCGATGGCGCCGCCCGCGCGGCCCGCGAGCAGGATGGGCAGGTTCTTGTGCTCGTGCATGTTGCCGTCGGCAATCTCGCTGGAGAAGTACACGGCGCTGTGGTCCAGCAACGTCCCGCCCTCCTCCTGCACGCCCTTCATGCGCTGGAGGAGGTACGAGAACTGCTCCACCTCCCACTTGTCGATTTTCGCCAGCGCGTCGTAGTTGGCCTGGACCCGCTGGTGGTGCGAGTACGTGTGGTGCTCGCCGGACAGCCCCAGGAACGAATACACGCGGGTGCTGCGCGCGTTGCCCAGCATGAAGGTGCAGGTGCGGGTCAGGTCGCACTGGAACGCGAGCACGATGAGGTCCAGCATCGCCTTCGTCTTCTCGCGCACGTCGTCGCTGTCCGCGGGCGTCATGGCGGCGCCGCACGTGGGGCCGGTGCCGTCCATCGCGTTCACGCGCAGCTCCAGTTCGCGCACGCCGGTGAAGTACTCATCCAGCTTGCGCTTGTCCGTGGTGCCCAGCTTCCCCTGGAGCGATTTCGCGTCGTCGCGCACGGCGTCGATGATGCTCAAACCGTACGCCTTGCGCTTCGCCAGCTCCGCCTGCGTGACGTTCGGGTCGAAGTCCGCGAAGAGCCGCTCGAAGGCCGCGCGAGGCTTCGTCTCCTTGGGCACGGGCGTGGACGGCCCCGCCCACGCGATGTTGTTCGCGTATGGGCACGCGTAGCCGGAGTCGCAGTTGCCAATGCCCTTGCCCTGGTCGATGCCCAGCTCCAGCGACGGGTAGCGCGTGGCCTTGCCCAGCGCGTTCGCCATCACCTGGTCCATGGAGATGCCGGTGCGGATATTGGTGCCCTCCGTCTTGCGCGCCTTCACGCAGGACAGGAACGCGGACGTCGCGGCGGCGTGGTGGCCGTCGCCGTCTGGCTTGCCGGGCAGGTTGTCCAGGCCGCTCAGCACCAGCAGGTCCCCCTTCACCGGCGCCAGCGACGCGAGCGTGGGCGTCAGGGAGAAGTTCGCGCCCTCCCCACCGGGCGTCCACTTGGGCATGTGGATGCCGCAGGGCGTGTAGAAGGCCACGAAGCGGCGCGGGGCCGGCGTGGCGGCGCGGGCCGTGCGCGGGCGCATGACGTCCAGGAGGGGCAGCGCCATCAGCGCGCCCATGCCTCGCAGGAGCGTCCGGCGGGAGAGGGCAGGGGTGCGGCTCATGGCTTTTGTCCCTCCGCTTCGCCACGCCGTTGCAGGAACGCGTCGCTGCGGACGATGGCGAGGATGTAGTCGGTGAGCCGGCCGCCCCGGGTTTCGGCCTGCTGGGAGATGTCGCGCACGGTGCAGCGGTCCTGCTCTTCCGCACCGCGTCCGAGCGCGTAGGTGAGCAGGTGGCGCGTCATGCACGCGGACAGGTCCGGGTCCTGCTTCACCACGGCGCGCATCTCTGTCACGCCGTTGAACGCCTTGCCGCCGGGCAGCTCGCCGCTGGGGTCCACCACCGCGCCGCCTTCCTCCTTCGTGCGCCAGCGGCCCACCGGGTCGAAGTTCTCCATGCCGAAGCCCAGCGGATCCATCAGCGTGTGACAGCCCGAACAGGTGGGGTCCACGCGGTGCTGCGCCATGCGTGCCTTGATGTTGAGCGTGGGGTCCACCGCCGGGGCCAGTCCTCCCGCGTCGGGAGGTGGCGGTGGCGGCCCCTTGCACAACAGCTGCTCCAGCACCCAGACGCCGCGCTTCACTGGCGACGTGCGGTCCGGGTTCGCGGTGACGGTGAGCAACGCGCCCTTGCCAAACAAGCCTGCGCGCTCCGGGTGGTCCTTCAGCTCCACGCGCGTCATCGCGGGGGTGCCGGGCTTGGGCAGGCCGTAGTGCGAAGCGAGCCGGTCGTTCACGTAGGTGAAGGGCGCGTCCAGCAGGTCCTTGAGGCGGTGGTCCCCGGTGACGAACTCCTGGAAGACGAGCTGCATCTCCTGGCGCATGGCCTCGCGCAGCGGTTCGTCGAAGCCGTAGCGCGACTCCGGTTGGGAGAAGTCGAGCGCGCGTGTGTAGAGCCACTGCCCCGCGAAATTGTCCACCAGCGCGCGGGCCTTGGGGTCCGCCAGCATGCGCCGCACTTGCGCCTCCAGCACCTCCGGCTCGTGCAGGTGGCCGCCTTCCGCCGCTTGCAGCAGCGCTTCATCCGGCATGCTGCTCCAGAGGAAGTAGGACAGGCGGCTCGCCAGCTCCAGGTCGCTCACGGTGTGCGGCACCGTGGACGTGGGTGCAGGGTCCAGCTCCACGCGGAAGAGGAAGTGCGGCGACACCAGCACCGCGCGCAGCGCCAGCTTCACGCCCGCCTCCGGCGTGTCGCCCTGCTGCCGGGCCAGCGCGACGAACGCGACCAGCCGCTCGACTTCTTCCGGCGTGACGGGCCGGCGCCAGGCCCTGCGCGCGAAGGTCTTGAGCAGCTCGCGCGCGCACGCCTCCGGTTGGGCGGGGTCGAGCACGCACGCATTGAACGCGCCTCGCCTCCACGCGGCCTCCACCAGCGCCTCCGCCGCGTGGGAGTACTTCTCCATCAGCAGCGGGGACATGCTGAGCACGTCCGCGTTGTTGTCGAAGCCGAAGCCGTGGTCGTCCGGCGGGAAGCTGCTCGCGGGCGAGCCCGTGTCGCCCAAGAGGTCGCGCACGGTGTTGTTGTACTCAGCGCGGTTGAGGCGGTGCAGCGTGACGCGGCCCGGGTCTCGCGCCGCCGAGCGGCACAGCGCGTCCTGCGGATCCACGGGTGCGTCCGGCCCTGGCAGCACCCGCGCCTTGGGAAGTGAATCGCTGCAGCCCGCGGCCAGCACCACCGCCACCGCCGCGAGGCCCACCTTCCACCATCTCCAACCGCAGGCCGTCACCGCGTGCACGCCTCCTCAGGGCCGCGAATGGGCCCCGGCGAGCGCGCTCCAAAGCAAGACCCTCACCAGCCGCGGCGTGACGACAGGCCGACGCCAGGCTCCGTCCCCGGGGTGGAGATGGGCACGAGCGAGGGCTCAGGTGGGGAAGGGGAGTTCCGCGACCGGGCAGGGCCCGGGGACCGCAAGGGCACCGCGCGCCGACTCCTGCCCTCGAGGGCGGGTCAGGCGGCGCGGCACTCCCGGAAGCGGGCTTGAAGGATGCGGCCCGCTTCCGGAGAAGCGATTGCGCTACTTCGTTTCCTTCGCGGTGCCCGTCGTCTTCGCGGAGCCGTCGAGGTACGCGCGGTAGGCCTCGAAGCCGTACGGCCGGCCGAGGAAGTCCTTCACCTGCTCCGCGGCGGGCTTGGAGCCGCCGGGCTCCAGCACCGTCTTGCGGTAGTGCATGGCCGTGTCGCGGTCCAGGTAGCCGTTCTCCTGGAACTTCGACTCCAGGTCCTTCGCGATGACGGAGGACCAGAGGTACGTGTAGTACGCGGCCGAGTACCCATCCAGGTGCCCGAAGGCGAGCTCGAAGTGGGTGCCGTCGCGGAACTCGTGGCGGAAGGGCGACAGCTTCTTCTGCAGCTCGGAGAGCACCGCGGACGTGTCGAAGCCCGGCGCGCGCGAGTAGTACTGGAGGCTGACCGCGGACAGGAACAGCTGGCGGCGCGCGTACAGGCCCAGGCCGAACTCCTTCGACGCGCGCAGCTTCTCGACCAGCTCCGCGGGGATGGGCTCGTTGGACTCGTGGTGCTTGGCGAAGCTCTTGAGCACCTCCGGCTGCTCCGCCCACTGCTGCAGCAGCATGGACGGCGTCTCCACGAAGTCACGCTCCATGGAGATGCCGGAGATGGGCGTCCACTTCTGATGGCCGGAGAAGATGGTGTGCATCAGGTGGCCGAACTCGTGGAAGAACGTGCCCACCTCGTCGTGCGTCATCAGGTCTCCGGGGCGCGGGAAGTTGCACACCAGCACGGCCTCCGGCAGCCGCTTGTCCAGCTCACCCGTGACGAGGTCGAACTGCGCCGCGTGCTTGTACTTGTCGTCGCGCGGGTGCATGTCCAGGTAGATGCGGCCCAGCGGCTTGCCGCCGTCCACGACGTCATACGCCTCCACGTCGGTGTGCCACGTCTTCGCGTCCTTCACCGGCTGGAAGGCCACCCCCCACAGGCTGGAGGTGATGCCCATCACGCCGTCCTTCACCCGCGCGTACTCCAGGTAGGGCCGCACCGCCTGCGAGTCGAACCCGAACTTCTCCGCGCGCAGCCGGTCCTCGTAGTAGTCCTGGTCCCAGGGCTCCACCACGGTGGCGCCCTTCACGTCCTTCTTCTTGCGCGCCAGCAGGTCCGCCATCTCCTTCTTCGCGCGAACCTCCGTGGCCTGCGCCAGCTGGTCGATGAAGTCCGCCGCGGCCTGCTGCGTGCGCGTCATGCGCGTTTCGGTCGTGAAGGCCGCGTAGGTGTCGTAGCCCAGCAGCGTGGCCAGCTCGTTGCGCTTCTCGATGAGCTGCGCGAGCACCGCCTGGTTCTTGGGGAACGCGCGCTGGCGGTAGGTGCGCCAGAGCTTCTCGCGCGCCTTCGCGTTCTTCGCGTACGTCATGAACGGGAAGTAGTCCGGGTAGTTGCTGGTGATGACCACCTTGCCGTCCGCGCCGGGCGCGTGCGCCTTCTTGTAGTCCTCCGGCAGCCCGTCCAGGTCCTTGGTCGTGAAGGCCACGCTGCGCGTGTCCTCCGCGATGTTCTGCCCGAACTGCTGGCCCAGCTTGAGGATCTCCTCGTTGAGCGTCTTCACCTTGGCGCGCGTGGCCTCGTCCCGGTCCACGCCCGCGCGGCGGAAGTCCAGCAGTGTGCGGTCCACCCAGTGGTGCGTGGCCGCGTCCTCCTTGGACAGGTCCACCAGCGACAGCGCGTCGTAGACGCCGCGGTCCTGCGACAGCGCCACGTTGGCCGCGTCCACCTGCTGCTCGCACTCGCGGGACGCGTCGCGCATGGCGGCGTCCGGGTGCACCTCATGCGTGAGGCTGGAGCGGTTGGCCGCGTTGAGGATGGCCGTCTGCGCTTCGTCGTACGCCTTGAGGACGCCCTGGCCGTTCGTCTTGGGGTCCAGCTTCTTCAGCGCGGCCACCTGCGCCTGCGCGCGCTCCAGGTCCGCCTTGCACAGGGCCTTGAAGGCGTCCGGCGTACCGGCCAGCACTTCCGAGCCCTTCATGGGCGCCAGCTGGGGCTTCGCCGTGTTGGAGGCGATGCGGGCCATGGCTTCACGGTTCTGCGTGATGCTGCCGTTGGAGCAACCCGTCGCGGCGAGCGCCGCCACCACGGTGAGCGCGGGGATTTTCAAGGGGACTTCCTCCACTAGGGGAACGACCTGCTTCGCGGGCCCGTCATGCCACATCCCCGCCCCTCCGCGCCCGTCCGCCGTGAACAGCCAGGCTGTCCTCCGGTACAGGCTGGATGCTTGGAGGCCCCAGCTGACGCACCTCGCCTTGTTCCCCGTGCAGTCGCCCGGTAATCCGGCACTCGCTTCGAATTCTTGGAAGTTGTCCTGGCCGGAGGGTGAAAACGGATGCGCAAGGCACTGGGTGGTGCGGTCGCGGCGTTGCTGTTGTGGGGCTGTGGTGGGGCGGGCACGGAAGCGCCGCCGGCGTCTCCGGAGGGCCTGTCGCTGCGCTCCGGGACGGGCCTGACCGAGGGCACCTGGGCGCATGACGGGCAGACGGTGTCCTTCGCCTCGCGCGAGGTGGAGCCCGGGGTGTACCGCCTGGAGGTGCGCATGCACGGCATGACGCTGACGGGGCTGATGGACCCGGCGTCTGGAGTGTCCACGCTGGACGGCTTCGCGGACACGAACGTGCAGGACACTCAGGTGGTGGACGCGGACCGCCAGGTGCTGAGCGCGTTCTACGGGGCGCTGAACCAGGGACTGCCGCAGGGTGACGCGGCGGCGCCGGAGGCCATGTACCTGCGCCGCGCGGTGGGCATGTGGGCGCAGCAGCCCACGAGCGTCACGCTCAAGCGCACGGTGATGGGCGAGCAGGGCCGCGGCTACACGATGCTGTGCAGCTACGCGAAGTGCGGCGGCAAGAACACGGGCAGTTGTGGCGGTACGTACAACTGGTACTCGTACGCGAAGCACGACTGCGACAAGGGCGGCTTCGACAACGCGCGCAACCAGCAGATTGCACAGCTGGGTGACCACACGTCGTGCAACGGCGACGAGTACTACATGAACGGCAGCACCTGGGTGTGCGGCGAGCCGGACCACTGGTCGCGCCCCAAGGTGATGGGCAACTGCTTCGGCCGCTGCGGCGGCGGCTGTGGTGGCGACACGCAGTACACGCTGGACGCCACCAACCACGACGGTTGCGTGCGCAACGGCCACGTGCTGGCGAGCGCCTACTGCGATGATCAGTTCATGTCCGCGACGGACGACGAGCTGTTCGCGCCCAACTGCTACTGAAGGCCGGATGGGACGACGCGCGGTGAGGTACGCGGTGGGGGCGGTGGGGCTGTGGCTCGCCGCGCTCGCCGTGCCCGGTTGTACGTCCACGACGTCCTCCAAGGCGGAGGCCGGTGAGGCGGCGGTGCGCCGCTTCTTCCAGGCCCTGCCGTCCGGGGACTGCGCGGTGCTGGGCCCCATGCTGGTGACGGGGCAGGGCGTGCCTCCGTGCGAGGAGACAGTGAAGGACCTGCGCGAGCACGGCATGGGCCTGGTGGACGTGCTCGACGCGAAGGTGGATGGCCGCGACCCGAACGCGGTGGTCGTGCGGGCGCGGGTGTCGCAGGGAGGAACGGAGCGCGCGGAGCCGTTCCTCTTCCGGGTGGAGCGCCAGGGTGACGGCTGGCGCCTTCGGTTGTAGGGGGAGTGGACGATGCGGAACCGTGAGCGGGTGATGCTGGGGAGCGCGGGATTGCTGGTGGCCGCTCTCATTGCCGTGGCGCTGTGGCCGTCGCGAGAGGCATCTTCTCCCGCCGCCACGCCCCCGGTGCGGAACGCGGGCCCCGGCCCGGTGACGGCGGCCCAGGTGTCGCCGAAGCGCGCGGTGCCGGTGCGGACGCCGGACCCCGCGCCGCCCCACGCCACGGTGGTACCGCCCTCGCCCGGAGACGTGCCGCCGGAGCCGGAGGTGGCCAACGCGCCGCCGCAGCAGAACGACCCCATCGAGGAGGAGAAGCCACAGACGGCGCGCTGGAGGCTGGAGAAGACGGAGCACATCGCCACGCTGCTGGGGCGGGATGTGTCGCGGCTGGAAGGCGAGCGGCAAGAGGCGAAGTCACGCGGGGACAAGGACCGCGTCGAACAGGTGGACGCGCTGCTCCAGCGTCACCGCGTCCGCCTGAACGAACTGCGCGAAGAGGCCCGCACCCTGGCCGAGGCCGCGCGCAACGAGCCGCTGGAACCCTGATGGACGGGCGGGGCTCCCTGTCGGGGACGCTCCGCACGAAGCTGTCCGACAGTCGGACAGGTTTGGAGGAACCGGGCTGAGGTGCCCGCTCGGCTGCCCTCCAGCCGGAGTGCCGCGCCCGATTCACGCGAGGGCCCCACCGCTTCGCGCTGGGAGTATGAGCGCTTCTGCCGGTCACGGCCGCGCCTTCACACGGGCGTGACAGGCGCGGTGTGGCATGCGCATAGAAAAGGACGTGTCCGTCACCGCGACTGCCTCCACCGCGCCTCCCAGTGCCCCATCCACCCGAGGCTCCCGGCTGGCATCCATCGCGGTGGCCAGCGCGCTGTTCATGGAGTTCCTGGACTCCACGGCGCTGTCCACCGCGCTGCCCACGCTGTCCGTGGCGTTCGGCACCGACCCCGTCCATCTCAAGCTCGCGCTGACGTCGTACATCCTGGCCCTGGCGGTGCTCGCGCCCGCGAGCGGGTGGATCGCCGACCGCTTCGGTCCGCGCCGCGTCTTCATGACCGCCATGGTCGTGTTCCTCGCGGGCTCCGTGCTGTGCGGCTTCTCCCAGACGCTCGCGCAGCTCGTCATCTTCCGCACGGTCCAGGGCCTGGGCGGCGCGCTGATGACGCCCGTGGGACGGCTCATCGTCGTGAACTCGGCGCCGCGCGAGAAGCTGGTGTCCGCGATGAGCTGGTTCACCATGCCCGCGCTGATGGGGCCGCTGCTGGGCCCGCCGCTCGCGGGCCTCATCCTGGGCATCGCGGACTGGCCGTGGATCTTCTTCATCAACGTGCCGGTGGGCCTGCTGGGCATGTGGGCCGTGGCGCGCTTCGTGCCACCGTTGAAGCAGCCGGACCCCGGCCCCTTCGACACGAAGGGCTTCGCCATCGCCGTGGTCGCCATCACCGCGCTGATGGGCGCGGCGGAGACGGTGGGCATCGGCCTGGTGCCGTGGCCCGTGCAGGCGGGCATCACGCTGGTGGCGGTGGGGGCGCTGGTGGCCTACGTGCGGCACGCGCTGCGCACGCCGCGCCCGGTGCTCAACCTGCGCCTGTTCAAGGTGGACACCTTCCGCGCCAGCATGATGGGCGGCGCGCTGGTGCGCATCGGCCTGGGGGCGACGCCCTTCCTCCTGCCGCTGCTCTTCCAGGTGGCGCTGGGCTGGGGGCCGCTGGAGGCGGGGCTCGTCACCATCGGGACGGGGCTGGGCGCCTTCGCGTGCAAGCCTGTGGCGCCCGCGCTCATCCGCCGCGTGGGCTTCCGTCAGACGCTCATCGCCTCCAACCTGCTCACCGCCGCGGTGACGGCCGTGCCCGCCTTCTTCGGCGTCACCACGCCCATCCCGTTCATCATCGGCACGCTGGTGTTCAGCGGCTTCATGCGCTCCCTGCAGTTCACCGCCACCAACACGATGGCCTACGCGGACCTCCCCAAGGAGTCGGTGAGCAACGCCTCCACCATCGCGGTGGTGACGCAGCAGATGGCGCTGAGCGTGGGCATCAGCTTCGGCGGCCTGATGCTGCACGTGGCGCGCGGCGGCGGTGACGTGCGCCTCACGCCGGACCGCTTCCTGCTGCCGTTCCTTGCCATCGGCTTCGTGTCGTCGCTGGCCGGGCCGCTCTTCCGCCGGCTGCGTCCGGACGCGGGCGAGCACATCGGCGGCAGGGCCGCGGCGCGCGGCTGAAGCGTCCAGCCCACGACACGGCCGCCGCCCCTTCGTAGGGCAGGCGAGCAGGCGGCGACCCTTTTTCCCACCTTCTTTCGTCCCTCCTTCCCCACCAGTTTCCCGGCGGGGAATCCAACGGAAGGGGTGGGCATGGGTTGGGCGGCGGTCACAGGGCTCCTGCTGGCGGGCATGACGGCGGCGACACCGCCCTCGGCCATCCCGGTGCGGGGAGGCAACGCGCTGACGCTGCCCGCGCACCGGCACATCGTGCGCGTGTCCCGCAGCGAGGGCTCCGTGCTGCTCGCGGCGGTGCAGCAGGGCGGACAGGACGGGCACGGCCTGCGGATGTTCCGCAGCGACAACGGCGGCAGCACCTGGAAGCAGGAGGGCATCATCCACGACGGCTCCACCTACGACCGCGCGGACCTGGTGGTGGTGGGCAAGGACGTGGCGCTCGTCTACGCGGTGGAGACGCCGGACAGCGCGGGCATCAGCGGCTCCACGTCACGCGACGTGTATTTCCAGTGGTGGCGCTACAGCGCGTCCAAGAACCGCTGGCTCCCGGACACGCCCGTGCGCGTCTTCGACTCCACCAGCTCCAGCACCGCGTACTACCGCGCGGAGCTGGCGCGCGACTCCAAGGGCCGGCTCTGGGTGCAGGCCTTCTTCCGGGAGAAGGACGCGAGCAACACGCTGGTCGTCTCCGTGAGCAGCGACGGCGGCTCCACCTTCCGCACCCAGTCCGCGCTCGCGCACGGCGTCCCGAAGCGCGGGGGCGGGCGGCTCATCAGCCTGGGCAGCCGGCTGATGATGCTGTGGAGCTCGCACGACGGGCACGACACCACGCACTACCGCATCCGTGATGACAGCGCGTCCGTGTCCAGCTGGTCCTCCACGCGCACCGCCTTCTCCGACGGCATCTACCACGGCGCCGCGATGAGCGCGGTGGCGGACGGGAATGGCGGCCTGCACCTGGTCTACAAGGACAACTCCGAACGGCTGCTGTACCGCCGCTTCGACGGCAACGCCTTCGGCTCCGCGGTGAAGGTGCTGGAGGACGGGGACTGGGCCACACAGCCGGCGCTCGTGCGCGCGGGCAGCAGCCTGTACGTCTTCTACAACCAGCCCCGGAGCGACGGCACGGGCTACCGGCTGTGGGTCCGCGCGCTGTCCTCCAGCGGCAAGCCGGGCGCGGGCAAGGAGCTCGCGTCGGTGTCTGGCTTCGCGGGCTACCCGGCGGCGCCGGACGTGCTGCCCTCGGGCGTGCCGCTGGTGTGCTTCTTCGGCATCGAGCCGTCCTCCGGCTCCAGCTACCGGCTGTCCTTCTTCTCCACCAGCGCGTCGTCGCTCAAGTCCCAGGCTGTGGCGGCGAAGCAGGCGCCGGATGAAGACGAGGACGGCGAGCGGTTCACCGCGACCGGAAGCCCGTCTTCGTCCCCGCCACCGCAGGACCCCGGCGTGCTGGCGAGCGCCATGACGAGCCCCTCCCAGCAGGCGATGGCCGCCGGGTGTGGCGGTGCCAGCGCGATGCTCGCGGTGGGCGTGACGTTCATCCTGATGGAGTGGGGCCGTCGCCGGCGCACGCGGGTCCTGCCCGGCTAGCGGGGCGAACCACGAAAACGAACGCGGGCGGTCTCCCCGGGACGCATCCCAAGGGGCACCGCCCGTGTACGCGTCTCCCGGTGAGGGGAGACGCGAGCCTGCGTGCGACTACGTCGTCGCGGGCGCGGCGTCCGGCGCTTCGTCCGTCGTGTCGTCGTCGGCCTCGCTGGCGCCGTCGGATTCGACCGGGGCCGTGGAGGCACCGTCCGCACCCGGAGCCTGGGGCTTCTTGCCGGTGCCAGGGGGCGGGGACTTGCGAGCGGCCGCAGCGGCCTGCCGCGCCTGCTCACGCGCCTTCTGAGCGACCTTCGGCGTGGGGGCCAGGATCATGTACATCTGCCGGCCTTCCATGCGCGGCAGCTGCTCCGCCACGGCCACGTCCTTCAGGTCCTTGATGACGTCATCGAGGATGGCGCTGCCCAACTCCTTGTGCGTGATTTCACGCCCGCGGAACTGGATGACGACCTTGGCCTTGTTGCCCTCTTCGATGAACCGGCGGGTGTTGCGCACCTTGAACTCGTAGTCGTGCTCCTCCGTCTTGGGACGGAGCTTCACTTCCTTGAGCTGGATGACCACCTGCGTGCGCTTCGCGTCCGAGGCCTTCTTCTTCTCCTCGTACTTGAACTTGCCGTAGTCCATGATCTTGCAGACCGGCGGCTTCGCCATCGGGCTGACTTCGACCAGGTCGAGCGACTCGGAGCGGGCCTTTTCCAGCGCCGCCTCGATGGTCATGACTCCGAGCTGCGAACCGTCGGAGCCCACGACACGGACTTCCCGCGCGCGGATGCGGCGGTTGGTTCTCTGGTCCCTGTTGGGACCCCGGCTGCTGTTTCTCTGTTCGCGAATGATGTGAACATCCTCCAAAAAGGGTTGCAGACCCACCACCCGTGAAGATGTGGCAGGCCACTCAATGTGGCAGTCCCCTCCGGCGGAGAAGGCAGGCAGACAAGCCTTCAGCCCCTCGGGGCAGGGAGACGTGCAACGGACTCTATCCGGTTCACGTCCCCCAGGGGCAAGGTAACGCGGGGCACCCCCCCATTCCCATGGCCCCTGTTGCCTATGATGCGCCCCATGGCGAAACGGTCCACCGCGTCCGCTAGGGACAGGACAGGATGCCGACCCCGGGGGGTGGTTGCGCTCGGGGCCTCCCTGATGCTTGGCTGCTTGCCCTCCTGCGGGCCTGTGGACCCCAAGCCCTCCGGACCCGCCGGGGGCCCGGGCCAGGCCCTGGTCCAGGGGACGGACGCCCCCGGGGACACGGCGGCGGTGGCGCTGGTGGCCCGGCGCACCCGCTGCGGAGGGGAGGCGCCAGTGCTCCTCTGCTCGGGCGCCCTCATCGCCCCGGACGTGGTGCTGACGGCGGCGCACTGTCTGGCCGTCTTCGGGGAGGCGGGCCCCTACGAGGTCTTCCTGGGCCCCACACTGCTCCCGGAGCCCGGGCCCGGCGGGCGGTTCGTGCGGGTCACCCGGGCGGTGGCCCACCCGGAGTTCGTCCCGGCCACGCACACCTGGGACGCCGCCCTCCTGCGGCTGGCGGTGCCCGTGACGGACGTCCCGCCCTTCCGGCTCCCCCAGGCCGGGGACGTCCCGGTGGCGCCGGGAGACCCGGTGCGAGCGGTGGGCTACGGGGACACGAAGGACGCGGCCCGACCCTCGGGCCAGCGGCGCCAGGGCCTGCTCCAGGTGACGGGCGTCACCGGCAGCGCCTTCCAGGCTGGCCCCGCGCCGGCCATGACCTGCGTGGGGGACAGCGGAGGCCCGGTGTTGGGGGGCCCGGCGGGGAACGAGGTGCTCCTGGGCCTCACCGTCAGCGGTGACGTGGCCTGCCGGACCGAGGCGGTCCAGGTGCGGGTGGACGCATTGGAGGACTTCGTCCGCCCCTTCCTGGAGGAAGCCCCACCCCCCGCGCCCGCGGAGACGCTTCCCCTGGACGCCCTCTGTGAGGAGGCCTGCGCGAGCGACGCGGACTGTCCCTCGGGCCTTCAGTGCGTCAGCGCCGGGGGCGCCCCTGCCCGGTGCCTGCTGCCCGCGCTCCAGGCCGGGACCTACGGCGTGGCCTGTACGGAGGACGCCGCCTGCGGTGAGCAGGGCGTGTGCGCCCGGCTGGAGGTGGACGGCGACGACGCCTGCCGCTGCTTCACCCCCTGCGAGGCCACCGTCGACCCGCTGACACCGGACATGGACCGGCCCGACGTCAAATGCGGGTGCGCCGCGAATCCCAGTGGCTTGGGGGCTACACTCGCCGTCCTGCTGGGGCTGTTCTGGCGACAGTCCCACCGCAGGATTCCAGGAGGTCGGTTCCGGGCGTGACTCTGCGTGAAAGCGCCTACAAAACCGCAAATGTAGGCGAAACTCCGCGAATCAATCTCCGAGAATCAGGCATACACGTTTTCGGCAATCGCGAAGGTCCTTCCCCCATGGACTACAAGATCAAGTCTGGTGACACGCTGGGCGCGCTGGCCAAGCGCTTCAACACGGACGTGGATTCGCTGGTGAAGGCGAACCCGAACATCACCAACAAGGACCTCATCTACGCGGATGCGAAGCTCAACATCCCGGGCAGCAAGGATGAGTTCCAGGCGGAGGGTGTCGCCAAGGGGCCGGACCTGACGGGCGGCGCGCAGCAGACGCAGGGCTCGCAGGCCGTGGGTGACGTGCCCCCGGGCCAGGTGGGCGACTGGATCAAGCAGGCCATGGACATCCTCAAGGCCAACGGCGTCCCGACGGACAAGATGAACCCCCAGGACATCGCGAAGATCATCCAGCACGAGTCCAGCGGGAACCCGAACGCCATCAACAACTGGGACTCCAACGCCCAGAAGGGCACCCCGTCCATCGGCCTGATGCAGACCATCCAGCCGACGTTCGACGCGTACAAGCTCCCCGGCCACGACAACATCCGCAACCCGGTGGACAACATCATCGCCGGCGTCCGCTACTCCATCGAGCGCTACGGCTCCGTGTCCGACGTCCCCGGCATCAAGGGCCTGAGCAACGGCAGCGGCTACGTCGGTTACTGACCGGCGCTGATAGCACCCAGACGCATCGCGCCCCGCGGTGGAAGACGGCCTTTCCGTCTCCCACGCGGGGCGTCGTCATTTCAGCGGAGGGCGTGTGCCCTCAGCCCCCGTGCAGCCGGGAGCGCTCGCGAGGACCACCCGCGCGCTTGATGTGAATCTGGCTGGGCGCCTTCTTGCGCCCCCGAAGCCCCGTGCCCCGGTTGTTGCGCTTGGGGCCGTGGTCGCCAGCGGCGGGGCCCAGCGTCACGCGCTTCAGTTCCTTCTGTCGCAGCAGCGCCGCCGCGTCGTCATGGGCCAGCGTCTTACGCCCCTTGCTGGCCTGTACGCTCGGCTGGGCCGCATGGGGATCCACGCGTCGCTTGTTCTTGATGCCTGCCACTCGGGTCCGCACGGACATGAAAGTCCTCCTTGGAACTGAGGTAGGGACCCATACGGGGCGTTGCCATCCCTGGCGACGGGCGGGACAGGGGCCGCCTCGGGAGCATGCCGGGACGCGGGCGCCCGGTGGCGCGGGACGACAGGGGACACGCGGGCTGACGGTCTCCCGGGAGCGGGAATCCCGCCAGGCGCGGCCGGTGATCAGGTCAGGTCTTCGTTGTCGCGGCGGGCGCGCTTCTTCGCCTTGGGCTTGCTGGACTTGCCCGCCTTCGCCTTGGGCTTCGTGGTCGTCTCCGGCGGGAACAGCCAGCCGTCCTCGGGGCGGGGCTGGGAGGCGTTCACCGGCTCCAGGTGCTGGCCGCGGCAGCCCCGGCACCAGGACTGCGGACGGCGCTGGCCCTGGCTCATGATGCGGAAGCCGAAGTCCTGCTCCGTGGGGCCCACGTGGTTGCAGCGCGGGCAGCGCGTCATCGACGTGGTGCCCGTCTCCCGGGCCTTCTCCCGTCCGTGCTCCACCACCAGCGCCAGCGCGGCGGCGAACCCGAGCTTGCGCTCCGTGGGGACGTGGAACTGACGCGCGCGCTTGCGGTTGCCCCGGCCCATCACGGGCAGGAGGTCCAGGCCTCCCAGGAGGTTGCGCTGCTCCAGGACTCGCGACGGAGACGATGGCGGGGTCGAGTGGCTCACGCGATCATTTCTACGGGAGGGGTCTGACATGGCCGGTCCACGCGCCGGGTCGCCAGGTCCCGCTCCATTCGGAGGTCTGGACACATGTTCAGTAACCCCTGGCATTTCCAGGGGATTCCCCCGGCGGCCGGGCGGGAGTGGGGCACAAGGGGGTGGGGCCCGCCTGCCTGCCGGGCGATGACGGGCGTTCCGGTGACCACCTTCCAGGAGGTCCCGTCCCCCCTTCGCCCAAGGTGTGCCCACATGGCCCAGGCCCATGAAACCGAAACCGAGAAGCAGGAACGCCACGCGCGGCGGCACGAAGCCCACCTGCGCGCCACCTACGCGGCGTTCATCCACCACGTCTGCGATTTGAGTGCCCTGCCTCCCGCGCTCGCGGAGTCCGCCGCCGTGTCGGTGCTGAGCGCGCTGGAGCGCCGGCTCATGCCCAACGGGGCGCGGAATCTGGAATCCCAGCTGCCGCGAATGCTGGTGGAGTTCCTGCCTCCGCCGGAGGAGCGCCCCCGGCACCCCCACCGCTTCGGTCGCGAGGAGATGATTGCGTCCGTCGCGGAGGACCTCCAGATGCCGGTGGACCAGGCGGAGCTGGTGGTCCGCGCGGTGCTGCGCGCCTTCCAGGACCAGATATCCGAAGGCGAGGCGGACAAGGTCGCCAGCAACCTGCCCGCGGACCTGCAGGCCCTCTGGCGCCTCACGCAGTAGTCGCGAGGCGCCGCGAGGGCTCTTCGCTACTCCGCGGGGCCGCTGCCCGCGCCGTCCCCGGTGGTGAACACCGGGGTGCCGCCGGGGATGCTGGGGTCGTGCGGGAGGCTGCCGCGAGGGCTGCGCAGGTAGACGAACGGCGTGGCGAAGAGGAAGTTGCTCACGCGCGACGTGTAGATGTCCGCGTAGCGCTCCACCTGCCGCGCCAGATGGCTCTTGTCGTTGCCGGCGCGGGTGAGCAGGCCCCAGTGCGGGTTGGACAGCTCACCGGCGGCGCGGGCCATGGGGCCCAGCTCCGCGTCCAGCGCCTCCAGCTCCGCGCGCAGCTCCGTGAGCCGCGCCACCAGCTCTCCCTCCGCGACGTCCGAGCGGGGGCCGTAATGGTGGCGACGGCGCTGGATCTCCAGGCGCACCTGGCAGCTCTCCGCCTCCAGGCGCTCCTTCTTGAGCATGCGCTCGCCAATGCGCACCTCGGTGGCGCGGAAGGCGGCGATGGCGCGCACCTCGTCCTCCAACTCGCGCAGGATGAGCGCGGTGCGCCAGCGCAGCACGTTCTTGCTGACGTGCACGTCGCCGAACATGTGGTCGCCCACGTAGAGGATTTCGTCGCCGGACAGGCCCAGGTGCCGCTCCAGCTCCAGCGCGCTGCCGCCGAAGTAGGGCTTGTTCTTGTCGAGCGGACCGGAGTGCGGCCGCAGCAGCGCCTCGCCGTTGGCCTCCACCACCTCGAAGAGGGTGGAGCGCGTGGTGAAGAACTCGGGCTTGCGCGCGCTGACGATGACCACGTCGAAGAGCTGGCGCCAGGTCATGCCCTCGGGCAGGTGCCGGTCGAAGGCGAAGTGCATCATGGGCTCGGTGTAGGCCCACTCGCTGTTGGTGATGAGCAGCACCTTCTTGCCGGCGTTCTTCTGGTCCAGCAGCGCGAGCGGCGTCTCCGGGTCGTCGATGACGTAGCGCTCGGGGTCCGCGATGATTTCCGCCTTGAGGCGCCCCTGCATGTGCGTGGCGTCCAGGTTCTTGCGCACGTGCTCGTAGAGGTCCGCGTAGCCCATGGGACCGGGGAGCTGGCCGGCGTCCAGGCGGTCCACGAGCTGCGCGTAGATGCAGGCCTCGGAGAGGGAGAACAGGGTGTTGAGGAACACCCAGCGCCGGTCCGCCAGGTCGATGACGGTACGGGTATAGGCCTCGCGCTGGGACTCGAAGTCCATGGGGCGGCTGCCGTGGAGGGCCTTCTTCACGAAGCCGAAGCGGTTGGCCTTGAGGAGGTTGCCCTTGGCGGTGTCGATGATGAGGCCGCGGATGGCGAGCATCGGGTCGAAGGTCAGGTCGGCCACGGGCCAGCCCTGCTCCACCAGACGGTCGCGAATGTATTCGTAGGCGCGGCGTTCCCACGCTTCCACGCGGTAGTGGATGAGCGTGTAGTCCATGTCGTAGCCCACGGCCTTGATGGCGCGCATGTTGAGGGTGCGGTTGCAGAACAGACCGCGTTCGGGCGGGGGACCGGAGAATTGAGGAGCCATGGGAGCAAGGCTTGCCAAGGCTTGCACGCAAAGTCGAGCGGCCCGTGTGCCCGAGTCGCTCCGTGGGCAGGCCCGGGTCGTTCGGGTGTCGGAAAGATGGGATACAGGTGACGCACGCGCCGCGAGGGCCGGCGGCGCGCGGAACCGAAGGGCAGACACATGTTGGGAATGACTCGGCGGTGGGGCCTGGCCCTGGCGGTGGTGCTGGCGGCGGGCGTGGCGGGGGCGCAGGAATGGGAGACGGTGGCGACGAAGCCCTTCGTGATCAAGGTCCGGCCCCGTCCGGGGACGAAGGCGAAGGACATCTGGGCGGAAGGCGAGCTCAAGGCGAGCGCCGCGCAGATCCAGGCGGCGCTGGAGGACCAGGCGTCGTACCGGCTCTTCATGCCGTACGTGAAGGAGTCGCGGGTGGTGCGGCCCACGGATGACGGCGGGCGGCTGACGTACACGCGGCTGGACCTGCCGGTGGTGTCCTCGCGCGACTACATCTGCCACGTGGTGACGGAGTCGAAGGTCGCGCCGGACGGGACGGGCGTGTACCAGCAGCGCTGGAAGGCGGAGCCGGACGCGTTCCCCGCCAGGCGGGACGTGGTGCGCCTGCGGCTGAACGAGGGCAGCTGGAAGGTGGAGCCCAAGGGCGAGGGCACGTCCTGGGTCGTCTACAAGTTCACGGTGGACCCCGGAGGTTCCGTCCCCGGGTTCCTGGCCAGCGTGGGGCAGAACGACGCGGTGGTGGACACGCTGCGCGCGGTGGAGAAGCGGGCGAAGTCGCTGCCCGTGGAGCCGCCTCCCGCGAAGTAGCGGGGGATGGAGGCAGGCGGGCCGGGTGTTCCCTCCAGACGCCATGGCTGACAACTCCAAGATTGAGTGGACGGACGCGACGTGGAACCCGGTGCGCGGCTGCGTGAAGCTGAGCCCCGGGTGCAAGCACTGCTACGCGGAGACGTTCGCGGAGCGGTTCCGGGGCGTGCCGGGGCATCCGTACGAGCAGGGCTTCGACCTGAAGCTGATTCCGGGGAAGCTCGCCGAGCCGCTGCGCTGGAAGGCCTCCAAGCGCGTGTTCGTGAACTCGATGAGCGACCTGTTCCTGGATGACGTCCCGGAGGCGTACATCGAGACGGTGGCGCGGGTGATGGCGCTGGCGGACTGGCACACGTTCCAGGTGCTGACGAAGCGCGCGGAGCGGATGCGGCGGCTGCTGTCCACGCGGCTCGCGTTCGCGGCGAGGCTGCCAAACGTCTGGTGGGGCGTGAGCGTGGAGGACCGCAAGTACGGCCTGCCGCGAGTGAAGCACCTGCAAGCGGCGCCCGCGCGGGTGCGCTTCCTGTCCATCGAGCCGCTCTTGGAGGACCTGGGTCCGGTGGACTTCACCGGCATCGACGGAGTGATTGTCGGAGGCGAGAGCGGAGCGAAGGCGAGGCCGCTGGACCCGGAGTGGGTGCGCTCGGTGCGCGAGCAGTGCGACGCGGCGGGCGTGGCCTTCTTCTTCAAGCAGTGGGGCGGTAAGCGCAAGGCGGCGGCCGGGCGGGTGCTGGATGGGCGCACGTACGACGCGCTTCCCCGGAGCACGGCGGCACCGTTCCCCGACGAGGCCCGACGTCCGCGGCTGCTGGATGATGCCGAAGCGCTGGCGGCCCCGTGGCTGTCGCCGCCGGGCGTGATCAGCGCCGCCGCTTCAGCTTGAAGAAGTCGATGAGCGCCTTGAGCTTGGGCGCCACCTGGGCGCGGCTCGGGTAGTAGAGGAAGAAGCCGGGGAGGGTGGTGGAGTACGGTTCGAGCACGCGCACGAGCCGCTTCTCCGCGAGAAGCTTCCGGATGCGGCTCTCTGGGACATAGGCGAGCCCCAGCCCGGCGACGGCGGCGTCCAGCACCAGCTCCGCGTCGTCGAACACCGCGCGGCCCTCGACGGCGACCTCGATGCGCTTTCCGCCGTCGCTCAGCCCCCAGCGGAGGAGCCCGCCGGTGGTCCGGCTGCGGTAGTTGATGCAGTCGTGGTCGCGCAGCTCGCGAGGGTGCTTCGGCTTGCCGCGGTTCGCGAAGTACGCTGGCGAGCCCACCACGTGCATGACGATGTCGCCGCTCACGGGGATGGCGATCATCTCGCGGTTCACGAGCTCACCGACGCGGAAGCCCGCGTCGAAGCCCTGCTGGACGATGTCGACGAGCACGTCGTCCAGATGGATGTCCACGCGGATGTCGGGATGGGCGGTGAGGAACTCCGCCAGGCGAGGGCCGAGCACCTCCTGGTAGCCGTAGCGGGGCAGTGTCAGGCGCAGCAGCCCCGTGGGCCGGTCGCGAAGCTCGCCCAGGGACTCGAAGGCGTCCTGCACGCCGTGCATCGCGGGTTCGAGCCGCGACAGGAAGCGCGAGCCGGCCTCGGTGAGTCCCACGCTGCGGGTGGTGCGCTGGAGGAGCCGCACGCCCACGCGTACTTCCAAGGCCCGGAGGCTCTGGCTCACCGCGGAGGGAGTGACCCCGAGCTCCGACGCGGCGGCGGTGAAGCTGCGTCTGCGAGCCACCGCGAGGAACGCCATCAGGCCGGAGAGGTCGTCGCGCATTCCTTAGCGTAGCTACAAAGTGCATCCAGAGACGACGCGTTTCGGAGCGGAGGCCCGGGGCGTACTTCATGGGCCACGGAGGCAGTCATGAGCGCACAGGGCAAGGTCTGGTTCGTCACGGGGTCGTCGTCTGGGTTTGGCCGCAACATCGTGGAGGAGGTCATCGCGAGAGGGGAGCGCGTGGTCGCGACGGCGCGAGACCCGCGCACGCTGGAGGACCTGGTGGCGAGGGCCCCGGACCGGGTGCTCGCGGTCCGGCTGGACGTGACGAAGCCAGAGCAGGTGCAGGAGTCCATCACGGCGGCGTTGAAGCGCTTCGGTGCCATCGACGTGCTGGTGAACAACGCGGGCTACACGTTGTTGGGGGCGGTGGAGGAGACGAGCGACGCGGAGCTGCGAGCGGCCTTCGAGCCGCTGTTCTTCGGAGCAGTGGCGATGACGCGAGCGGTGCTGCCGCACATGCGGGAGCGGAGGACGGGCACCCTCGTGCAGCTCTCGAGCGTGTCCGGGCTGGTCCCATACCCGGGCGCGGGTGCGTACAGCGCGGCGAAGCACGCCCTGGAGGGCCTGTCCGAGTCGCTGGCGAAGGAGGTCGCGCCATTCGGAGTGAAGGTGCTTATCGTGGATCCGGGCATGTTCCGCACGAAGCTGCTGGGCCCATCATTCCGGCCGATGCCAGAGCTGCCGGCCTACGCGGAGTCGCTGGGGCCCATGCGCGCCTGGGTGGCGCAGTCCGCCGGCACGCAGCCCGGGGACCCCGTGAAGGCGGCGAAGGCCATCGTGGACGCCGTGGACGCGGGCTCCCCGACGCTGCGGCTGTTCCTGGGGCCGGACGCCCCCGCGGCCGTCCGCGAAAAGCTCGCGCAGGTGCTGGACGACGTGAACCGCACGGAGCAGGTCGCGCTGTCGATGGGGTTCTGATCAGACAGGCGTGAACAGCGCGCCGGTGGTCTTCAACGACTCCAGGCCCTGTTTGATCTCCTCGGAGATGAGGAGCGGGCCTGGCCAGCCCTTGGCTCGAAAGGCACGTGCATTCGCGATGCGAGCGGGATCGACGTGGAGATCCCGCACGGAGGAGTACTGCCCCACCTTCTCCGGGATGCCATCCTCCTCGCTCCAGAATCGCACGCGGGATGCTCGCTCGTCGATGCACTCCAGGAGCCGGGTCACGACAAGGATGCAGTACTGGTCGGGCTGGCCGGGAACCTCCACGGGTACAAGCTGCACATCCTGGGGGGCCCTTTCGAGGAAGACGTTCGCGATCCGGACGTGAACGAGAGGAACGCTGAGTCCCGCGAGCGAGAAATCGAGCGGGCGGCCTGGAACATCAATGGGAACCCGGAGCCTGGGCGGGACTGCGATGGAGCGTCCCTCCGTGAACTGCCAGGGGTCCTCCAGTTCGGCACCGTCCGGTTGTGTCGGATGGGTGAGGTGCCAACGCCCAGGTTGCTGAACGTCGTCATGAAGTTCGAAGAAGCGACGGCTCATGGGTGACTGGATTCTGAGCCAAGGGCTCCGGCAAGGCTGTCGGACCCGCCGAGTATGACCTGGTTCCACTCCCCATGCAGGGACGCAGCCAGGAGTCACGATCGATGGGCGGTCGCCGGTGGATGGTGCTGTGGTTGGGACTCCTGCCTGCAATGGACGCAATTGCATCTCCGCCGGACTCCGAGGACTCAGCAGAACAGTCGGTGTATTCGCTGACGCGGCTGGAGGTGACGACCCTGGCATTGTTGCCGCGTGCTGGCGCAGGCGCGGATGAAGGCTTCGCCCAGATCGAGCCCACGCTCATCCTCGACGGTGGCCCGGAGCTCGGCGTCAGCCTGGGCGCTCCCGTGCGGTTGCGGCTGTGGGGCGGCGAGAGAGGTACGGGGCGCTTGCGGCGCGAGGACTGGGACAGTCCGTCGGACTGGGGCCAGCTCGTGCGAGCCCTCAAGCTGGGCTCGGACCCATCGCCCGTGGGTGTCTGGTTGGGCGCCCTGGAGGACTACAGCCTGCTGTCGGCGCATCTGGTGCGCCACTACTCCAACCGGACGAACCCCGACTACCACCCGGCGGGAGGCTTTCTCACGGGCACCCTGGGGCCGCTCTACACGGAAGCGTTCGTCTCGGATGTGCTGGGCGCGCGGTTGATGGGCGCGGAGCTCTCGCTGGACGTTCAGCACCTCCTCTTCGGACGAGGCCGCGAACCCGGGCGCTACACGCTCGCCGTCTCCGCCGTGCACGACTGGGGACGGGCCGGAGGACGTACGTCCGCAGTGACGCTGGCGCATCTGGACGGAACGGCGGTGGTGCTGACGCGTCCGGGCCTGGAAGCGCACCTGCTGATGGGATGGGGAGGACGGCTAGGTGAAGGGGGCGCGTGGGGGGCGGTGGTGGGGGCTGGCGCGGACGCGGGGACACCCACGCTGGACCTCTCGTTGCGGCTGGAGGTGCGCAGGCAGCACGGAGGCTTCCGACAGGGCTTCTTCGGGCCGGACTACGAACTGGCCCGCTTTCGAACGGCGAGCCCGGACGGAGCCCCGCTGGCGACGGCTTCCTTCCCGGATGGCTACTCCCTCCAGGGCGAGGTGCGGGCGGGCTGGGATGCCGTGAGCTACGGCGGGCTGCAACGGCACCTGCGATTGTCGCTGAGCGCGGAGGCCTTCTCCTGGGGCCGTTTGGACGTGGACGGCAGGGTGGCGGTGCAACTGCTGGGACGCGACCTGGAGGTGGCGCTGAAGGGCTTGGGGATGGGCCTGGGACAGCCCGGAGCCCGCTACCTGGGCGCGGCGGAAGCACGTTGGCGGGTCCTCGCGGGGAAGCTCTACGTGATGGGCACGGGCGGCACGTTGTTGTTCCCGGAAGAGGACGGAACGCTCCGACCCGGAGCATTCGCTTCGGTGGGCCTGGGGGTGGACAGTGCGCGCTGAGGCTTTGTGGGTGTGCCTGGCCGTGCTCGTCACTGGCTGCACCCCGCTGCGGCCCGTGTCCGGCAGGAGCCTGAGCTACACGCCGCGCACGGTCGCGGTTGAAGCATCCCCTGAAGCATCCTCGCACGCAGCCATCGTCGAGCCCGCGGAGGAGATGCCTCGGCTGCACCGTCGCAAGGCCATCCGCCAAGAGGGAACGGGCGCGAGTCCAGGCCGTGTGGCCGTGGCCGCGAGTCCGGCACTCCAGGAGGATGTCTGGGAGAAGTTGCTGACGGACGCGGGGCTGGAAGCGGGCGACGAACGGCCGCTGCCGGGAGGATCGCTCACCTCCATGCAGGCGGCGCGGCTCCTGACCCTGCTGCTGCGCAAGCCCGTGACGCTGGGAACGTTTCCCGCCCGTATGGCCGTGGGACAGGTGTTGCGCGAGGTGCTGGCGGAAGGCGCGGTGTCGCGCGACGACCTGTCGCGCAGGGTCGAGCGCTACAGCCGGGTCGCGGTGTTGCGGCCAGACGGCTACCTCGCCTGGGTGTGGAATGGCCGCACGCAGCAGAAGGCCGGAGCCGTGGAGTGGAAGGACGGCGCGTTCCGGGCAGGCCCCTTCGAACTGGGCCGCTTCTACGTGAGCAATGGTTTCGTCTTCCAGCTCGCGGACGAGCAGCTGGCGCCAGTGAACGGTCCGGTGTTCGTCGAGGTGTATAGCGACGCCGACATCATTGGCAGGACGCTGGACGGGGCGGAAGCCGCGGTCGTGAAGCTGGCGCTCGCGCTGGGGAAGTTCTTCACGTACCCGTTGGACAGCGTCACCGCGTTGAAGGACCTGCCCGCGGGAGTGGCCGCGCTCCTCGCGTCATCGCCCGAGTACTTCGAGCGCTTCCGGTTCATGTCTCGAGGCGACCAGATGCGGACCGTGGCCGAGCTGGCCACGAACCTCCTCCTGACCACAGGCTCCGCGACATCCGCGACGCGAACAGTGACAGGAGCCCTGACGGGTGCCGAAGCAACGGTGCCGGTCCTGTCGCTGTCCGCGCAAGGAGCGCTCACCATCGAGCGTGTCTCGGTGCCTGTAGGCCGCGCGGCCTCGGTTCTTGGGGGAGGGCCAGGGGCGGCCATCGTCCTCCAGCGTGCGTCCACGGCGACGCAGGGAGGTGCCCCCTCCAAGGGCCCCGGCCAATGGGGACCCGTGAAGGAGTCCATGAAGCCGCGTGCCCGGCGCTACCAGGAGCAGATCACGGGGCACACAGCGGATGAGGCGTACTGGGTGGGAGGCACCAGCACGCAAGCCGGAGGAGTGAAGTTCGACGGTTTCAAGGACGGCGTGCTACTGGAGGCCAAGGGGCCCGGCTACGCGAAGTTCTTCGACGGCCTGGAGCCCAAGGCGTGGTTCAAGAATTCAGGTGCGGCTGACCTTGTTGCACAAGCAAAGCGCCAGAATGAGATCGTTCGAGGCATGGGTATCCTCATTGAGTGGCATGTGGCGGAAGCCGGGGCCGCCCAGGCCATTGAATGGTTGCTTGAGAGCGAAACCATCAGCGTTATCAAGGTCATCCACACCCCAGCGCGCTGAGGAGAAACGCGTGACCGCAAGCTTCGAAACCACAACCTGGCCTGAGATGTACTACGCAGGTGCCTATTGGGGACCGCGCGAGGAATCTCCCGAAGAGTGCGCGCGGCGCACGGCGGAGTTTCTCAACTTGCTTTCGCCGTACGATCCGCTCCTGGCAACTTGGTACAAGCCTACCCGGTCACTCAAGGACGTGCGCAAGTACCCGCTGATGCCACCTGACCTCAGCACTCTCACGGAGTTGTTCCGACGCGGGGTGAATCGAGAAAGGGGCGGGCCGGTCTTTGCATCGCTCGGCTTTAGTTTCTCGTTTGGCAATGGCGGGCTGGAGACTGACGGTGTGCACCTGCGAATGACTTGTGGCTGTTACAGTGAGGTCAATGCCAACGTCTGTGTCATGTCCCTTCCGAGTAAGGGCCCCCATACAGAGCGGCTGATGTCAGTGCCCGTGTTGAGCGGAGTGCTGCGCAGCATGGCGCTCGCTCTCGACCCTGACTGGGCGGTCGCCGGATCTCATGAGTACCGCAAGCAGATGAACGCGGACTCGACAGCAGGTGCGTTCGTCGGTTGGGTCACGTACCAGTCGCGACGCCGGGGGACAGTGCCACCGCTTCCCGCGCCAGTCCGCATTGAGCCAGTTGAGGACAAGGGCGCGCTCATCATCCTCTCGCCAGAGCGCATCTCCGCGAGGAACCCCGAGCACATCGAGCAGGGCCACCGTATCGGAGCACTGCTGGCCAAAGCAGGGCTCATGCGGCCCGTCATGCCCTGACCTGCGGATTGATCAAATGGAAGGAAACCGCACTCCTGGAAGGACGAGCAGCCGTGTGCCTTCCGCGTCCAAAAGTTCCAGCGTGTAGACACCGCGAGCTTCCCGGGGCTGCGCTTCGGCTTCAACGATGATCATGGCGGATCCGATTTCGGAGTCTGGATCCCGCTCGATGACTTCCACGACCTTCAAGGCCTGATGGTTCGGTCCACTGAGGACCGCCCTGGTGGCTTTGCCGGAGAGCGGCATCCCTCCAGAGAACTCCAACTGCACGGCGACCCGGCGTACAGAGCGGAAGCTCCTGACACGGAAATCTCCGCCTGAGGGACTCGTGACGAGTTCCTCCATTTCCAACGTCTGGACTCCTCCTTGCCCCAGGATCTTTTCGGAGAGGAGCACTGCCAGCCCCACGTCGGTGCAGGCCTGCTTGTCGGACGCGCCTCCATCCGCGGCTGCCAGAAACGGAACCAGGAACAGGAGCACGCGCCCTCCTATTCGTCGTACCGCCACACGCCCTTCACGGATATCAGGTTGGGAACGATGGCGGTGTTCTCGTCCCCCCCTTCACTGCGAGGAACGCCCCGCGTGCGATCCGGGTTGAACCAGAGTTCGACACAGACAGGAAATGTTTCACCGGTCTTTTCCTGACGCAGTTGGGTGAAACGGCCGTAGACCCGTTTGGAACCCACATAGAGCGTGCCCGTCAGCATGGAACCGTGCCTGACGCGCCCCTCTGCGCCATGCGTGTACACGGCAGCACGTCCCTCGCGGACGGTGACGAGCCTGGAGCGCACAGTCGGCTCGAGCTTGGCAGCCCACTGCACGCCTTCGATTTCCAGCTTCTGCATCGCCGCCTGCGCATCCAATGGACAGTCCTCGGCGGGAGGCGTGGGACGATCCACCAGGGGGGCGCTGGCGCAGGCCATGCCCGCCATACAGGTCGCAAGCGCAGCGGTCTTGAGTGCACGGGCAGGCTTTGGAGACGGCGGGGCAGGGGGCTTGGTCGTCACGGGAGCGTGTTCCTCTTTCTGCGCTGCCACGGGGGCGGCGACGGGAACACTGTGCGGGCGGTCCGGCGTGATCGCTAATTTATGACCAACAGGGGCGGAAACACTCTCTGGGACCCCTGGGGTTGTATGTGGAGTCCACCCCCGAAGCAGGACCTCCCAGGTCCCGGGTCCCGCCAGCAGCAATCCCAGGCACACCACCACGCCCACCCACCCCCAGGCCGGGAACCGACGCGGGGCCACCGGCTCGGGAACAGGCCGGGGCCTTGGCGCGGGCTTCAGGTACGGCTGCGCGGGCCACGCCGGACGGCGGATCTGATTCGGCGTGCCCGGAATTTCGTCGAAGAGGTGCGCCTCGAACGCCGCCGCTCCACCCGAGAGCAGCCCTCGCATCAGCTCCGAGTGCGCTACCTCCCCCGTGCGAGGCCTCTGTTCCGGCTCCTTCTCCAACAGCCGCAGGATGGCCCTCGACAGGGGCTCCGGCACCTGGGGGTTGATGTCCCGGGGAGACGGCGGCAGCCGCTCCGTGATGGCCACCGCCAGCAGCTCCGGCTCCTGCCCCGGCGGGAACGGGTAGTGCCCCGTGACGGCCCGGTACAGGCACACACCCAGGGCATACAGGTCATCCGCCTCCCGGTACGGATAGCGCAGCTCCGGCTGCCTCCAGTGGCGCTGCTGGAACCGGATGGCCTCTGGACTGCGCAGGTGCAGCGTCCCCGGGGGCAGGGTGGTGGTCGTGAGCGTCGCGGCCCCCGTCTGGTCACCCGCCCCGAAGTCGATGAGCACCGGCACCTGCTCCCTCGCGCGGATCAGGATGTGCTCCGGCTTCAGGTCGCGGTGCAGCACGCCTCGCGCATGCAGCACGCCCAGTGTCATCGCCACCGAGCCGCCCACCATGGCCACCTGCCGGAACGTGGGGTTGACCGTCTCCGTCCAGAGGTGGAGCGCCATCCCCTCCACGCAGTCCATGACGAAGTACGGCAGCCCCTCCACCGGATCCGGCCACCGCCCCGTGGCATGCACCCGCACCACGTTCGGATGCCACGCCCGGTCCAACAACAGCGCCATCTCCCGCAGCGCCCGGGCCGGGTCCGGATGCAGCGACAGCTTGAGCGCGAAGCTCCGCCCCGGCGCGTCCAGCGGCTCCACCCGGTAGACCGCGCCGTACCCGCCCACTCCCAGCGTCCCCTGCACGCGCCAGCGCCCCACCACCGCGCCGGGCTGGAGCGCCCCCGGGAACACCTGTGACCCTTCCTGACCCATGGACTCCCAGGGTCGCATGAATTCCACTCAACCTGGAAGGTCGATCGGGGCCGGGCGCCGGAGACAACCCTGGGTCCGTGTGTTCTCACGTCAGGAAGTCTCGCCTCGTGGACCCGGGCGGAACGCTGTCAGCGGAACAGAGGGGCGGTGACCGAAATGTGACACGAACAGGGCGCGTATCGGGCCGGTGGTGTCAGACGGATTTGATGTATTAAGCCGCGTCTCATCGCGGTAATCCCCCCATTCAGGAGTCCCTGATGCGTCGTCTTGGCTCAGCCCTTCTCGCCGTGAGCATGCTCGTGGGTTGCGGTGCCGGTTCCGAAGCTGGAACCACCCCCGAGTCCGGCTCCACCACCCCGTCCGCCGAGCAGCAGCAGCAGGCGCCCATCCTCACCACGACGAACGTCGACGTGGCCATCGAGTGCTCGGGCATCCTCGAGTTCGCGAACACGGCGTCGTACTCGCTCCTCGACCGTTACCTGCCCAGCAACGTGGTCACCAACCTCGTGAACCGCCGCGCCACCACGCCGTTCACGTCGCTGGCGGACCTGTCCACCGTGCCGCTCGTCGGCCCGGCCCGGCTCAAGCAGCTGGAGGGCGGCGCCCGGACGATGGACTTCATCGACGCGGACTGTGTCGGCATCCTGGATGGCATCGCCATCTCCCGTGACGACCAGACCGCCATCGTCGCGCTGGTGAACAGCATCGACGACTCGGAGCTGCACGACGTCCTGCCGGACGCGTGGAACGGCGCCGTGAACCTGCTCAACGCGCGCCCCTTCGCCAACGCGCAGCAGATCGCCGACACGGCGGGCATTGGTGACGTGAGCTTCCGCAACATCCGCAACTCCGCCACCCTGAGCCGCCCCCTGGAGGCGCTCTTCACCGCCATCAACGCCATTCCCTCCAACGGGTCCTACGGCGCCACCACCCTGCGCCACTTCGACTGGTGGAACATCGCGTCCGCCAACCACTACTACCGCGACGACAAGACGTGCTTCGGCCTGGAGCCCACCAGCGTCCCCTACGGCGCCTCCATCCGCCCGAACCTGGCCGATGCCGCCGAGGTGCGCGCCGAGGTCCAGCGCGCCTTCAACTACGTCGGCGGTAACACCAAGGTCTCCACCACGGTCCGTGACGCGGGCTTCGCGAACCTGGACGCGCTGACCCAGGGCCGCTCGTTCAAGGGCTGCATCATCACCTACGAGAACGACCCCTGGAGCCGCAACACCGTCCACATCTACGTGGACACCGTGAACGGCTTCAGCGTGATGACCGAGACCTGGTGGGCAGAGTAGTCCTCCCCACCTGACGTCCCTGCCGTCCCGAAGCCCCGGGTTCCCTCATGGAGCCCGGGGCTTTGTCGTGTCCGGAAGCAGGCAGGCCCCTGGAGGGCAGCCTCCCGGCCCGGGAAGGAATCCGTGCATCCCCGTGTGTCTACGGGTATAGACACGCCCCATGTGCCCCCTGGTGAACACGAAGGACCTGATTGACGCCCAGGAGGTGGCGGGCCTGTTGCGCCTTGCCCACCCCAACAGCGTCAGCACGTACCTGCGCCGGTACCCGGACATGCCCCGTCCGGTGCTCGACCTGGGCGCCGGGCGCCCGCGCCTCTGGCTCAAGCCCCAGATGCTCCGCTGGGCCCGCGCCCGCCAGGCCGCCGCCACTACCGACACAAGCTCCCGAGGCTCCCGATGACCACCGCCACCCCCCGAAACGCCCCCGCCGTCCTCCCCGGGCCCAATGACGCCTGCTGGTGCGGAAGTGGCTCCAAGTACAAGAAGTGCCACCGCGGCGCGGACACCGTGGAGGCCCGCCGCAAGGGCGCCGACACCAACCGCAAGGGCATCCGCCCCGGCATCGTCGGCCCCCGCCGCGTGGTGCCGCTCACCATCGGCCGGCCGGACTACGCGGACTCCGTGGCCGGCCGTCCCTCGCGCTCGCGCAACGAGCCGGACGTGAAGTCGGCGGACGTCATCGCCCGCATGCGCCGCGCCTGCCAGGCCGCCGCCCAGGTGCTGGCGGAGACCGCGCAGCACGTGCGCGTGGGCATCACCACGGACGCGCTGGACGCCATCGCGCACGAGGCCTACCTCAAGCGCGGCGGCTACCCCAGCACGCTGAACTACCACAAGTTCCCCAAGTCGCTCTGCACCTCCGTCAACGAGGTCATCTGCCACGGCATCCCCGACAGCCGCGCGCTGGAGGACGGCGACATCGTCAACCTGGACATCACCATCTACCTGGATGGCGTCCACGGCGACTGCTCGGCCACGTACCTGGTGGGCAACGTGGAGCCCCAGCACCAGCGCCTGGTCCAGATCGCGAAGGAGTGCCTGGACATCGGCATCGCCGCCGTGAAGCCGGGCCGGCCCATCAGCGACATTGGCCGCGCGGTGGAGGCCCACGCCGTGAAGAACGGCACCAGCGTGGTGCGCGCCTACTGCGGCCACGGCATCGGAGAGACGTTCCACACCGCGCTCCAGGTGCCGCACTACTACGAGCCCGAAGCCGACACCGTCATGCAGCCCGGGATGATCTTCACCGTGGAGCCGATGATCAACCAGGGCCACTGGGACCACCGCACGTGGAACGACGACTGGACCGTCGTCACCGCGGACGGCCTGCGCAGCGCCCAGTTCGAGCACACCCTGCTCGTCACCGACACGGGCGCGGAGATCCTCACCGTCCCCTGAGCTTCTCCAACCCCTGAAACACCACGGGCCCCGGACGCGCTTCGCATCCGGGGCCCGCTTCATTTCCAGTCCAGTGCCTTCAGGCTACGCGCGGCGGCGGCGCAGCTTCAGCGCCAGGCCGCAGAGCATCAGCAGGCTGGTGGCGCCCAGGGGGCCGGGCACCGTGCTCTGGCAGTTGCAGCCGTCGGACTCGTCCGGGTCCTGGGGGTCCTGCGGATCCGGATCCGGGTCCACCACCGCGTCGTCGGTGACGAACACGGCGGTGCTGCGCGCCGGCACCGTGAAGCCGCCCGTGGCCGCGTCGTACGCGGAGGTGCGCACCACCGGGTCCGTGGAGGCCTGAAGCACCGGGTGCAGCTTGAGCTTCAGGGACTTGTACCCGTCCGCCTTGAACGTCTGTGCGTCGTCCGTGCCGTTGAACAGCACGATGGCGCGCTTGCCCTCGGCGTTCGTGCCGTGGTCCTGCATGGCCATCACGATGAGGCCCGGAATCTGGTCCGGACCGGTGTTCTCGAAGCGCACCAGCTGCTTCACCTCGTCACCGGTGCGCAGGCGGAACAGCCGCGAGCTCTTGCGGATGGTCAGCATCTCCTCGAAGTGGTCGCGCGCCCGGACGATGTCCGCGTTCGCCGGCTTCAGCGCCGCGTCCGCCAGCATGGGCTTGAAGAGCGCCCAGCGGGCCCGGCCGTCGTCGTTGTCCTCCACGATGGGCAGCCCCACGCCCCAGTTGTTCGACTGGTAGGTCCAGTCAAGCCGGTTGAACCAGTCACCGGAGTTGTAGCTGTTGCGGTCCAGCGACTTGGAGCGCAGCAGCTCGTCGCCCGCGTGGAAGAACGGGATGCCCTGGCTCAGCGCCACCAGCGACACACCCAGGTTGTTCATCCGCACGCGCTCGGCCATGGGCAGGTCGCGCCGCGCCTTCAACTGCACCGCGTCGAACAGCGTCTCGTTGTCGTGCGCGGAGACGTAGGTGATGACCTCCTGCGGGTCCAGCGTGTAGCCGACCGGGGTCCCCTCGTTGTACTTTACCTCCGCGCCAGTGACGGACTTGCCGGTGGCGTCCACCAGCGTGTAGTCCTTCAGGTTGCCCGTCAGGCCCACGCGGATCCAATCGCCGTAGAGCAGCAGCCGGTCCTTCTGCGCCGCCTCCGTGCCCTGGTTGGAGCTGTTCGGGTCGGACAGCAGGCCGCTGATGAAGCCCTGGTCCTGGAGCCCGCTGAAGGGGCCACCGCCGCGGGCCGCGTCGCGCAGGCGGTCGTTGAACGTGCCGATGCCCGTGCCCGCCATGTTGAGCTGCGTGGCGTTGGTGCCGCGCGCGTTCTTCTGCACCTCGCCGAAGTCCCAGCCCTCGCCGTAGACGTAGATGGCCTTGCCGTCCACGCCGTCCTTCTCCATGGTGAGCGCGTCCAGCGTGGCGCGCAGCTTCACCATGTTGGACTTCATGTGGTGGCCCATCAGGTCGAAGCGGAAGCCGTCCACCTTGTACGCCTTGGACCAGGTCACCACGGAGTCGATGAGCAGCTTCTCCATCATCGCGTTCTCGGACGCGGTGTTCTGGCAGCAGGTGCTCGTCTCCACGTTCCCGTCGTCGCTGAGGCGGTGGTAGTAGCCCGGGACGATGCGGTCCAACACGCTCTTGGCGTTCTGCCCGGAGGAGTTGGTGTGGTTGTAGACCACGTCCATCACCACGCGCAGGCCGTGCTGGTTGAGCGCCTGCACCATCTGCCGGAACTCCACCGTGCGCGTCGTGCCCTGCGCGTTGGTGGAGTAGCTGCCCTCCGGCACCGTGTAGTGGTACGGGTCATAGCCCCAGTTGAAGCCGTCCAGGTCCGCCACGGCCTTCACCGCCGCCTGCTGCTGGTCGGAGTCCGGCGGCAGCGACACCAGGTCGCCCGCGGGGTGCTGCTGCGCCGCGCGGTCCTCGTTGATGGTCGCGATGTCGAACACCGGCAACAGGTGCACGTGCGTCAGGCCCGCCTTCGCCAGCCGGGTCAGGTGCTTCATTCCGTCGGACTCGTGCGTGAACGCCTTGAACGTGCCGCGCTCGTTCTCCGGCACCGTCAGGTCGTTGATGCTGAAGTCGCGCGCGTGCAGCTCGTAGAGGACGATGTCCTCCGGGGCCTCCAGCACGGGCTTCGCCAGCGTGCTCCAGCCCTGCGGCGCGAGCGCGGGGTCCGAAAGGTCCACGATCTGGCTCAGCTCGCTGTTGATGGAGAGGGACACCGAGTAGGGGTCCGTGACGCGGTTGGTGACGACCTTGCCCTCCTTGCGGGCGTAGACCTCCACCTCGTAGAGGAAGTAGCGGTTCTTCCACGTCGCGTCGCCCGTCGCGCTCCAGACGCCCTTGTCGCCGGCCGTCATGGCCACGCGGGTGAAGGTGGACGTGGGGGTGCCGTCCGCGAAGAGCAGCAGGTTCACGCTCTTGGCCGTGGGGGCCCACAGGCGCAGCGTGGGGATGCCGTTCTCGAACGTCGCGCCCAGCGGCCCGTCATACGTGTCCAGGTCGTCCAGCACGCCCGCGAGCTGCGCGCTGGTGGCGTCCAGCAGCACGCCCGCCGTGTTCGTCGCGGACAGGGCCACCTGGCCCTTGAGCCACGTGGCCGCGTTGGCCACGTCCGCCTCGGCGAGCTTCAGCACCGTGCGGCCCTGGAGGTTCTTGAAGCGCTCCGCCTGCGCGGGGGTGAGGCCCGCGGCGTCCACCGTCAGCGTCACCGCCGTGCCGCCCTGCACGCCGGTGCTGTTCAGCGTCATGCCGCCCGTGGGCGCCGTGTGCAGCTTGAACACCGTGCCCGCGGGCACCGCGACCTCCGGGCTCCACACCACCGTGTCGCGCGAAATCCAGTGCGCCCGCGCCAGCAGCAGGTCCCCCGCCGGAGCGTCCGCGGCGCGGATGGTCACCTTCTTGGAGGCACCCGAGTCGAAGGTGATGATCATCTCCTGGTTGTCCCTCTCCACCTCGAAGGCCGCGTTGCTGCCCGGGTAGGCGGTGCCCCAGTTTTCGTCGAGCGCGACCTTGCACTCGTAGATGCCCGCCGTCAGCCCGGTCGTGGTGAAGGTGTAGATGCCGTCGCCGTCCGGGTCCTGCATCATCGTGCGCAGGCAGTCCGGGGACCAGTCACCGGGACAGCCCAGCTTCGCCTGGAGCGTGCCCGCCACCGTGGCGATGGTGCTGGAGCGGTTGCTCGTCACGTACAGCGTGTTCGCGTCGAAGTAGAACTTCACCGCGCCCGCCGTCGTCTGCGTCAGCACCACGTTCGCGCCGCCGGGGCCGCCGTGCGTCTGCGCCAGCGAACCGTCCAGCGCGACCTTGAAGTGCCAGGTGCCCACCGGCACGTTGAACGAGCCCTGCCACTTGTCGTCCGCCGCGTCGTACGTCAGCGCCGTCTGCGCGCAGGTGGGGTCGTTGTCGGAGGCGCAGCCTGCCTCGCTCTGCAGATCGCCAACGACCGTCACCGACGTGGGCGCCGCCAGCGCCGACAGCGGCACGAGCGCCGCCAGGAGCCCGCCTAACGCGAGCGCTCGCGTCATGCGGGGAACCGCGAATGGAACTCTCAGGGGAAACCTCCAAGGGGGGTGTAAATCCCCGGCACGGTACCAGCCGGTCCTGTCGGGGGTGACCCTTGGGTCGTCTTCAGGGTTTACGTGACCCCCTGGATGATCAGAGTTGGAACCCGCACATCCACCCCAGGACGTCGGATGGAAAAGGCATCCAACCGAGACGCGGTGCGGCAGGAATCGCGCGCTCCGTTGAGTCCGCCCGCGCCATGCGTCACACGGGTGTGCAGAGGAAGACATCCGGAACATGGCGCGTTGCGCCATCAGCCGATTGTTCCGACGACCCTTCACCCCTTTCCAGACTGTTGGATACAGTGCCGCGCCTAGATGTCCTCCAGCCTCCCCTGCCCACAACCGAACGCTGCCTCCCACCGGGGTGGGTGGCGCCCGATGTTCCAGGGCTTTGTGGCCCTGTGTCTGGCGGGGTGCGCCACGGCCCCTCCGACGCCGACGCAGCCCGCGCCGGAGGCCGCCGCGACGCAGCCCGCCGCGCCCGCTCCGGAGGCTCCCGAGGCTCGGACGACCCCCGCCCCCGAACCCGTGAAGGAGGCTGCTCCGGCTTCTGAGAAAAAGGAGCCCGCGCGGCCCTGGGCGGACGAGGTGCTGTACTTCGTGGTGGTGGATCGCTTCGCGGACGGCGATCCCTCCAACAACGAGAAGGGCGACGTGAAGGCGGCGGGCACCTTCCACGGCGGCGACCTGAAGGGGCTCACCGCGAAGCTGGAGGAGCTGTCGTCGCTGGGCGTGACCGCGCTGTGGGTGACGCCGCTCTTGAAGCAGATCCCGGGCTTCGTCACCGGCTCTGGCTTCCCGGACTGGGGCTACCACGGCTACTGGGCGGACGACTTCCAGGCGTTGGATCCGCGCTTCGGCACGGAAGAGGACTTCAAGGCGCTGGTGGACGCGGCGCACGCTCGCGGCATCCGCGTGCTGCTGGACGTCGTCTACAACCACCCGGGCTACAACTCGCGCTACCTGAAGGACCACCCGGACTGGCTGCGCTCGGAAGACAAGGGCACCTGCGGCTCGGATGACCTGACGTCGTGCGTGGCGGGCCTGCCGGACTTCAAGACCGAACGTCCGGAGGTGGCGAAGTACCTGCTGGACGCGCAGATCGACTGGGCGAAGCGCTCCGGCGTGGACGGCTTCCGGTTGGACACCGTGAAGCACGTGTCCCACGACTTCTGGAAGGAACACCGCCGCCGTACGCGCGCGGAGATCTCCCCGGACTTCTTCCTGCTGGGCGAGCTGTGGGGCGGCGACGTGGAGGGGCTGGCGCCGTACTTCACTCCGGATGAGATGGACGCCGGGTTCGACTTCGCCTTCCAGGGCAACGCGCTGGGCTTCGTGCAGGGCCGTGGCCGCGCGGTGGCGTTCGACCGCTACCTCCAGTCTCGCGCGAAGGTGACGCCGGGCCACCACCTGTCGCACTTCCTGTCGTCGCACGACGTGGACGGGGCGCTGCACCAGCTGCAAGGCAACGTGCCCCTCTTCCGCCTGGCCGCCACGCTGCAGCTCACCACGAGCGGCATCCCCGTCATCTACTACGGCGAGGAAGTGGGCCGCGCGGGCGGTGACTGGCCGCAGAACCGCAGCGACATGCCGTGGGGCAAGCAGGCGGTGAAGCCCGGCGCGGGAAAGAAGCGCGACGAGGCATTGCGCGACTATTACAAGCGCCTCATCGCCATCCGCCGCGCGCACCCGGCCCTGTCGCGGGGCACGCACTCGCCGCTCTCCACTGAAGGCGATGTGTATGTCTTCCAGCGGCGCGACGAAGCGTCCGGCGACACGGTGGTGGTGGCGGTGAACCGCGCCAAGACGAAGGGCGCGGTGTCGGTGCCGTGGCCGGAAGCGTGGACGGGCGTCGGCGAGGTGGAGGATCTGCTGAACGGAGGGCGGACGAAGGCTGGCGCCACGCTGGACCTGGCGCTTCCGCCGCTGTCCGCGCGCATCCTCGGACGCGTGCCGTGAGGCACCCGGCGGTGCATGCGCAGAACCTGACCCGGACGTGCTGTTGTCACCGGCGCGAGCGGGGCTCTTGCTGGAGGGCCTGATGGCCGGCGTGTCGTTCAAGGACGTGGCGAAGCGTTACGGAGACGTGTCGGTCATCGAGGGGCTCAACCTCGATATCCGCGACCATGAGTTCATGGTCCTCGTGGGGCCGTCCGGTTGCGGCAAGTCCACGGCGCTCCGGATGATCGCCGGCCTGGAGGAGATTTCCGGAGGCACCATCTCCATCGGTGAGCGCGCGGTGAACACGCTGCCGCCGAAGGACCGGGACGTCTCCATGGTGTTCCAGAACTACGCGCTCTATCCGCACATGTCCGTGCGGCAGAACCTGGAGTTCGGTCTCAAGATCCGCAAGACGCCCAAGCCGGAGATGGACAAGCTGGTGGACGAGGCGGCGGAAATCCTCGGCATCACGCACCTCTTGGACCGCAAGCCCAAGGCGCTGTCCGGCGGCCAGCGTCAGCGCGTGGCCCTGGGGCGCGCCATCGTGCGCAAGCCGGCGGTGTTCCTCTTCGACGAGCCGCTCTCCAACCTGGACGCGAAGCTGCGCGTGCAGATGCGCTCGGAGATCAAGAAGCTCCAGCACCGGCTCCAGGTCACGTCCGTCTACGTCACGCACGATCAGATCGAAGCGATGACCATGGGCCACCGCATCGCGGTGATGAAGGACGGCAAGCTCCAGCAGCTGGGCACCCCGCTGGAGGTCTACGAGAAGCCGGTCAACGTGTTCGTGGCGCAGTTCATCGGCACGCCGCCCATCAACATGCTCACCGCCACGCTGGACGCGGACGGTGCGTCGTTCACCGGTGACGGCTTCAAGCTGCCGGTGCCGCAGAAGCTGCGCGCGGCCACGGCGGGCAAGGGCGGCCGCAAGGTGAAGGTGGGCCTGCGCCCGGACAACGTCCTGCCCGCGGGGAACGTCGCGCGCGGCGAGTCCGCGCCCGCGGAGGCGCGCGTGGAGCTGGTGGAGCCGCTGGGCAACGAGCTCATCGTGCACGCCCGCCTGGGAGACAACCCGCTGGTCTTCCGCCTGCCGCCCCAGGCGACTCCGGAACCTGGCGCCGCCCTTCCCGTGACGGTGGAGCTGGAGTCCCTGCATCTCTTCGACGCTGAATCCGAGCTGCGGCTTTCCGTTTGATATCCCGGAGGATTTTCTCAATGACGCACCTGCGAACGTTGCTCGCGGCCCTCTGTCTGTGCGCAGTCGGCCTGTTGCCCGTCCCGTCCTTCGCCGCCACGGAGCTGGTGCTCTGGCACGCCTACCGCGCGGAGGAGAAGGCCGCGCTGGAGAAGGTGGTCGCCGAGTACAACAAGGCGAACGAAGGCAAGGTCAAGGTCACCACGCTGGCGGTGCCCTACGACGCCTACGCGGACAAGATTTCCGCCACCGTGCCGCGCGGCAAGGGCCCGGACCTCTTCATCTTCGCGCAGGACCGCCTGGGCGGCTGGATTGAAGCGGGCAACACGGTGGAGCCCATCGACTTCTTCCTGGATGACGCGACGAAGAAGCGCTTCATCCCCACGACGATGGAGGCGATGACCTACCGCGGGACGGCGTACGGCCTGCCGCTGAACTACAAGGTCATCACGCTCATCTACAACAAGAAGCTGGTCCCCACGCCGCCCAAGACGTCCGGCGAGATGGTGACGATGGCCAAGAAGCTCACCGACGCGAAGGCGGGCCGCTTCGGTCTGGCGTACGCGTACAACGACTTCTACTACCACGCGGCCGTGATGAACGGCTTCGGCGGCGGCGTGTTCGACGCGAAGAACGCCCCCACGATGAACTCGCCCGCCAACGTGAAGTCGGTGGAGCAGGTCCTCAAGTGGAAGAACAAGGACGGCATCCTCCCCGCGGAGCCCTCCAGCGCGCTCATCACCTCGCTCTTCAATGAGGGCAAGGCCGCGATGGTGTTCTCCGGCCCGTGGTTCCTGGGCGAGGTCTCCAAGGACGTGGAGTACGGCCTGGCGCGGCTGCCCACGCTGGATGAGAACAAGGGCACGCCGCTGAAGCCCTGGATGACGGTGGAGGGCGTGTACGTGGCCGCCCCGTCGAAGAGCAAGGAAGCGGCGTACGACTTCGCGAAGTTCCTCACCGACGCGGGCCCCGGCAAGACGCTGGCCCTGGAGGGCCGCCAGAGCCCCGCGAACCAGGCCGTGTACCAGGACGCGAAGGTGGCGGCGGATCCGCTGCTCAAGGCGATGAAGGACCAGGTGGACGTGGCGGTGCCCATGCCCAACCTGCCGGAGATGTCGATGGTCTGGACCCCGGCCACCAGCGCGATGAACACCGTGTTCAAGAACACCGCCACCCCCAAGGCGGCGTTGGACTCGGCCCAGAAGAGCGTGGCGAAGGACGTCGCCGGCCTGCGCAAGAAGTAAGTGAGGAGCTGAAGTGAGCCAGAACGTCCCCCAGCAGCCCCCTTCCGCGGCCGGTGCCCCCACGCCGGTCTCCACCGCCCCGAGCAGTTCCGTGAAGGACCCTTCGACTCCGGGGCCTTCCGGCCGTGCGGGCGGCTACCGGGGGCGCGTGCTGGTGGGGCTCGCCCTGGCGCTGGGCGTGTCCCTGTTCCTGGCGCACGGCCTGCTCGCGCGCGCCAACCAGGAGCGCGCGGCGGAGCGCGAGCAGCGCACGGCCACCGTGTCCCTGCTGGGGCTGGCGGACCTGGTGCAGCGCGCGGGAGGCACGGGCGACGGTGTGAAGGCCGTGGTGGCGGGCTGGCCGGGCGTGCCGGGAAGCTCCGTGCGCGTCATCGCCTTCAGCGGCATCAAGCTGGAGGCGTCCACCTTCCCGGATGACACCGGGGACAAGGCGGCGCCGCGCCGGCTGTCTCGCGAGGAGAAGCCGCTGTACGACCGCGGCCAGCGTCTGCGCGCCGCGGTGGAGACGAACCGCGAGGAGGGCAGCGCGCGCAAGGCGGAGGTGGAGTCGGAGCTGCTCGACAACGGCGCGAGCCGGCTGCTCTCCGCGCCCGTGGAGGTGGACGGGCAGGTGGTGGGCTCCGTGGAGTCCCTCACCCCGGCGGTGGTGAAGGGTGAAACGCCTTCCTGGACGCCGGTGCTGCTGGCGTTCCTGCTGCCGCTGGCGGCGTGCGCGGCGGCGGTGTTCGCGCTGTCGCGCCAGGGCGTGCGCGTGGCGGTGGCGGCGGCGCTGTTCCTGGCGGGCCTGGGTGGCTACACCGTCTATTCGCTGCGCGCGCTGGACGCGGAGCTGCGGCAGACGGAGGACGCGGTCAGCGCGGAGCTGCGCACGCGCGGCGAGAAGGCCCAGGCGCTCATCACCGCGAACAATCTCAACGCGGAGCCCGCGCTGAAGCCCGGCGCGTGGGACGCGGACGCCATGCGCCGCCCGTTGGGCAAGCTGACGGAGTCCGGCGCGCCGGATGAGGCCAAGCTCTCGGCGGCGGGCGCGCAGGTGCGCGGCAACGCGAGCAAGGCGCTGGGCGCGCTGGGCGTGGTGGGGCTGGCGGTGCTGCTGTTCATTGGCCTGGGCGCGCTGCACCGCGCGGTGGCCACGGCGGTGGAGCACCGGCAGGCCTACGCATACATCCTGCCCGCCATGGTGGGCATGGTGGTGCTGGTGTTCTTCCCCTTCGCCTACGGCATCACGCTGTCGTTCACGGACGCCAACCTCTACAACAGCAGCCAGCCGCTGTCTGAGTTGTGGGTGGGCTTCCGCAACTACGTGGACATCCTGGGCGACTTCAGCTTCGCGAAGACGGCGGCGGACGGCTCGCTGGTCTTCAACTACCTGAACTTCTACTACACGCTCCTGTTCACCATCGTGTGGACGGTGACGAACGTGACCATCGGCGTGACGGTGGGCCTGCTGCTCGCGCTGGCGCTCAACGTGCCGAATCTGAGGATGCGGCCGGTGTACCGCGTGCTGCTCATCCTGCCGTGGGCCATGCCCAACTACATCACCGCGCTCATCTGGAAGGGCATGTTCCACCAGCAGTTCGGCGTGGTGAACCACGTCATCCGGATGTTCGGTGGGGACGGCCTGGCGTGGTTCGACTCGCCGCTCACGTCGTTCTTCACGGCGCTGGCCACCAACGGATGGTTGTCCTTCCCGTTCATGATGGTGGTGTCGCTGGGCGCGCTGCAGTCCATCCCGGGTGAGCTCTACGAAGCGGCGCGCGTGGACGGCGCCAACCGGTGGCAGCAGTTCACCGCCATCACGCTGCCCGCGCTGAAGCCCGCGCTGGTGCCCGCGGTCATCCTGTCGGTGGTGTGGACCTTCAACATGTTCAACATCATCTTCCTGGTGACGGGCGGCGACCCGGGCGGCTCCACCGAAATCCTGGTCACCCAGGCGTACAAGTTCGCCTTCGAGCGCTACCGCCACGGCTACGCGGCGGCGTACTCCACCGTCATCTTCGGCATCCTGCTGCTCTACAGCATGGTGCAGAACCGCATGAGCCGCGCCACGGAGGCCGCGTAACCCATGGCGCTCTTCTCTGAACGTCGCGAAGGCATCTCCCACCTGCCGCTGCACGTGGTGCTGGTGACCTTCACCCTCTTCACCATCTACCCCATCCTCTGGGTGGTGAGCCTGGCCTTCTCCGGCAAGCAGAGCCTGGCCATCGCCACGCTGCCGGAGAACCCCACCTTCTGGGACCGGCTGCGCGCGGTGACGCCGTGGCCGGAGACCTTCAGCGTCTCCAACTTCGCGTCGGTGATGGCGGATCAGCCGTTCGCCAGGTGGATGCTCAACAGCGCCATCGTGGCCATTGGCACCACGGTGCTGGGCGTCTTCATGGCGTGCACGGCGGCGTATGCCTTCAGCCGCTTCAAGTTCCCCGGCCAGCGGGCGGGCATGATGGCGTTCCTCGTGTCCCAGATGTTCCCGGGCACGCTGATGCTCATTCCGCTCTACATCATCCTGGTGCAGTGGCTGGGCCTGGGCAGCAGCCGGCTGGGCCTCATCATCGTGTACGCCACCACGTCCATCCCGTTCAGCGTGTGGATGCTCAAGGGCTACTTCGACACCATCCCCAAGGACCTGGAGGAGGCGGCGCTGATGGACGGTGCGTCTCCGGGGCGCATCTTCTGGAGCATCATCCTGCCGCTGGCGAAGCCCGCGGTGGCGGTGACGGCGCTGTTCAGCTTCATGACGGCGTGGAACGAGTTCATCCTCGCGGCGACGTTCATGGACCAGGAAGCCATGTACACGGCGCCGGTGGGCCTGCGCTTCTTCGTGGGCGGCTTCAGCCAGCAGTGGGGCTACTTCGCGGCCGGCTCCATCATCGTGTCCGTGCCCGTCGTCTTCCTCTTCCTCTTCCTGCAGAAGTACCTCGTCTCCGGGCTCACCGCCGGTGGCGTGAAGGGTTAGTCCCGCGGTCTTTCTTCGCAGTCCTTTCGTCTGTCGTTGCAAGGAGCAAGCACCCCCATGATCAACCCCCGCATCGCAGTCCTCACCCTGGCCGCTTCCCTGTCCGCGGCGCCGGCCCTGGCCGACAAGGTGCAGTTCAAGGATCCCACCGGCGACGACAAGGGCCCGGGCAAGTACACCTACCCGACGGACCCCGTGTACAAGCCGGGCTCGTTCGACCTGACCGGCTTCAAGCTGGACCAGGGCGGCAACAAGACGGACGTGGAGATCCAGCTGAAGGCGTCGCTGGAGAACCCCTGGAAGATGGCGGACGGCTTCTCCGTGCAGGAGGTCTTCATCTTCATCGACACGGACCACAAGGTCGGCAGCGGCTTCACGGACAGCCCCCCGGGCCTGAACGTCTCCTTCGCGCCGGAAGACGCGTGGGACAAGGTCATCATCATCTCGCCGCAGGGCTCGTCGCGCGTGCGCGCGGAGGCCAACAACAAGGCTGGCGCGATGAAGGGCGCCGTCGTGGTGCCCACCAAGGTGCGCGCCTCCGGCAACAAGATCACCGCCACGGTCATGAACTCCGACCTGGGCGCCGGTGACCCCTCCACGTGGGGCTACCAGGTCGTGATGCAGTCCAACGAGGGCTTCCCCGCGGACAACGACCTGCTCACCCGCCGCGTCAACGAGTACGAGGGCCAGCACCGCTTCGGCGGCGGCTCCGACTTCAACTGCGATCCGCACGTGATTGACGTGCTCGCGGGCCAGGGCAAGGGCGATAGCTCTGAAATCAAGGCTCAGTACGAAATGCTCTCGTACGAGTGCGCGGGTGACGGTTCCGCAACGAAGAAGGCCACGCTGAAGATGGTCTCCGGCGAGAAGCGCCCGGCGGCGCAGGGTGGCGCGGCGGCGGCTCCGGCTCCGGCCCCCGAGGCGGCGGCTCCGGCCCCGGCTCCGGCGCCCACGCCGGCCGCTCCGGCTGGAACGACGGTCGCTCCGGCGCCGACGACGGCCACGCCGACGAAGTAGTCGGTGGCGGACTGTTCAAAACAGTCCGTTTCAAGGTTTGATGCAACACGGGGAGGGCTGCCGCGGAGGTCCCGCGGCGGCCCGGGAGAGGGGATGACCCCCCTCTGGTTCAAAAGCTTTCGAGAAGGGTTTTCCGGACATCATGAAGAATCGCAAGAACGTGGTGCGGGGAGCGTGTGCGCTCACCGTGGCGGCCGGCCTCATTCCTGGGGCGGCCTTGGCGCAGGACAGCGGCCCCAAGCTCACCATTGGTGGCACGACCTATACGAAGTACCTCTGGGGCACGCAGCGCGACCAGGGCGCGCTGTACAACTTCACCACGGTGCCCGGTGAAGGCTACGGCGACAACGGCATCGGCACGGAGCTGGAGCTCCTGCTGAACGCGAAGATCTCCCCGCAGGTGGAGGTCAACGGCCGCATCCACAGCCGCTTCAACCAGAACTTCTGGACGAACTTCGGCGGCTTCGGCGGCAGCAACACGGCCACCAACTGCACCGCGGGCGACTGCGGCGAGTTCGACCCCCGCTCCAACCAGTACATCAAGCTGCGTGGCATGTCCGTGACGCTGCGTCCGGGCTACCTCATCGACTCGGCGCTCATCGGCGCGACGGACCTGGGCCAGTTCGACCCGTTCGTCATCGGCCGCGTCCGTTACATCGACCGCGACAACGCGGCGGCCATCATGCTGCAGGGCTCCAACTTCGACCGGAAGCTCACGTGGGACGCGGCGCGCATCTCGCTGCCCCGCCTCTGGGCCGGCCCGAACTTCAGCACGGGCGCCTTCCACGCGCGTGACGCGGCGTACGGCTTCCAGGCGAAGGTCACCCCGAACGAGCTCTTCGACGTGGGCGGCATCTTCCAGTACGCGAACGACCAGGAGATCAACCCGGAAGACACCAACCTGGACAACGGTCGCGACCTGACGCCGCGCTACCGCAACGGCGTGGGTGGTCTGAAGGCGGCCCTGCACATGGGCTCGTGGCTGGACGTGCGCGGCGCCGCGTACACGTCGTACTCCAACGCGGACCCGGTGCTGTCGCCGAAGAGCTTCGGCGTGGGCGGCTACAGCCCGGTGCTGGCCGGCCATCACACCGACCAGACGTACATGCTGAACGCGTCCCTCAACGACCCGCTGGACATGGGCCTGTCGCTGAACCTGCAGCTGTTCAGCATTGGCGCGGAGTACATGGCGGTCATGGCCAGCCGCCGCGAGGCGGACGTGCTCCTCACGGAAGGCCACGACGGCAGCTTCGCGTTCCCCGGCCCGTCCAACGCGTCCTATGGCGTCTACAAGGGCAACCCCACCCGCATCGGCTACGGCGGCTGGACGAGCGAGGCCCAGCAGGTCGCCACGCTCAACGTGGACAACGACTTCACGGACTTCGACGAGCCCATGGCGGAGACGGCCATCGGTTGGAAGGGCGTGACGGCGAACCCGGTCTACGCGAACGGCGCGCTGGAGGTGGGTGGCGAGTACTCCTTCATCACCTACAACACCAACTGGCAGGCGTACGGGAATGATCAGGCGGCGCTGGGCGACAGCCAGTTCCCCGGCACGGAGCTGGACTCCGGCGTGGGCCACAACTTCCGCACGGCCTACCAGCCCTTCCAGGACAAGAAGACGCACCTGGTCGCGCTGCGCGCCAAGTACGTCATCGACGTGCTGAAGGGCATCGATGTGTTCGGCAAGTTCAAGTACATCCACGAGACGGACAAGCGCATGAACGATCCGCGCTTCCTGCCGTACGCGTCCGGCTCGTGCGCGGGCGGCGGCGTGGCGTGCGACAACTCGCTCCGCCAAGAGTACAGCCCGGGCAACAGCACCGCGGATCTCTACCGCAACCCGGACGTCATCACGAACAGCCAGGGTGACACGGGCTACCAGTTCAAGCCGTTCGACAACATCGCGGACGACGACCGCCTGCTGGACTACACGACGTTCACGGCTGGCGCGGGCTACCAGTTCACGGACGACCTGTACGTGTCCGCCAGCTACTCCAAGTTCTTCGCGGACCTGCTGGACGGCAACACGGCGTTCCAGGCGTACAACAACCACGAGATGGCGTCCGGCAAGCACAACAAGAACCAGGTGCTGGTGAAGGCGCGCTACATCCTGTCCGGCGTGGAGTTCGGCCTGGAGGGCCAGTACGCGTTCGGCACCTTCCGTCCTGACTTCGGCGACGGCTTCGTGGTGCAGTACGCGGACGACACCATCGCGGCCGACCACAACGTGGCGGTGGGTTCGCGCGGTTTCGTCAACCGCAACACGGGCTGGAACAGCCTGGAAGAGCGCAACTTCGAGCAGATGCGCGTCAAGGCGTTCATGAAGGCGCAGTTCTAGTCACCGCGCGCTCCGCTTCGGGCGGGGCACGAGGTTGACGAGAGAGCGAGCCCGGGGCGCCTGTGAAGGCACTCCGGGCTCCTTGCGTTTGGGGCACCGCGCGGTACACCTGACGGGCGTTTCCTTCGTGCATGAGGTGCTCTTCCATGTTCGTGCGTTCCCGCGTGTCCGCGCTCCTGCTCGCCTCCACCCTGGCCGCGTGTTCCGGCGGCAAGACGCGCGAGGACGCGCTGCTGTTCCGGCTGACGGATCCAGTGGGGGATGACCACGGCGACGGCGAGCTGCTGTATCCGCGCCGGACGGACCTGGGGCGCGGCGATTTGGACGTGGTGTCGGTGGCGGCGTTCGCGGACGACGAGGCGACCCGGTTCGAGGTGACGTTCGCGCACCCCATCGCGAAGCCCTCGCGCGCGCAGGCGGTGGACCTGGAGGGCGCGACGGTCGCGGAGCGGGCCCGGCACGGCTTCTACACGTTCAACGTGGACCTGTACGTGGACCAGGACCGGGTGCCCGGCTCCGGGCGCACGGACACGCTGCCGGGGCGCGGGCTCACGCTGGCGCCGGATTCCGGGTGGGAGAAGGCGGTGGTGCTGACGCCGCGTCCCTATGAGGCGCGTGAGGCCCTGCGCAAGACCTGGCGGCAGGCGGCGCTGGATGCGTACGAGAAGAAGTCCGGAGGGATTGGCGGCAAGGTGGAGGCGGAGCTGAACGCGGCCACGGAGCAGGAGCTGGAGGCGCGGGTGTTCTTCCCCACCCTCATCCAGGTGAGCGGGCGCACGGTGGTGTTCCGGGTGCCGGACCGCTTCCTGGGCGGACACGCGAGCGCGGACTGGGGCTACGGCGTGGCGGTGACGGGCGCGACCATCGAGCGGCGCGTGGCGCTGGGCGGGATGTTCGGTGGGGACACGAACGCGAACCCGCGGTTGATGGCGATGGGCATCGTGCCCGGGGAGCCGCCGTCGGGTGACCGCTTCGGTGGTGGGCGCAAGGGAGACCCCTCGCAGTCTCCGGTGGTGGACCTGCTGGTGGCGCAGGGGACGACGCAGGAGGAGGTGCTGGGGGCTTCGAGGCCGGCGTGGAGCGCGGTGGTGCCGTCGGGGAAGGCCGTGGCTGCTCCGGCGACCGCGGGCACGGTGGAGGACGCCGGTGTGACGGTGGACGCGCCGGATGCGGGAGCCATGGCCGAGGACGCCGGGGTCGTGGGTCCTTCGTCGCCCGCCCCGTGACGGCCGGTTCTCGCGCTGTGCGCGGGAGGTCCTGGTTGCGGTGAGTCCGCGCGGCCGAGGATGGGTGCTTTGGAGGCATCCATGTCTTCGTGCCGGAGCTGGGCGGTCGTGGTGCTGCTGGTGCTGCTGGGCACGGGGTGTTCAGCGACGCGTGGCGTCCGGCTGAAGACGGGGCAGGGTGCCCCGGTCGTCCATGTGCCTCGGGCGGAGGTCGAGCCCGTCGAGTTGGACGGGGATGCATTCACGGAGGCGGTGCGGACGCTGGCGGAGGATGCGCCGGTGGCTTCGCGTCCTCGTGAGGATGCGTATCGGCTGTTCGCGGGTACGTTCTCCTCGAAGGCCTATGCGCATGTGCGCGGGCGATTGGGGCTGGTCTCCGTGGAGGAGACTCCTCGTGCCCGGCTGCTGGTGGAGGATGACGGCCGGGAGCTGGCGAGCGCTTATGGGCGGTGGTGCCAGCGCAAGCAGACTCCGGGGGACTGTCTTCAGTTGCTGGAGGCGGGTTCCACGCTGGATGAGGACGGGCGGCGTTCGCTGGCGTTCGCCATCGCGTTGGACTCGGTGTGGGAGGAGACGTCGGAAGCGCTGGTGAGGATGACGGACCCGCGCGCGGTGCTCACCACCATCGTCGCGACGAGCACCGTGTATCTGGCGCTGTGGTTGCTGCCCGAGCCCGTGTCGAAGGGCATCGCGGCGACGATGACGGTGGTGCTCATCGCCTACCTGGGCATCGACACGGTGTGGAACCTCATCCAGGGATGGATCGAGTTGTCGGAGCAGGCGCGTGTTGCTCGGACGTTCGATGAGCTTCGAGACGCGGGGGAGGAGTACGGCGAGGTGATGGGGAAGAACGCGGCGCGGGCGTTCGTGATGCTGGCGCTGGCGGCCGTAGGGAGCACTGCGGAGACGTTCGCGGCGAAGGTCGCCACGCTCCCGGGTTCAGGGCAGGCCTCGCTGGTGGCCGCGGAGATGGGTGGCTTCCGGCTGGGCGCGGCGGCGCAGGTGGAGTCCGCGGCCGTGTCCTCCGAGGGCGTCGTCACCCTGGTGCTGGCTCCGAACGCGGTGGCCATGTCAGCGCGGGATGAGAAGAGTCCCGTCGCGAGTGGCGCGGATGCAGGAGGGCATGAGCACCACATTGCGTCTAATAAGTGGTGGAGTGCCACGAACCGTGGTGGCCCGTGGTCACCGCAGTTCCAGAAGATCTTCGACAAGGCGGGGATGTCGCTTGATGATCCCGCGAACAAGGTTCGTGTGCCGGGACATAGGGGACCGCACCCGGAGGCGTATCACAGGAGAATTCAGGCTGCCCTGGAGAGGGCGACGATGCAATGCAGGTCCATGCAAGACTGCAGGGCTGCATTGACAAGAGAGCTGAGTGTTCTCGCGAAAGTGATCAAACAAGAAGGTACAGACCTGAATCGATGGGTTACAGGTCTGGAGTGATGCAGGAGATTCGTTCTGGAAATGCAATACTTCGACCTTCACGAGCATGTCGCAGAGGGATTCTGGTTTTTGGGACATCCGCTCGATGCTCAAGGGCGAGAACTCGATGACCCCTGGCAGTTCCGGGTGGGCGGGCTTGCTCACTTCAAGGGGAAGATCAAGTTCCCGGTGGATGTGGAGGGAGCATCGCGTGACTACTCCCACGCAGCGTTCAGCACCCCTGTCGTCAATGCGAGGCTAGCGGCTCTTTTTCAGGAGATGGCCCCGAATGACATCGAGTTGATCCCCGTCGAGATCGACTCCCATGCAGGGCCGTATTTCATCCTCAATGCCCTCCGCACCATTCCGTGCGTCGACACCGAGGCGTCTTCGGATGTGGTGTATTGGACCGAAGAGGATGGGATTCCGGAGAAGGTCGGCACCCTTAGCTTCATCTCTGAGATGCGCATTGACACGTCGAAGGTGGGCGACGCGAAGGTGTTCCGTCCCTCGGAATGGGACGTCGTCCTCATTGTCTCCGAGGACATCAAGGACGCGATGGAGCGCGCGGGCATCACGGGAGCGAAGTTCGAAGCGGTCACGGGTCCACCGACCGTTGACCCTGCTCGGCGCGCGGAGACGAAGAGGCGCGGTGAGTTGTGGGACCAGGCACGCATCGCCCGTCATGCGGTGTGGCGCGGGCTCGGTACCATGTCCGACGACTTCTACATCCCTCCCGTTGTGGGAGGCCCATGGCCCGGCAAGCGGCAGTGCTGGGAATCCATGCGACGCACTGACGGCGGCATGCTCATCGTCACCGACGGCCTGTCCGACCCCTTCTCCGCCATCCTGGACCATCCCACCGCTGGCTTCGGACTGGAGCTTGCGATTGAGACCCCCGAGCCGCTGGGGGAGGTGTGGAAGAGCTGGCCGGTGCACCTGCTCGAACGCGTCGCCTATGAGGTCGCTGAGTTCGAGAAGCTCCGTGTCTCCCTGGCCAACGGCACGCTGTCCATGGAGGTCGACGGCGTGGGCATGCCGGAAACCCTCGTCACTCCCGAGGGTCGTGTGGCCGTGCTCATCGGCATGGAGACGGACTCGCTGCCCTCGCGCTTCGCGCTTCCCGGGGGCGAGGTCCGGCTCCTCACCGTGAAGGTGCTGATGCCTGCGGAGCTGAAGTGGCTGCTCCAGCAGGGCAAGTGCGCGGCGGCGGAACTCATCCACCGCTTCAAGGCCGCGGGAGAAACGCACCTCTCCCGCTCGTGGCGTCAGCCTGTCGTCAGCTAGCGCAGCCTCCAGATGCCCGTGGAGCGCGCCGGGATGCTGGCCTTCCATGCTCCCGTGCCACCCGAGAGCTGCGTCACTCCGGGGTCCACGAACAGTGGCTCCGCTGTCGTGGCTTCCACGTCGAACGGTCCCACCGACTCCTGCGAGGTGGAGAAGTTGTGGACCACCAGCACCTGCTCGTCGTCCAGCGTCCTCACGAACGCGAGCGTGCGCGACATTCCCGTCGTCGCCGTGAACAGTCGCAGGCCTCCGTTGCGCAGCGCCTCCGAACCCTGACGCGCGTGGATGAGCGAGCGATAGCGCGACAACAGCGACCCCGGGTTGCTCCGCTGCGCCTCCACGTTCGCCGTCTCCCTTCCGCTGGAGAACGCGTACCAGGGCGAGCCCGTCGTGAAGCCCGCGCCCGCCGCGCCGCTCCACGGCATCGGCGTGCGCTTGGACTCGTCGTTGTTGGCGTTGCCGTTCCCCAGGCCCACCTCTTCGCCGTAGTAGAGGAACGGCGCTCCCGGCAGCGTCAGCAGCACCGCCGCCGCCAGCCCCAGCTTCGCCCCGTCGTTGGCGAACTGAGTCGCCAGCCGCACCTGGTCGTGGTTGGTGAGGAAGGGCGCGTCCGCCACGCCGGCCGGATAGTTGTTCTTCATCTCCAACAGCTTCGCCGCCACGCCTCCGCCGTTGCCCGCGTTGATGCCTTCAAGCACCCTCGCGGACATGGGGAAGTTGAAGTTGAGCGGCAGTTCGTCCCCGCCCGGCACCGTCGCCGTGGAGCCGTAGTACTTCCCCACCGACGGCGTCTCGCTCCAGGCCTCGCCCACCAGCACCGCGTCCGGCTTCACCGAACGCACGTGCGCGGAGAACTCCTTCCAGAACGCGTGCGTCTCCGGCGTGTCCGCCTGTCCCGCGCCGCCGCCCGTCTCGATGAGGTAGCGCGCGGCATCCAGCCGGAAGCCGTCCACGCCTCGCTGGAGCCACAGCGTCGCCAGGCGCTTCATCTCCTCGCGCACCGCGGGCGTCTGCATGTTCAGGTCCGGCATGCCGCCCCAGAAGACGCCGTAGTACCAGCCGCTGCCCTGCTGATGCCACGTGTTGGTCTGCGAGTAGATGTCCCATGGCTGTGCCCACGCCGGGTTGTTCCCGCGCCACTGATACCAATCACGCTTTGGCGACTGCGCCGAGGATGCCGAGTCCACGAACCACGGATGCGAGGAGCTGGTGTGGTTGATGACGAAGTCGAGGATGACGCGCATGCCCCGGCGGTGCGCCTCGTCACACAGCCGCTGCAGGTCCTCCAGCGAGCCGTACGCCGTCTGGATGCGCTCGTAATCCGTCACGTCGTAGCCGTGGTAGCTGGGCGACGCGAACACCGGCATCAACCACAGCGCGTCCACTCCCAGGTCGTCCGTCGTCGCCGGGTTGCCGTCGTTCAGGTAGTCCAGCCGCGAGATGAGTCCCGGCAGGTCTCCCACTCCGTCTCCGTTGGAGTCCTGGAAGCTGCGGACGAACACCTCGTAGAACACCGCGCCCCGGTACCACGCGTCTCCCGCGGGCGCGGCGAGCGTGATGCTTCCAGGCGCGGAGGGCGTCGGCCCGGGCGTAGGCGAGGAACCGGCGCAGGCCGACAGCAGGGCCGCGCTGCAGAGGGAAAATCCGCGGAGGGGTCGCATGGCTTCTTCCTCTAACAGCGAACGTTCCACGCGGGCCAGCGCACCTCCCGGATGAAGCGCGCTCACCCGGACGGTAGGCTTGTGGCCAACATGTCTCACCCTGCTCGCCGCCTTCATTCCCTGCATATCCGGCAGGGGCACCCGGACTTCCTAGACCTTCCGTGGGAGCTGCCGCTGGAGGCGTGGACGGAGCGTTCACCGCGCGTGGTGGAGGTGCCGCGCGGTCTGTCCCGGCACGTGGTGGTGTTCGTCTCCTACGGCGCCACCATCTACGCCTTCAAGGAGACGCCCGCGCGCGTGGCGCAGCGCGAGTACGACCTCCTGCGCGGCCTGGAGGAGCGCCGGCTGCCGTCCGTGGTGCCCGTGGGGCTGGCGGTCCAGACGGAGGAGGGGCTGGAGGCCTCGCCCGGGGACAGGCCTGGATTGCTGATCACCCAGTACCTCGCGTCGTCGCTGCCGTACCGCGCGCTGTTCATGCAGCAGGGATTGGAGCGCTACCGGTCGCGGCTCCTGGACGCGATGGCGGGCCTGCTGGTGCGGCTGCACCTGGGCGGGTTCTTCTGGGGCGACTGCTCGCTGTCCAACGTGCTCTTCCGCCGGGACGCGGGCGAGTTGCAGGCATACGCGGTGGACGCGGAGACGTCCGAATTGCACGAGCAGCTCTCCGCCGGCCAGCGGGAGATGGACCTGCAAATCATGGAGGAGAACATCGCTGGAGGCCTGGCGGACCTGGCTGCTCGCGTGGAGCTGGCGGAGGAGCTGCCTCAGGAGCTGGAGGCGTGGCAGGAGACAGCCGCGAGCATCCGTCAGCGCTATGAGCGGCTGTGGGCCGAAATCAACCGCGAGCTCATCCTCCAGCCGCATGAGAGCTACCGCATCCACGAGCGGATCCGCACGCTCAACGACCTGGGCTTCTCCGTGGGCGAGGTGGAGCTGCTGGCGAGCGGGCAGGGCAGCCAGCTGCGCATGCGCACCATCGTCACGGACCGCGAGTACCACCGGCACCAGTTGCACTCGCTCACCGGCATCGTCGCGGAGGAGCGCCAGGCGAGCCTGCTGCTCAACGAGATGCAGGAGATGAAGGCCACGCTCACGCGCAAGATGGACCGCAGCGTGCCCCTGAGCGTGGCCGCGTTCCGCTGGCTGGACGAGCGCTACCACCCCACGCTGTCACGCCTCCAGAAGGACCTGGGCCGCGCGGCCGACACCGCGGAGCTCTACTGCCAGGTGCTGGAGCACAAGTGGTTCCTGTCCGAGCGCGCGAAGCGCGACGTGGGCCTGGACGCGGCCGTGCAGGACTATGTGACGCTCACCCTCAAGCAGCCCGGCATTGCGCCGCTCCTGGAGGACGCGTCACGGGACTCCAAGGACCTGTAACCCCTCGGGTCACAGGACGGTTTGGGGCTGTGACGCCCAATGCCACACATTCCGGGTGGGGACAGGGCTCCTGCATGGAGAATCATTGGCATAGCTGGTGAATACGGGCGCTGACCGTCTTTCTGGGATTTCCCCCGGAACCTGTCAGGAGCCCCCCATGCGTCTGTTCCGCCGTCTTTCCCACTCCGGTCTCGCCGCGCTGTTCATGCTGTCCCTTCCACTCGCGCAGGCCCAGGCGCAGGACTGCGTCCAGTTCTCCGGGATGAAGCACTGTGCCGTGGGCGCCGCGAAGCTGGTGGTGGAGGACAAGGCACTGCACGCGCTGTCCGAGGATGCGTCCGGGAAGGACGGCGTGAGCGTGGACACCGAGCGCGCCAGCAACTGGAGCGCGGGACTGAGCCACGAGCCCTCCAGCGAGGGCAAGGACACCACCGTCAAGACCGTCATCTCGAACGGCAAGGTGGTCTCCACCTCCACCGTCACGACGACGGACGAGGGGCAGGAGTTCGCGGCGAGCTTCGTGGACGCGAACGGCAAGTCGACCACCTACTCGGCGATGGTGTTCCTGAAGGGCAAGCTCGTGGCCTCCGTGAGCGGGCTGGCCAGCGGCAGCGTGGGCGCGAAGTCCTTCCCGACCTTCGGCAAGCCGACCTGCACCATCCTGACCCCCAAGGCGTGCAGGAAGCTGTGTGGCGGGCCCGGCATGGATTGCGCGTACTGCGACCGCCCGTGCTTCCACAGCGTGAACAACGACGTGTGGCTGGACGGCAACGGCCGGGTCCCCCACCTCGACCACTCCTACGAGTCGCCCTTCAACGGCTTCTCGCTGGGGAGCGTCGCCAAGGCGGCTCCGGAGATCGTCGTGGGAGACTTGCTGGTGCTGGTCGCGGACGCGCCGAGCGCGGGTGAGGCCCAGGACAGCGACCAGGTCGTCGTGCAGAGCACGGCGAAGGCGGTGTCGCTCTCCAACGAGAGCGTGTCCCACCGGTAGTCCACAGTCCGTCCTCCCGCCATGCCCGGCGGGAGGGCGTCAACGGCAGACGCGGATGGGCGGCTCGATGAGGAACGGCTCGGTGGCGTTCGGGTCGTCCGGGTCGAACGCGGGCGACATGGGCCCCGCTCCGGTGGGCTTCCACTTGCGCGGCACGCGCTCCAGGCCCACGGAGTAGATGGTCAGCGCCCCGTCCTTGCCGATGCGCATGCGCAGGAAGTTCTTGAAGTCCGGCAGCGCGAGCGACCCGAAGGCCTCGTTGGAGTGCGCGCCGAAGAAGTTCACGCTCAGCCAGAGGTACAGGCCGGTGATGAACGGGCCCACGAGGAAGCCGCCCACGAAGGTGAACGCGCAGGAGAAGAAGAACTTGCCCGCCAGGTGCAGCCAGCCGTCCGCGCAGTGCGCGCCATCCGGTGACAACACCGGACACACGCCCAGCTGGCTCACCGTGAAGTACGTGGCTCCCCACGCGATGAAGAACGCCGCCACGATGTGCGCCACGCCGTGCAGGACTCCCAGCAGCGCGCGCCATTTCCCCAGCGCCGCGTCCGCGAGCCCCGCGAGTCCTCCCATCGTCACCATTCCGAGGATGAGCGTCCACGGCCGGTTGACCATGCTGTTGGCCACCGCCGTCACCACCTCCGGCAAGCGGGAGATGCCCAGCGAGCCGACCTCCGCGTAGGCCGCCAGCGCGAGCAGCAGGTACCACAGGCCGGTGATGAGCCCGAACAGCGGGCTGTAGCGGATGAGGAACAGGTTCTTGCGCGCGAGCTTCCGGGACGTGGCCTCGGTCGGGAAGCTCTTGCGCAGCGTGGAGCCATCTCGCAGCACGGGCGCTGCCGGCGCGTGCGTGGGGTGCATGAAGGCGCCGCCTCCGCCCGCGGTGATGCGGTGCTGGCCGGTGTCGTCCTCGTGCCGGCGGTAGTGGTGCAGGTCGCCCGCGAGGAACACGGCGATGCGCCGCCCGAGCACCTTCTCCTCCAGGTACTCCAGGTTGTTCTCCAGGTAGCTGCCCTTGTGGCGCCGGGCCGCAGCCGCCAGCACCCACGCGGGCTCCGCGTTGCAGAGGATGACGCGGTCGTCGGGGCCCATCTGCTCGGCGACGTGGCGGAAGTACTCCACCTGGGGCACGTCGATGTCGCTGTTGAGCTGCACGTCCGTGCCGATGAGCCACCAGTTCTTCGGCAGCTTCAGCGCGAAGTAGCTGCGGCTCTGGCGCGTGCGGCGTCCGGCCAGCCACCGCTGCGCGCAGAACAGCCGCATGAAGGCGGACAGGCCGTCGTACCAGTCGTGGTTGCCCGGGATGACGAACAGGTCCGGGTGGGGCGCCTGCGAGCGGCGCATGGCGGCCTCGTAGGGCTGCACCGTGCGCTCCTCGTATGTCTCGCGGCTGGCGCCCGGGTAGACCTCGTCCCCGCCGAACACCAGCACGCGGCCTCGGGGCGTGATGTGCGCTGTCTTGCCGTCCTCTTCTGGGAGCCGCAGCTCCGGCAGCGCCAGCAGGCGCGCCACCGCGTAGGTGGAGTCCCAGCCGTCGCCGATGTCGGAGACGTAGTCGAGCCAGAAGTCGCCGTCCGCGCCGGACTCCTCCGAATAGTCGAAGTAGGGCTGCTGCGGCCGCACCACCGCTTCGATGAGCCGGTGGTCCGCGCGCGCGCCGAACACCGTGGCCACCACCGCGTCCAGGCCCGTGCGCAGCACCTGCCCGGGGTGCAGCCAGCGCACCATGTCCGCGTGCTTCTGGGGCCGGGTGGCGGTGGCGGTGCCCCGCTCGCGCACCAGGTGCGGCGGGGGCGTGGGGCCCGGCTCTTCCCAGGGCGCGGGCGGGTCGTAGCGGCTGTCCTCCTCGGGCCGCGTGGGCTCACCGGCCATCGCGAGGACCCGGGACGGCGGAGGAGGGGGACGGGGCGGCGGGCGGCGCCAGCGTGGACCGGAGAGCCATGGACCCCTGGCTTAGCATGCCTGTACGGGACTCCTGGAGGGCAGGCAGGCGTGGTTTCCGTTCCCTGGCGGGATGGTCCCTGCGACCCTGGGGGCCATGTCGAACGCCGCCCTGAAGGACTTCCCCGTCGTCGTGCCCTTCCCCGTGCACTGGAGCGAGATGGACGCGTACGGGCACGTCAACAACGCCCGCACGTTCACCTGGTTCGAGTCCGCGCGCATCGCGTACATGGCTCGCGTTGGATTGGTGGGGCCGTCCGCCGCGGGCGCGGACACGACGACCGCGGACGGGGTGGGGCCCATCCTGGCGAACACGCACGCGGACTACCTCAAGCCGGTGGTGTTCCCGGTGAACCTGGTGGCGGGCGCGCGCGTCACGCGCGTGGGCAATTCCTCCATCACCTTCGAGCACGTGGTGGCGGGCGCGGACGACGGGGTGCTCTACACGCGCGGGGGTTCCATCGTCGTGACGCTGCGCTACGCCACGCATGAGAAGGTCCCGGTTCCTCCCGGGGTGCGGGCGGCCATCGAGAAGCTGGAGGGCAGGGGCTAGACGGAGAGTGCGATGGGGGCCGTGGGCCTTGTTCCTGGGTCCAACAGCGCTAGGGCCCGCGCCACGCTTAAGTTCAAGCGGAGCGACTCATGGCCCCAACTCCTTCCTCGAACCTCCGCCCCCATGTTGCCAACCCCCTCACCGCGGACGTGGAGGCGGTGGGCCGCATCGACGCGGTGAAGACGGTGCTGCGCGTGTTGACGCGCACCACGGGGCTGCGCCTGGCGGTGGTGGCGCGCGTGACGCCGGAGTCGTGGACGTGCTGCGCGGTGCTGGACGAGATGGGCTTCGGGCTGAAGGCCGGAGACACGCTGGAGGTCAGCACCACGTTCTGCGACACGGTGCGGACCCTGGAGGGGCCGCTGCGTGTGAACCAAGCGAGCCGGGATCCGCGCTTCCAGAACCACCCCGCGCCGAAGAAGTACAACGTGGAGAGCTACATCGCGGTGCCGCTGTACCGGCGCGGCGGGGAGTTCTTCGGCGTGATGTGCGCGCTGGACTCGAACCCGGCGGACCTCACCGATGATGTGTTGGAGACCTTCCGTCACCTGGGCGACCTGGTGGGCCACCAGCTGGAGCAGGAGGAGTCGCTCCCCGAGCGCGACTCGCAGTTGATGGGCGCCCAGGAGGCGTCGGTCCTGCGCGAGCAGCTGATGGGCATCGTCAGCCACGACCTGCGCAACCCGCTCAACGCCATCTCCCTGTCCGCGGCGACGCTGATGCGCAGGGCGGACCTGGATGACCGGATCCGCCGGGGGCTGCGGCGCATCCTCGACTCGTCGGACCGGGCGAACCGGCTCATCCGCGACCTGCTGGACTTCACCCACGTGCGCACGGGCGTGGCCCTGCCGGTGAAGCCCCGGCCCATGAACCTGCATGCGCTGGCCGAGCAGATGGTGGACGAGGTGCGGCTCACCGCGCCGGGACGCTCGCTGGAGCTGGTGTGCGAGGGCGGCGGACAGGGGAACTGGGATCCGGATCGCATCGCGCAGGTGCTGACCAACCTGCTCACCAACGCCGTGCAGTACAGCGGGGCGGATGCCTTGATTCGCGTGGAGGCGCGCGGGGATGAGCGGGAGGCGGTGCTGGCGGTGACGAACCCGGGACCGCCCATTCCGCCGGCGCTGCTGCCCGTGCTCTTCGAGCCGATGACCCGAGGCACCCCCGAGGCCAGCGAGCACCGCGGCGTGGGGCTGGGGCTCTTCATCGTGAATCAGATTGTCCGCGCGCACGGCGGCGCGGTGGACGTGGTGTCCACCGAAGAAGCGGGCACCACCTTCCGGGTGCACCTGCCGCGCGGCTGTTGATCAGCCCGTGCCCAGCGGGTGCATCCGCACCGCGCAGAGCAGCTCCGCCACGCGCTCGGGTGCGGGTGGCACCGGGCCCACCTTCGCGAGCTTCCCCGCAGCGAAGGCCGTGCTCCTCCGGGCGCAGGTCTCCAGGTCGTAGCCGTCCAGCCTCGCTGCCAGCACTCCCGCGAGCAGCGCGTCGCCCGCGCCCACCGTGCTCGCCACCTCCACGGGGGGCGGCAGGGCCCGCCAGGCGCCGTCGTCCGACACGAACAGGGCGCCGTCCGCTCCCAGCGACACCACCACCAACCCGATGCCTGTCGCGTGCAGCTCGCGTGCGGCTCGAGCGATTTCGCCCGCGTTCCTCAGGGGGCGTTCGACCAGTTCTTCCAGTTCGCGCGCGTTCGGCTTCACGACGTCCGGCTTCGCGGCCACCGCGTGGCGCAGCGGTGCTCCGCTCGTGTCCACCGCCACCACCGCGCCCCTGGCTCTCAGGCGCTCCGTCAGCGTGGCGTAGATGGACGCGGGCACTCCCGCCGGCACGCTGCCGGACAGCACGAAGCAGCCGTTGTCCTCCGCGAGCGCATCCAGCGTCTCCATCAGCGCGGCCAGTGCCTCCTCCGGCACGCGCAGGCCCGGCAGGTTGAGGTCCGTCACCGCGCCGCTCGTGCGGTCCACGACCTTGATGTTCACGCGGCTGGAGCCCGGCAGCCGGAGGCAGCGGTCGTGGATGCCTCGCTCGCGGAACAGCGTCTCGAACAACGTCACCGTGTCCTCGCCCAGGAAGCCCGTGGCCGTCACCGGCCTGGTGCCTCCCGCGAGGAACGCCGCCACGTTGATGCCCTTGCCTCCCGGTGTTCGCGTCTCCGCCACCACGCGGTTCACCACGCCCGCCGTGAACCCTGGACACTCCAGCGTCTGGTCGATGGCAGCGTTCAACGTGACCGTCACCACTCCAGGCTTCGTCGGCCTCACGCCTTCGCTCCCTTCCGGGCCAGCAGGCCGCGCACCAGTCCCCGCACCTCGGAGGCATTGCCGCACTCCAGCGCGGCCGCAGCCACGTCTTCCGCGTCCGCCATGGAGATGCCCCTCAGCAGCGCCTTCACCGCCGGGATGCTGGGGATGGCCACGCTCAACTCCGTGAGGCCCAGGCCGGACAGCACCACCGCGCCGGACGGGTCTCCCGCGATGCCGCCGCACGCGCCCACCCAGATGCCTGCCTTCCTCGCCGCCTTCACCGTGAGGTCCACCATGCGCAACACCGCCGGATGCAGGCCGTCCGCCTGGGACGCGAGCACCGGATGCTGCCGGTCCATGGCCAGCAGGTACTGCGTCAGGTCGTTGGTCCCTATGGAGAAGAACGACACGTCCCGCGCCAGCTGCTCCGCCATCATCACCGCCGAAGGCACTTCCACCATGATGCCCGTCTCCACTGGATCCGCGCCCACTTCGCGGCGCACGGACTCGGTGATGGCGCGCGCCTTCGCCAGCTCCTCGGGCATCGCCACCATCGGATACATGATGCGGACCGGGCCCTCCATCGACGCGCGCAGGATGGCGCGCAGCTGTGTGCGGAACAGGTCCTCCCGTTCGAAGCACAGCCGGATGCCGCGGATGCCCAGGAACGGATTCGACTCCGCTGGCAGCGACAGGTAGGGCACGTGCTTGTCCCCGCCGATGTCCAGCGTGCGCAGGATGAGCGGCAGGCCGTTCAGCGCGCGCACCATGGTGAGGTAGGCGTGGAGCTGCTCCTCCTCGCCGGGTGGTTCGTCGCGATCGAGGAAGAGGAACTCCGTGCGCATCAGGCCCACGCCCTCGCCGCCCGCGTCCGCGGCCTTGATGGCCTCCGTGGCCTCGCTGATGTTCGCGGCCACCTCCACGCGCCGGCCGTCGAGCGTGATGGCGGGCCGGTGGCGCTCCAGCTGCTCCTCCTCGCGCCGCAGGCGGATCCGCTCGCGCTGGTGCGCGGCCTTGGCCCGGTCCCGCTGCGAAGGCCTCACGACGAGCACGCCCGCGTCGCCGTCCAGGATGCAGTGCTGTCCGTTGCGCAGGTCCAGCACGGACGGTCCCACCGCGACCACCGCCGGCAGGTCCAACGAGCGCGCGATGATGGCCGTGTGCGACGTGGTGCCGCCGCCCGCCGTGCACAGGCCCAGCACCATGGCGGGGTCCAGCTTCGCGGTGTCCGATGGCGCCAGGTCCTCCGCCAGCAGCACCACCGGATGACTTGGGAAGGTGGGCTCGCCCTCCAACACCCGGGCCAGGGGCCGCAGCACGCGACGGCCCACGTCCCGCAGGTCCGCGGCTCGCGAGGCCAGCACCGGCTCGTCCATCGCGGCCAGCGCCTCCGCGCGGCTCTCGAAGACGCGGAGCCAGGACGCGCCCGCGCTCAGGCCGGTGTCGATGAGGCCGTGCGACTCCCTCAACATCTCCGGGTCGTCGAGCAGCTCCAGGTGCGCCTTGAAGATGGCGGCCCGCTGCGCTCCGGCCTTCTGGAGGAAACCTTCGTGCAGCTGGCGCAGCTCCGCCGCCGCTCCGGCCAGGGCCGACTCCAGCAGCTGGTGTTCCCGTGCTGCGTCCGGGGCCCGCTCCTCCACCTCCAACCGTTCGCGCTGGAAGGCCCACGCTGGCCCGGCGGCGATGCCCGGCGACGCGGACAGGCCCGCGACCAGCGTCCCCTCGTAGTCGAGCACGGCGGCGGGCACAGGCTCCGGTGCCAGCTCGCGAGAGGCGGGCGGCTCTTCGCCCAGGCCGACGCCGAAGGCCTCCTGCAAGGCGAGGAGCACCGCCGCCGCGTCGTCCCCCGCCGCGGTGAGCGTCAGCGTGGAGCCACCCCGGGCGCCCAGGCGCAGCAGCGACAGGAGGCTGCGGGCGTTCGCCTGCCGACCTTCGTGGTGGACGGTGACGTCCGCGCGGAAGCGGCGCACCACCTCCACCACCGTGGTGGCGGGGCGCGCGTGCAGGCCGTGCGGGGAAGGGGAGAGGACCTGGAGCGAAAGGCCTTCGAACGCGGGTGCGTCCTGCTGCTCCGGCGAAGCGCCGTAGCCCTGGAGCGCCTGGATGATGGTGGCCGTGTCCAGGGTGGAGGCCAGGGCCACGGCCCGGGCCTCGTCGTCCAGCACGCCGGTGAGGTTGGCGAGCACCTGGAGGTGTTCATCGGACCTCGCGGCGATGCCCACCACGAGGTGCGCATGGCCGTCCTCGCTCCAGACGACTCCGGCGGGGAACTGCACCACGACGACGCCCGTCTGGCGCACGAGGTGGCGCGCCTCCGGCAGGCCGTGCGGAATGGCGATGCCGTGGCCGAGGAACGTGGCGGACACCTGCTCGCGCTTGAGCATGCTGTCGACGTAGTCGGGCGAGATGAAGCCGGACTCCACCATCACCTGTCCGACCAGGCGGATGGCCTCCGCCTTGTTCGTGGCGGACCATCCCAGGCGGACCTGTGACGGCGTCAACGACAGCATCGGTGCTCCTTGCCTTGGGTGCGCGCGAGCTTCACGCGGGGAATGACGGTGCATCCTGCCCGGTGTCCGCCCCTGCCCGCGCGGGCCTCCCGAGCCCCGTCTTCCGGGTAACAACCCCCGGAGGAGAAGACCTCCCGGCTCCGACATGACGGACAGGCGACGTCCGGCGTCCATGCGCGTGACGGCCCGCATGGGGGTGTTAAAGGAGGAAGCCGTCATGTCTGACAGCGTCCTGGACTTCTACGAAGGGCTGGCCGAGGAGTACCACCTGCTCTTCGCGGACTGGGAGCAGTCGGTGGACCGGCAGGGCGCGGTGCTGGACGCGCTCCTGCGCCGCTCGGGGGCGCCGCCGCCGCGCCGGGTGCTGGACTGCGCGTGCGGCATCGGCACGCAGGCGCTGGGGCTGGCGGCGCGGGGCTATTCCGTGCACGCCACGGACCTGAGTCCCTCCGCGGTGGCGCGCGCGGAGCGGGAAGCCCGCGCCATGCACGTGAGCATCACCACCGGCGTGGCGGACATGCGGATGCTGGACTGGCAGGTGCCGGGCACCTTCCACGTGGTGATGTCGTGCGACAACGCGATGGCGCACCTGTTGGAGGACTCGGACCTGGACGACGCCGCGACCGCGATGGCGTCACGCCTGGTGCCTGGAGGTCTGCTGGTGGCGAGTCTGCGCGACCACTCGGCGCTGCTGGAGAAGCGGCCGCGCTTCACGGCGGAGCGCGTGCTGGACACGCCGCTGGGCCGCCGCGTGCTCTTCCAGGTCTGGGATTGGGCGGTGGATGAAAGGCAGTACACGGTGCGCCAGTTCATCCTGCGCCAGGAGTCCGGCATCTGGCACACCACCGAGCACACCGGCGTCTACCGCCTGCTGCAACCCGTGGAGCTGGAGCAGGCGCTCACCCGTGCGGGCCTGGTGGATCCGCGCTGGTACACGCCGGAGGAGACGGGCTTCAACCAGCCGCTCATCACAGCGCGGAAGCCCTGAGCATGACAGGGAGGAGCGGCGCCCCGTGACGGCGCACGGTGTCCGCGACCTTCCACCACACGCGGGCCTTGTGTGCCCCGGCTTGAAGCGTCTCCATCAGGTGCAGGGACGGCATCAACGCGAGCAGGAGGTGCAGGGCCAACAGCCAGCCCAGCCCTTCCCGGACGAACGACGGGAGCGGCTTCGACTCCTGGGGCGGAGCTGACGACCTGTCCATGGCATCCCTCGTGACGACAGTTGTAGTCATAAGCGGTATGCCATGGCTACAGTTGTAGTCAAGAGGCCTTGTCGCGAGGCAGGGCCCAGATGTCTTCAGCGGGCCGGTAGGCGCGGGCGTCCTTTCCGGCGGTGCCGTGGGCCTTGGTGTCGAGCAGGCCCGCGTGCCAGAGGTTCTGTTTGAGTTTGAAGACGGTGGACGGGTTGATGTCCGGCCCCCGCAGCCCGGGCTTCAGCGTTCCGGAGGGGTCCGCGAGGAAGAGGGCTGTCGCCAGCGCCGGGTCGTCATGGCCCGCCGCCACGGCCAGCTCCGGCAACGTGAGGCTTCCGCCGTGGTCCGTGAGGGTCCGGTGGATGAGGCGCACCGCGGGCTGCCGGATGAGGACGAAGCGCGCCACGGCGGCGAAGGCCGCGTGCACGTCCAGCAGGCGCTTGCGCTTGTCGTAGCGGGTGTCGGGGTCGAACTGGAGCGCGGACAGGAGGTCCGCCACGGTGCGGCCTTCGAGCGTGGGCTTCCAGTCCAGGTCCAGCAGCCCGAGCGTGTTGGCGCCCGTGGCCGCGTGGCGCCGGGAGCTGTCGCTCCCCAGGTCCTTCCAGTGCGCGGCGAGCGACTTCATCAGCGCTCCGGAAGGAGCACCCCGGTCCGCGAGGAACGCGGCCGCGAGGTAGTTGAGGGGATGGTTGAGCTGGAGGCTGCGCGCGGCGGGGACGCCTTCGAGCAGCGACGAGGCCTGGCTGACGGCGCGAGGCAGTGGGGTGGGGTCCGCGGGAGGAATGACCTCCACCCAGTGCTTCGCGTCCCGGGCGAGGATGCCGACCCCGATGCTCCGCGCCTGCGCCAGGGTGGGGGCGCGGAGGTCGGCGGCGGAGGCCGGCAGCGCGAGGTACGCGTGATGGACGCCCGCGCGGTAGCTGTGCGCCTGGCCCAGGCCCTGGACCCAATCCCTTTCAGAGGCCTTCACCTCGATGCCCGTGACGAGGACGCCCTCGGGCCGCGCCACGCTGCACAGGATGTCCGGCCGGGTGCCCTCCAGCGTGAGCCGCGTCATGGGCTCCAGCTCCCGGGCGAACGGGCTGCGGACATACGAAGGATGCGCATCCACCAGCAGGTGCAGGACGCGCGACCTGCGCAGCCCGTGCTTGAGCAGGTGGTGCTTCAACTCGCGGACGACCCTGGCTTCGGCGTGGGGCATGAGGCTCAGGCGCGCTTCGCGTCCGCGGGGGCGTTGGGGTGGCGCGCGAGCATCATGCGCAGCTGGGGCTGACGGCGGACCAGCTCCTGCTTGAGCAGATGCGCGATGAGCGCGGGCGGCGCGGCGCTCCAGCGCGCGATGTTCTGCACCAGCATGGGCGAGCGGTACGTGCGTCCGCACAAGAGCGACGTCGTCTTGCCGTCCACCGGCATTCCCACGAGCGCGCCCAGGGCCCGGCCTTCCGTGTTGAGGATGAGCTCCACCTTCTCCTCGGACGGACCGGTGGAGAAGCGCTGGCGCAACAGCTCGCGCGCGGTGCGGCGGGTCTGCTCCGGTACGTCCCGGTCCACCGTGAGCTTGTGGTGCTCCATCAGGCGGCGCATCGCCCACAGGCGGCGGAAGAGGGCGGCCGGCAGCTGTGGGTTGCGCACGAGGAAGCGGCGCACGCCTGTGTCCGCGGCGAAGGCGGCTCGGGCCACCAGCGCCTCCAGGCCCACGGGGTTGCGGTGGTGCCTCGCGATGAGCCGTGCGTGCGCGAGGCCCACTCGCGAGTTCTCCAGCACGGCCTTGATGACGGCGGGCACCGGGTCGAAGCACAGCGCGGACAGCTCCGGGTCCTCCGCCCCATGCGCGAGCGCCACCCGCTGGTCTTCCGGCAGCGCGTGCAGCCGCGTCTCGAAGAGCTTGCGGTAGTCGCCCTGCACCGTCTCCGGCACGTCGTCCGTGGCACCGGCGTCATCGTCGTCGGCGCCGTCCGAGGACTCCGCTTCCGGCAGCGGTTCCGTGTCGCTCGCGTCGAGCGACGGCGCGGGATGATCCGTGAACGGGGCCGGAGCTTCCGGCGGTCGCACCGTGTTCACGGGACTCGCGACCTCCGTGCCCGGCAGCAGCGCTCCCTGGGACACCAGCCTCGCGAGGATGTCCCGCAGCTTGTCTGGCGGGAACCCTGTCAGGGCGGGCAGGTCCTTCTCTCGCGTGTGGCCATCCAGCCGCGACAGCACGAAGCCCTCCTCCGCGTTCAGCGGGAGCCGCCGCAGGTCCACCGTCGGGTTCAGCTTGGGCGTCCAGTCACTCATGCGCGCCCCCGAGTCTTTCACGACACGCTCGGTTCGCGCCTCTCTCCGTCAGGGCCGTCCTCACCGGATTGTTCCCGGTCCGTCCGAAAACGACGGGCCGCGTCGGGGACCGCCTGGCTGCTCTCCTGCCCTCGGTCCCGTCCGGGTTGCGTCGGTGCAGGCACGAAGGTGGCCCGCATGGGTTGACGAGAGGCGGGCAGCTGGACACAACTTCACTTCATGTCCGACCGCATCCAGACCTATGCCGAGTTCTGGCCGTTCTACCTGCGCGAGCACTCGCATGCGTCGACACGCTGGCTGCACTTCGTCGGCACCGGCCTGGGCTTGGGCCTGGGTATCACCGCCGCCGTCACCGGACGCGGCGCGCTGATTCCCGCCGCCCTGGTGTGCGCCTACGGCTTCGCGTGGGCCAGCCACTTCAAGATCGAGCACAACCGCCCCGCGACCTTCAAGTACCCGCTCTGGTCGTTCATCTCCGACTTCCGCATGGCCGGGCTGATGCTGATGGGCCAGCTGGGTCCGCACCTGGAGCGCGCGAACTCCGGTGCGCCGGCCGCCGCCACCCTGGCGCCGGCCCCCGTCGAAAGCCGCTGACGTTCGCGAAGCCTCGGTCCACTACCTCTGCGGTGGCGGACCGAAGCGGCCCGCGCGGTACCCCGCGAAGGACCTCATGATGTCCTCCTGGGTGTCCCCGATGAACGGCCCGTGGCTCACCAGCGGCTCGCGCTGCGGTTGACCGGCGTACAGCAGCACTCGCGCCCGCGTCGTCCCGGTGACGTGGACCGTGCTGTCTCCGCTCGACACCGGCCGGTCCAGCCAGCCCACCTGCCCGGGCTTCAGCGCCTGGCGGTCCGGCCCCACCGCGACCTCTCCCGCCAGCACGTAGAAGAAGCCGTTGTACGAAGCGGGCAGGTCCTGCGCGATGGACGCACCCGGCTCCAACTGGAGCTCCGCCAGCGTGACGGGCACATAGTTCTTCGTCGCTGACCGCACCGTCCCCGACGTGCCGCTGTACAGCCGCACTTCCACGCCCGGCTCGCGCCGCACCGGAAGCTCCGCGTACGGCAGGTCCTGGTAGCCCGCGGGAACCCAGCGCTGTGCCTTGGGCAGGGTGAGCCAGAGCTGGAGGATGCGCGCCTGGCCCAGGTCGCCCTCCAGGCCCTCGCCGTGGATGACGCCGCTGCCAGCCGTCATCCACTGCACGTCGCCTTCGCCCAGGCTGCCGCTGTCGTGGGTCATCCCGCCCTTCACCACGAGGGTCACCGTCTCGAAGCCCGCGTGCGGATGCGGCCCGCCAATGGGCTTGCCGTCGATGCGGTCATCCATCAACAGGATGAACGGATCCGACCGCGCATAGTCCTCCGGTGAGATGACCGGCACCACCGTGTGCGCGGGCCCGAACTGCCCCTGCGTGGGCTCGGGTAGGTCGATGATCCGCGCCAGCCTTCGCTCCAGGACATCCATTCGCTGCGTGCTCATGACGGTTCCCTCCTTTCGGTTCAGCTCAGCGCCGGGTAGCTCGTGAAGCCCTGCTCCTCGCCCTGGAAGAAGGTCGACGCGTCCGGCGTGTTGAGCGGGGCGGACCGGCGGAAGCGCTCCGGCAGGTCCGGGTTCGCGAGGAACGGCACGCCGTACGCCACGAGGTCCGCCTCGCCGCGCTCGATGACCGCTTCACCGGCCTGCGCGTCGTAGCCCCCGTTGGCGATGATGACGCCCGAGAAGGCCTTGCGGATCGCCGGAGTGATGCGCTGCTCGGGCGCCGGAGCGGCGGGGCCCGTGACGAGCTCGGTCACGTGCAGGTATCCCAGGCCCAGCTTGCCCAACTCGCGGGCCAGATACGTGAAGGTCTCCGTGGGCGTGGAGTCGTGCATGCCCGTGTACGGGAAGTTCTGCGGGAAGAGCCGGTAGCCCACGCGGTCCGCGCCGAACACCTCCGCCACCGCCCTTGCCGCCTCCAGCGGGAGGCGCGCCCGGTTCTCGATGCTGCCGCCGTACGCGTCCGTGCGCTGGTTGGAGCCGTCCCGCAGGAACTGGTCCAACAGGTAGCCGTTGCTGCCGTGCAGCTCCGCGCCGTCGAAGCCGGCCTCCTTCGCGTTGCGAGCGGCCTGGCGGAACTGCTCGACGACGCCGGGAATCTCATGCGTCTCCAGGGCCCGGGGCGTCACCGCGCGCTTCTTGCCCTGGAACGTGAAGACCTCCTGCTCCACCGGAATCGCGGAGGGCGCCACCGGCAATTCGCCCCCGTGGAAGTCCGGGTGCGAGACGCGCCCCACGTGCCACAGCTGCGCGAAGATGAGTCCGCCCGCCGCGTGGACCGCGTCCGTCACCTTCTTCCAGCCCGCCACCTGCTCCGGCGAGTGGATGCCCGGCGTGCGGATGTACCCGACGCCCTGGGGGCTGACCTGGGTGCCCTCGGTGACGATGAGGCCCGCGGACGCCCGCTGCTCGTAATAGGTCACCGCCAGCGGGTTGGGGACGTTGCCGTCCACCAGCGCCCGGCTGCGGGTCATGGGGGCCATCACCAGCCGGTTCTTCAGTTCGAGCCGGCCCAGGCGGAGGGGGGAGAGGAGCTTGAGTGTATTTGCCATGGCCGTTGAATGCTCCAGGCGCTATGGACGTGCCATGGCATCCAGTCCAAACAAATTGACCGATCGTCCAGATTCGCTGGAGGTTCAGGGGGCGGATGTCCTGGCGGACGTCCTGGACACCCTGCGCCTGTCCACCCGGATGCACGGCCGCTTCGAGCTGTTCGCCCCGTGGGGGCTCCAGTTCGGGACGTCCCCGGGTGCGCACATCATCCTTGTCGCGCGCGGCGGGGCCCGTTTGGAGGTGGAGGGTGTTCCGGGGGCCCTGGTGCTGTGCGCGGGAGACCTGGCGGTGCTGCCGCATGGCGGAGGGCACACGCTGCGCGACGCGGAAGACAGCCCCGTTCATGTCCTGGCGCATGGGGCCTGCGCGAACGCACGTGGAAAGGGTTCCATCCGGCTGGGGGGCGACGGCGAGCGGACGACGCTGGTCGCGGCGTCGTTCCAGCTGGGTGTCGCGCCGCGCACGCTCCTCTTCAAGGAGCTTCCCCGCGTCATCCACCTGGCCGCGGACGACGCGGCGACGGCGCCGTCACTGGCGTCCACGGTGCAGTTGCTGCTGACGGAGAGCGCGTCGTCGCACCCGGGCGCCACCGTCATCATGAGCCGGCTCGCGGACATCCTGCTGGTGCAGGCCCTGCGGGCGCACATCATGAAGTCGGAGGTGTCGTGCCGGGAGAGCGGGCTGCGGGCGTTGGCGGATCCGCAGATTGGCAAGGCGCTCGCGCTCATCCACGAGCGCCCCGAGGAGCCCTGGACGGTGGAGAGCCTCGCGTCCGCCGTGGCCCTGTCGCGGTCCGGCTTCGCCGCGCGCTTCAGCGAGCTCGTGGGGGAACCGCCGCTGGAGTACCTGGTGGGATGGCGGATGATCAAGGCCGCCCAGCTCCTGCGCGAAAGCGAGCTGCCTTTGAGCGAGGTCGCTCCTGCCATCGGCTACCAGAGCGAGGCGTCCTTCAACCGGGCCTTCAAGCGTTGGGACGGGACCGCTCCCGGCGCGTACCGGCGCAGCCACCGCCGGGCGTGAGTAGGGAGTGAGCGGTCCGTTGGAGGCGCGATGCCTCAACCTGACCGACAGTCGAACGGGTCTTCCAAGGCCGCATCGGCCACGCTCTTCTCAGTGCATTCCCCTCGGAACTCGCAGGTGGAGCATCCCGGAGCGGCTGGAGGCGGTGGTTGCCCGCTGTTCGGCTTCACGAGGCGGTCCTCGGGTGCCGTGTCCTGCTCCGCGGTCGACACGAGGTCGTCGAATCGATGCTCCTCCACGCAGTGGTGTGTCTGCGACGCGTCCTGCCCAGGGGCTGACGTAGGAGCGCCGGGGTCACGCTCTTCCGTGCAGGGGTGTGTCTTTGGCGCAGAGTCCTGCGTGGCTGATGTCACGGGGGGAACGTGGGCCTCAGGTGAAGCCTTCTCCTGGGAAGCAGGGGCAAAGGCATTCAGTACGCGCTCATCGCGCACCTTCAGCAGCGCTGGCAGCTCATGCTGCAGTGCCTGCACGTCGCGCTCGTTCAGAATCGCCATCACGCGGAAGGCCCACTCGCGCAGCGCCTCTCCGCCCATGAGCGGCAGCAGTTGGGCGGCTCCTCCCAGGAAGGCCCGCTGCAGGGACTGAACGAGGAGCACGTGCCCCGGACGCGCCGCCACCCGCGCCGCATGCCGCAGCAACTCGAACTCCGCCTGCGCGCAGACTTCCCCCGACTCCCAGCGCGCCGCGTCCTGGAGCTGGTAGCACGTGCTCCCCAGCCGGTCCAAGTCGAGGTCCGAGGCCCTCGCGCAGCAGTCGGCCAGAAGCTCCACCAGCACCTGCCGCTTGAGGCTGAAGTAGCCCTCCAGAAGCCACCGGGCATCCGGGTTGCTCGCGTCATGCAGCGCCAGCCCCAGATTCTCCAGCGTCAGTGACTCATCCAACGCCACCGCGCGCGTCTTGCGTCCGGGGCGCTGCACCACCAGGCCTCGCGCCGCCAGCCGCCGCAGCGCCTCGCGGATGGTGCCCCGACACACCTCATAGCGGCGCGCCAGCTTCGCTTCGGAGCCGAATTGTCCGCTCGGGTGCAGCCGCCCCAGCGCGATATCGCGCTCGATTTGCGCCTCCACATAGGCCACGAGTCCTCGCCGTTCCATCCCCACTCCCCCTCCTCGTCCCAGCATCGCCATCCAACCACAGGGGTCTGACATGGACGTGCGAGCCCACCATTCTCATTGCCAGCCAGGGGGGCACCCTCCGGCCCGGTCGGAGAAAAACCTGTCCGACTGTCGGACAGGTTTTGAGGCAACCGGCCCCGGGCGGGCGCCTCCATCCGTGACCCATGTTGGCGTTCGCGCACTCACGACGTCGCGCCCTGCCGAACGAACCAGCGCGGCCACAGGCCCCACGCCGCGGAAATCTGTCCGACAGTCGGGCAGGTTTTGAGGCAGCGGTGCCCGGGCAGATGCCTCTGCCCGTTTCCCGACTTGCCGTCCGTGCACGCACCCCATCGCAGCGTTCCGTGAGGCGTGCGTCCTCGCGGAGAACTTCGGGGCGCAGGGCCTGGTCACGGACCGCTGGTGGCCTGCATGGGGCTCAGCCTTCTTCTTTGGGCGGCGGACCGCGGAAGGCATCCAGCTTCTTCGCGGCCTCCAGCTTCACCACCTTGCCCTCCTGCGCGGAGCGGTAGAGCGCTTCGATGATGCGCACGTCCGCGAGGCCCTCCTCGCCCGGCGTGTGCGGGACGGTGTTCTCCTGCACGCAGCGAGAGAAGTGGTCCATCTCCCGGGCGAACTGGCTCGGCTGGCTGAAGCTTCGCTCCACCGTGTCATCTGCCTTGGGGAACGTCTTGGACTTCATTCCCACGCGCAGGCGCAGCCCGCTGTAGGCGAAGCCAGGGTCCATGGACGCCCAGCCGTCCGTACCCATCAGCCGCAGGTCCTTCGTCTCATGCGTGCTGTAGTGGCTGGTGCAGTGCGCCTGGAAGCCGGAGGGGAAGCGCAGGTGGAAGGCGAAGGACTCCTCCACCTCCTTGAAGCGCGGGTCGTTGGGCGTGCTTTGGCTGAAGCCCTGCACCTCCGTGGGCTCCTCGCCGCTGAAGTAGCGCGCGGCGGAGAGGCAATAGATGCCCACGTCCGGCAGCGCGCCGCCGCCCGCCAGTGCCTTCTTGTGACGCCACTGGTTGGGTTCGCCCTGGTTCTGGCCGTTGTTCGCGGTGAAGAGCTTGAGCGTGCCCAGTTCCTTGTTGCGCGCCATCTGGATGACTGCGCGGTGGTACGGCTCGTACTGGAGGCGGTAGGCGATGCCCAGCTTGCGGTCCGCCTTCTTGCACGCGTCGATCATCTGCTGGCACTCGGCCGAGGTGTTGGCCATGGGCTTCTCGCAGAACACGTGCTTGCCCGCCTGCGCCGCGCGCACGGTGAACTCCGCGTGCATGCTGTTGGGCAGGACGATGTAGACGGCCTGCACCTCCGGGTTGTCCTTGAGCTGATCAAACGACTTGTAGTCGTAGAGGCCTTTGTCCGGCACGCCGTACTGCTTCGCGATGGCCTGTGCCTTCGCGCGGTCGCCGCTCACCAGCGCCACCACTCTGCCGCGCTTCATCTGTCCGAAGGCGGGGAGGATTTCCTCGAGCGACAGGTGGCCCAGGCCCACCACGGCCCAGCCCACGCGCTCGGATTCGGGCTGTGGGTTGGGTGGACCGGGACGCTCGCGCTCCGTCTTGGCGAAGGTGTCCGGCAGCTTCACCTGCGGCGCGGCGGCGAGCACCGGGGGCATCCACGCGCTCGCGGTGAGGAGTCCCCCCGTGGCCTCCAGCATGCGCCTGCGGGTCCACAGCCGGGATGCGTCGTCCATCATGCGCGGGCCTCCTGGGGCCTGGTGTCGGTGCGTGATGCGGCCGGAATCCAAGCGTCGGATGGGACGAGAGGGGTGGGCTTCGCTCGGCCGACGTGGGGGGCTGTTGGAAACAGAATCGAGGCGGCGTGTGCTGCCTCCCATGACGACCTCTCCTGAACAGCGCGGTGATGCCGCGTCCTTCGCTTCCTATTTCGCCCACCGCGCTGTCGCCGAGCGCGGCTTCGTCTGGGGCGCCCCCGACGGAGCCCAGGCCCTGGCGGACGCCGCGGACGTGGTGGTGCACCGGTGGGACGCACGCGGGCTGAAGCTGGCGTGCATGGTGGACCGCGCGCGGGACCCGGCGCGGCGCTTCGCCCTGACTCGCGAAGAGGTGACGGCGCTGGCTTCACGCTGCCTGGATGCCGGCGCGGCGCGCTCCCCAGCGCGGCACGCGTCCATCGAGGTGTTCGAGCTGGGAAGTCCGCCCACGCCCGAGGACCGGGCGCGGCTGGGACCACTGCGCAGGGCCTCGGGCGCGGAGGGCATCGACATCACGCCGTGGATCCTCGACCCGTCCACTGGAGCGCTCTGGTCCGGTGCTCCGCTGGGCGGCTTCTTCGTCGGACGGCGCTTCTTCCAGGAGGTGATGCGCGGCCATGCCGCCGCGCACCGGCCTCCCGCGTAGCACGCGTCAGGCGGAGGCGGGCCGGCTCCGGTCGTGGCTGGAGAAGCGCCACGTGCCGGGGAAGCCCCGCTCCGTGAGGAGCGCCTGGCACTTCGACAGCCGCGCCTCCACGTCGGACGTGCGTGGGTCGAAGAGCAGCCCCGCCACCGTTCCGCTGTGCGCCACCTGGAGTCCCACCGCGCCGGAGGCCTCCATCACCTCCAGCAGCAGCTCGAAGTGGGGCTTGGGCAGGAAGCGCTGGTTGATGCGCGCGCTGGCCGTGGCCACCTCGCCCAACAGCCGGTAGTCCCCTGTCGCGAGCGCCCGCTCCAGCGATGCGCGCAGGCGCTGGAACTCCTCGATCTCCTCGCTGTCGTAGCGAGCGGGCGCGTGGGCCAGGGTGTCCACGCCCTTGCCGCCGGGGTCCAGGTTGATGCTCACCACCCGCAGGTCGAGCACCTCGCCGCTGAAGCGGTGGAGCACCACGCCCTCGCGATGACCGAAGATCAGCGCGCTGTTGCCGAAGATGGTGGAGTCCGACGCCGTCTCCGCCTTCACCGCCAGCCGCGCGGTGTCCTCCGGCGTCAGCGGCCGGCCCAGCGCCGCGGACACGGCGCGGATGGTGGCCACCACGTCGCTCGTGGAGGAGCCCAGCCCCCAGCCCACGGGGATGTTGCTGTGCACCACCAGGTGCGCGCCGCGCGGCTCCACGCCCGCCCATTCCAGGGTGAGCGCGGCGGCCCGCGCCGCCTTCGTCTTCCACGTGGGCTCCACGGTGAGCCCCTCGCCGGACGTGAGCTGGAAGCGCGCATCCGAGCGAAGCATGCCGCAGGGCAGCGACAGCAGCCCCCGGTGCAGGCGCCCGTCCGCGTCGCGGAACACGCCCTGGAGCAGCTCCCCGTGGTGGCCCACGGCGTCGCCCCGGCCCTCGGGGGAGAGCGCAGGGGCCGCTTCCACCACGGGCACGGCCGTGAGGGAGGCTTCATGAGATACGGCCAGCGCTGTGTCTGGCGTGGGGGCCCGGGTCCGGGTGGCCAGGGCCTCGCCGACGAGCTTCTCCAGGCGGTGGATGGTGCGGTGCTTGAGCAGTTGCCGCAGGCCCAGCGTCACGCCGAATTGGTCGGTCATGCGCGCCAGCAGCTGGAGGGCGCGCATGGAGTGCCCTCCCAACTCGAAGAAGTCCGCGTGGATGCCCACGTTGGGCAGGCCCAGCACGTCCTTCCAGAGTTCCGCCAGCCGCTCCTGGAGCGGCGTCTGGGGCGCGACCGGCGGCGCGGCGGGCCCTTCGTCACCAAAGGCCGGGGGCAGGGCGCGCTCATCCACCTTGCCGCTGAGATTGCGGCGCAGGCGCGAGACGAACTGGTAGCGCTCCGGCAGCATGTAGTCCGGCAGCGTCTTCGCGAGGAAGTCCTGGAGCCGTGCGCCGTCCAGGAGTCGCCAGGCGGAGGGCTCGCCTTCCGCGTGCGGGTGCTCCATCCACACGCTCGGGTCGTGGTACTCGGCGAAGCCCCGCTCCACGTCCACCGTCACCGGCTGCATGGTGCCCGGGAGCGCGTACTCGCCGGACGCGGCGAGCCGCTGGCCGCTCCACTGTTCCCACGAAGCCAGGTCCGCGCGGATGTACTGCGAGCGTGACTCCACGTGGAGCATCCGGCCGCCCACGCGCTCGTGGATGCGCAGCCATGGGTCCTGGAGCTGTCCGTCCTCGCGGCGCGCGTGGCACCACTGTTCGAAGGACAGGTCGGGACGCGACGCCTTGCCGGTGGGCCGCACCGGGACGACCACCCGGCCCAGCCCGTGCGCGCGCGCCAGGGCCTTGAAGCCCCGCAGGATGAGCGTGGCGAGCCCCCGGCCCAGGGCGTCCTCGGCCACCACGCCGGTGAGGATCATCAGCGTGTCGGAGGGCACGCCGCGCGCCGCGTCCTCGAAGCCCTGCCGCAGCCCCGCGTCCCAGCCCGCGGGCAGGCCCTCGCGCGTGCCGTCCCAACGGATGGGCAGCGCGTTGCCGGCGGCCACCACCGCGTCGTCCTCGTCGACGAGCGCGAACTGGTGCGCGGCGAACTCCTCCGCGAGCCGCGGCCAGAACTCGCGCAGGACGGTGTCCCCCGCGAAGAAGTCCGGCCACGCGCCCACGTGCAGGTCGTCCATGGCCCGCTTCAGCTCCGGGCGCTGGGCAAGCGTGAACATCCTGTAGCGCAGGCCCTCCCCCTGGAGCGTGCTCGCGGCCTCGTGCAGCTCCACGGTGGCCACCAGGCCATCGCCGCCGCCGGGCTTCTTCGAGTGCCGCACGATGCAGCCCGCCACCGCCGGGTGCGCGGCGAGCCGGGATTCAATCTCCTCCAGCTCCACGCGGTTGCCGCGGACCTTCACCTGCTTGTCCACGCGGCCGATGAACTCGACGTCGCCCGCCTCGGTGTACCGGCCCAGGTCCCCGGTGCGGTACATCCGCGCGCCCGGCTCCTGGTGGAAGGGGTCCGGCAGGAAGGCACGCGCGGTTCGCGCCGGGTCGCCCAGGTAGCCGCGCGCGAGCCCCGGCGTGCTCACGTACAGCTCGCCGGTGACGCCGAAGGGCACGGGGCGCAGCGCTTCATCCAACAGGTAGAGGCGCGTGTTGGCGATGGGCCGGCCCAGCGGGACGATGTCGCCCTCCACCGGCCGCGCGCAGTCGAAGCGGCTGGCATCCACGGTGACCTCCGTGGGGCCGTAGTGGTTCGCCAGGCGGGCGGGGAACGTCGCGAGGAACGCGTCGCGCAGCTCGCGCGGCAGGTACGCGCCTCCGGAGAGGACCCGCCGCAGCGACGGCAGCTCCGGGATGCGTCCGGCACGCCGCGCGTCCACCAGCTCCCCCAGCATCAGGGGCACGCACTGGAACAGGGTGATGGCTTCACGGCGCACGACCTCCGCCAGGTGCTGGGGCGAGCGGGCCGCGGCGTGCGGCGGAATCACCACGCGCGCGCCCACGGTCAGCGGCCAGTAGAGGTCCAGCACGAACGGGTCGAACGTGAACGAGGTGAGCAGCAGCACCGCGTCGCTCGCGTCCAGCGCGTAGTCCCGTTGGGTGGAGGCGACGACGTTGGCGATGCCCCGGTGCTCGATTTCGATGCCCTTCGGTACGCCCGTGGTGCCCGACGTGAACAGCACGTAGGCCAGGGCCCGGCCCCCCGGTGAGCCCGCCGGGGTGGTGGAGGGCCGGGACGCCACGCCAGCGCGCTCCGCGTCCATGGAGAGCACCGTCAGCCTCGGGCGCTGGAGGCTCTGGGCGAGCGGCCCCGCGGTGATGAGCAGCCGGGCTCCGGCGGCGTCCAGCACCTGTGCCTGGCGCTCCTCGGGATGCTCCGGGCTGACGGGCACGTACGCGGCGCCCGCCTTGAGCACGGCCAGCAGCGCGAGCACCAGCTCCGGTGACGGCTCCAGGCGCACGCCGACCCGGTCCTCCGGGCCCACGCCATGCGCCAGCAGGTGGTGGGCCCAGCGGTTGGCCTCATGGTCCAGCTGCCGGTACGTGATGTGTCCGCCCTCCCACGAGAGCGCCACCGCGTCCGGCGTGCGCTCCACCTGCGCTTCCACCAGGCGGTGCACGCCAGTGTCCGCGTCGAAGGGCAGCGCCGTGTCGTTGAACGCGTGCAGCAGCCGCTGCTCCGACGTCGTGGACAGCATCCGGTAGTCCGCGAGCGCGCGGGTGGGGTCCGCCACCAGCTGTTCGACGAGCGAGAGGTACTGCTCCAGCATCCGCTCCGCGGTCGCGGCCTTGAACAGGTCGGTGTTGTAGTTGAGCCGGACGATGACGCCGCTGGCGACGTGGTCCACGATGTACGTGAGGTCGAACTTGGACGTCTCGCTCTCGGCGACCTCGATGCCGCGCAGGAACTCCAGCTGGAGCCCGTCGAAGCGGACCTCGTCGGCGAGCCGCAGCTTGTTGTTCTGCAACCCGTACATCACGGAGAAGAGGCGGTTGCGGGACAGGTCCGTGTCCGGGTTCAGCTCCTGGATGGCCAGCACGCTGGGGTAGACGTGGTGGTCATACGCCTCCGCCGCCGTCTGGCGCGTGTCCTCCAACAGCTGCTGGAAGGTCATGCCCGGCCGCACGGTGCAGCGCATGGGCAGCGCGGTGGCGAAGAGCCCCAGGAGCGGTGCCACGCGCTCGTCGTCGCGGTTGGCGATGGGCGTGCCCACCACGAAGTCCCGCTGTCCACTCAGCCGGTGCAGCTGCGCGTGCAGCGCGGAGAGGAAGACGATGTTGAGCGTGGTGTGGTGCCGGCGGGCGAAGGCGTCAATGGCGGCGCTCCGCTCCTTCGGGATGACCCTGTGGACCTCCGCGCCGTTGAACGTCTGGAAGGCGGGGCGCGGGAAGTCGAGCGGCAACTCCAGGGGCGGCGGGAGCGTGGCGAACTTCTGGAGCCAGTAGCGGCGCTGGGGCTCCAGGCCGCCAGAGGCCACGGCGTCGTGGATCCACGCGGCGTAGTCCACGTAGCCCAGCCGCAGCTCCGGCAGGCGCGGGGCGCGCGCCGCGCGGAAGGCGTTGTAGAGCTCGCTCAGCTCCCGCGCCAGGTTCATGGTGGAGGTCTCGTCCCAGATGATGTGGTGGACGAGGAAGAGGACCAGGAAGCGGCCGCCGGAGAAGTGCGCGAGCTTCACGTGGAACATCGGGCCGTTCTCGAAGTCGAGCGACATGCCGCTGTGCCGCCGCGCCAGCCGCTGCACCTCCGCGTGGAAGTCCGCGTCCGGGACGTCGCGCCGGTCCAGGTACAGCGACTCGCGGGTGACGGCCACGTGTGGGCGGACGCGCTGCACGGGCTGGCCGTCCACGTAGCCGAAGTGCAGCCGGAAGATGTCGTGGCGGTCCACCAGCGTCTGCCAGGCGCGGGTGAAGGCGTCCAGGTCCAGGTCGCCGGTGAGCACCAGGTCGCCGATGCACACGTTGTAGAACGGGCTGTCCGGCTCCAGCTCGTGCATGTACCACTCGGGGAACTGGTACGTGGCCAGCGGGTAGTGCGCCCGGGGCTCCAGCCTGCGCAGGGGCGGCAGCGCCACCGCCGGCGCGGCACCGTCCGCGGGGACGCTCTGCAAGGCCTCGATGCGCTGCGCGATGCGCGCCACCGTCTGGCCCTCGAAGAGGTCGCGCACGGACAGCTCCACGCCGGTGAGGGCGCGCAGCTTCGCGTTGGACTGGATGGCCACCAGCGAGTGCCCGCCGAGCGCGAAGAAGTTGTCCTCCGCGCCGACGCGGGGCAGACCCAGCAGGTCCGCCCAGACGTCCGCGACCCGCTGCTCCAGCGGCGTGCGGGGCGCCACGTAGGCGGTGAGCGACCCGAGGTCACCCTCTCCCGGCGCGGGGAGCGCGTTGCGGTCCACCTTGCCGTTGGGCAACAGCGGCAGCGCGTCCATCAGCACGAAGGCGGACGGCACCATGTAGTCCGCCAGCCGGCTGGACAGGTACTCCGCGAGCGCGGCCGGGGTGACGGCCTCCGCCTCCTTGAGGACGGCGTAGGCCACCAGCCGCTTCGCGTGGCCCTTGTCCCCGCGAGCGATGACGACCGAGTCCCGCAGGTCCGGGTGCTGGGCGAGCGCGGACTCCACTTCGCCAATCTCGATGCGGAAGCCGCGGACCTTCACCTGGTGGTCGATGCGGCCCAGCACCTCGATGCTGCCGTCCTCCAGGAAGCGCACCAGGTCGCCGGTGCGGTACAGCCGCTGGCCGGGCTCCGTGGCGAACGGATCCGGCACGAACGAGCGGGCCGTCTTGAGGGGGTCCCCCAGGTAGCCGCGCCCCACGCCGACGCCGCCGATGTACATCTCCCCCGCGACGCCGATGGGCACCGGCTGCAGGAAGGTGTCCAGGATGTACGCCTGGAGGTTGGGCAGCGTGCCGTTGATGGGCAGGCTGGCCCAGTGCATGGAGGGCGCGGACCGCATGGGGTAGTGCGCGCTGTCGTCGGAGACCTCCGTGGCGCCGTAGGCGTTCACCATGGGCACGCCCGGCCAGAGCTTGAACCAGCGCGCGCACAGCTCCGGCAGGAGCGGCTCACCGTTCACGATGAACCAGCGCATGGCGGAGAGGTCGTAGCGGCCGGGGTTGGCCTCCATCTCCTCCAGCATGATGCGCATGTGCGTGGGCACCGTCTCCAGGACGGTGACCCGTTCGTCCCGCATCTTCGCCAGCAGCTGGACGGGCTCCCACGCGGACTCGTCCTTGAAGATGGCCGTGCGCGCGCCCACGAGCAGCGCGCAGACGAACTGCCACACCGACACGTCGAAGCTGGGCGTGGCGATTTCGGCCACCACGTCCCGGGCGGTGATGCCCAGCGTGTGCTGCTTCGCACGCAGGTGGTTGAGCATGCCGACGTGTTCAATCATCACGCCCTTGGGCATGCCGGTGGAGCCCGACGTGAAGATGACGTAGGCGAGCGCCTCCGGCGGCACGTGCACGTCCGGGCGCGTCCAGGGGGCGTCCTGTTCCAGCAGCTCCGTCACCCGCGCCACGGGGCGGCCGGAGGCGATGTCCCGGGCGTCCGCGAGGTGGCGCTCCTCCGTGAGCAGCATCACGCACTGGCTCTGCTCCACGACGGAGCGCAGCCGGTGCCGGGGCAGGGCCGGGTCGATGGGCACGTACGCCCCGCCCGCCTTCCAGACGGCGAGCATGGCGACGAGGAACTCCAGCTCCCGGTCCAGGAAGAGCGCGACGATGCGGTCCGTGGACACGCCCGCGGCCAGCAGGTGGTGCGCCAGCCGGTTGGCCCGCGCGTCCAGCTCCCGGTACGTGAGGGAGCGGCCCTCGCACACGGCGGCGAGCGCGTCCGGTGTGCGGTTCACCTGGGCCTCGAAGACCTCGTGGAAGCACTCGTCGCGCCGCCAGGGCACGTCCGTGCGGTTCCAGTCCAGCAGCTGGCGCTGGTGTTCGGCGGGGGGGAGCAGCGGCAGCCGGGAGAGGCGCTGGCGCGGGTCTCGCGCGGCGCCCTCCAGCAGCGTCTGGTAGTGGCCCGCGAGCCGCTGGACGGTGGCCTCGTCGAAGAGGTCGGTGTTGTATTCGAACCAGGCGACCAGGCCGTCCTTGTCCTCGGTGAGGCTCAGGGTCAGGTCGAACTGCGCGGAGCCGGTCTCCACGTCCACCGGCGTCAGCGTCAGGCCGTCCAGCTCCAGGCGGGGCGGGGGCATGTTCTGCAGCGCGAACATGACCTGGAAGAGTGGCGGGCGGCTCAGGTCGCGCGGCAGTTGCAGCGCCTCCACCAGCTTCTCGAAGGGGACGTCCTGGTGGGCGTAGGCGCCCAGCGTCGTCTGGCGCACGCGGCCCAGCAGCTCCACGAAGCGCGGGTCGCCGGAGAGGTCCGTGCGCAGGGCCAGCGTGTTGACGAAGAAGCCGATGAGCCCTTCGGTCTCCACGTGGCCGCGGTTGGCGATGGCGCTGCCGATGACGACGTCCTCCGTGCGCGCGTAGCGGCCCAGGAGCACGTTGAAGCCCGCCAGCAGCGTCATGAAGAGGGTCACGTCCTGGCGGCGCGACAGCTGTTGGAGCGCATCCGTCAGCGCCCTGCCCAGCTTCCAGGCGTGGCGCGCGCCCCGGTAGCGCTGCGCGGCCGGGCGGGGCCGGTCCGTGGGCAGCTCCAGCGAGGGCGGTGCTCCGGTCAGCTGCTGCTTCCAGTACGCCAGCTGCGCGTCCAGCCGCTCGCCGCGCATCCACTGGCGCTGCCACACGGAGAAGTCCCCGTACTGCACGGCCAGGGGCGGAAGCGCGGCGGCCTGCCCGGAGGTGAAGGCGCCGTAGAAGGCGGCCAGCTCGCGCACGAAGACGCTGATGGACCAGCCGTCGGAGATGATGTGGTGCATCGTGACGAGCAGCACGTGCTCCATGCCGCCCAGGTCCAGCAGGCGCGCGCGCAGGAGCGGACCCGTGGCCAGGTCGAAGGGCCTGCGCGCCTCCTCCTCCACGCGCTGGCGAACGGCGTCCTCGCTGGCGCCGGACAGGGCCTCCACGTGCACCGGCACCTCCACCGTGGGGTGCACCCGCTGCACGGGCTGTCCGTCCACCAGCGCGAAGGTGGTGCGCAGCGTTTCGTGGCGCTGCACGAGCGCCTCCAGGCTCTTCGCCATGGCCTGGACGTCCAGCGGACCCAACAGCCGCACCGCGCCCGCGACGTTGTAGGCGGTGAGGCCGGGCTCCAACTGGTCGAGGAACCACAGCCGCTGCTGGGCGAAGGACAGCGGCAGGGCCGCGTCCCGCGGCGCGGGGACCAGCGGCGGCAGGGCGTCCCCCGAAGCCTCGGCGCGCGCGCTGTCCACGCGGGTGGCGAGCCCCGCCACCGTGGCGGACTCGAAGAGGATGCGCAGCGGCAGCTCGGTGCCCAGCGCGGAGTTGAGGCGGGACATCACCTGGGTGGCCAGGAGCGAGTGGCCGCCCAGCTCGAAGAAGTTGTCGTGCCGTCCCACGCGGGGCACGCGCAGCAGGCTCGCCCAGGTGCCGGCGATGAGCTCCTCCGTCGCGCCCTGGGGCGGCAGGAAGGCCTGCGCCGCCTGGGGGCGCAGGGGCGCGGGCAGCGCGCGCAGGTCCACCTTGCCGTTGATGGTGAGGGGCAGGGACTCCAGCAGCATCCACGCCTGGGGGATGAGCGACTCCGGCAGGCGCTCCTTGAGGAAGCCGCGCAGCTCCTCGAAGGTGGGCGCCGTCTGGCCCTGGCGCGGGACGACGTAGGCCACCAGCTCCCGGGAGGACGCGGCGGGGGCGTCCTCCCGCGCCAGGTTTCGGGCCGGCGGTTCACGCTGTTCGGAAGGGGATTCGGAGAGCCGGGGGTGCGTGGACGACATGTTGGAGCGGTCCTCGGGAGGATGGTCGGCGGAAGGAGGGAATGCGGCGCGCGGGCGCGCAGCCTTGGCTCAGAAGTAGGACTGGAGGACGCCACGGCGGCGCACGTCGAGCGTGGCGCAGTGGAACGAACCTCCCAGCCGGTAGAAGTTCGTGAAGTTGCAGGTGATGGGCTTGAAGCCCCAGTCCTTGAACGCGCGGATCAGCGTGTGCTCGTTCTTGTCCACGACGAGGCGCTGCTCATCGAGCATGAGGATGTTCATGCTCAGCCACTTGCCGCTGAAGTAGAGGATGAGGTCGTCCGAGGCGCAGGGCGGCGGCGCGCGGAGGATGTCCCACGACTTGAACATCCGCGGCAGCTCGTCCACGCGCTCCGGGTTCACCAGCAGCTTGCCGGGCGCCAGCGGCATGAACGTCGTGTCGATGTGCATGGGCTTGGTGTCCCGGCACTTCAGTTCGTGGATGCGGTACTCGCTGCCCAGGTGCCGCCGCAGCCACTCCACGCCGAACGCGTTCGTCACGTGGCTGCGGATGTAGAAGAGGTCCCGGCCGCAGCGCACGAAGTCCGCCGCGTCGAAGAGCGGCTCGAACTCCGTGAGGGCGTAGCGCATGGGCTCGTCGTCACCCGGCACCTCCCAGGTGTCGTCGAACGACTCGTCCGTCAGCTGCGGCTTGGGCGCGGAGGTCCACCGCGCGCCCGCGTGGAAGTACTCTTTCAATAGCTTCCGGTAGGGATGTACCTCGAAATAGCGGGAGCGCCACGGCATGGGCGTCTCGATGAGGTGGTCGCCCACGACGAGCAGCAGGTCCCGGGGCATGGCCGTGTAGAGGCCTCCCGGCGAGTGCCAGTCCGGCGTGGAGAAGGGCTTCGTGTGGGAGACGCGCTCGGGGCGGCGGACGCGGATGCCCTCGGCCTCCAGGATGTGGGCGAACTCGTCCAGGTCCCGGTTGGCCGCGTCCACCATGTCCTGGGGGAAGGGCTTGCCGCCGTGCTCCTGGAAGAAGCCCCAGTGCTTGCGGGGCATGGTCGACTTGAGGGTCACGTGCCACGAGGGCACCGTGGCGCCGTCCGCGACGCCGACGATGACCTCCTCGAGCGGATCCCATTCGGTGTGCGAGGAGACCACCGGAAGCGACTGGGACTGCGGGACCAGCGACGGGTGCTGCGAGGCCAGTTGGAGGTTGGTGCGTTGCATGGCGTGTCTTCTCCGCGGGGGGTGAGGGTCAGGGCAGGGGATGCGGGGACGGGCCGCGCGGGGGCGGCTCCAGCGGGAGCAGGCGCGGATCCAGCGCGGGGGGCTCGGGTTCCACGGCCTGCTCGCGCGCGAGCACCACCACGTCCTGGATGGCGGGGTGCTGGCGGAGCGCTGCTTCAATCTCGCCCAGCTCCACGCGGACGCCGCGGATCTTCACCTGGTGGTCGCCGCGCCCCAGGAACTCCAGCTCGCCGTCCGGCAGCTGGCGGGCCAGGTCGCCGGTGCGGAACAGGCGCGAGCCCGGAGGGCCGAAGGGGTCCGGCACGAAGCGCTCCGCGCTCAGGTCCGGCCGCAGGAAGTAGCCCCGCGCCAGGCCCGGTCCGCCCAGGTACACCTCGCCGGGCGCGCCCGGGGGGACTGGCTGTCCGCGCACGTCCAGCACGTGCATCTTCATGTTGCCCAGCGGCTGGCCCAGCGGCACCGCCTTGCGCGCCATGCCGGGCGCGCAGGTGAACCACGTGGCGTCGATGGACACCTCCGTCTGGCCGTAGAAGTTGAAGAGCGTCGCGGAGGAGTGCTCCGCCAGCCGGTCCACCAGGTCCGTCGTCAGCGCCTCGCCCCCGCAGACCACCGTGCGCAGCGCGTGGCAGTCCGCCATGCGGGGCTCCTCCAGCACCACGCGCAGCAGCGACGGCACCACGTTCATCTGCGTGACGCCGCGCCGGGCCATGAGGTCCGCGATGTAGCGGCTGTCCTGGTGCGCGCCGTCGCGCACCATCACCGCGCGGGCCCCCGCGAGCAGCGCGCGGAAGAACTCCCAGATGGAGGCGTCGAAGCCGAACGAGGCCACCTGGAGGACGCGGTCCTCCGGCCCGATGGGCAGCGCGTGCTGTTCCCAGAGCATCCGGTTGGCGATGCCCGCGTGGGAGATCATCACTCCCTTGGGGACGCCAGTGGAGCCGGAGGTGTGCACCACGTAGGCCAGCTGCTCCAGGTGGACGGTCCGCGCGGGAGGCGTCTCCAGCAGGCCTTCCTGTCGCCACGCGCCGGGCTCCAGGCGCGCCTCCGGCGGCACCGGCAGCTTGACCGCGAGCGAGGCGGGCGCGAGCACGTAGCGGGCGCGGCACTCCGCGACCATCAGGGCCAGCCGCTGCGTGGGGGCTCCGGCGTCCATCGGCACGAAGGCGCCGCCGGCCTTCATGACCGCGAGCATCGCCACCAGCACCTCCGTCGAGCGGGGCAGGCACAACGCCACGCGCTCCTCGGGCTCCAGGCCGGATGCGAGCAGCAGGTGCGCGAGCCGGTTGGCCCGGCGCTCCAGCTCCGCGTACGTGAGGAGGTCGTCCTCGCACTCCACCGCGATGGCCTCCGGCGTGCGCCGTGCCTGCTCCTCGAAGAGGGCGTGCAGGGGGCGCGGAGACAGCGGCACCGCGGGCGGGTGGAAGGACTCCAGCGCCTGTTGGCGGCCGGCCGCGTCCAGCAGCGGCAGCGCGGAGACGCGGCGCTCCGGATCCGCCGCGATGCCCTCCAGCAGGCGCTCGTAGGCCCGCGCCAGCCGGTGGGCGGTGGAGGCGTCGAAGAGGTCCGTGTTGTATTCGAGCCAGCCCGTCAGCGCGCCCGACGTCTCGACCAGCGTGAGGGTGAGCTCGAACTTGGCGGTGTCCGTCTCCAGGTCCAGGTTCGTCAGCGTGAGCCCCGGGAGCGCCAGCGGCTGGAGCGGCGCGTTCTGGAGGACGAACATCGTCTGGAAGAGCGGCGAGCGGCTCAGGTCCCGCTTCACGCGCAGGTCCATCACCAGCTTCTCGAAGGGGACGTCCTGGTGGGCGAAGCCACCCAGGGCCGTCTCGCGCACGCGGCCCATCAGGTCCGTGAAGCGTGGGTCGCCGGAGAGGTTCGTGCGCAGGGGCAGCGTGTTGACGAAGAAGCCGATGAGCCCCTCGGTCTCCGCGCGGTTGCGGTTGGCGATGGGCGTGCCGACGACGAGGTCGTCCTGGCGCGTGTAGCGCTGGAGCAGCACCAGCCACGCGGCCATCAGGGTCATGAACAGCGTGGCCCCCTCCTGACGGGACAGGACGTTCAGCGCGGCGGTGACGGCCGGGGACACACCCAGGGGCAGCTGCGTCCCGCGGAAGGTCTGGGCCGGAGGACGCGGCCGGTCCGTGGGAAGGCCCAGCGCGGTGGGCGCGTCCGCCAGGTGCGCGCGCCAGTACGCGAGCTGCTCCTCCAGCACGTCGCCCTGGAGCCAGTCGCGCTGCCAGCGGGCGAAGTCGGAGTACTGCACCGTGAGCGGCGGGAGCGGCGAGGGCGCGCCCTGGAGGAAAGCCGCGTACAGCGCGGCCAGCTCGCGCACGAACACGCCAATGGACCAGCCGTCGGAGACGATGTGGTGCATCGACAGCAGCAGGATGTGCTCGGCGTCCGACAGGCGCAGCAGCTTCCAGCGGATCAACGGACCGCGCTCCAGGTCGAAGGGCGCGGCCACGTCCTCGGCGGTCAGCTCCCGCACCCGGCGCGCGGTCTCCCGCGCGTCCAGCCCGCCCAGGTCCACCACGTGCAGCGGCAGCTCCGGCGCGGGACCCACGACCTGCACGGCCTCGCCCTCGCGGGCCTGGAAGGTCGTGCGCAGGGATTCGTGGCGCTGGACGATCTCCTGGAAGCTCTTCTCCAGGGCGCTTCTCTCCAGCGTTCCGCTGAGGCGCACGGCGAAGGGGATGCCGTAGTGGTGGCTGCCCGGCTCCAGCCGGTCCAGGAACCACAGCCGCTGCTGGGCGAAGGAGGGCGGCAAGGCCCGGGGCTTCGCCGCGCGCTGCTGGATGAGGGCCCGGGCGCGGGCGCGCTTCTCCTCCAACGCGGAGGACTGCTTCTCGTCACTCATGATTCGATTTCTCCGCTTTCGAGCTCAGCGATGAGTGCGTCCAGCTCCGCCTCGGACAGCCCATCCACCCGGGGCAGCGCCTCAGCTGGCGCGCGTGCCGTGAGGAGGGGCTGCTTCCGGACTTCCGCCTGCCGTGAGACGACCTGCGCGAGCGCGGCCACGGTGCGCGCCTCGAAGGCGCTGCGCAGGGGCACGTCCACGCCGAAGGATTCGCGCACGCGCGAGATGACCTGGGTGGCGAGCAGCGAGTTGCCGCCCAGCTCGAAGAAGTCGTCGTGGACGCCCACCCGGGGAGCCCCGAGCAGCTCCGTCCAGATGTCCGCCAGCCGCTGCTCCGTGGCGTCGCGAGGGGCCACACCGTCCGCGCGGGGCGTGGCGTCCGGCGCGGGCAGCGCGCGACGGTCCACCTTCCCGTTGAGGGTGAGCGGGAGCGCGTCCAGGAACAGGATGGCGGACGGGACCAGGGACTCCGGCAGCCGGCGGCGCAGGTGGGTCTTGAGGTCGCCTTCCGTGCACGCCTGTCCCGGCGCCACCACCGCGTGGAGCACCAGCCGCTTGCCGCCGGGCCCCTCCTCGCGGACCGTCGCGATGGCCTGCCGCACGGCGGGGTGCTCCAGCGCGAGCGACTCCACCTCTCCCAGTTCGAGGCGCAGGCCGCGCAGCTTCACCTGCGTGTCGGCGCGGCCCAGGAACTCGAGCGCCCCGTCCGGCAGGAAGCGGACCCGGTCGCCGGTGCGGTAGATGCGGGCGCCGTCGCGCGCGTCGAAGGGGTGCGGCACGAAGGCGCGCGCGGTGAGCTCCGGACGGTTCAGGTAGCCGCGCGCGAGCCCCAGGCCGCCCAACCACAGCTCGCCAGGGACGCCCACGGGGACGGGCTGCTGGCGCGCGTCCAGGACGTAGGCCTGGGTGTTCGCGATGGGGCGCCCGATGGGCGGGTTCATGGCGCCCGCGGAGACGGGGCCGCTGGTGGCGACGACCGTGCACTCCGTGGGGCCGTAGTGGTTGATCAACTGGAACGGTGTGCCTTCGGGCGCGCCCCGGTGCAGCCGGTCTCCGCCGGTGAGCAGCGTCCGCAGCGCCGCGTGCGCGGGCCACGGCTGCGTGAGCACCGCCTCCGCGAGCGGCGTGGGCAGGAAGCAGCGGGTGATGCGCTCATCGGTGAGCCACGCGACGAGGCGCTCCGGCATGGCGCGCACCTCGTCCTCCACGATGTGGAGGCTGGCGCCCGCCGTGAGGGTGGGCCACAGCTCCCACACCGCGGCGTCGAACGCGGGCCCGGCGGCCTGGGTCGTGCGGTCCTCTGGCGTCAGCGCGTAGGTCCGCTGATGCCAGTCCACCAGGTGGGCCAGTCCCGCGTGCTCCAACTCCACGCCCTTGGGGCGGCCGGTGGAGCCCGACGTGTAGATGACGTACGCCAGGTGGCGCGGGCCCGTGAGCGACGGCGGGGCGTGCTCGGGCGCACCGGTGGCGCCGAAGCCGTCCTCCGCGAGCAGGCACTGGCAGTCCGGCGGAAGCGCCAGCGCGGCGGTGTTCCGCGAGGCCAGGAGCACCGGCGCGCGGACGTCCTCCAGGATGGACTGGAGCCGCTCCGGGGGCGCGGAAGGGTCCAACGGAACGTAGGCGCCGCCCGCCTTGAGGACGCCCAGCGCCGCTTCGACGAACGCGGTCGAGCGCTCCAGGCAGAGCGCCACGGGCACGTCGGGCCCCACGCCCAGGCCGCGCAGGTGCCAGGCCAGCCGGTTCGCGCGGGCTTCGAGCTGGCCGTAGGTGAGCGCCTCACCCGCGAAGGCCACCGCGAGCGCGTCCGGCGCGCGCTCCGCCCAGGTCCCGAAGCGCGCGTGCACGGGGACGTGGGACGGCGGCGCCACCGGGCGCGGGTTCCACCCGTGGAGCAGCGTATGCCGCTCCTCCGCCGTCATCAGGGACAGGTCGCCCACGCGGCCGTCGGGATCCGCCGCGATGCTGGCCAGCAGCTCCTGGAAGTGCCCCGCGAGGCGCGCGATGGAGGCCGCGTCGAAGAGGTCCGCGTCGTATTCGAAGCGCGCGGTCAGCCCGCCGTCCTCGCCGCGCTCCATCGCGAGGTCCAGGTCGAACTTCGCCGGAGCGGATTCGGACTCCAGGAGCGTCAGGCGCAGCCCCTGGAGGGCGCGGGAGGGCAGGGGCGCGTCCTGGTAGGAGAACGCGACCTGGAAGAGCGGCGTGCGGCCCAGGTCGCGCTCCACCGCGAGCGCTTCGACCAGCTTCTCGAAGGGCACGTCCTGGTGCTCGTGCGCCGCGAGCACGGACTCGCGCACCCGGCCCAGCAGCTGGCGGAAGGAGGGGTTGCCAGAGGCGTCCGTGCGCAGGGGCAGCGTGTTGACGAAGAAGCCGATGAGCCCTTCGGTCTCCACGCGCGTGCGGTTGGACAGCGGGCAGCCCACGACGAGGTCGTCCTGGCCCGTGTAGCGCAGCAGCAACGTCTGGAACGCCGCCAGCAGCGTCATGAACGGCGTGGCGCCTTCGCGCCGGCTCAGCTCCGCGAGTCCACCGGCGAGCGCCGCCGGGAGATGGACCGCGTGACGGCCGCCCGCGAGTGTCCGCACCGCGGGCCGGGGCCGGTCCGTGGGCAGCTCCAGGACGCCGGGGGCGCCCGCCAGCCGCTGCTTCCAGTGCGCGAGCTGCCGCTCCAGCACGCCGTCCGCCAGCCACTCCCGCTGCCACAGCGCGAAGTCGATGTACTGGAGCGGCAGCGGCGCGAGCGCCGGAGGGACGCCCGTGGAGAACGCCGCGTACAGCGCGCCCAGCTCCCGCAGCAGCACGGCGACGGACTCGCCATCCGCGACGATGTGGTGGAGCGTCAGCAGCAGCACGTGCTCGTCAGGGCCCAGCCTCAGCAGCCGCCCGCGCAGCAGGGGGCCTTGGGCGAGCGGGAACGGAGTGCGGGCCTCATGCTTCGCGAGCCGGTGCACCTCCGCGTCGCGCGCCTCCTGGGACAGGCCACCCAGGTCCACTTCGGGCAGTTCGAAGGGGACGTGCGCATGGACGCGCTGAACGGCGCGGCCCTGGTGTTGGGAGAAGGTGGTGCGCAGCGCCTCGTGGCGGTGGACCACTTCATCCAGGCCTCGGCGCAGCGCCGCGACATCCAGCGGGCCCTGGAGGCGCACCGCCGCGGGCAAGTGGTAGCGCGCGTCGCCGGGCTCCAACTGGTCCAGGAACCACAGCCGTTCCTGCGCGTAGGAAAGAGGCGCTTCCGGCGCGCGGTCCGTCCGGTGCGTCAGCGTGGGTCCTCGCGCCGGAGCGCGCACGCCCCCGTCGATGCGCGCGGCGAGCGAGGCCACCGTGGGCGCCTCGAACAGCGTGCGCAGGGGCAGCTCCACCCCGAACACCTCGCGCACGCGAGCGAGCAGCCGCGCGGCCAGCAGCGAGTGGCCGCCCATCGCGAACCAGTCCTCGTGCAGGCCCACGGCTCCGCCGAGCAGCTCCGCCCAGAGGCCCGCGAGCGACTGCTCCGTGGCGGTGCGCGGCGCAGCGTCCTCCGGGGACGTGGAGCGCTCCAGCTCGGGCGCGGGCAGGGCCTGACGGTCCACCTTGCCCGTGAGGGTCAGCGGCAGCGCGGGCAGGAGCACGAAGGCCGCGGGGCACATCACCTCCGGCAGCTCGCGGCGCACGTGCTCGCGCAGCGCGGCTCCGGTGAGCGCCGCGTCCGGCGCGGCGACGACGTAGGCGACGAGGCGCTTGCCCGCGGGAGGCTCGTCGCGCACCGCGACCACGCACTGCCGCACGTCCGGGTGATGCTGGAGGACGGATTCAATCTCCCCCAGTTCGATGCGGAAGCCGCGCAGCTTCACCTGATGGTCGAGCCGGCCCAGGAACTGGAGTTCGCCCTCCGGCAACAGGCGCGCGAGGTCTCCGGTCCGGTACAGGCGCGCGCCTGGAGCCTCGCTGAAGGGATCCGGCACGAAGGCGCGGGCGGTGAGGTCGGGGCGGTCCAGGTAGCCCCGAGCCACGCCCGGCCCGCCGATGCACAGCTCACCCGCGACCCCCAGCGGCTGGGGCCGCAGCTCCGCGTCGAGCACGTGCACGCGCACGCCGTCCAGCGGCCGGCCGATGGTGGGCAGGCCGGATGCCACGTCCCCGGACTCGACCGGGGCGAAGGTGGCGGCCACGGTGCCTTCGGTGGGACCGTAGAGGTTGGTGACGCGGAAGGGAGTGCGCGTGGAGGGCCGCCGGTGCAGGCGGTCACCGCCGGTGGTCAGCTCGCGCAGGGCGAGCGACTGGGGCCACTGTTGGCCGAGCACGCCCTCCGCCAGGGCCGTGGTGAGGAAGGTGTGGGTGATGCGCTCGGAGGCAAGCCACGCGACGAGCCGCTCCGGCATGGCGCGCACGTCATCGCCGGGCAGGTGCAGGCTGGCGCCCGCGATGAGCGCGGGCCACACCTCCAGCACGGACGCGTCGAAGACCGGCGTGGACAGGTGCGTGGCCCGCGCCGAGGGCGACAGCCCGAAGGTCCGCTGGTACCAGCCCGCGAAGTGGGCCAGTCCGCCGTGCGTGAGCTGCACGCCCTTGGGCCGCCCGGTGGAGCCGGACGTATAGATGACGTAGGCGAGGTGATCCTCGTCGGGCGTGACGTCCAGCGAGGTGTCCGGCACGTCGTGGGCCGCGGCCGTCACGTCGTCCAGCACCCGCACGGACGCGGGCAGAAGTGAGCGCAGCTCCGGCGTCGTGAGCACCACCGCCGCGCCCACGTCCTCCAGCAGTGCTTCCAACCGCGCCCGCGGTGCATCCGGATCCAGCGGCACGTACGCGCCGCCCGCCTTGAGGACGCCCAGCAGCGCCAGCACCTGCTCGGGCGAGCGGTGCATCAGCACGCCGACGCGCACGTCCGGACCCACGCCCAGCTGGCGCAGCCTTCGCGCGAGCACGCGGGCCTGGCGCTCCAGCATTCCGTACGTCCAATGCCGCTCGCCCGAAGCGATGGCCAGCGCGTCGGGCGCGAGCGCGGCGTGGGACGCGATGGCGTGGTGAACGGGGGTGAAGGACGCGGGCGCCAGAGCCCCCGTGCTGAACGTGCGCACGCGCTCCTGCTCCGAGTCCGGCAGCAGCGGCAGGGCCGACACGCGCTGGTCCGCGTCCGCCGCGATGCCCGCGAGCAGGCACGTGAAGCGCGCCACCATGCGCCCGGCGGTGTCCGCGTCGAAGAGGTCCGTGTCGTAGCGGAGCGCGCCGTCCAACCCGCTCGGCGCATCCGCCATCTGGAGCGCGAGGTCGAACTGCGCGGTGCCCAGCTCCACGGGCACGCTCTCCGCCTCCAGCCCCGCGAAGCGCACGCGCACGCCAGGAAGGCCCAGCACCAGCGGGGTGAGCTCCTCGCGCCGGTGCGGCTGCTCCCAGGCGAACACCGCCTGGAACAACGGAGACCGGCTCGAGTCACGCGGACGCCGCAGCCGTTCCACGAGCAGGGGGAAGGGGAACTCCTGGTGCTCCAGCGCCTCCAGCACCGTGCGCCGGACCCGGCCCAGGTGCTCGCGGAAGGACGGGTCCCCGGACAGGTCCGCCACCAGCGCCACGGGATTGACGTGGTAGCCGACGACGTCCTCCAGCCCCGCGCGCGTGCGCCCCGCCGCGGGCGAGCCGACCGCGAAGCGCTCCTGTCCCGCATGCCGGGCGAGGAGGACCTGCCACGTGGCGAGCAGCAGCGAGAACAGCGTCGTGCCCTCTTCACGCGCCAGCGCGCGCAGCCGCCGCGTCAGGTCCGCGTCCAGCCGGAAGGTGAACGCGGCGCCCCGGAACGCGCGCACCGGGGGACGGGCGCGGTCGGTGGGCAGCTCCAGGGCGTCCGGCACGCCGTCCAGCCGCTGGCGCCAGTACGCGAACAGCCGCTCGCCCTCGGGGCCCTCCAGGAACGGGCGCTGCCAGCGGGCGAAGTCCGACGGCCGCAGGGCCGGAGCGGGGGACGCGGAGTCCCGTCCCTCCTTCAACGCGGGGTAGAGCCCGTGCAGCTCCTCCGCGAGCAGCGCCAGCGACCACAGGTCCAGGATGAGGTGGTGCGCCGCGAGCAGCAGCACCTGGCCGCCGCCAGCGTGGGCGTACAGCGAGGCGCGCAAGAGCGGCCCCTGCTCCAGCGAGAACGGGCGTGACGCGTCCGCCGCCAGCGCGCGCCGCAGCGGAGCCTCCTCCAGCGGAAGCGAGGTCGCGTCCTCCAGGAGCCCTCCGCCCCTGGCCGCGTCCGCCCGCTGCACGAGCTCACCGTGCTCCAGGTGGAGCGTGGTGCGCGGGGCCGGGTGCACCTGCTGCACGAGCTCACCCGCGTGCTCCAGGTGGAAGGTGGTGCGCAGGGCCGGGTGCCGCGCCACCAGCCGTGCCAGCGCCTCGCGCAGCGTGGGCACGTCCGCGGGCGTGTGGAAGCGCACCGCGAAGGCGAGGTGGTTCGCGGTGCTGTCCGGCGCCAGGCGCTGCGCCAGCCAGAGCGCCTTCTGTCCCTCGGACACCGGGTGGCGTCCCAGCGCGTCCCCCGACGCCGTGGGCGCGAGCGGCCGCTGTCCCAGCGAGCCCACCAGCTCCCGCGCCAGGGCCCGCAGGCTCACCGCGTCCATCAGCCGCGCCAGGGACGTGTCCGTGCCCAGCCACGTGTCCAGGTCGCTCTTGAGCTCCACCGTCGCCAGCGAGTCCAGCCCCAGGCTGATGAGCGTCCGCTCCGCGTCGACGTGCGCGCGCGGAAGGCGCAGCCTCGCCGCCACCGCGTCCACCAGCGACGCCTCCAGCAGTGCCGCGCGCTCCGGCTCCGGGAGCGCGAGCAGCTGCTCCGGACGCAGCGTGGGCACGGGCGGAACGGAGGCCTGGAGCGTGCTCTGGCCCAGCACCTCCAGCTCCCCGGCGAGCCACGCCTGCCGGCACGCGTACCGCTGCACCTTGCCGCTGGACGTCTTCGGCAGGGAGCCGCCCTGGATGAGCACCACGTCATGGGCCTGGGCGTCGTGCGCCAGCGCCACGGCCTCGCGGATGCTCCGGGCCAGCGCCTCCAGGTCCGTGCCGGCGTGGCGCGCGTCCACCTCCTGCACGATGACCAGCCGCTCCTCGCCCTCCAGCTCCACGGAGAACGCCGCGGTGCAGCCCGGCCTCAGCGCGGGGTGCACGCGCACCGTGGTGGACTCCACGTCCTGCGGGTACAGGTTGCGCCCGCGCAGGATGATGAGGTCCTTGATGCGCCCGGTGACGAACAGCTCGCCGCCGCGCAGCACGCCCAGGTCGCCGGTGCGCAGGTAGCGCGCGTCGTCCGCGCCCCCGCCCTCCACCCGCGCGTGGAAGACGCGCGCGCTCTCCTCCGGCCGCTCCCAATAGCCCTGGCCCACGCTGGCGCCCGCCACCCAGATTTCGCCCTCCTCGCCGGGCGCGCACTCGCGGGCGGTGCGCGCGTCCACCAGCCGCACCGTGTTCCCCTCCAGCACCCGGCCGGAGCCCACCAGGTTCACGCCGTCCGTCACCGGCGCGGTGCCCAGCGCGTGCCCGGTGACGATGAGCGTCGACTCGGCCAGCCCGTAGCAGGGGTAGAAGGCCTCCCTGCGGAAGCCCTGCGGCGCGAAGGCTTCGTGGAAGCGCTCCAGCGTCTCCGGCCGGATGGGCTCCGCGCCGTTGAAGGCCACCTTCCAGCGGCTCAGGTCCAGCGTCGCGCGCTCCTCGGCGCTGACCTTCCGGACGCACAGGTCGTAGGCGAAGTTGGGCCCGCCGCTCGTCGTGGCCCCGTAGCGCGACACCGCCTGCAGCCAGCGGAAGGGGCGCTGCAGGAACGCGATGGGCGACATCAGCACGACGGGGAAGCCGCCGTAGAGCGGCTGGAGCAGCCCGCCGATGAGCCCCATGTCGTGGTACGGCGGCAGCCAGATGACGCCCCGGCTGTCGCGCGAGTGGCCGAACGCGCGGTGGATGAGCGCCAGGTTCGCCAGCAGGTTGCGATGCGTCAGCATCACGCCCTTGGGGCTGCCCGTGGAGCCGGACGTGTACTGGAGGAACGCCAGCGCGTCCCCCGTGACGCCCGGGTCCTTCCAGCCGTCCTCCAGCCCCGGCGCCAGCGCGTCCGTGGCCACCCAGGTGAGCCCCGCCAATTCCGGCGCCTGCTCGAAGAGCATCCCGGCCATGCCGTGGATCATCTCCGTGGTGAGCACGAAGCGCGCCCGCGCGTCGCGCACCATCGCCTCCAGGCGCGGCAGGCTGCGGTTGAGGCGCGTCACGTCCGGCGGATACGCCGGCACCGCCACCACGCCCGCGTACAGGCACCCGAAGAAGGCCGTCAGGTATTCGTTGCCCGGCGGGAACAGCAACAGCGCCCGCTCCCCCCGCGCCCCGTTCGCCTGGAGCCAGGCGCCAATGGCACGCGCCTGCCGGTCGAACTCTCCATAGGTGAGCGCTGCTTCTTCGGATTCACCATCCACCAGGAAGGTGTAGCCCTGATGTCCTGGCGCTTCCGTGGCACGAATGCGCAGGAGTTCAATCAGGCTGGCCGGCGACATGTCGTTGGGCTCCAGGCGATGTATGGCTTGGAAAACACCATTCATGTGTCACGGCCAAGTCGTGTATGTCAAATCTTGCATTGATATGCTTGAAGCCTGTAAATTCCTTGAGAACTGGTTGTTTTCAGCCCAAAGACGACCATGCGGGTCGCAATCCCAACACCGGGTCCCTCTAGGAGAGCGGATGTACGAGAACATCGAGCGCATCAAGGCCCCTACTCGCGAAGTCTTCCTCGACGAGTACGTGCGGAAGCAGAAGCCCGTCATCATCACGAACCTGTTCGAGGGGCAGCCCATCAGCCGGCTGTCCAGCCTGGAAATCGCCCGCAAGGAACTGGGGGACATGCCCGTCGTGGTGCAGGAGGGCCACGAGGAATACTTCACCCGCATGCTGTCGATGCTCATCTCCAAGGACTTCACCTTCTCCGACATCGGGAAGAACCAGAGCACGGTGAACGGCTACCTGGAGATGGTGGCAAAGGACCCTGACAGCCGTCTGGTCTGCGCGGAGGTCCCCCGGTCGATGATCCAGAAGGTGGAGGCTGGATACACCATCCCCGAGTACTGTCAGCCGGACCCGGGGGAACCCGACGAGTACATGTCGATGCTGTGGTTGGGTAACACGGGCAACTTCACCCACATGCACTTCGACGCGGACTACAAGAACATCTTCCAGTACCAGCTCTGGGGGGAGAAACGCGTGGTGCTGGTGCCGCCCACGTCGTCGCGGAAGATCCTGCCCATGCGTAACAACAGCGCGCTCAGCCCGGAAGGACTCAGCCAGGAGGAGAACGACAACTTCGTGCGTTACGTGGGGGGTTATCAGGCGGTGGTGCGCACCGGCGAGACGCTCTTCATGCCCGCCCTGATGTGGCACTACTTCGAGTACATGGACACCAGCATGGCGCTGACCATGCGCTTCCGCCGCAACCGGTACCTGCGCTTCCTGGCGGACAACTTCCACACCGACTACCGCCTCCAGCACATCGCCTGGAAGCTGGCGAACGAGCGGGGAGTGGACGAGCAGGGCCGCAAGGCCTTCGCGCGGCTGGAGGCGGAGTTCCTCAAGCCCATGGACAACCCCGTGGAGAAGGCCAACCACCTCCAGCAGGTAGTCAATGACATCTACGCCAGCTTCTGCACGGACGGCCTGAAGGGAGACCTGAGCCGTCCCTTCCTGGAAGAGATTCGCGGGGCCATCCGGAGCATGGATGTCCTGGCGGGTTCCCTGTATTCAGACGAGCGCCCCACGGCTTGAGTTGGCTTTGAGGGCTGGCGCCCGCCCAATCCCTTGCATCGGCGGGGGATGGGGTGGGCGCCGGACCTGATACGTCTCAAAGCCCCCACTGGTGGGACCACTTCAACAACCAAGTGTCCGTGGTGGCGCCGTCCAGCAATTGGTTGGGAGCCAGGCGGGTCACCTGGGTGGTGCCCGGCGTGGTGGGCAGCTCCGTCTGGGCGCGTGAGTAGACGAAGTACAGCGTGGAACCCAGCCGGTACTCCCAACGCAGCACGGCGTTGAGGTTGAGCGCGGACTCGTGGAAGTCCGGGTCCAGCGCGGTCGTGGTGGGCGTCAGCCGCGCGAGCGGCAGCCGGCCGTTCGCGTCCGGGGTTCCTTCGAAGAAGGGGCCGTAGCGGCCGTACGCGGAGAAGAACTGCGCGTACGCCTGGAGCGTGAGCCGCGGGGTGAGCACCAGCAGCTGGCGCAGCGTGAAGGACACGGCGCGCGGGTGCAGCTGGCCGAACACGAGCCGGCCGTCCTCGTCCCCCACGTAGCGGGGCCCGTCCAGGTTGGTCAGCAGCTCGCTGGTCAGCTGCGTCTCCAGGCGCGGCGTGGGGCGCCACGTCATGGTCACCGCGCCGCCGCCGCCCGTCTTGGAGGGCAGGGGGGCCGGGGCGGAGATGCGGCCCACGTAGCCGTCCAACTGGAAGGAGAGGGCGCGGTTCTTGTCCGTGGAGCCCGCGCACGCCGCGTACCGGTACGGCGGGCGCTCGTAGGGGATGCCGGTGAGGGGAATCTCGCGGATGTCGCTGCGCCCGGTCAGCTGGCCCAGCTCGCACTCCACGGCGTGGAAGCCGGGCAGCGTGGCCAGCGCGCCCACCGTGAGCTTGTGGCTGAGGCGGATGCCGCGCCCGTCCGTGGTCCAGCTGCTGATGCCCTGCACGGAGGAGGAGAAGTCCAGCAGGGGCCCGAAGCCGGTGGGCCGCACGAAGGACACCCGGCCTGACGCCTCCTGGAGGTTCTGGGTCGGCTGGTAGCCCGTGGTGCTCAGCTCCAGGCGCGGCGACAGGTACTCGTAGCCCACGTCGAAGCGGAAGGGCTCACCGCCCTGCTTGCCGCCGCTCACGTAGGTGCCCAGGCCCAGGTCCCCCGGGCGCAGGAGCGTGCCGTCGCGCAAGGCACGCCCCGCCTCCGGGCCTCCCGCCACGCGCGAGCCGGTGAGCTGGCCGCGCACGCCCCAGGCGCCGTCCGTGCTGCGCACGTCCCAGTCCAGCGCCGCCGCGTTCCCGCCGGCCACCCGGCAGGCGTCGCGTTCGGCGGGGTCCTGGGGCAGGCCGCCCGCGCACAGGTCCGACAGGGGCGTCGCCGCCGCGAACGTGCCGCCCACGGACACGCCGGTGACGGGCTGCTGCCGCAGCACGACGGTGAGGAAGTTCTGCGCGGCGCCGGCCTGCGCGGGCAGCGCGTTGTTGGGGCCCAGGTGCAGCGGCCGGGACGGGTGGAAGCGGATGCGCCGGTCCGGCGGCGCTTCGCCGTCCTCGCCCGTCAGGTCCGTCCGGGGCGCGGAGGGGCCCATCACCACCGCGTCCAGCACGCCCACCTGGAGCGTGTCGGTGAGGTTTCCGGTCAGCTTCACCGCCGCCAGGATGGGCGTCTCCAGGCCGATGCGCCGCGTGTAGAAGAGCGTCTGCGAGGAGTCCCCCACCGGCTGGAAGACGTCCATGCCCTGGAGGAAGAAGGGGCGCTTCTCCGGGAAGAACTGCTCGAAGGTGCTGAGGTTGAGGATGAGCTGATCCGCCTCCACCTGGCCGAAGTCCGGGTTCACCGTGGCGGTGAGCGTCAGGTCGCTGGTGAGCGCCGCGCGCAGGTCCACGCCCACGTCCGCGGACGGGGAGCCCAGCCGGGGCGTGGGCCGCGCCGGGTCCGCGTAGCGGGGGCTCATGCCGAAGCGCGCGGCGACGTAGGGCGTCAGCTGCACGCCGCTGCGGGACGGGATGCGCTCCAGGCCCTCCAGGTGCCCGAAGCGGGACACGAAGGCGTTGTCGTTGCGCGGCAGGAGGGTGGAGTCGATGACCTCCCGCGTGCGGGCCAGCTGCCGGCGCACCGCGAGCCCGAAGGTGTGCGTGGGCGCCTCCGGGAAGCGCAGCAGGTGCAGGGGGATGACCAGCTCCGCGGACCACCCGTCCGGCAGGTCCGCGGCGGCGCCGTCCCACACCGCGTCCCAGTCCTCCGTGTACTTGATGTCCTCGAAGTAGAGGACGTCCCGGAGGATGCCGCCCGCGTTCACCGTGAACGCGTACGCGGTGCGGTGGTCGTGCGCGCTGTCCACCATCACCGTGACGGAGTCCGACTCCGGGGGCCGGTCCCTGCGCCCCAGCTGCCGGTTGATGAGCAGGGGCTGCGAGTCGCGCGCCAGGATGCCGACGTAGAGGTTGTCGTCGTCGTAGAGGACGCGCAGGTCGGTGCGCTCGCTGGGCGCCGCGCCGTTCTTCGGGAAGGTCTGCACGAAGCGGTCGAACAGCGGCGCCTGCTCCCACTCCGCTTCGTCCAGCCGGCCGTCCAACTGGATGGGCTTGAGCGTGCGCCGGGCCTGGATGGCCCCGGAAGCGGGCGGCCCTTCCGCGCGCGGCGCGGCGGCCCAGAGCAGGGTGAGGAGCCCCATGACGACGGGCGCCGTGGAACGCGGACGGGAAACGAGAGGCATGGTGGGGAGTGCTCAGGTCCAGCGGAACAGGCGCACGGCCAGGGCGAAGCACGCGGAGCCCCACGTGCCCAGGATGGCCAGGTCCGGCAGCAGCGCGGACAGCGGCGCGCCTTCGTTGATGACGGCGCGCATGCAGGCGTTCATCGCGCTCAGGGGCAGCGCCCGGATGAGCGGCTGGACCGCGTCCGGGAAGTGGCTGGAGGCGAAGAAGATGCCCGCCAGCCCCATCATGGGCACCATCACCATGTTGATGAGGCCCACGGCCGTCTCGCTGGTGCGGGCGCGCGAGGCGCACAGGAACGCCAGCCCGCTGAAGGCGAACGTCCCCGCCAGGGCCACCGCCGCCACCGCCGCGAGCGAGCCGTGGATGGGCATGCCGAACGTCACGCGCGCGAAGCCCAGCACGAGCGGCAGGTCCACGCACAGCACGAACACCACCCGCGCCAGCGCGAAGGACAGCAGGTACTCCGGGCGGCGCATGGGCGTGGCCGCGAAGCGCTTGAGCAGCCGGCGCTGCCGGGCCAGGACGATGACGAACGTGATGCCCCACATGCTGCCGGCCATCACGTTCATGCCGACGAGGCCGGGCACCAGCCAGTCCACGTAGCGCGTGCCGGGCGCGCTCACCGCGTCGTCCTTCACGGGGCGCGCGTCGGCGCGGCCCGCGTCGCGCTGGAGCACGTCGTCCACGAAGGTGCGCGTGGCGGGAGACTCCGGGCGGGTGGGGTCGAAGCGGTAGGCCAGCGCGCCCCCGGTCTGCTCCGGAGGCGTCACCTGCAGCGCGAACCGGCCGGTCCGCAGGCCCGCGTTCGCCTCGGAGGCCGGGACGCGCTCGGGCGTGAGGCCCGGGTGGGCGGCCAGGGCCGCGGCGACGCGCTCGGCGCCGGGACCGTCCACCACCGCCACGCGCGTGCGCGGCGTCACGCCGTGGTTGAACGCGCTGCCCAGCGCCACCGTGAGGAGGATGGGGAAGACGAACGTCCAGAAGAGGGTGCCCGGCTCGCGGATGAACTCCCGCAGCCGGGTGAGCGTCAGGCGCGCCAGCGGCGGCATGCGCCGTCCCCGCGCGGGCCGCGCGCCAGCGACCGCGTCCATGGTGGGCTCAGTCACGCAGGTTCCTCCCCGTCAGGGACACGAAGACGTCCTCCAGCGTGGCGTTGCGCGTGGTCAGCCCGGACAGCTCCGCGCCGCGCTCCGCGATGCGCGCCAGGATGGAGGGCAGCGCCAGGTGGGGCCGCGACACCGACAGCGCCAGGCGGCCCGTGAGCGTGGTGCGCGCGGCCGTCACTCCGGCCACGGACTCGAAGTCCGGCGGGCCCAGCGCGGGCTGCGTGGTGAGCTCCACCACGTGCTCTCCGCCCAGCGACGCGACCAGCTCCGCGGGCGTTCCCACCGCGATGACCTGGCCCTTGTCCACCACCGCCACGCGGTCGCAGAGCTGCTCCGCCTCGTCCATGTAGTGCGTGGTGAAGACCACGGTGCGCCCGCGCGCGCGGAAGGCGGAGATGAGCTGCCAGAGCGCCCGGCGCGACTGTGGATCCAGGCCCGTGGTGGGCTCGTCCATGAAGATGAGCTCCGGGTCGCCCGCCAGGCTGCACGCGATGGACAGCCGCTGCCGCTGGCCGCCGGACAGCCGCACCACCCAGCTGTCGGACTTGTCCGTGAGCTGGAGCAGCGCCAGCAGTTCCTCCGTGTCCGGCCCCTGCGAATAGAAGGACCGGAAGAGCTCCAGCGTCTCGCGCACCGTCAGCTTGTCGGAGAGGAGGTTCTCCTGGAGCACCACGCCAATGCGCTCGCGCAGCGCGTTCCCGGCCTTCTCCCAGGTGCGCCCCAGTACCTCCACCTCGCCGCGGGTGGCCGTCTGGAGTCCCTCGAGGATCTCCAGCGTCGTCGTCTTGCCCGCGCCGTTGGGGCCCAGGAGTCCGAAGCACTCGCCGGTGCGGACCTCCAGGTCGAGGCCCCGAACGGCAGCCACATCACCGAACTCTTTGTGCAGTCCCCGCACACGGATGGAAATCCCCACATGTCTGGAAATAGACAAATTCCAGGATGCGAACAAGGAGGTGCCGGGTAGGCGCGGGGCTCAAGCTGGCTTGATCACCACGAGTCCGAACATCAGCGGGATGGTGGGCAACTCCTCCGGTGGCCACATGCGGCGGCCCTCTGTTTCGCGCATGCGGGGGAAGAGACGCGCGCCGTTCGCGTACGGGTACTCGCGGAGGGCCTCCAGGCGCAGGCCCGCGGACAACAGGGCGGTGATGATCTCCCCCAGCCCCCACTGGAACGTGTGGTCCGGATGCGGATTGCGGAAGTCCTTCACGCCCTCTTTGAAGCCCCAGGGCACGAGCGCGTCCTGCGCCTGCGCGACGTAGTCCGTCACGCCAGCGGTCTCCACGTGCACGCCTCCACCATAGGGGTAGTGGAGCCTCCACTGTTCGTCGAGCGTGAGCGCCAGCGGATGGAAGTCGACGACGACGAAGCGGCCTCCCGGCGCGAGCACGCCCGCGAGTCCCCGGGCCCAGGCGCCCAGGTCGGACAGCCAGCACATCGCGCCATAGGAGGAGAAGGCGACGTCGTAGCGCGTGCCCTCCGCGGAGGCGGCGGCGAGCCAGTCGTAGACGTCCTGCCGCACGAAGGTGCCCGGGAGGCCGGACGCCTCGGAGAGCGAGCGCGCGAACGCGATGGCCTCGTCGCTGATGTCCACGCCCGTCACGCGCGCGCCCTTCGCGGCGAAGCTCAGCGTGTCCTGCCCGCTGTTGCACAGGAGGTGCACCAGCGACTGGCCCCGCACGTCTCCCACCAGCTCCTGTTCCTCGGGGAAGAGGGTGCAGTGGCCTTCGCGCAGGGCGCGGGCCTGGTCGCCCTTGTGGCTGTTGTGTGCCGGGGTGGCCTCGTTCCACGAGCGCCGGTTGGCTTCATGCAGGTCTTTGGAGGGAGCCATGGGGCCATGATTCCAGGGGTGCAGGGGGGAAGGGTAGAAGAGAGGGGTGACTTCCTCCTGGTTGCCCCTGCACCGGGCCCGCGCTGGCACCCGCGTGCGCCTGTTCTGCTTCCCGTTCGCGGGCGGTGGCGCGTCCGTGTTCCGGCCCTGGGCCGGCGTGCTGCCGGAGGGCATGGAGCTGGCCGCGGTGCAGCCGCCGGGCCGTGAGGAGCGCCTGACGGAGGCGCCCTTCACGTCGCTGCCCGCGCTGCTGGACGAAATGGACGCGGCGCTGTCGCCCTGGCTGGAGGACCGGCCGTTCGCCTTCTTCGGGCACAGCCTGGGGGCGCTGGTGGCCTTCGAGTGGACGCGGCGCCTGCGCCAGCGGGGCGGGCCCGCGCCGCTGCACCTCTTCGTCTCCGGCGCGCCCGCACCCGGCCTGCCGCGCACGGGCCCCTTGCTGCACGCGCTGCCGGAGCCGGAGTTCCTCCAGGTGGTGCGCCAGCTGGGCGCGGGGGCCTTCGACGGGCTCCCGGACGCGGGGCTCCTGGAGGCGTGGGGCCCCCTGCTGCGCGCGGACCTCCAACTGGCGGAGAGCGCGGCCCCCGGGCCCGGTGAGCCGGTGGACGTTCCCCTCTCCGCCTTCGGAGGGCTGGATGACGCGGCCGTCTCCCGGGAGGAGCTGGCCGCGTGGCGCGAGCGGACGCGCGGCGCGTTCTCCCAGCACATGCTGCCCGGGGGGCACCTCTTCATCCGCGCTGGCTACCCCGCCGTCATCCAGGTGCTCTGGCGGAAGCTGCGCGGGGCCGTGCCGGGACTCTGAGGCGTCAGTACTCGCCCGTCACGCTCACCAGCGTCTCGTCGGTCACCGCGAAGCCGAAGGGCACCGGCATGGTGTCCTCCGGACGTTGGGCCGCGGGCGCGCCGGGGGCCAGGTCCAGGTCGAAGCGCACGGCGGTCGCGCGGAGTTGGACCTTCGTGCCCTCGGGCACGGTGAGCTCCAGCGGCAGGCCTCCCGGGGGCACGTCCCAGTACTCCAGCAGCCCGCCGCCCGGCACGTCGCGCAGCCGGGCCACGGCGCTCGCGTGCACCGGCTGGCCGGCGATGGTCAGCGCCCGCAGCGGCGTGCCCGCCTCGAACCGGACCTGGAGCAGGGGCGCCCGCTCCACGGACTCCACGTGGAGCACCAGCCGCCGCAGTCCGTCCCGCGTCTCGTCCCGCGACACGCGCACGCTGGGGGCCGGCAGGGGCCGGTGGGGCGCGGGCGCCACGCGCACGTCGCGCCAGAAGCGGGGCAGGTAGCTGTCCAGGCGGCGCGCCGGAGCATCCGCGCTCACGAAGCGCGAGGCCCACGCGTCCACCTCGAAGTCGCTGGAGAGCCAGTACGCCTCGCCCCGGTTTGCATCCACGGCGTAGGCGACGCTGCTGGGGCGCGGGTCGCTCGCGTCGAAGCGCTCCCGCACCACGCCCACGCCCAGGAGTACGCACGCCAGCGCGAGCATGGGCAGCGCCACCGTCCGGCCGGGGCGCGCCATCGGTGCGAAGACCTGCGGCCACAGCAGCGCGAGCCAGGGCGCCACCGCCAGCGTCGCCACTGGTGCCAGGGCGAGCGTCAGCGCGACGTAGAGGTTAAGCACCTGCGGCACCCACAGCATCAGGGCCGGAATGGCGCTCAAGGCCAGCAGCAGCCGGCCCCGCGCGGAGGGCTGCTCCGGCGACCCGCGAAGCTGTCCTCCGAGCGCCAACGCGCCCACGAGGGCAGGCACCGCGAACAGGTAGCTGAGGCCCGGCGCCACGAATGCGCTGGCCACGCCCAGCACGGCCCACACCGCGAGCGCCCCCGCCACCAGCTCCTCCGCGCGTGCCCTGCGCAGGAAGAGTGCCTGGACGCCGACCACCGCCGACAGCGTGAGCGCCAGCAGTCCCGCGATGAAGAGGTCGCCGTGGTAGGCGTCGCCCTGCGGCAGCACGCCCAGCCCCCCGTCGACGCGCAGCACCCCCCACCACGCGGCCTGGACCGCCGCCGCGCCCGCCACCGCCGCCGCGAACAACGCGCCCACGCCCCACGTCAGTCCGGACGCGCGCAGCCGGCCACGGCGCAGTCCCATGACGAGCGCGGCCGCCACTGCGAGCAGCGCCAGCAGCGCGATGGGCGGGGCCCAGGTGGCAGGGTGGTGCACGAGGAAGGGCCCGGCGTTGAAGTAGACGGCGTCCTCCGGTGGCGCCGGCTCCAGCGCGTCGTCGCCCAGGTGCCGCGCGAGCGCGAGCATCACCTCGCCGTGGTGCTGGAGGCTGTCCAGGCCGAAGTGGGCGAGGTCGTCCGTGCGCGCGTGGTAGCGCATGAACCCGTCGAGGAAGCCGAAGTTGAGGCCCGTCTTCCCCCTCTGGAGGAAGACGGTGAAGTCCGTGTCGTTCTGCAGCCGCCGGTACACCTCGTCGAACAGCGAGCTGGCCTGGGCGGGTGCCCCCGAGCGCGCCAGGTGCTGGATGAGCCAGCGGTTGCCGGGGCCCGGCTGGAACATCAGCGAGGGCCCCTGCGAGCCCCGGGCCTCGAAGTTGAGGACCACGGAGACCTGGTCCGCCAGCGGGTGATGGAACGCGAACGCCCGCGCCCCCACGAGCCCCGTCTCCTCCGCGTCCGTGAAGAGAAAGAGGACGTCGTTGCGCAGCGGCGGGCCCGTGCGCAGCGCCCGCAGCGTCTCCAGCATCGCCGCCACGCCGGCCCCGTCATCCGAGGCCCCGGGCGACGTGGGCACGGAGTCGTAGTGCGCGACGATGGCGATGACGCCACGGCTGTCCTGGCCCTTCACGTGGGCAAGCACGTTGTGGACGGTGGCGCCCGGGATGGAGTTCTCCTCCATGTCCGGGTGGATGGCGGCCGTGGCCTGCACCTCCGGCGTGACGCCCAGTCCGCGCACGGTGTCCACCAGGTACTCGCGCACCTCGCGGTGGGCTTGCGAGCCCACGGGGTGTGGCCGGGCCGCGATGCGCGCCAGGTGCTCCCGCGCACGCCCCGCGGAGAACACCTCCGGGGGCGCTGTCGCGGGCAGCGCGGTGGGCGCGGAGGCGAAGTGCAGGGCGAGGGCGGCGGTGATCGCGGTGATGACCGCGGCCGCGAGGCTGGCGATGCGGGGGCTCACGCGCGGGCCTTCACGCCGCCGCTTCCGGGGCCACCACGTCGAAGCGGATCCGCCCCAGCGCCTGCGTCACCGCGCGCTCCACGTGGGCGCGGTCCTCGCCGCTCGCGATGACGTGGCCCAGCCGGTCGCCAGAGCTCTCCGGTGGACGCACGGTGACGCCCGGCGCCTTGTCCACGGACACCTCGCGCACGCCGTCCTCCTGGCGTGCGTCCTCCACGCCGTGCACCGCCGCGAGCCGCCCCGCGCCGGACGCGGTGAGGAAGCGGATGGAGGCCGTGGCCTTCTGGCGGGGCGTCAGGTCCACGGGCCGCCCCAGCAGCTGCTCCAGCAGCACCGTCAGCAGGTCGATGCCGGTCGCGTGGCGCACCAGCTCCGGAATCATCCCGCCCGCCAGCCGCGGGTTGATTTCGATGACCACCGGGCCCTGGGCGCAGAGGCGGATCTCCGTGTGCGCGGGGCCCAGGTCGAAGCCCACCGCGTCCAGCGCGGCCACCACGGCGCGCTCGAGCGCCTGGCGCTCACTGTCGTCGAGGGGCGCCGGGAAGTCGTGGCCCAGCTCCACGAAGTGGGGCGGGGCGGACAGGTGCTTGCGCGTGACGCCGATGACGCGCGTGTCGCCCCGGGCGAGCGTCACGGTCTCCACGCTGAACTCGGGCCCGGTGAGGAAGCCCTCCACCAGCACCTCGCCGGCCAGCGCCTGGCCGCGCTCGTTCACCCGGCGCGACGCGAGCGCCCGGTAGTGCGCGAGCAGCGCCTCGGGCGAATCCACGCGCCGTACGCCGGTGCTGCCGCTCTCCGCGGTGGGCTTCACCACGCAGGGGTAGGTGGCCTCGCGGCTCACCTGGAGCGCCTGGGCCTCGGAGGTGACGAGCCAGAACTCCGGGGTGGGCAGGCCCGCGGCGCGCAGCACCTTCCGGGCCTCGTGCTTCTCATGGCAGATGCGGGCCGCGTCCGGGTGCAGGTAGCGGAAGCCGTACCGGGCGGCCAGCCAGGCCACAAGGGGCACGTAGAACGTGGAGAAGGTCAGGAGCGCGTCCACGCGCGTGCGCGCCGTCAGGGCCCGCACGCAGGCGTCCATCGCCTCCTGGTCGTTCGTGTCCGCCTCCAGCACCTGGAGCCCCGGGCTGCCCGCGAGCTTCGCGAGGAAGGGATACTTGCCGGGCTGACGGGTGATGAATGTGACCTGCTGTCCCTGGTCCACCAGCCGCTCCACGGCGAGCTTGCCGGTGCCCGTGGTGTTGCTCTCGATGAAGGCGAAGTGGGCGCGCATCACAGCCCCAGCTCCCGGGTGAGGTCGCCGCTGAGGGTGATGTCGGGCGCGTGGTACGGGACGCCGCCGTCGTGGGGCAGCGGCGCGTGGCTCCAGCGCTCGGCCACGTCCACGCCGTAGCGGATGGCGTGCGGGGCCGCCGCGGCGGCGCACTCCGGGCCGGCGATGTGGTGCTTCGCCAGATAGTCGTCCGAGTAGATGGTCTCCCCGTAGCGGTCGCCCTTGTCCGGGAAGATGCCCACGACGTGGGCGTCCGGGCCGAACTGCTCCGCCAGCCACGAGCCCACGATGTAGACCGCGCCGGACGAGCCGCCCGCGAAGATGCCCTCGCGCCGGGCCAACTCGCGGCAGCCCTGGAACACCTCGCCGTCGGACAGCCAGTGGGCCTCGTCGATGACGCGGTAGTTGATGTTGCCCGCGATGATGCTGTTGCCGTGGCCGCTCTGGAGACGGGGGCGGTTGGGCTGGTGGAACTGCACGGAGCCCACCGCGTCCACGGCCACCACGCGCACGTGCGGCAGGCGCTGCTTGAGCGCGGCGGCCGTTCCACTGAGGGACCCGCCGCTGCCCACGCTGGCCACCAGCGCGGCGATGTTGCCGCCCAGCGCCTCGGTCAACTCCTGGGCCATGGCGCTGTTGTACGCGCCCGGGTTGCTGGGGCTGTCGTACTGGCGCGGCCAGTAGGCGCCGGGCACGTCGCGCAGCACGTCGCGCAGGCGCTCCAGCCGCGACTGCTGCCAGCCGCCGGTGGGGTGATAGGCGTCCACCACCAGGACCTCCGCGCCCAGCGCCCGCAGCTTGGCGGCGGTGCTCACGTCGATGCGCGGGTCGGTGATGATGATGACCCGGTAGCCCTTGAGGGTGCCCACGCGGGCCAGGCCCTCCGCCATGGTGCCGGAGGAGCTTTCGACGATGGTGCCGCCGGGCTGAAGGTCGCCCCGGGCCTCCGCGTCGGTCACCATCTTGAGCGCGACCCGGTCCTTCATCTGCCCGGGCATGGACAGCTCCAGCTTGCCCCACAGCTGCGCGCGCGGCCGGTTCACGGCGCGGCCCCGCAGCGAGACGAGGGGGGTGTTCTTCATCAACTCCAGGACGGACGAGACCTTGAGCATGGCGGAGGGCGGGCGGGGTTAGGGGGTCGGGAATCCGGAGGCGGTGAGAAGCGCGGTGACGGCCTGCTCCAGCTGTCCGCGCGCGTCTTCCTGTTCGACGCGCCATGCCTGGAGGGAGGCGGCGAGGCCCGGGTCTTCCAGCGCGGCGAGCTGGGCCAGGACGGAGGCGGGCGCGGGGCCTCCGCCATGGGCGGACGCCTCCACGCAGGTGGCGGGCTCCAGCGCGCGCGCCAGCTCCGCCTCGTCGAGCGTGAAGGCGCGCGAGGTGACTTCCAGGAGCAACGCCTCCAGCCCGTGCCGGGCCTCCGCGGCGGTGAGGGGCGCGTCGCCCGTCTTGCGCGCCACGAGCCGGGCCACCACGTCGTGGGCCGTGCGGAACGCGAGCCCGTGCCGCGCGACCAGGTGGTCCGCGACGGCGGTCATCGTCGTGTCCGCGTGGACCAGGAAGGCGCGCATCGCGTCCGGGCGGACGCGCACGTGCTGGAGCAGCAGGTCCATCAGTTGGACCGCCTTGCTGATGCCCCGGAGCGCGGGCCACAGGTGCGCGGAGACTTCACCGCTGACCTCCACGCTGTTGGTGAAGGGCGTGTTCTTCAGGCCCATCAAGGCGTTCATCAGCGCGCCGGTGGGGTGCACCGCCTGTCCGCGGATGTGCTCCAGGACGAAGGCGTTGCGCTTCTGCGGCATGATGGAGCTGGTGCTCACCAGGTCATCCGGCCAGTCGAGGAAGCCGTAGGCCATGCTGGCCCAGGCCTGCAGGTCGTTGGCCAGCCGCGTGAGCGTGGTGCCCATGAGCGCCAGGGGCCCGAGCACCTGGATGACGAAGTCCCGCGAACCGACGGCGTCCGCGGAGTTGAGCACCGGCGCGGAGAAGCCCAGCAGCCGCGCGACCTCGTGCGGGTCGATGGGGAACGACGTGCCACCTCCAGCCGCGGCGCCCATGGGGCTGCGGTTGACGGTGCCGTAGCTGGCGGCGAGCCACGCGGTGCCGCGGACGAACTCCGACAGCACCGCCGTCAGGTAGTGGCCGAACGTGGAGGGCTGCGCGGGCTGCTGATGGGTGAAGGAGCTCATCACCGTGCGCGCGTGCGCGTGCGCCTGCGTGCTCAGCGTGCGCGACAGGGACTCGCAGCCGGCGAGCACGCCCAGCAGCTCCGTGCGCAGCCGCATCCGCGTCACGGTGGCGTTGATGTCGTTGCGGCTGCGGGCCACGTGCGCGGATCCGCCGACCTCGCCTCCCAGCCGGTGGATGTATTCGTTCTCGTACGTGAGGTAGAGGCCGCGGTGCGACGCGGGCGTTTCGAACACGGTCTCACCCGCGTCCGAGCGCAGCCGCAGGTCGCGGTTGACGGACAACAGGCGCGCCACGGTCTCCGCGGGGAGGATGCTCCGGTGCGCGAGCATCACCAGGTGGGCCGCGTCGATGCGCAACAGGTGCGGCAGCACCGTGCGCTGGTCGTCCGCGAAGCCCGGTTCGTAGAACAGCCGGAAGAGGACGGGGTGGGGCGGCAGCGAAACGCGGCCCAGGGTCTGCGCGCTCATCGTGCGTCCACCGGGGAAGCCGCTGCGTCCTCCGCGGCGATGTCGCCCACCACCGCGCCGGTGAGCCGCTGGATGTCCCGCGGCGAGATGCGCAGCATGTGCTGATCATCCCCGCCGCCGCCGAAGACGACGTCGTACTGGAGCACGCGCGAGTCGATGACCACGGGCAGCGGCGTCGCGTGCCCCACCGGAGGGACGCCGCCGACGGCGTAGCCCGTCAGCCGCAAAACCGTCTGCGCACTGGCCAGCTTGAGCTGCGTGAGCTGGAGCGCGGCGGCCACCTTCGCGGTGGCGATGCGGATGTCGCCGGGCGCGATGGCCAGACACGCGCGAGACGCATCCTTCTTCCCCTCGAAGACGATGGTCTTGACGATCTGCGCGGGCATCACGCCCAGCGCCGCCGCCGCCAGCGGCACCGTGGGCATGTCCGCGCCGGGGTTGATCAGCGTCGCAGCGACCTGGGAATCACGCAGGTACTGCTCCAAAAACTCGCGTCGGGAAGGTGCATCCGTCGTGTTCATGACGAACGCGAGTTTAAAGGATTCCTCTCTTACGTGAAGGGTGCCCGCGGAGCGGAACCCGTGACGGTGGATCCGCTCCGCGCGCGTGTTTCACGTCGTGCGCGCGAGCGTTACGCGCTGACGCCAATGCCAATCGGGCAGCTCACGCCGGTGCCGCCAACGCCGCAATAACCCCCTGGGTTTTTCTGCAGGTACTGCTGGTGGTAATCCTCGGCGTAATAGAAGGCCGGCGAGGGCAGGACCTCCGTGGTGATGTCGCCCAGGCCCTTCGCGTTGAGCGCGGCCTGATACGCCTGCCGCGTCTCCTCCGCGGCGCGCTTCTGCGCGTCGTTCGCGAAGTAGATGCCGGAGCGGTACTGCGTGCCCGCGTCGTTGCCCTGGCGCATGCCCTGTGTCGGGTCGTGGTTCTCCCAGAACACCTTCAAGAGCTGCGCGTACGTGACCTTCGCCGGGTCGAACACCACGCGCACCACTTCGTTGTGGCCGGTGAGCCCGGAGCAGACCTCTTCGTACGTGGGGTTCGGCGTCAGCCCGCCCGCGTAGCCCACCGAGGTGGAGTACACGCCGGGCACCTGCCAGAACTTGCGCTCGACGCCCCAGAAGCAGCCCATGCCGAAGACGGCCGTTTCAAAGCCCTCCGGCACCGGCCCCTTCAGCGGGGTGCCCAGCACGGTGTGCTTCTGCGGAACCGGCATCTCCTGCGGACGGCCCGGCAGCGCCTCCTGCGGAGTGGGGAGCCTCAACTTCTTCGGGGACGTGAAGAACATGCTCTAGCTTTAGCCCCGAGCCTCCCCATTTTCACGCCCGGCGCACGCCCGCCCTCCCGCCCCCCGTCCCACCAGGAATGCCCCGTCCTCCCGACGGTTCCCCAGGCCTCCCATGCGCACCCGTCTCCTCGCCGCTCTCTGCCTCCTGGCCCCCACCGCCGCCCTCGCCGCCAAGGACCCGCGCTGCGCCGGCAAGCCCGCCGCCCGCGCCGCCCGCTTCTCCGACGCCGCCCTGAAGGGCGCCTCCGCCGCGGAGCGTTACGCCGCCTACGTCCAGGCCTGTGCACTGGATGACGTGGTGGCCCTCACCCAGACGCTCGTCCGCTTCAAGACGGTGAGCAGCGAAGCCCCCGCCGCGAAGAACCCGGAGGTGGCCGCCATGGGCCGCGCCCTGGAGACCTGGGCGAAGCAGCACGGCTTCGGCTTCCGCACCGTGGGCGACAACGACGTCTTCGAGCTGTCCTGGGGTGAAGGCGAGCCGCTGCTGGGGCTCGTGTTCCATGGCGACGTCGTCCCCGCGCCCGCCCATGAATGGAAGCGCGCGCCCTTCAAGCCGGTGGTGGAGAAGGGCCGCCTGTACGGCCGCGGCGTGGAGGACGACAAGGGTCCCATCGCCTCCGGGCTCGTCGCGCTGGCCATGGCGAAGGACCTGGGCCTCAAGCCCCAGGGCAAGGTGCTGATCATCATCGGCAACGGCGAGGAGAGCGACTGGTCCGGCATGAAGAACTACGCGGACACGCAGCCCAAGCCCACGCACGTCATCTCCGTGGACTCCGGCTACCCGGTGATGGCCGCGCAGTCCGGCTTCGTCGCGTGGACGCTGGAGGCGCCCGTGGGCACGGCCCTCGCCACGCCGAAGGAGGGCACCGTCGCGCGCGCCGTGGACGTGAGCGCGGGCGAGTTCCTCACCCAGGTGCCCGGCACCGCCACGCTGAAGCTCACGCCCGTGAAGGGCCAGACGCCGGAGACCGTGCTCGCCGCCGTGAAGGCGGCCATCGCCCAGGAGTCCCCCTCCCGCAAGGACCTGAAGGCCGACGCGAAGCGCGAGGGCAACACCGTGGTGCTCACCGCCCACGGCGTGGCGGTGCACTCGTCCACCGCGGACGAGGGCCACAACGCGCTCTGGGACCTGTCCGCCGTGGCCTCGCGTCTGTCACTGGAGGACAACGGCATCGCGGCGCTGCTGCGCGTGGTGTCGAAGCGCTTCGACGGCGACCACCACGGCGAGAAGCTGGGCCTGAAGTACCAGGACGCGCTGATGGGCCCGCTGCTCGTGGCGCCCACCGTGCTGCGCGTGAAGGACGGCACCGTGTCCCTGGGCGTCAACATGCGCCGGCCTCAGGGCCAGGACGCGGCGGCCTTCAACGCGTCGCTGGACGCCGCCGCGAAGCGCGTGGGCGAGGACTCCGGTGGCCAGGTGAAGGAGGGCGCCGGCCGCTACCTGGGCGACCCGCACGTGGCGGACACGTCCGGTCCGCTGGTGAAGACGCTGATGGATATCTACCAGCGGCAGCGCAAGGCGCCGGACGCGGTGCCCGGCTCCATCCGCGGCGGCACCTACGCGCGGCTGTTCCCTCGCGCCGTGGACTTCGGGCCCGCGTTCCCCAACGAGCCCTACACCGGCCACGCCCCGGATGAATCCATCGCGCTGGAGACGCTGGACCTGAGCACGCGCATGCTCGCGGAGGCCGTGCACACGCTCGCCATCGCGCCCCCGTCCGAGGTGAAGGCCGCGCCGTGACGGCGGCTCACGGCGTCAGGTAGCCCAGGGGTGGGGGGACCCGGGGCCAGCGCACGGTGAAGGTCGTTCCATCTCCGGCGGCGGTCTCCACGCGGACGCTGCCCCGGTGCACCTGGACGATCTCACTCACGATGTAGAGCCCCAGCCCCAGGCTGCGGTGCTTGCTGCCCGCGTTCGGGACGCTCGACTGCTTGAACGGGTCGAACAGGTGCGGCAGCAGCTCCGGCGGGATGGGGTTGCCCTCGTTGCGCACCTGCATCACCACCTCCGCGGACTCGCCCGTGAGCGTGGTGACGACGGGCGAGTCGTTCCTCGCGTGTTGCAGCGCGTTCACCACCAGGTTGCCCAGCACCTGCGTCACCCGGTCCGGGTCCCAGTCCCCCCACAGGTCGTCCCCGTGCACCTCCAGCACGAGGGGCCGCTCCGGGTAGACCACCTGGAGCTCCTCCAGCATGCCCTGGCACAGCTCCTCCATGTTCACGTGCTGGCGCGTCACCGGGATGCCCCCGCCCAGGCGGCTGCGCGCGAAGTCGAGGATGTCGTTGATCATCCGAGCCATCCGCGCCGTGGCCTTGCGGATGCGGTCCACGGAGCGGCGCGCCGGCGTGTCCAGCGCCGGGATCTTCCCCAGCATGAACGCCGACGCGTTCACCGCGTGCAGGGGGTTGCGCAGGTCGTGGCCCAGGACGGCGATGAGCTCCTCGCGGAAGTCGATGGCCTGCTGGAGCGCGGTCTCCGCGCGCTTGTAGTCGCTGACGTCCACCACGGTGTTGCCCACCCCCAGCAGCACGCCGTCCGGGGTGCGCACCGGGAAGTAGTCCACGCGCCAGGACCCCGCGCGGCCCCGCACCGGATCCGGCCCCTGGATGAGCACGTCCTGCACGGGCTGCCCGGTCTCCAGCACCTGCCGCATCGGCCGCTCGACGGACTCCACGACGTCTTCACGGACCATCTCGCGCACCGTGCGACCCCGGTGCGCCTCCACGGGGTGGCCGTTGAGGTGCGCCATCGTGTCGTTGATGCGCAGGTAGTGCAGGTCCGGATCCAAGAACGCGATGCCCACGGGCGCCGCGTCCAGCAGCGAGTCCAGCAGGGCCAGCGACCGCTCGGCTTCCTTGCGTGCCGCGTGCTCGCGCGCGTGCAGCTCCGCCTGGGCGATGTGCGCGGACGCCCGCTCCGCGACGGCGTGGAAGAGCAGCACGTCCGAGTCGGAGAAGGCGAAGGCCGTGCGCGAGCCCATGTACGCCATGCCCAGGAGCCGCTCGCCGTCCATGAGCGGCAGGCCGTACAGCGCGCGCAGCCCCGCGCGGCGCAGCGGCCCGACAAGGACGCGCGGGTCGGTGGCGGCCGAGCGGACGAAGAAGGGCCGCCGCTCCAGAGCCGCCAGCCCGCTCACGCCCTGGCCCACCGGCACGCGCAGGCCCTTCACCTCGTCCGTGCTCAATCCCATCGCGGCGCGGACCACCAACGCGTCGTCCTCCAGCAGCATCACCGCCGCCGTGTCCACGGTGAGCGCGGACTCCATCAGCCGGGTGAGCAGGCGCTCCAGGAGCGTCTCCATGTCCGGATCGTCCAGCGTCGCTTCGGACATGCGGTCCAGCGTCTGGAGGATGCGCTGCTTCATGTCCCAGAAGAACGTCATCGTCCGGGTGACCACCCGGTCGAGCGTCTCCTCCAGCCGCGTGAGGTCTCCGGGCCGCAGCCGCTGCTCCAGCGCCTCCAGCCGGTGGAGGATGCAGCGGCGCAGGAGCGCGTACTCCTGGGCCACCTCGCCCAGGTTGAAGCCCGCGTCCAGGCGGGCCGCGGCGTGCGCCGCCTCCAGGCGCTCGTCCAGCGCCTCCGGCCCCACCTCCATTGCTTCCGTCAGCGCGGTGAGCAGCTCCGGCATGTGGTCGATGAGCCAGGGCGGGCGGGTGGAGTCCTTCCGGTTCAGGCGCTCGAACACCGCCTGCTGCCAGTCGGTCAGCAGCGCGTCGTGATTCGCGCGCAGGAACTCCGCCGCGGGCAGGCGGGAGCCGCCGCGCGCATGCTCGTCCACGGAGTGTGAATCCGGCTCCTGCATCGCCCGTCTCCCCGGGCCCCTCGCCCGGTCGCGCCGCCCCTCGCGGAAAGTCTGCGCATGGTGCTCCCTGTTCGCTTCGCCCTCGCGTCGGATGGGGGTCCGCCACGAGCCCTCGGCCGCGGGTCCCGGGCCAGGCCTCGGACGCACCGCCCGGCGCGCCGTTCACCTTCGTGCGCTCGGCCAGCCCTGGGGACGTTCGCGCCCCAGGGCATGCGCATGCTCGGGTAGGGTGGCCGTCAAAGCATGCCCACCCTCCTGCTCAACCGCTCCGCCGTGGCCCGCAACATCCAGGCGCTCCTGCTCCTGGACGACCTGCGCGAGGCCTTCCGCACTGACGTCCTGGCCCGCACGGTGGCCCCGCAGCGCGTGCGCGCGCCGCTGCACTCGTTGGGCACCGCGCTGGTGCTCTTCCCCGGCTGCGTGCCCGGCATCCCCGCGTACACGGTGAAGGTGCACGCGAAGTTCCCCGCGCAGAAGCCCGCCATCCAGGGCGTGGTGCACCTGCACGACCTGGTGACGGGAGGGCTGCTCGCGGTGATGGACTCCGGCCACCTCACGGCCGTGCGCACCGGCGTGGTGGGCGCGCTGGCCGCGGACGTGCTGGCCCGGCCGGACGCCACGCGCGTGGCGGTGATTGGCGCCGGCCGCCAGGGCGTGCTCCAGCTCAAGCAGCTGCGGCTGGTGCGCACGCTCAGCCAGGTGCGCGTCTACGACACGAACATCGCGCACGCGAACGCCTACGCGCAGCGCATGTACCAGGAGCTGAACCTGCCCGTGCGAGTGGAGACGTCCGTGGCGGAGGCCGTCGCGGACGCGGACATCGTGGTGACGGCGACGTGGAGCCACCAGCCCTTCCTGCACGCGGGCATGGTGCAGCCGGGCACGCACATCACCGCGCTGGGCGCGGACGAGCCGGGCAAGGCGGAGCTGTCCCAGGACCTGCTCGAGCAATCGCTGTTCGTCTGCGACCACCGCGGCTTGAGTGTCTCCACCGGCGCGGCGGGCGCGGTGGGGCTCACGGAGGCCGCCATCCACGCGGAGCTGGGCGAGGTCCTCGCGGGCCTCAAGCCCGGGCGCACGTCCCAGGACCAGGTGACGGTGTTCGCCGGGGTGGGCCTGCCCTTCCAGGACCTGGCCACCGCCTGGCACGTGTACCAGTCGGCGACCGGCGACGAGGACGTGCCCACGCTCGACTTCAACGAGTAGCGCGGGCCGTCCGTCCAGTCCGGCCTGCTTCAGGCCTTGGACAGCGTCTGCGAGAGGCGCACGGCCTCCTCGTGCAGGTCGGTGTCCTCCGCCAGAGGCATGGCGAGCACCTTCTGTACCAGCTCCTTCGCCTTCTGCTCCTGGCCCAGGCGCGCCTGCGCGAGCGCCAGGTTGAGCAGCGGCTCCGGGCGGTCCGGGGCGCGGCGCACGGCCTCCTCCAGCACCGTCACCGCGCGCGGCAGGTGGGCGTTCGCCGGCTCCGCGGGGACGCGCAGGAGCAGCTGGCCCAGGTTGTTCGCCGCGCGCCAGCCGTCCGGCGCCAGGCCCATGCCCTGCTCGTACGCGGCGATGGCCTTGTCGTACGCGGGCGGCTCCTGCGACTCGAAGCAGGTGGCCTCCGCCATCTTCAGCGACTCGCTGGCGACGCCCAGCGACGCCATGGTCTGGCACAGGTGCCGGGCCTGTTCGATTTGACCGCGCGCCAGCATCAGCTGCGCCAGGTTCGCCTGGGCGTCCGCGTCCTTCGGGCGCTGGGCCGCGAGCGCGGAGGCCGCCTGGTACGACGTGCGCAGGTCGCGCAGCGCCATGGACAGCACCGTCACGGACGCGAGCATGCGCGGCTGGTTGGGCACCGCCTTGAGGCCCTGCTCCAGCACCTTGCGCGCGTCCACCAGCTTCTCCTGGGCGGACAGCGCGTGCGACAGGCTCAGGTACGCGGGCACGAAGCGCGGCGCCAGCGTGAGGACCTCGCGCAGCGTGGCGAGGCCGGCGTCCGTCTGGCCCGCCTCCAGCTGCACCTGACCCAGCCGGTAGCGGAACACCGGGTTCTGGGGCGCCGCCTTCGCGGCCTGGGACAGGGCCTCCAGCGCCTGGGGCGCCTTGTCCTGCTTGATCAGCATCATGCCCTTGCCGAAGTGAGCCTCGGCGCGGTTCGGCTCCACCGCGAGCACGCCCTGGTAGGCCTTGAGCGCGGCGTCGAGCTGGCCCTTCTGGGCGGCGATGTTCGCGCGCACCAGGCCGGTCTCCGCCGTGGCGCCCTGGGCCTCCGCCTTGGCGAGCAGTCCTTCCGCCTGGGGCACCTTGTTCTCCACCAGCGCCAGCTTGGCCATCACGACCAGCGCGTCGCGGTGGTTGGGGTTCTTCGCGAGGAGCTTCTCGGCCTCGGCCTTGGCCTGGGCCACCTGACCCTGCGCGAGAAGGGTTTCCAGAGAGTTCATGATGGAAAGTGTCCCCCAGGGGGCGGGGGCTGTCGAGCAACGGGGAAAAAGGAAGGGCCTCGCCCGGATGGACGAGGCCCTGGGAAGAGCTTCAGGTGGGAGGCGGCCGGACGGGGCCCGCCACTACCACTTGCTCAGCGCGTCCTTGATGCCTTCACCGACGTTCTTGATGCCCTCGCCGACGTTCTTGATGCCCTCGCCGACGTTCTGCACCGCGTTGCCCACGCCCTCGACGGCGGCCTTGGCGGCGTCGCCGACCTTGCCCACGTCGACGGAGAAGCCGAACTCCACGCTGGCGCCGATGCCCAGCGCCGCGCCCACGTCGAAGTTGGCGGACAGCTTGCCGTCCTTCAGGCCGACGTTGGCCTCGAACTCCACGCCGATGCCGGCGAAGGCTTCCGCGCCGGCCGTGACGGTCGCGGGGCCAATCTCCTGCGTGACTTCCGCGCTGGCGCGGGCGCCGGCGAAGGCCTCACCGTGCACGGAGGCAGCGGCCTGGCCGTGCAGCGGGTCCAGCACCACCTGGCCCGTGGCGGTCGCCTCGGCGCCCACGTTGCCCTCCGCGCCCCACTCGGTGCGGCCCACGGCGCTGTCCACGTGGCCTTCCACGGAGCCGCGCACCAGGTCCGCCTTCACGTCGACGGAGCCCTCGGCGCCAATCTTGCCGTGCAGCGGGTCGATGGAGACGTTGCCCTGCGCGGACACGTCCGCCGTCAGCGCCTGGCCTTCCACGGTGTTGTGGAAGTTGCCGTTCACGTCACCGGAGGTGTGGGAGCCGGAAGCCGCGGTCCAGCTCTTGTTCCACTCACCGGAGGCCACCGTCTGGTCGAAGCGGCTGGTCTCCAGCTGCTTCTGGATGTCCGTCGTGGTGCTGGGGTTGGCCTGGTTGCTGGTGGTGACGCGGTTGCCCTGCACGCCACGGTTCAGGTCGATGGTCGCCTCGCCCTGGGCCCGGTTCTGCGTCTGGGCCTGCACCTCGCGGCGCACCTGCGTCCCGTTGGCCGGAGCGGGCGTCGTGGGGTTCCGGAACACGGGGCGGTAGCGGTTGGTCTCGATGGCCATGGAAGGGGGCTCCGGCGGGCGCGATGCGCGGTGGGAAATCTTGTGACTTGAGAGAGTATCGGGGGCGCACCCGAGAAAGTTTCCGCTCCTCTTTTTTCTTTCTGATCCGCCGCGCCCTCAGGGCTCGGATCTCCCGGGAGCCAGGATTCCCTCTGGGTCGAACGCCGCCTTCAGCCGCTTTCGCACCTCCGCGGAGTCGTCCCGCACGGGCGGTGCGGCGTCCTGCGCCTGGAGTCCGGCTCGGGTCAGGTGGTACCCCGCGTCCGCCAGTTCTCGGGAGAGGGCGCGGTAGCAGGCCTGGGCGCGGGCGTCCTCGCCGCGGACGTCCCGGTCATAGGCGAGCGCGGTGACCAGGTAGACGCAGCGCGGGGAGTGGGCGAGGAGCGCCAGGTTGGGTTCGAACCCGAAGAGGCGGGGAACGCGGTCGGCGATGTCCGTGGCGCGCTTCGCCTCCGGGCCAGTGAAGGGGACGGCGACGGAGCACCAGATGAAGCCGCAGCGGTCGCGGTCCGGGTGCGGATCCTCCGGCTTGGGCGTGCGCTTTCGCCAGTAGGCCATGGCGAGGTTGGTTTCGGTGGGGACGCCCTGGAGCGTGCCCTCGCCGAAGGGGGCCACCGGGCCGAAGGACAGGGGGCGGAAGGCGCCTTCCACGGCGCGTGCGAGCCGCTTCTCCAAGAGGGCGCCCATCTCCGCGTCCGGGGCGATGAGGGTGCCGCTGATGGCCCAGCGGCCAAAGCCCTCGCGGAGCTTCTCGCGGGCCCAGTCCGGCAGCGGCGCCCGGCCCACGGAGGGGTAGGGGAATTGCTGGGTGATGCTGTAGGCCTTGATGTCGTTCCAGAAGAAGAAGCTGCCCTTGAGCGTGCCGTCCAGGGCCAGGGCCTGGAGCCGGTCCACCATGTCCCAGAGCTGGGCGTCGTCGTTCACGGCGCAGAAGAAGTCGCGCAGCCAGGGCTGCTTGCGCGCCAGCCAGAACGTCATCCGCGTCACCACTCCCAGTGACGACTGGCTGAAGAGGCCGTCCAGCACCGGGCCCAGGCCCCAGCGGAACACCGGGGCGGAGCGGGCGCCGGGGAAGCGCGCGTGGCCCGTCTCCACGCGCTCGCCCGTGGGGAGCACGGCCTCCAGCGCGCACACGTGCTGGAAGATGTCCGCGTTGGGACCGGCCCCGTCACCGCGCTCCAGCGCGTTGCCCACCATGCTCGCGTCCGGCGACCCGCCGATGGTGGTGATGAACGTGGAGGAGCCCTTGTCTCGCAGGTACTCGTAGGCCTGGCGGAACGTCACGCCGGGCTCCACGGTGAGGTACGCGAGCTGTTCGTCGTGCGCGAGGATGCGGTTCATGCGCCCCAGGTCCAGCAGCACGCTGCCGTCGCCGGGAGGCACGCGCGAGCCGTAGCCCCAGTTGCGGCCGGCGCTCACCGGGTACACCGGCACGCGGTGCTCGCTGGCGATGCGCAGGCACGCCTGCACTTGCGCCGTGTCCGCCGGCCGCACGATGGCGGGGATGCGCTGGGTGGTGGCGAAGGTGGCCGTCTGGGCGGCCTCCAGCGCTTCGGGTTCCAGGATGACGTGCGCTTCGCCCACGGCCTCCCGCCACGCGGCCAGGGCCGCTCGCAGGTCACCGGGGTGGGTGGGGGCCTTCGCTTCGGTCTCGCTCACGGGGCCGCAGTATGCCCGCGCGGGCGTCCCCCCGCTGGCTCCCCGGACGCCGAGCGGGCGGGCGGGCCCCGGGCGGGGAGGGTCGCCGGGTGGACACCGGCCGTGGTCGCTCCCTTCCGCGTGTTCATCTTCGGCGTGGGGAGGTGTTCATGGTCGGCTTCATCAATTCGCGCAACGGACGGTGGATTCGGATTCTGGCGGGCACGGGCATGGTCCTGGGCGGGCTGGGCACGGGCACGCCCCGGGGCGCGCTGGTGGCGCTGACGGGCCTGCTGCCGCTGCTGACCGGCGCGCTGGACTTGTTCCTGGTGGGGCCGTTGATGGGCCTGCCCGTGAAGGGCGCGGACGTGCGGCGCGCGCTGGGGCAGCCGGAGGACGCACCGCTGCTCGACCTGGCGCACGACGGGGGGCGCTCCCCCTACGCGCCGCCCAGCACGCTGCTGCACTAGCTACTTCGTGCTCACCTGGAAGGGGATGCCGAGCGAACCGAACGGCGCCCCTGATTCCGCGTCCACCAGGTTCAACTGGAGCGTCACCGCGTCCTCCCGGTGGGCCACGCCCTGGAAGTAGAGGAAGCCCTCCTGCGTGCCGCCGGGCTCCAGTGTGCCCTCCGGCAGTGCGTTGTTGAGCATGTCCGCGGTGGGCAGTGGCGGATCGTAGTAGTACGGCCCCCCGTAGAAGTTGCCTCCCCAGCCCCAGGGCCCTCCGTACCAGCCTGGTCCCCAGCCGCCGCGCCAGGGCCCGTAGCCGTAGCCGCCGCCCGCCCACGCCCTGCCCCCGGGGTACATCACCGGGCTGATGCGCGCGGGCGCTTCCGACTCATTCGAGGACGTGGCCTGCCGCAGCGACAGGGGCGGCAGCGCGCTGTAGCGGAAGTGCGTCTCCTGGCCCACCAGCGCGAAGTCCTTGTACTGGAGGCGGAGCGGGCGGTCCCCATTGTTCTCCAGCCGGACGTAGACAGGGGTGACCCGGCGCTCCAGGTCGGACGGTGAGCCCTTCCAGGCCGAGCCGTCGGCTGTGAGCCGCACGCCCTCCTGTTCCTTGATGGCGCTGCTCTTGCCGCCCTGGAGGACTCCCGCTTCTGGCACGGGCCGCAGCTTCGTCTCCGCCGCGCAGCCCGCCATCAGCATCAACCCCAGGGCCCCCACTCCCAATGCTTCACGCATCGTATGCCTCCTCGTACTTCAAGGTAGGGCGTGCGGCGTTCAGGGCATGACATGCCTCGTGCTCCCACCCGGAGGGGGGGCCGGCGGCCGGGGACTCTACGGCTGGGGCGTCACCGGCTCGGCGGCGGTGGCGGGCCAGGCGGGCGCGTTGACGAAGTCCCAGTCCTGATGGCGCGCCCAGGTCTCGAAGGTCTGCCAGCTCACGCGCAGGTGGCTGTTGCGCAGGGTGAGGATGTCCGCGTGGTAGCCCACCCGGTCCAGCCACTCGAACATGGCCGCCAGGTCCTCGCTCTGCTGTTGGAGTTGATCCAGGGGAATCTGTTCGAAATTGATGCGGTGGCCGCTCACCATGGAGAGCAGCGCGGCGGCCTGCTGGCCCGTCACCTCGTCGGAGGCAACTTCGATGCGCTCGCCGATGAAGCGCTCCGGGTCTCCCAGCACGTGCATCGCGAAGCCGGCCAGGTCCTCCACCGCGACCATCTGGAGGCCGCGCGTCGCGGGCAGCCCCAGGGCCAGCTTCCCCGCCGCCAGCATGTCGCGCGTGGGCCGCTGGAGGAGGTTCTCCATGAAGAAGGTGGGGCCCAGGATGGTGAAGGGCATGTCCCGCCGCCGCAGGTACAGCTCCACGGCGTGCTTGCTGTCGAAGTGCGGGATGCCGGTGAGCTCCGACGCGCCCGCCACGGACGAGTACACGAAGTGCCGCACGCTGGCGCGCTTCGCCGCGTCCGCCAGGTTCTTGCCGTGCTGGACCTCCGCGTCCACGCCGCCCGCGCCGAAGGGCGTGGCCATGGCGTAGACGGCGTCCACGCCGCGCATGGCGCTCTCCAGCGAGACGGGGTCGTCGAAGTCGCCCTGGGCCAGGGTGACGCCGGGCCTGCGCAGGGCGCGGGCGGCCGGAGCGTCCGCGTCCCGCACCAGCGCCACCACGTGGTGCCCCCGGTCGGCGAGCTTGCGGAGGACGGCACCGCCCTGCTGGCCGGTGGCGCCAGTGACGAGCACGGTGATGGAGAAATCCACGGGCATGGCTTCAGACCTCCGGACGCGACGTGTCACGGAAAGCTGGAGACGCTCCCTTCCATTGGCGAGGTCTGGAAGCCGCAGTGTCCTCCCCCGAGCACAGGCTCCCGAGGCAGGCAGGCGACCGGAAGGGAGGGACAGGCGGCATGGCATCCTCCCGGCCCCATGAGCAAGCGTGACACGCCCCCGTCCTCCGAGCTGGTCTCCGCCGCACAGTCGCTCGACGCAGAGCTGCTGCGCTTCGAGGCGCTGTCGGAGCAGCTGAAGGAGGCGCCCCTGACATCGGAGAAGCACCTGGAGCGCGCGTCGAAGACGCTCAAGGACCTGGCGGACCTGGACGACGCGCTGCGGATGCGCGTGGGCGCGCTGGTGCAGGCCATCACCGGGGTGCGCAACCGGCAGCAGGCGCAGGCGGACGCGGTCAACGTGTGCGCGCAGGAGCTGCAGCAGCGCACGGAGGTGTTCAAGGAGCTGCTCACGCGCTACGGGGCGCTGGGGCAGAGCGCGGCGGACCTCAACGGGCGCATGCAGGAGTTCGCGGCGCTGCGCCAGCAGGCCACGCGCACGGCGGAGGAGGACACGCGGCTCACGGAGGTCTTCACCGCGCTCCAGGCGCGCATGGCGGAGGTGGCGGACGACGCGGCCACGCTGACTCTCGCGGCGGAGGAGGCGAAGTTCACCGACATCGGCCGGCAGGCGGATTCGCTGCGACAGCAGCTGCTCTCCGCGCGCAACAAGCTGGGCCTGTTGCACCAGAGCCTGTCGAAGTGAGGGTGTTTCAGCTGAGGTAGGTGGGCTCGAAGTCGTCCGGGCTGTCGATGGGGCGGCGTCCGGAGAAGCCGGCCTTCAAGTCATGCCAGTGCGCCACGGCGTTCTCGCCGTAGCGCCAGCAGAGGTACACGGGCTCCTCGCCGCGCCGCGCGTGGAAGTCCACCAGGCCGTCCGCGCCCTTTATCTCCAGGCCCATCTCCTGGAGCGGGCCCAGCTCACCGCGGATGCGCTCCAGCAGCTCGTCGCGCTCCTCTCGGAAGGAGCGCACCTCGAGGGTGTCGGGCGGAGCCTCCGGGCCGTCCAGCACCTCCGCCAGCTTCTGCACGCGCTCCACCCAGGGGCGCACGCGCCCGAAGGTCTTCGTCAGCAACGGCACCAGCCGGCTGGCCTCTTCCACGCTGAAAAAGCGCATCGAGGAGACAGCATGCAGTGTGAGCCCTCCGCAGGCCACTCCCTTCGGGGTGGGGGCGGGAGGGTGTGTCACGGCGGCCGTGACATGTCTGAAACATGGCAGCGGGTGGGACGGGCGGTCACCCGCGCCGCAGCGATGACAGGTTTTCCAGGAGCCAGCGCCAGGCGGCTTCGCGCAGGGGGAAGGCGGCCTCGCGCGCGACGAAGGCGGGGGTGTGTTCCGCGGCGCAGCGGCCGGCGTCGTCGTGGGCGTCGGGGCCGGCGTCGGTGGCGGCGAGGTCCGCGTGCAGCAGGGCGTGGAAGACGATGAAGTCCACGACGAAGGCGGGCACGGAGGGGCGGTCCAGCGCGGGGTGGACGCGCACCTCGCGCAGGCGCGCGTCGTAGCCGCCCAGGTGGATGGTGCGGCGGGTGCGGCGGGCGGGGCGGCGGGCCCAGCCCACCTCCACGGCGTGCACGCGCCCGTCGAAGTACGCCGCGCCCAGCCGGGCGTGGACGGCCTTGAGGTCGAAGCAACGGCCGCGAGTGCGCAGCGGGGCGCCGGGCCTGCGCTCCCGGCGCACCTGGCCGTGGTGGGCGTGGCTGAAGGCCTCCAGCACCTCGCCGGCGGCGGTGTCGCCGGACACGTAGAGGGCCAGGGCGCGCACCACGGTGTCGGGTGCGTCCAGGAAGAGGTGGTGCAAGCGCAGGCGCACGCCTTCGGGGAGGCGGCGGTAGCTCACCAGGGTGGCGCGGTTGTCCGTGAGGCGCAGGTGCACGGGCTGGCCCAGCAGGGCGGACACGCGCCGGGCCAGGTCCGCGGCCCGGGGCAGCGCGTCCTCGCGCGAGGGCAGCCGCGAACGCTCCGGCTCACGCCCGGGCGCCGGGGCGTCGAACATCGCCAGTTGTCCGGGCGGCGGACGCATTGGGGGAAAGGTAAGCCCTGCCCCGGCCCGATGGCCAGGAGGATGCGTGGCGCCGTGTCCGGCGTCCTACGCGGGCCGCGGGCTGAGCGGCCTCGATCGCGGTGCGCGTCCAGTGGCCGCGAGGCCTTCGGCGTGGATGCGGCGCCCCTGGTGCGAGATTCGAGCCCCAGGCGGGGGCACCCCGTCCGCGCCGCGCCGCACGAACCTGTCCGACAGTCGGACCGGCCTGGGCCGCGAGGTCGCGTTCGTCAGCGGCGGGCGTTCCACGGGGGACGGCCGTCACGCCTTCGGAAGCGCGGGGTACCGGTCCGCGAGCGAGGCGATGACGGCGAGCAGCTCCCCGGGCTCCACCGGCTTGGGCACGTGGCTCTGGAAGCCGGCGCGCAGCACGCGGGTGCGGTCCTCCGAGCGGGCATAGGCGGTGATGGCCACCGCCGGGGTGTGGCCGCCCTTCTCGGCGGACAGCGCGCGCACGCGCTCGATGAAGCCGTAGCCGTCCGTGACCGGCATGCCGATGTCGGAGACGAGCACGTCCGGATGCTCCGCCTGGAGCACCTGGAGTCCCTCCAGCGCGGAGCCCGCGGTCACCACCCGGGCGCCGCTGTCCTCCAGGAGCGTGCGCAACAGCTCGCGCGCGTCCTCCTCGTCATCCACCACGAGCACCCGCACGCCGCCCAGCTCCGGCGGGGGCGAGGGCAGCCGCTCCGCCGCGGGAGGTTTCGGCGACGGCGGCATGGCGGGGTCGCGCCGCTGCGTGACGGACAGGGGCAGCCGCACGGTGAAGGTGGCGCCCCGGCCCTCGCCGTCGCTGGCGGCGGAGACGGTGCCGCCGTGCATCTCCACGATGTGGCGCACGATGGACAACCCCAGTCCCAGCCCGCCCGTCTTTCGCGTGCTGCCGCTGTCGGCCTGACGGAAGCGCTCGAAGACGTGGGAGAGGAAGGCCTCGGAGATGCCCTGGCCGGTGTCCTCCACGGTGAGCTCCACGATGGAGTCGCGCCGCGACACCACCAGCCGCACGTGGCCGCCCTTGGGCGTGAACTTCACCGCGTTGGACAGCAGGTTCCACACCACCTGCTGGAGCCGGTGCGGATCGCCCATGACGCTGCTGGTGGTGTCCACCGTGGCCCTTACCTCGATGCGGCGCGCGTCCGCAGCTGGCTGCACGGACTCGAGCGCCTGCTGCACCACCGCGGACAGGTCCACGGGCGACACGTCCAGTTTGAGCTTGCCGGACACGATGCGGCTGACGTCGAGCAGGTCCTCGATGAGCTGTCCCTGCGCGCGCGCGTTGCGCTCGATGGTCTCCAGCGCGCGCTCCTGGCGGGGGGCGGGCAGGGTGCCGGTGCGCAGGAGCTGCACCCAGCCGAGGATGGCCGTGAGGGGCGTGCGCAGCTCATGGCTGATGGTGGCGAGGAACTCGTCCTTGAGCTGGTTGGCCTCTTCGGCCTCGCGGCGCGCGGCGCTCTCGCGTGCGAGCAGGGCCTCGCGTTCCACCTCCGCCTGCTTGCGGTCGGAGATGTCGATGACGCTGCCGATGTAGCCCAGGAAGTGTCCGTCCGCGTCGAAGCGGGGCGAGCCGGTGTCCACGGCCCACCGGTAATGTCCATCCGTGCCGCGCAGGCGGTAGTCCAGGCGGAAGGGCTGGCGGGCGGCGTTGGACTCCGTGAAGGTCCGCTGGGTGCGCTCCAGGTCGTCGGGGTGGATGGCGTCGAACCAGCCGAAGCCCAGGCCCGTGGCCTCGGTCTGGCCGGTGAAGGCGTACCAGCCCCGGTTCATGTACGTCGTGGCGCCTTGCACGTCCGTCACCCAGAGCATGACGGGGGCGTGGTCCGCCATGTTGCGGAAGCGGGCCTCGCTGTCGCGCACGACCTCCAGCAGTTGTTCGCGTTCCTGGGCCACGGTCTTCTGTTCGGTGATGTCGCGCGCGGCGGCGTAGATGAGGCCCAGCTCGGGCGCGGGGCGGGAGGCCCACGCGAGCCACCGGTAGCGGCCGTCGCGGGTGCGGAAGCGGTTCTGGAAGCGCAGGGTGGGGATGCCGTGGGCCAGCTTGCGCATCTCCTCCTGGGTGGACGCCCGGTCATCGGGGTGGATGAGGTCCATGAAGGGGTGCTGGTAGAGCTCCGCTTCGCTCCACCCGAGCACGCTGACGAAGTACGTGTTCACGCGCTTGAAGTACCCATCCAGGCCCGCGATGCAGAACATGTCCGGGGACAGCTGGAAGAAGCGCTCGCGCTCCTCGACCTCGATGTGGCGACGCTCGGCGCTGTCGAACGCGAACGGGATGACGGCCTGGGCCAGCGCGTTGTCGATGCTGGCGCTGAGCACGCGCAGTTGATGCAGCGGCACGTCCACGTCGGTGCGCTCGGCGCGCGACAGGATGCAGTCGCGCAGGAGGGCGTATTCGCGCGTGACGAGGGACACGTCCGCGCCCAGGCGCAGGCGCTGCCGGCCGTGTGCTCCAGCGGCCTCGCTGTGGTGGAGCGGGGGAAGGCCGTCCGCGCCCTCCTCCGCGTCCACGAGCGTGGTGTGGAGCTCATCGAGCAGGGCGGGCAGGGCGTCAACGAGCTGCTCTTGTGACAGGCGCAGGGTGGTGAAGAGAGGCGACACCCGGGCGCACCAGTCCTCCAGGAGCGCCTCGCGTTCGGTGTTCAGCAGCTCGGCCAGGGACGCAGGGGACCGGCCCCTCGTGGGCAGAGGCTCTTCAGATGAAGGGCCGTGCTCCTGTGGACCCGACGAAGACATGAATGTTCTTGAGGTGCGGCGGCCGGGCTCGCATGGGCAGGGGCGGGATGTCCTGCGCTGCCCTCCTTGCCTGCGCAGCGGTCAGGCGGCTTCATCGCACGGTGACGATGCGGCCCTGAGCATCCACGCAATAGACCGCGCCTCCATCCAGGATCTCCGCATCCAGGCCGCAGCGCGACAGATCCGGAATGAAGGAGATGAAGAACAATCCCTCCTCGGAGCGGAGCACACGCGTCTCGTAGGTGTCGCGGCGTGACAGACACTCCGCGATGCGCGGATCGCGTGCATTGGTCTGGACCTTCCGACCCGGTGGAAGGAAGTCGTTCAGTGCCAGGCTCAGGGCCTCCAGCATGGGCCCTGAAAGATGGGTGGCATTGTCGAAGGACTCCGGGAAGTGAACCCGAGCCGCTTCTTCTTCAGGCGCACGAGGAGCCACAGGGAGCTTGTGGTAGCCGAGCAGGCCGCACCCACTCAGCCCAAGACCCAGGAGCCCGAGTCCGAGCGCGCGCAATCCACGCAGCGTCATGGCAGCCAGAGCGTGGGGATCCGCATCAAAGTCCCAGATACATGAGCAGCGCACCCAGGTCCGCGTCGGACAGGGCCTCCGTGCTGTAGAGCGGCATGTTGCCTCCCACGCCGAAGAACGGACCGTGCCGCACCTTTTCGATGACAACCTGTGCGTGCGGGATGCCCGGGAAGAGCCGGTCGTAATCGCGAGTCACCTCCGGCAGCACCGACGCCAGGTCCGTCAGTCGGCCCTCGCCCGTGTGCGTCGCGCCGTGGCAGTTCTGGCACGCCGCCCGGTACACCGCTTCGCCTCGCGTGGCGTCGCCCCGGGGCACGTCCTGGATGTCCTTCACCACCGTGAACGGCAGCGCGGGCGCCTGCGCGTCCGGGCTGATCCGCGACAGGTACTCATACAGCGCGCGGGAGCGCGGCTCCTCCGCCCCCAGCTTCGTCACGCCGCGCATGAAGTTCACGTAGCAGAAGTTCACCGCGTCCAGCAGCTGCGTCTCGTCGCCGCCCCACCAACTCGGCCGCGCCGCCACGTTGTACAGCGTGTGCCCTGAATCGATGCGCCCCGCCGGCACCTCCGCCGTCGTCACGTGGCACGTCGCGCACGAGAACTTGTTGTACTCGCTCGACGACAGCCGCGCGTCCTGGAACAGCGCCTCTCCGTAGTCCGCCGCGGCCTGGGGCCCCTCTTCGCCACCACACCCGGCCAGCACCCCCGCGAGCACCGCCGCCACACCCGCGCGCAGGCCCCTCACGGCTGCCCCCGCAACAGGCTCACCGAGTCCGGGAAGATGCCCATCTGCACCGTGGACAGCACCGTGCCCTCCGTCAGGTCCACGACGTGCAACGTGCCCGGGCCGATGTGGTCCCCTTCGCAGACCGCCAGCCCGTGGCGCTCGTCCGGCGTCAGCATGAACTGGTGCACGTTGAGACATCCCGCCTGTGACAACTGCACCGTGCGCTGCACCGTGGACGTCGCCGCGTCGATGACCGCCACCGCGTCCTCCTGCTGATAGGGCATGTAGAGCGTGCGCCCGTCCCGCGTGAACGCGCCGAACATGGGCGAGCCGCGCAGGTACACCGTGCGCTCCGGGTTCATCGTGTGCGTCCCGGGCTCCAGCACCTGCACCTGCTTGCTCGCGAGCGAGCTGACCCACACGTCCCCCGTCGTGGGCGACACCGTGAGCGCGTATGGCTGATGGCGCGGACTCACCGCCGTGCCCGAGCCCGCCGCCACCTTCACGCGCGTCACCGGCATGCCCGCCGCCGCCAGGTCCACCACCGCGACCTCGTCCGACCAGCACGCCACGTACGCCGTGCGCTCATCCGCGGACAGGCGCACCGCGTGCGGCGCGGGGCACACCTTCACCCGCTCCTTCACGGTCATCGTCTCCGCGTCGAGGATGACCAGGCGCGAGACCATGTCCTCCTCCGGCCCGCCCTTCCGCGCCACGTCCGCGATGCGCAACAGGTCGAAGTGCGTCTGGTACAGCGTGCGCCCGTCCGCGCTGACGATGACGTCCCCCGGGTTGCGGTCCACGCGCGTGGACGCCACCAAGCGGTTGTCCTTCGCGCTCACCTTCAGGCAGTAGCCGTCCGCCGTCCCCGTCCCATGCGCGCCATGCGGACCCGAGCCGCCTCCGGGCACGTAGTTGGAGATGCCCACGTAGTAGTAGTCGCCAGCTGGCGATACCGCCGTGTGGTGCGGTCCCTCCAACTCCACCGGGTTGAGCCCCACCGGCACGCGCGCCAGCTCGCCCCAGCCCGGCGTCCCCAGCCCGTCCATGTCCAGCAGGCTCACGGAGTCATCCAGGCTGTTCGTCACCAGCAATCGCCCGGAAGCCCCCGGAGGCGGCACCGTCGAGCCGCCCCGCGTCCACGGGTTGGGCTCCGCGTACGTCAGCTCGGGCACGTCCTTGCCCGGCTCCGGCGGTTCGGCCTCCGTGCAAGCGCCCAGCGCCAGGACGCAAAGCCAGGCGGCGCGCCTCACCTGGCCATCCCCATGGTGAAGGGCACCGGAGTCCCCAGCGTGTACGGCCCCTCCGTGATGCGGTTCTGCACCAGGTACGCGCTCACCACCTGCACCGACAGCGCCTTGCCCGCCGAGTCCTTCACCGTCTGCCAGGAGCCGTCATCCAGTTGCCACTGCAACTCCGACGTCAACACCTGGACGATGGGGCACTCGCGCCCGGCGACGTGGACCTTCACCCAGTAGAGGTCGCCCGTGTACGGCGGCAGGTGGGCCTCGGCGGTGGGCAGCACCAGGTTCCCCAGCCACGCGAGCACCGAGCGCTTCGACTCGCGAGGACGGCCCTCCAGCAGCGGCGACGTGCGGCCCGGGCGTTCCAGCGACGCGCGCAGCGGAGACGTCCACTGCCACAGCGGCGCGGATTGGTCCGTCCAGTACTCCTGCTGGGACTCGGGCGACGTGAGCGTCACCGCGCGCGAACTGTCCTGGGGCTGGTTCCTCGCATCCACCAGCGTGCGCCACGCCTCGTCCGTGGCGCCGCCCGCGTACAGCGGCTCCTCGCACTCGGTGGCCTGGGGCTCGGTGTCGTCGCCATTGCACGCGCTCAGGGCGAGCAGCGCGACAGCAGCGGTACTCCAGGGCAGGGACGTCTTCAGCTTCATGGTCATGGGGCCTCGCGCCGACGGCCGCGGCGCAACAGGGGAAGCAGGAACAGCGGAAGCAACATGCCCGCGGGCGCGGCGGCACAACCGGAGGACGGCTTCGGCTTCGGGTCGGCGGGCGTGCCCGCGTCCTCCACCGGCTGCACTCCCGCATCCAGCACGCCGGCGTCCGGAACGCCATCCGGGTAGAGCGGCGCGCCAATCGTCTCCGCGAGCTGGGGCCAGCGCGACGGACACAGCTCGCGCACGGGCGTTCCCGCCGGGCACTGATGGCTGCCTTGAATCTGCTCCAGGCTGAAGAGGGGCTCCCACGTGGTGCCGTCGTCGCTGCTGCGCGCCAGCGACCAGTCATGGAGCCACGGCGAGCCGCAGCCGTAGATGACGTCTCCCACGCGCGTCACGCACGCGTTGCCGGTGGGCAGCACCAGCTTGGAGAAGGCCCCGCCCTCCTGGCTGCGGAAGAAGGAGTTGTACGTGGACACCCACGCGGTGCCGCCGTCGGCGGAGACGTCCATGTTGATGAACACGTCGTCGATGCCGGCGCCCGTGCGCGCGGTGAAGGTGCGCCCGCCGTCCGTGCTGTGCAGGATGTGCGTGTAGCCCTGCGCGGACACGCGCGCCCAGACGCGGTGCGGCTCCACCGGGTCCGTCGCCGTCACCACGAAGTCGAACGGGCGCACCAGGTCCGGGAAGGCCTGCGGCAATTCCTCCCACGTCTCGCCCGCGTCGTCGCTGCGGAACAGATACATGCGCGCCGTGTCCGACGCGGACACGTAGAGCGTGCGCGGGTCCGCGGTGGACACGCGCACGGCGGAGAAGAGGACCCCCGCGCGCTGGAGCCCCAACGGCCGCCACGTCTCCCCGCCGTCCTCCGAGCGGAACACCCCGTTGGTCGCCGAAGTGGAGCGGCCCGTGGCCACGTACAGCACCGCGTCATCCGAGGGGTGCGCCGCGAGCCCCGTCACCCAGGTGTCCTTGAACGCCGGGTGCGACGACCACGAACACGCGCCGTCCTTCGAGGACAGCAGCGCGTTGCCGGTGGCCGCCAGGATTTGCCCTGTCTCGCGCCAGACGAAGGACTCCGGGCGCCAGCCGCCATACCCCATGGCATCCGGACACACCCAGCGCCACGTCCGCCCACTGTCGCGCGAGATGACCGCGCCAAACGTGGCCCCCACGAAGAAGTCCTCGGAGTGGCCTCGCCGCAGCGTGACGTTGGCCGTCTCCGGCAGGCCCGCGTGCGCCCACGCGGCGCCCGAGCTCACCGAGCCCAGGAGGCCGGCCACCGCCGCCCCCCTCCAACCCCCCGTGATTCGTCGCGTTCGCATCCGGCGCTCCGGGGCAGGCCTCATGGCCCCCCACGATAACGCCCGGCCCGCGCCTGCATAGCGGTGCATGCGGCGCGGAGTCCGCTCCTCCCCGAAGCGCCCGGCAGGGGAGCGACCGCGCGGTCACTGCTTCCCGGCGGACACGTCCAGGACGGTGGGCAGGTCCTGCACGGTGAGCGTGGCGACGCCCAGGTTCGCCGTGAGGCCCGACGGCTGGACGCAGGCCGCCAGCGTGGTGAGCGTGGGCACGGCGGTGACCAGGCGCACGCCGTGGCCCGCGTGACGCCCGGTGCTGATGGTCCCCTCGGACGTGAAGACCTGCATGGCGCCATCCGCACGAACCTCCACTCGGTCCAACCGCACGGAGGACTTCTCCCCGTTGGACCATGTCACCGTAGCGATAGAGGCCCCTCCCGCGTTGTTGATGCACGTCGCGCGCTTCAAATGCAGGGTCTCCATCCCCACGGCCGTCATCACCACGCCGTCGTTGACGGGGCAGCCGCTGAACTGGAGTGACTCTCGCTGCACGGAGCTCCGGGGCGTGGTGAGCAGCAGTCCGGGACGGTAGGCCTGCTGGAGCGCCCCCGAGCACACCACCACCGGCGAATCCTCCAGCGTCCGCGCCGCCTCCGTCATCGACGCCGGCAGCTCCGCCTGCGCCAGCGCCTCCTCGCCCCACACCGCGTCATCCGCCGGGTCCGCGTCCCCTTGCACAGGCGCCTCCGCCCGCACGGGAGCTTCGGCCTGCACCGGAGCCGCGGCCTGCACCGGAGCCTCAGCCCGCACCGGGGCTTCGGCCTGCACCGGAGCCGCAGCCCGCGCCGGGGCCTCGGGCTCGTTGGCGCGGGCGGCTCCGGACGAGAGCATCAGCAGGCAGCCGCCTCGCGCGAGGAGGTTCAGCGCGCGGCGCGGGTGGGACGACTCCAGGACCTTGAGAGAACGGAAGGAAGCGGGGCGCGACGTCATGGGGCAAGACACCTTGGGTAGGAGTCCCTGGGGCAGGGACGCCAGAAGGTGGGGAATCCCTCTCACGCACGACAGCCACCCCGAAGCGCAGGGTTTGCGCCCACCCCAACCTCTCAGGTTTTGCGCATCCGATTCACGCGGTGGACAGTGTGTCCAAAGCCTGCCCCTCTTCACCGCGCTGGCTGGCTTTCCCTGTTTCAGAATGCTACGGAATCAGGGTCCGGACCCAGGCGTGGACCCCCTTTGTCCGCCAGGGCGTCCGGGAGGAACGACAAGGCCGTGACTCCAAACGATTCGAACGGGGACGACGTGGCCGTGGGCCCTGGCTCCAGCGTCACGCGAGGGGTGTGGGCTCGGGTGCTGAAGGGCGCGGTGGAGGACGCGGTGCGCGCGTACGAGGCGATGGGGGCGGGGCAGCGCGAGCGGGTCCTGGAAGAGGCGCTGGTGGTGCCCGCCGACACGCGCACCCGGCTGGTGGAGGTGCTGCGGCAGGCGCGCGACTTCGCGGGCGCGGCGCGGCTGTTGGAATCGGATGGAGACGACCGGGGCGCGGCGCCGCTGTACGAACAGGCGGGAGCGCCGCTGCTGGCCGCGGAGGCGTGGCTGAGGGTGGGGGAGCAGGCCCGCGCGGCGGCGGCCTTCGAGCGGGCTGGTTCGCTGGAGCAGGCGCTGTCGCTGTACCAGGCGCTGGGCGCGCGCGAGTCGCTGGCGCACCTGCTGGGTCGCATGCACCGGCCCATGGAGGCGGCGCAGGTGTTCCGGGTGTTGGGCAACTCGCACGCGGAGCTGGAGATGCTGCGCGCGGTGCCCGTGGATGACGGGCAGCGGCCGGAGGCGGTGCTGCGCATGTGTGAGCTGCTGGACGCGGAGGGCGCGACGTGGCGCGCGCTGGTGCTCCTGGCGGACGGCATCAAGCACGCGTCGGGGGCGGGGCTGCTGCTGCTCCAGGCGGAGCAGGCGCGGCTGCTCCAGCAGCTGGGGCTCGCGTCGGCGCCGGAGGGCTCGGTCGCGGCGGAGAAGGCTCAGCCGGTGGTGGATGGCTATGGCTATCTGAAAGCCATTCCCATCTTCGATGGTCTGTCTTTGGAAGACATGCGCGACCTCTACCGCCTGGCCCGGCCCGTGCTGGTGCCGGCGGGGACGACGGTGCTGGAGAAGGGCGCGAAGGGGATGGGGCTGGTGGTGCTGCTGGAGGGCATGGTGAGCGTGTCCACCGGCCCAGGCCGGGACGCGCGCCAGCTCAACATGCTGGGGCCGGGCGCGTTCCTGGGGGAAATCTCCCTCATCCTGGATGGCCCGGTGTCCGCGCACGTGCGCGCGCACACGGTGGTGCGCGCCCTGCGTGTCACTCGGACGGACTTCCAATACTTCCTGGAGACGCACGAGGCCGCGGCCCTGCGCATCTACCGCCTCTTCACCCAGAGCCTGGCGGAGCGGGTGCGGGATTTGAGCAGCTGAGGCACCCCGCGACCCCCCGGGTCCTGAAACCCGGGGGCGCGGTGAGCGCTTCAGCGCGGCAGGGGCATGGCCGCGACCTTCCGCTCTACCAGGGCATGGAGCCGATCGGACCAGTCCGGCATCTCATCCGGTACCCCGACGACGTACATCTCGAAGCGCACCTCCTCCCGGGAACCGGGCCTGAGGGGCATCTCCCCCTGGTGCACGGCGAAGACCTGAAGCTGGTTGTGGGGCGTCGAGGCCGCGTAGGCGAGTCGCTCCCGCGTGCCCCCCGGCCCTTCGTAGAAGAACCGGAAGTTGTCGAGCCTGCCTCCGCCGTAATTGGGCGGCGAGCTGACCGCCAGCGTCCCGTCCTCGCCGATCCGGTACTCCCGTCCGTCCTCCTGGAGGGCGGAGCGGGCGCCGGGGACGTTGAAGAAGATGACCACCGGTCCCCGGTAGCCTTGAGGGATGAGGTGGACCTCCGGGGCTGCCCGGGTGCCGCAGGCCAGCAGGCCCAGCAACGCTGGGAGCAGGCAGAGGTGAAGCCGCTTTCGTGATGGACTCATGGTGTGTTCGCTCCCCCGGACGAGGTCATCTGCTTGTTCCAGTCGTCCACGGACATGAAGGACTCCTGACCGGCCGCCCTTACACCCGTGAATTCACCCTTGCCATTGGTCTGGATCTGCACTGCGAAGCTTCCCATTTCCCTACGCTTGTCTCCGCCCAGGTACTCGTAGGGACCGTTCTCCCCTCCCGGCGTGGCGAACGTGTGGAGCATGACCCGGTTGTTGGCGGAGTCACGGATGAATATCTCCGCGTTCGGGAAGGCGTCACCCACCATGAAGCCGCGAAGCCTCAACAGGTTTCCATCCTTGAACATCTGGATGTAGCTGTGCGTGTCGATGTCCGCCGCGAACTTGTTCAGAGGCAGCGCCGCCGCCATGTCCTGGTTCAGCCGGACGAAGCCATCCTCGGTGGTCACGTCCACGCGCGTCGTGGGGCGCGCGGTGCCCTTCAGGGGCTCCGTCAGCGGATAGCCGGACATCCGCCCGAAGACGCGGGCGGGGAGGCCGGAGCCCTCGGACTCGTCGCTCCAGGCCTCTGCGAAGACCTTGGCGCCCGTCGCGGTGTCGATCGTGACGGCAAGGGACATCTTCGCGGTGACGTCCGGCGAGGGCGTGAAGCCGCGGTCGGCGCCATCCCCCGCGTAGCCACCAGGGAGGTAGGCACCGCCGAACGTGTCGAACGGCGCGAAGGAGCGGGTGACAATCTGCACCTGCCCCGCCGTCAGGGGCCGCTTCAGCTCCGTCGCCAGCGGGTTCTGATGTGACGACCACCCGTCCGGGTCCCAGTAGAAGACGGGGTTCTGCCGGACGTACTGGTAGGGATGCAGGTCCCAGGGCGCGGCGAGGAAGCTCGCCTGGGGCGCCTTCACCGGCGGATCCGGGCTGAGCCACAGGCCCACCTCGGGCGCCATCCAGCGGTCGCCGTGGTCGCTCCAGCCGGTGTCCGGATCCGTGGGCTTGTTCAGCGAGTTGATCGGCTCCGCGCGGAAGTCCGCGCTGCCCACGGACGCGCCCGTCGCCGTCTCGCGGAACGCGTCCACGGGCGTGCCGAAGGGCTCACTGCGCCGCTCCTCGAAGACCGTGCCGTCCTGCCGGGTCATCAGCACGGGCCCGGCGGCCACGCCGCTGTGGAAGTACAGCACGGACTCCACGGCGGCCAGCGCCTCCGGCACGGAGCGCGCCCGCGACAGGTCCAGCGCCGGCTCGCAGGCGGACGTCGTGAGCGCCAGGACCAGGGCCCCGGCGCCCACCTTCACGAGGGGCGCGGGGCCTTCATGGCGTCGCCGCAGGGACGCGAGCGTCACCCCCATCAGCGCCAGCACGCCGCCCAGCGCCACCACCGTCGTCAGGGAGCGCGCGTCGGGCAGGGCTGACAGCGCGCCGCTGAGCGGACCCGCGGGCACGGTGGGCGGAGCGTAGCGCACGCGCGCCATGGTCCGGTCCCCCGCGGTCACCAGCAGCTCCCGCATCCCGTTGCGCTGGAGCACCCGCTGGGAGAAGGCGTACTGCACCTGGCCCGTGGGGTCCTGCGTCCGGATGCGCACGCCGTCGTGGCCGTAGGCGTGCTCCACCACGCCGGGCTGGCTGCCCACGGAGGGCAGCGTCACGCGCACCAGCTGATCCAGCCCGTCGTACTCCATCTGGCGCCCGCCCAGGCGCACCATGCGGCCGGCCCCGTCGTAGTCCAGGGTGGTGCCGTTGGGGCCGGAGCCGATGCTCGTGAGCTGACGAGGCCCGAAGCCCCGCTCGCCGTAGGTATAGCTGCCCTGCAGGAGCGCCAGGGCGTGCGGGCCCGTGGACTGGCGGGACACCATGTTCTGCAGCCCGTCATAGGCATAGCTGAAGTGGAAGGTGTCGGGCCCCGCGGCGAGCGTCCCGTCGGACTGCTTCACGGCGCCCAGCAGCGCGTCCGTGAGCCGCGCGGCCGGGTCGTACGCGAAGGTCGCCGCGTGGTTGAGCCCCACGCCGTCGTCGTCCGTCACCGCCACCGGCGCGCCGTACGCGTTGCGCGTCAACGTCACGTCGTACAGCGCGCCGCCCGCGGACTTGAGCGTCTGGATGCGCGACACGAGCCCCACGGCGTCCCGCGCGTAGACCTGGCGCACGCCATTGCCATAGCGCTCCTCCAGGACCAGCCCCGACGCGTCCAGCGTCAGCGCTTCCCAGTACGTCCCGGCGCGCACCAGCCTGCCCGCGGCGTCGTAGCCGAAGGGCACCTCCAGCCCGTCCGTGGTCTGCGTCAGGGGCAGCCCGGAAGCGCTGTAGGTGACGGACTCCTCCGATTGGAGCGCGTCCACCGTGCGGCGCTGGAGCGACCTGCGCCCGTAGGCGTCGTAGCCGAAGTGCACCTGGCCCCGGGGCTCCTCCACCCAGGCGAGCCGCGCGGCGGTGTGGCCGGAGGACGTGCCGTCCGCGCCCTCGTCGTAGTGGTAGAGGAGGGTCGTGGCGTCCTCGCCCACGGTGCGGATGAGGCGGTTGGCGTCGTCATACGCGAACGTGCGGCCCTGGTTCGCTCCATTGGTCTGGAGGACCAGCCGGTCGCGGTCGTCGTACTCCAGCGTGCGCGCACCGACGTCCGGGTCCTGCGCGGCCACCATGCGGCCCAGGGTGTCGTAGGTGAAGGCGTGGGTGACGACGCCGTCCTGGAGGCTCAGGGAGAGGATGTGGCCGGCGGCGTCGTAGTGGGCGTCCACCGACTCCAGCGCCGTGCCCACCTGCCGCTCGGTGCGGATGATGCGGCCCTGCCCGTCCACCCGGCTCAGCACCGGGGCCATCGCGGTGTCCGTGCGGGTGGACTCGAAGGCCTTGTAGCCGTGCGTGCGCAGCCCGCCGTTGGGCAGCCACTGGCTCACCAGCCGGTTCTGGGCGTCATAGGCCAGCGTCTGGCCCACCACGCCCGCCGGGCGGGCCGTGGGCAGGGCGCCCTGGGCGTAGAACGGCTCCGAGCGGAAGATGGTCCGGCCCCGGGTGTCCCGGTCGCGCCAGCCGGACACCGCCCAGCGCGCGGCCTCCAGGCGGGTGGCCGTGTAGAGCGACTGGCCCGAGCCGTCGGACACGGAGACGCTCTCGCGCCACGCGCCGTTCGCGCTCCAGCCGCCTGTCCAACTGCCCGCGAGCGCGGAGGGGTCTCCGTCGAAGACGTAGGTGAAGGTCCTGGGGCGCGGCGCCGTCCAGTCGTAGGCATAGCGCAGGTGGGGCGGCGCGCCGTCCACGGAGATCGCGTCCGGACGGCCCAGGCTGTCGTAGCTCATCTGCGTCACCACGCCGTCCGGGCTGGTGACCCTCTGGGGCGCGCCCAGCACGTCGTCCCACGCGCTGGTCCACGTCAGCGTCCGGCCCGCTTGCGGCTCCATGGACTCCGTGAGGGGCCGCAGGTGGTGGGCGTCGTAGGTGAAGGCGCGCCACAGGCCGTTGCCGTACCGGCGCGTGGGGTTGTCCCAGGCGTCGTACTCCGTGGCGGACTGGAGCACCCAGCGCGGCTGCTCGCCGGCGAGCAGGCCGTGGGTCTCCCGCATCAGCCGGCCCGCGCGGCACTGCGTGGGGTCCGTCCAGGAGAAGACCTGGGCCGCGTCGCCGTAGAACATGCGCGCGCTCGAGCGGACCGTCCCGTCCGCCTCCATCAGCGTCTCCTCGCACACCACGTCCTGCACCATCAGCGCGTCGTCGCTGGCATAGCCGCGCTGCACGGTGCGCTCGTCGCCAGTGAGGTCCAGCCGGCCGAAGGACTTCTCCTCGATGGGCCGCACGCGCGCGTCGTAGGCATACGTCGTCAGCGTCTCCAGCGGCGTGGTCAGTCCTTCATGGTGCTTCGTGCGCGCCTCCAGCAGCGCGGGCTTGCGCAGCAGCGGCACGTCCGGCAGGCCCTGCACGGGGCGCGATTCGTAGACGGACGTGGCCACGGCGTAGAGCGTGTGCAGCCCGTCCTCGCGGCGGACCTCCAACGCCAGGCCCCGCAGCGAGCGGTCCATGCCCGTGCCCTCGTGGTAGCGCGTCTCTTCGTACAGCGTGTCCGCCGGGCCGCTGCCCACGGTGCGCACGCCGCCCACGAGGAAGCCGCCGAAGCGGCGCTCCGTGGCGTCCCAGAAGCCGTCGCGCACGGTGTACTCCACCACGCGCGCGGGCCCGCCGACGCCGGGGTTCACGGTCATGCGCACCGGCACCGGGATGGAGGTGGGAAAGCGCCGCGTCCACGCCTGGGGCGTGCCGTCCGCCTCCGCCGCCAGCGCCGCGCTGGCCTGGTACTGGAGGGCCACCGTCTTGCCCAGCCCGTTGTCGATGCCCAACAGCATGCCCGCCGTCGTCGGGCCCGCCAGGTCGAGCGCCCACATCCCGTCCGGGCCGCTCCACACCACGTCCTCGCTGCCGTTGCCGTTGAGGTCCGCCAGCGCCACCACCGTGGAGGCGCCGTCCACGCCCGGGGGCACCAGCTGCGTGGGCGCCGTCTCCGTGCCTCCGCCCGCCTTGCCCCGGTACCAGCTCACGTACCCGTTGCGCACGTACACCAGGTCCATCAGGCCGTCGCGGTTGAGGTCCGCCAGCTTCACGTTGGCCTGCGTGGTGCCCTCACCCCAGGGGTAGTTCTGGAGCGGCCCCGCGACGAAGGTGCCGTCGCCCTTGCCCAGGTACACCTTGAACCAGTTGGTGCTGAGCTGGACGACGTCCGCCAGCCCGTCGCCGTTCACGTCGTGGAAGCGCGTGTTCGCGCCAGGGAGCAGCGACACGCCGTCCACGGGAGGCTTCTGCACGGAGGCCGCGAGGCCCGTGGCGCGGTTCCAGCGGACGGACATCGACTCGCTGCCCGTGCGCACCACGTCCACGCGGCCGTCGCCGTTGAGGTCCGCGAAGAAGGTGGTGTCGTTGTAGAGCGGCATCCCGTCCGTGCCGGTCCACTTCGTGGCGGTGGTGCCCAGGGACTCGCCCTGCAGCCGGTTGATTTGCCACGCCTCGGAGAAGTTGCGCACCAGCTCCGGCCGGGCGTCACCGTCCACGTCGAGGAAGCGCGAGCTGGAGAGCTGCGCGCCCGAGGCCCCGCTCAGCACCCGCGTGGCGGCGAAGCCGGTGCCCGTGCCCTTGCGCCACTGGTGGCCGGAGCTCGTCAGGCGCACCAGGTCCGTCAGGCCGTCACCGTCCACGTCCATCAGGGCGGTGCCCGTGTTGGACAGGAGCCAGCCGCCCGCGGGCTCTACCTGTGCAGTGGCCGCCGCTTGCGGCGTCGCGTAGGTGAGCGTCAGCGTGGGCAGCGCCCCCACGCGCCCGCGGCCCAGCTGAGTCACTGTCTTGAGCCGGCTGAGCGCCAGGGTGTCCTCGTAGCCCAGCACGTACGCGCGCAGCAGCTCCCCGAAGGAGTGCACCCGCACCTCCGTCAGCCGCTGTGCCGTCTCCACCTTGAAACCCGTGCGGTAGCTCACCGTGGGGTCGGGCCGCGCCCCGTAGACGAACTCCGCGCGGAAGGCCGCGTTGGGCCCCCAGCGCACGTCCGCCAGGTATTGCTGGCCGTTGTGCTGCGTGTAGCTGAAGGCGGTGGTCTGCCCATTGGGGTGCAGCACCTCCTCCACGTGCCAGGCCGCCACCCGCGCGCCGTCCGCCTGCCGGCCCGCGGCGCTGACGCCCATGCGGTAGCGCACGCCGCCGTTCTCGGTGATGACGTAGCCCGTGCCGTCGCGCTCCACCTTCACGGAGTGGCCCTGGCCCTCCACGCGCCAGGTGCCGTCCGGCAGCGCCACCAGTCGTCCGCCGCCCACGCCCACGAGCTCCAGCTCATCCGCGCTCGTGTAGGCCGGCACGCCCAGCCGCACCGAGCGGCGCAACACCACCTGCGGCATCGTCCAGCCCACGCCCAGCGGACCGTTGCCCAGGTCACCGGAGTAGGTGAGCGACAGCTTCGGGCCGAAGCCCGCGATGCCCGCCGGCAGGTCCAGCGGCACTCCGTAGCCCACCTGGCCGCTGAAGACATTCACGCTGGCGGAGTCCGCCAGGCCTCGCACGCTGCCCGGTCCATCCGGCAGCCTCACGGTCTGCGCATTCACGGAGCCCGGCGCGGGCTCCCCCGCGGCTTGCGCCTGCGTGCCCAGGAGCGCGCAGACCACCGCCATCCATCTGGTTCGGAGAAACACCTGACCCTCGAATTCGTGGCAAGAAAGAGTGGAATGACAATCGAGCGCGCGCACCTCGACCCGGAGCGGGTCGTTCGGCGCGCGCTCAGGAAGGGACAGGACCCGGAGGCGCTTCCCGGGTCCTGTCATCGGCCTTGGCGATGAGGCCTTGGGGCTATTCGTAGACGTGGCTGGTCGCGGCGGAGACCTGCTCGAAGCGCAGGTACACGTCCGTGACGCCATCCATGGGGAAGCCCGTGGACACGCCTCCCGCGGTCATCAGGTCCACCCAGGGGAAGATGACCTCGTATTCACCGTAGAGCCCCCGGCCCTTCCACTCCGTGGACGGAGCGCCGGAGGGGTTCTGCTGGAACCCGAGCACTGTCTGGCCGGTGTTGGCGCTCACGCTCGCCAGGGTGAAGGTGGTCTCCTCGCCCGGCTTCGCGGTGCCCGTGTAGCCGCCGCTGCGCAGCGAGGGGCGCAGGGCGCGGGTCTGGAAGCCCTTGTGGTCCGGGTCGCAGCTGTGGCTGCTGAAGGTGTTGCGCTTGCGCAGCACCAGCGGCGCGAGGCCGTGGCCGTTCAGCCACGTCTCCACCCGGTCATCGCCCACCAGGTGCGCGTGCACCGTCCACACCTTCTCGCCGCAGCGGATGGAGTTGGGACCCAGGCTGTCCTGGAGGTAGAAGCGAAGGCCCTGGCCCAGGTAGCGGCCGTTGTCGTCGTACACCGCGTTCTCCGGCGACAGCAGCCGGCGGGTGAAGCGCTCCTGCTTCGTCAGGCTGCGCTCGCCCGGCGTGGCGGCGACGAGGTCCTCCAGCTTCAACACGTTGCCGCGCAGCTGCACGACGAAGGCCTGGCCCTCCACGTCCCGGCCATGCACGGTCTTGTCCAGGGCCGCGTACGCGTTCGCGTTGAGCGCGCTCTGCAACTGCAGCGGCCCCTTCGCCGCCAGCACCGCGCTGGTGGCCGGCAGGCTCTGCTGCTTCTCGTACTCCAGCGCGCGAGCGAAGAGGTACGACAGCCGCTTCGCCGTGGCGAAGGACTCCCGGGCCCGCGTCAGCCGCTCGTGCAGCCAGAAGTCGTGCGAGAAGAGCGGCACCTGGCGGGCCTCCTCCTGCGCCACTACCTGCTTGCCCTCCAGCAGGAGCTGGCGCACGCGGCCCTCCATGTTCTCCAGCTGGAGCAGCGCGGTGTCCACGTCGGTGCCCACGCGGTCGATCTGCAGCGCCGCGGTGCTGATGCCCACCATGTACGTGCGGGCCTCCGCGTAGCACTGGTTCACGTTCGTCTGGAGGGACAGCGCCTCCACCGCCAGCCGGTGCTGCATGTCGAGCTGCTGGATGCGCGCGTTCAGGACGATGGACTCGTCCTTGTAGCGGTTCTCCACGCCGGAGCTGAACAGCTTCACCGCGCCCCAGACGATGCCCACGTAGGTGCCGGACGCGAAGGCGCCGATGATGGACTCACCCTTGTTGTTGACGTCGCTGATGTTGTTCACCTTGCGGTCGACGCGGACCTTCTCCTCCAGCAGGCCGGTCATCTCCGCCTCGTAGCTGGCGCTGAGGGCGATCTGCTTCTGGGTGTCCGTCTCCAGCGTGAGGCAGCGCTCCTGGGCGATGCGCAGCCGCTCCTGGGCGTCCGTCCACTGCGCCTGCGCCACCTGGAGGCCCTGGTTCGCGCCGACGATGGACAGCATCGCGGTGCCCATGTCCCCCCGGTAGCAGCTGCTCTCCAGCTTCAGCCCCAGGCTGGAGGGCGTGGGCAGCTGGCTGCCCTGGGTGCCCAGCTCCTGGAGGCACGCGGCCCGGGCCGCGGCGAACTCGCCGGAGGCGATCTCATTCGTGGGCAGGGGCTGGCCGTACAGCCGGGACACCGGCAGCGCAGTGCTCCCCCACGTCACGGTGCCCGAGCCGGGCATCACGTCGACGGCGGTGTAGTGCTCCACCAGCGCGCGCACCGCCGCGTCCGTGTAGACGGAGGTGGAGGGCACCAGGCGCTTCCAGGTGCACAGCGCGAAGCGGGCGTGCTCGGTCCGCACCGCAGCGTACACCTGCGCGGGGGGCGTCTGGCACTCCGGCTTGACGAAGCACGCCTCCGGGCGCAGCGGCTGGGCGGTCTTCGACGGGTCGAAGAGGTCCAGCGCGTCCGCCGCGTTGACGTTGGTCAGCCCGCACATCTGGACGATGGGCGCGCCGTACTGCCGCTTGAGCTCCAGCAGCCGCTGCTGCTTCGCGGCGTCCTGGTAGGCCTCCTGGACCTCGCCGTTGCGCAGGGACACCCAGGAGCTCTCCGCGGCCTGCTTGTCGCCGACGGCGGTGTTCACGGCGGCCGTGGCGTTGGCGTGGAGGTACGAGGAGCTTCCGAAGTAGCGCTCGATGGGGCCCGTCAGCGTGGCGCCGAAGAGCAGGGGCACCTCGTCGTCGGGCATGCCGTAGGGGTGGCAGTCGTTGATGGCGCGCAGCTTCTCGTAGGACTGGCGGCGCACGGCCTCCAGCTCCGCCTGCGCGTCTCGCCAGCGCTTGTCCCAGGGCAGCTCCGTCAGCCCCTGCGCGGTGGCGCACGAGTCCTTCTCGCGGGCGTAGGCGGAGCGGGCCAGCGTCTCCATCATCACCGCGTAGCGCATGGTGCGGCCGAAGCGGGTGATGGCCTGGTCGCGCGGGGTGCCGGACGCCACGGGGGCGCAGGTGGCCAGCGTGGTGCGCTCCACGTCCTCCAGGTGCGTGTTGAGCAGACGCAGGTTCGCCGTCAGGCCCTCCAGGATGGACGCAGGCAGGCCCACCGGCTGGTCGTGGTGCGGCTGCGAGCCGGGCATGGGCGCCAGGTCCGCGGACGGCGTGTCATAGAGCGTGCGCCGGTCCACGGCCTCGGAGAGGTGGCCGGTGTCGGCGACGAAGTCCCACACCGCCAGCCGGGTCCCGGACGGACCGGACACAGCCTGGGTGTACGGCGGACGCAGCATGGTGTGCTCGTACGCGAGCGTGCTCTGCGCCGGCACGAGGTACGTCTTGGCCGGGGAGAACAGGCTCATAGTGGCACCCTGGTCCAGGACCGCGAACGCCACGCCCTGGGTGCCGGCGGGGAAGGGCAGCGTCCAGGTGAAGAAGCGGGTTCCGCCGGGCGTGCCGCGGCGTGCCGCCTGGACGGTGACCTCCAGACCGCCGGTCTTCTGGAGGCACGACACCTGGAGGGAACGGGGCCCCGTGGGGGACTCGTCCAGCAGGAACGACGCGGACGCCAGGTTCACGGACGAGGTGCTGGTGCAGCGCGCCGCCAGGTCCGGGGTGTGGAAGAAGAAGGTGGAGCGGCTGCGCTGCCAGCGGGCGCCGGTGCCCCGGTCCTGCACGGACTGGTTGGTGGCCCAGGTCCACGACGCCAGGGGCGCGGGGGGCAGGCGGTAGTCGGGGTTGAGCACGCTGCAGGTGCGCGCCGCGTCGTTGCCGGGCAGCAGGTTGGCGTAGGTGCCGTCCAGGAGCAGGTCCCAGCCCTTCTCGAAGCGGTCCAGCACGGCGGGCGTGGACTCCCAGTCGGAGGGGGCGGGCTCGTTGAGGAAGTCCGACAGCTCCCGCTGCTGCACGAGCTGCTGGGCGAGGTAGCCGTGGGTGGCGATCCACTGCTGGAGCAGGCGCCCCGCAAGCCGCTGGTCGCGGCTGTTGCCGTCGCGCGCGCTCAGGTTCAGCGCACCGTAGAAGCGCGCCAGGTTGAAGCAGCGGCCCGGTGTGGTGCGGCTCGCCGTGGACACGGTGGCGCGCTGGGTCTTGATGGCGTAGCGCGCGCCGTAGCGCTGGGCGAACCAGTCGGAGGTGCCCAGGCCCGGGCCGTTGACCGCGGGCCGCTTCAGGTCCTCCAGGCACTCGGTGAGCATCTCCAGGTCGGTCAGCCGGTCCAGGTTCTTCAGGCCGTTGACGTCCGGGTAGCGGTCCCACGTGTTGCCCAGCTCGGCGACGTAGGGCATGCCGCCGTTCTGGCAGCGCAGGTCCCCGGAGCGCGCCAGCACGAAGGGCAGGCCCGCGTCCGCCGTGGCGAAGGCCGGGAAGCCGGCGACCTCCAGCGTCGCGCCGCTGGTGGCCTGGTTGCAGAGCAGGCCCCGGGCGAGCTGCGACGAGGACAGCGGCGTGCCGTTCGCCGCCGAGGCGGTCATGAAGTCGGTGAGCCGGGACTGGGCTTCGGAGTCCCAGCTCGCGCGCTCCTCGCTGACGACGGTGTTGAGCGGGCCTCCGCCGGAGGCGACGGGGGCGCCGCTCCAGGTGCGCACGCCGGGGACGCAGACGCCCAGGTCGGGCTCGCAGACGGAGCCCGTCGCGCAGGGCGTCGCCGGGCAGGCGGTCAGCGGCAGGTCATCCACCCCCGCGTCGGTGTCCACGCGCAGGCGCGACAGCCGGTACGTCGCCTGGACGCCCCAGGCGCTGCTGATGGGCCGGGGCAGCCGCACCGTGAAGGTGCCCACCAGCGTGCTGTTGCTGGCGCCGGTGCCGTCGTAGGTGCCCTCCACGTCCACCGTCACGGCGTCCGCCGCGCTGGAGCCGTTGCCAGCGGGCAGCCACTCCTCGCCGTGGTGTGACTGCGAGGTGGACAGGCGCAGCTTGCCGGACGGCGAGAGGGTGCGCGACTCGTCGAACAGCATGAGGTACGCGCCGTTGGCGAAGGCGCGCACCGGCAGGACGAGCGGCTCCGTGCCCGCGTCGCTGGACGGGTCGAGCGTCAGCGTCACGTTGCCGAAGAAGGGCCGCACGCCGCCCACGCCCGGGGCCGCGTCCGCGCGGTCGAGGTCCACGCGGGTGCGCTGGGGCGTGGCGCCCTGCGCTTCCAGGGTGACGTACCAGCGGCGCTCGGTGCTGTCCTGCCGCGGGCGCACGTCCATGCGCACCGTGGCGCGCTGGCCGGTGCCGAAGGCGCTGAACGCCCAGGTGTTCACGAGGCAGTCGCTGGCGAACACGGTCGCGGGGGCCTCCCCCACGTCGCAGGCCACCTCCATGCCGGGGCCGGCGACCAGGCGCACCGGCGTGGAGGTCACCCGCGCCGCCTCCGTCGGGTTCAGCGCCGCGAGCCCCACTACCAGGCGCCGGGCGGCGAAGGGCTGGCCCGCCGCGGGCGTGGTGACGGAGAGGGCGGCCGGCGCGACGTCCACGCGGGGCAGCGTGCCGGACAGGACGAGCGGGTTGCCGCCGCCCTCGGTCACGCACTGACCGGAGCAATCACACACCTTGCCGGTGCCGCAGGCGGTGCCCGCAGGACCGCTCTCCAGACACGTCCAGTCGCACTGGTGCGTGCTCTCGTTGCAGAACGCGCCCTGCGGACACTGTTCGTCGAAGGTGCAGTCCCGGGCGCCCAGGGGCGTCTTCAGGGACTGGAGCAGCGAGTTGTCGCGGTCGTAGCAGGACTCCTCCAGGGCCTGCCGTTGGATGACCGCGAACTCCTCGACGGGTTGGGGTGATGAGGGAACTTCGGGTGAGCCGCAGGCGGTCGCGAGGACGAGTCCCAGCGAGCCGACGGCGAGATGTCTTGAAAAGGGACGCACTCCAGTGGACTCCAGGAAATGGGTGGACCCGGGGCCATCCCCTCCCCGGCCGGAAGGGGTGGTCCAAGGTTGGGTGATGGGTGGTGGGGAATCGCGACGGGGCCTGGTGGGCCCGCGCCGTTCCCCCGCCAACGGGGTGGCGGGGAAGTTCAGAAGGACGGACGAGGCATCAAGACCGCGGGCTTCAGGGGACGTACAGCTCCGTGGTGGAGACGGGGCCGTCGAAGTCCGAGCCGCCCATGACGAGCACCTGGCCGTCCTGGAGGAGCACGCCCTCCGCCGCGTAGCGCAGGGTGCCCAGGGGCGTGGTGCGCGTCCAGCGCCCCAGCGCCGACTCGTAGACCTCCACCGAGTCGAGGTATGCGTCCACGCCGTAGCCCGTGTTGACGCCGTATCCGCCCGCGACCATCACGTCGCCGTTCGCCAGCTTGATGGCGGCGTGGTCCGTCCGCCAGGAGTTGAGGGTGGGGGCCGCGCTCCAGGTGTTGGTGGCCGGGTCGTACAGCTCCGCGGTGTTGAGCGGGTACTCGGCCGTGCCGCCCGCGATGAGCACCTTGCCGTTGGGCAGCACGGTGGCGCTGGCGCCCTCCCGGGCCTGGGCGAGGGTCCCCGCGGAGGACCAGGCGCCGGTCGCGGGGTCGAACAGCTCCGCGGTGCCGAGGGTCACGTTGCCGTCGTAGCCGCCTACGACGAGCACCTTGCCGTTGGGCAGCAGCGCGGGGGTGGTGTGGATGCGCGCGGAGGCCATGCTGCCCGCCGACGTCCAGGTGCCCGGGGTGGGGTCGTAGAGCTCCGCGGAGGCGGTGTAGCCCAGGCCCGTGTCCCCGCCCGCGACGAGCACCTTGCCGTTGGCGAGCTTCACGGAGACAGGCTGCAGCCGGGGCTGGTTCATGCCGCCGGTGGTGGTCCAGGTGGCGGTCGTGGGGTTGAACAGCTCCGAGGAGGAGCGGTAGGCGTCGTCCCCGTAGCCGCCCGTCACCAGCACCTTGCCGCTGGTGAGCAGGGTGGCCGCGTGGAACTGGCGGGCCATCGCCATGGCGCCGGTGGCGCTCCAGGCACCGGTGGTGGGGTCGCGCAGGTCGGCGGAGGCGACCTCGGTGGTGCCGTTGAAGCCGCCCGTGGTGAGGACCTTGCCGTTGGTCAGCAGCGTGCCGGTGAGCCCGAAGCGCGCGGTGGCCATGTTGCCCGCGGGCTTCCAGTAGGGGAGGACCACGCGCTCGGCCTGGGCGATGTAGACCGTCTGCGAGGTGGCCGAGTCATAGCGCTGCCCTCCCGCGATGAGGACGCGCCCCGAGGCCAGCGTGGTCGTGGTCGACCCAAGGCGAAGATTCGCCAGGGTGCCCACCGTGCTCCAGGCGCCGGTCGCAGGGTCGTAAAGCTCCACGGTCCCTGCGTTGGCCGCCCAGGTCTTGCCCGCGATCACCACCTTCCCCGAGGGCAGGGCATCCATCACATTGCCCGAGTGGCCCTCGGCCATGCTGCCCGTGTTTGACCAGGTGCCCGTCGCGGGGTCGTAGAGCTCCGCGGTCACGGTCGGCGGGCTCATGTCGATAAACCCACTGGCGGAATAGCCACCCGCCACCAGGACCTTGCCCGAGGGGAGCAACGTGGCGCTGTGCTCGGTTCGCCCTGGAGTGAGAAAGATCGGGTCACTTGCCATGAGGCCCGTGAGGGTCCATGTCCCCGTCGCTGGATCGTAGAGTTCCGCAGTCGAGAGAGACCGGAGGGTAGGCCAGACAGTGCTGAAGCCCATGCCGCCTACGGCAAGGATCTTGCCATTCTTCAGCAAGGTCAAAGAGTGATTGCTGCGGCCGTCCTTCATGTCGCCCGTCGTGGACCAGGTGCCTGTCGATGGGTCATAGAGCGCGGAGAAGGCCGTGTGGATTTGGCCCTCGGTCGAGCCTCCCGTGACAAGCACCTTGCCGTTGCCCAGCAGGACTGCTCGATGGCTCTCCCTACGGAGCCCTGGGAGGTTTGCCGTGGCGGTCCACGTCCCCGTGGTGGGATCGTAGAGTTCCGCGGTCGCGGCGGTCCCGCTGTTGCCTCCCACGACCAGAACCTTGCCATTGCCAAGCCGGGTGGCCGTGTGCCGCCAACGTGTCGCGGCCATTGAGCCCGATGGAGTCCAGTTCCCCGTCGCCGGGTCGTACAATTCAGACACCTGGAGCAATTGAGGCGTCTGTCCTGTGACGTACTTGTACCCACCTGCGACGAGCACCTTGCCGTTCAGGAGCAGGGTCGCTGTGTGGAACTCGCGGGGGGTGATCATCGAGCCCGTGGTCTCCATTCCGGAGACGATGTCATCGCTGCGTGCGGCGAGGTGCGGAGCCGTGCTTCCGGCCGCGGTGGGATCGCATCCCGAGGACAAGAGCATCAGGCCCGAGAGCAGCCAGGGCAGGGGGAACTTCAAGGACATGGATTCTCCGACTGGGTTCAGGTGAACAGGGAATGACTGGGTTTACACAGTCGGTTGCAAAGGGATTGCCAGGGGGCCTCATCCCGCGCTGTGACAGGGATTCCCTGGCGTCCTCTTCACGCAAACGTCCCAGGGCGGAGACGGGACGTCCGGGACCGCGGACGGACGCCGACCGCGTCGCCAATCGGCGCCACAGTGAAAGCGCTCAACCTTTGGGCTGCCGGTATCCGACCTGTCCCTGCATCTGGCAGGCCCAGGTCGGTTCGCACTCTCCGGTTCTTCACTCCCGGTCTTTCCGGACGGGTGCGCGCGACCCGCGCCTGCGCTACATGGGGCCGCATGGCGGACCTCCTACCTGCGGCGTCCCTCAAATCCCGGGCGGCGTCCCTCGCCGCCGAGGGGAAGCTGGAAGCGGCCCTGGCCGGCTACCAGGACGCGCTGCGCGCGGACCCCGGCGACCCGGAGCTGCACCAGCGCGTCGCGGAGCTGCTCGAGTGGCTGGAGCGCACGCCGGAGGCCGCCCACGCCTACGACGACGCGGCGCTTGCCTGGACCCGCGCGGGAGGGCTCCTGCGCGCGGTGGCCGCCACGGTGCTGTCGCGAGGCCTGCGGGGCGCGCGTCCCAAGACGGTGCGTGCCCTGGCGGATCGCTTCGCCCTGCCGCCCGGCGCCCTGGCCCCCACCTTCGCCTGGGTGCCCGACGGCAAGGACCCGGGCGTGCCCGTCCTGTCCGGTGTGGGGCGCGACGCCTTCGTGGCGCTGGTGGAGGCGCTGGAGGTGCGCGCCTTCTGGCCGGGCCAGCGCGTGGTGGAGGAGGGGCAGCCGGGCGACTCCATGTTCGCGCTGGTGGAGGGCCGCGCGGAGGTGACGCGCCGGGTGGAGGGCAACGCGCGCCAGGTCGTGGCCACGCTGGGGCCAGGGGACTTCTTCGGCGAGGTGGCGCTGGTGTCCGAGGGGCCCAGGCTGGCCAGCGTGGAGGTGCCTGAGCGCTCCGTGCTGCTGGAGTTCAAGCGCTCCTCCCTGTCCCGCGTCAGCGCCGCGCACCCGGAGGTGGAGGCGGCGGTGCAGGCCTATTACCAGCGCCGGCTGGTGGACAACCTGCTGCGGACGAGCCCCCTGTTCACCAACCTGTCGCCCGCGCTGAAGCAGGCGATGTCGCGCGAGTTCGACCTGCGCGCCGTGCCCGCGGGACAGGTGCTCCTGACTCAAGGGCAGCCGGGCGACGCCTTCTACCTGCTGCTGCGCGGCCAGTGTCAGCTGTCGCTGGAGCAGCCGGGCCGCATCGTGTTGCTGCCGGAGCTGCGCGAAGGCGACGTGTTCGGTGAAATCTCGCTGCTGTTGGACAAGCCCGTGTCCGCGACGGTGCGCACGAAGACGCCGTGCGTGGTGTTGCGCCTGGAGCGCGCCGCCTTCGAGCGGCACGTCGTGAGCCAGCCCGGCCTCAAGGGCCAGCTCATGCGCATGGGCACGGAGCGCCTCCAGCAGACCGCGAAGGCGCTCTTCGTCTAGCGCCTCAGGCCTCCGCGTCCAGCTGCACGGGGTGCTCGCGCAGCCAGTCCTGCGCGCGGCGGATCCGCTCGGCGCCGGCCGCGCGGCCTTCCTTCTCCATGAGCTGCCGGTAGGGCTCCAGCTGCTCCGGCGTCCACGCGGGCAGGGCCTTCAGGTCCGCGAGCGCCACCATCTCCTCCGCGCTCCGTCCCTTCGCCTCCTGCCGCGCGGTGAGCAGCGCCGCCAGCACCAGCCGCGCGGGCTCCGCCTCGAAGGCGATGGCCGCGTCGGTGAGCCACTCGCGCGTGGGCTCGTCCGCCGCCGGGTCCTTCGCTCCGTCGCGCATGCGCTCCAGCATCCCTTCCAGGAAGTCCGCGTCCACCGCGACCTTCACCGCGCGCAAGAGCGCGGCGATGACCTGCCGCCTTCCTTCCGGGTCCTTGGGCTGGGACTTCATCGCGCGCAGCGGTTCCCACAGCGCGACGGTGAGCCACAGCTCCTCTTCCGGGGAGAAGACGGACGGCGTGGCGGGGTCGCGCAGCCTGGCCTCCACCCGCTGCGCGCGCTCCTTCGCCTCGCGCGAGATGCGCTCCACCAGTGCGGGGTCCGCCTGCACGTGCTTCACCAGCGCGTCCAGCTCGCCCGCCTCCGCCTTGCGCAGCGCCTCCGAGGCCTCGGGCGTGAGGTCCTCCTGCTCCATGCCCGCGATCAGGGACTCGTACTTGCGCACCACCTCCGCGTGCTTCTGGCTCCACTCGCGGAACTGCACGTCGAAGACGACGTCCAGCACGGGGTTGTCCTCCGGCCGCACCTTGCCCGTCTTCTTCGCCGCCGTGGCCAGCAGCGCGCCCACGCACAGCGCGCGCCGCTCCTCCGGCGTGCGTCCACTCTTCGCCACCTGCGCGAGCAGCCCCGCGCCCAGCTTCTCCTGGAAGCCGCGCGTGCCCAGCTCCCGCACCACGCCCACGCGCAGGCTGTTGCGCGCCTCCATCGCGTCCAGGCCCTCCTGCGCGGCAAGCTTCGCCAGCGCCTGGCCCACGTGGTCGCTGAAGGCCTTGTCGTCGTATCTCAGCCCCGGCTGGGGCCCCGCGGCCTGGAGCAGCACGCCCAGGTGCTCCAGCGCCTGCGACAGACGGGACACGTCCGCGTCGCCCAGGAGCGCCATGGCGCCCTCCAGGTCCTGCTTCAGCGGATGGGCGGGGGCGGTGGGAGGCGGCGCGGCTTTCGCGCGGTCCTCGGCGGCGTGACAGGCCTTGTACTTCTTCCCGCTGCCACAGGGGCACGGGTCGTTGCGGCCGGGCTTGGAAGGGCTCACGGCCCGGCACCGTAAGCGAAAGCGCCCGGCCCTTCCATGAACGGAAGGAGCCGGGCGCCCGCTACTTCAGGAAACGGTTCAGCCGGTTACTGCAGGTTGAAGCCCAGCGTCAGGCCCAGCACGTGCGCGTTGCCGGAGTACGTGCCCGGCATGCCCGGGGCCGTGCTCTCCTTGTCCGCCAGCGCGACGAACTGGTAGCCCAGGTCCGCGCGGAACGGCTTGAACTGGTAGCCCACGCCCGCGGACACCTTGAAGCGGTTGGCGTCCGGGAGGTCCGGCGTCAGCGTGCTGTTGGGGCTGGGGGACGGGTCGTACGTGAAGCCCAGGCGCACCTGCAGCGCCTCGTTCACGGCGTACTCACCGCCCAGCGAGTACTTCCACTTCGCACGCCAGCGCTTGGGCAGCGGGTTGTCGATGGACGGGTTCTCGAAGCGGATGGCCAGCTCCGAGAACGAGGACCAGTCCACCCAGCTCGCGTCGAACGCCAGCAGCAGGTTGTTCAGCGGCCGGTACGCCAGGCCCGCCGTCACGGTGGACGGCAGGACGACGTCCGCGTGCGCCTTCTGGTCCGTCAGCCGGCTCTGGAACTCCACCGGGATGTTCTGGAAGTCCGCCTGGCCCTGGAACGCGATGTCGATGGAGCTGCGGTAGTGCAGGCCCATGTCCAGGTTGTCCAGCAGCTTGGCCTGCACGCCGATGTTGAAGCCGGAGCCCCAGTCCGCGCCACCCAGGTGGATGGAGCCCTCGCTGTTCACGAAGTCCAGGCCGCGCGTCAGCTCGATGGTGGCCCGGGCGATGTCCAGACCCGCGCCGAAGCGGAAGCGCGGGTGCAGCTCATACGCGAACGACGGGTTGATGTAGTACGTCGCCAGCGAGGACTCGTAGCCGCGGAAGCGGCCGCTGAAGCCCTCCTCCCAGCGGCTGCGCGCGCCGTACGGCGTGAACACGCCCACGCCGAACGCCGCCTTCTCGAACGGCTTGTAGACGACGAACAGGTGCGGGGGGGGCGACAGCGTGGTGCGCTGCCCTTCCGCCTCCATGCCCGGCCGCTGGAACGTGATGCTGGGGAGGATGCCCGTGTCGCCCAGCGTGATGTCCAGCGTCTTCACGCCGACCATGTTCGCCACGTTGTAATAGATGGAGGACGAGTCCTCCAGCCATGCCGTGGCCGCGCCGCCCACGCCGGTGGCGCGAGCGCTGTGGGTGTCGACCTGGAATCCCGCGGCCTGGCTCGTACCGGCCGCCAGGATTGCCACGAGGGAGAGTGTCTTTTTCATGAGTGTTTGATTCCTCTCTCAGTGGTTCGCGTTACTGCGCCACGGTGCCCGTGGACAGGAAGCCGATGATCTGGTCCTGGGCCGCGTGGCGCAGCGCCTCGGGGATGCCGGGGTGGTTGAGGAACGAGTGGCGTGCGGACGGCGGGATGGGGCCGACAAGCGGGTTGGACGCCGGGAACATGTACGTGGCCACCGTGCGCGGCGCGTCCGTGCGGTTGGCCGCGTTGATGAGCGCCATGCTGTTCGCGTTCGGGATGACCTCGTCACCCTCGATGTACTGGATGAACGTGCGGTGCACGTTGACGTCCGTGCCGGCCGCCGCGTTGTTGTCCAGCAGGTACGCGTAGTTGCGCGCATCCGCCGGGTCCAGGATGGTGTTCGCCAGGCTGATGAACGTGTCGAACGTCGGGGAGCCCGGGTTCACGCCCGCGGCGGCGAGCGAGCCCAGGAACGCGGTGCGCTGATCATTGAAGGCGGGCGCCGTCAGGAGCACGCCGGCCAGGTTGCCACCGGCCACGTTGAGCACCGAGCGGCGCACGCGCGGGGACACCGCGGTGGACATGGTGCCCATGATGCCGCCGAGGCTCTGGCCCACGTAGTCCACCTGGGCCGCGTTCAGGCCGCCCACGGCGTCGGACAGCTGCTGGCTGCCCAGCACGCGCACGAACTGGCTGAAGTCCACCACGTGGTGGCGGAAGTTGTCGCGCGTGGTGAACAGGTTGCCCAGGTTCAGGAAGTTCCAGCCGGAGATGACCGGGACGCCCTGCGCGCTGCGCAGGAAGTCGCCGCCCTCGCACTTGTTGTCCGCCATGCACTGGCCCTGCGACGGGGAGACGACGTTGGAGCAGAACACGTCGGCCGGCACGCCCGCCGGGAGCGCCGCGGCGCTGCAGTCCGCGCGGGCCGCGTCCGTGCGCGCCACGCAGCGGCCGTAGGACGGGCTGGCGGCGTTGTCCTCGCAGCGCTGGGTCGCGGGGTTGGCGCACGCGCCAGAGTCACCCACCGAGCCCGTGGTGCCCAGCACCGTGGCGGAGCCCACGCAGCTGGTGCGCTCACCGTGGTAGACGGCATCCATCGCCGCCACCGCGTAGCCCGCGCCGGTCATCTTGTTGGCCACGCCAAGCACCGCGGTGCGGTTGCTGGTCAGTCCGTGGCCGAACACCATCACCGGCCAGCCGCCGGCAGGCGCAGTGCCGGTCGGCACGAACAGCATGAACGGGTAGCGCGTGGGGCGCGGCGCGGCGGGGTTCAGCGTGCCGAAGGGGCCCGTGAGCAGCCACGGCGTGTTCGCCCGCACCTCGTAGACCGCGCCGATGTTGTCGCTGGGCAGCGCCGCCGGCTGCGTGCCGGCCATCGCCGCCTTCACCTGCGACGTGATGGGGAACACGGAGGTGGGCGCCGCGGGCGTCCCGTACACGCCGCCGGGCAGCGTGTACAGCTGCTGCAGGACGGACGTGGTGCTCTGGGTGGTGAACGACCAGCCCAGGGCGACCTTGGAGCGCGGCAGGCCGGCGGCCGCCAGCGCGTCGAAGAACGGCTTGTGGGCCGCGCGCACCGGCTCCAGCGCCTGCGCCAGCGAGTCCGGCACGGAGGAGATGGTGCTCTTGCCGTTGGCGAACACCGGGTTCGCCAGGCGCATCAGCGCGAACGCCGTGGCCGGGGCGACGTTGCGGCCCTTGGTGTCCTTCAGGTCCGTGGTCAGCACCGCGCCGTACTGGGTGGCGCCATCCAGCGGCGCCTTCGGGACGATCTGCAGCTGCTGCGGGACCTCGACGATGCCCGCCGCGCCCACGCTGGTGCCGCAGTCACCGCTCTTCTCCACCAGGCAGGGCACCACGTCCGGCTTGGTGCCCTTGTCCAGGTTGGACAGCTTGAAGAACTTCACGCCCGCGGCCAGCGACGACGAGTCCACGCGGGGGGCCGGGCCGTCCGAGGCCACGCGGAACATGGTGCCGTCCAGCACTCCCTGCGCGTCGCCGTTCTCCGTGACGATGGCGCCCGTGGTGGAGAAGCCGTCCAGCGTGTTCAGGCCCGTGAACAGGTCCTGCTGCAGGCCCGGCGTCGTCGGGACGGGGAAGTTCAGGTGCGCCGCCGCGGTGGCCGTGGCCGGCACGCGCAGCAGGTCGTTGGGGAAGGGGATGATGGTGGGGACGCGGTCGGTGGCCGCCAGGTTGATGGTGGCGTCCGGCTGGTTGACGATGCTGAAGGTCCAGATGAGGACGATGTCCTCACGCTTGAACCCCTGCGGCGCAAGGGCCTTGTCGAAGACCTGCTTGTAGCCCAGGCGCAGCTGCTCCAGCTGCAGCGACTTGGCGGTCTGGTCCGCCAGGCGCTTGGCCGGGTCCGTCTCCGCGGAGGGGATGAGCTCCGTGGCCGGGCCGCAGTCCGGCGAGGTCAGGTCCTCGCAGGTGACCAGCGACTTGTCGGAGTTGATGAAGGCCCACGTGGCCGACCCGATGATGGGGTTGCCCGAGTTCGTCTTCAGGCCGTTCTCACCGCCGACCAGCGCCACCGCGTAGCGCGAGCCCTTCGGCCACGCCGGCAGGCCCGTGTTGATGTCCACCGGGGGGATGATGTTGAGGAGGTCCGTGTCCTCGTTGTACGCGAGCGTCGGCGTCACCGGCTTCGTCGCCAGCGGCGTGCCCGCGTACATGTCGATGAAGATGACCGTCTTCGGGCTCACCGAGCGCGGATCCAGGTCCTTGATCTTGGTGTTCGCGATGGCGGACGTGGGGAAGCCGTTGAGCGAGTTCAGGTAGTCGCGCGTGAACTCCTGCTCCGCCGCGGACGCCGCCGGGTTGATCGGCGCCTGAACCTTCTTCGTCTGCTGGTTGATGGCCAGGTCGTTGGGGGAGGGAACCACGGCGGGAGACGCCGAGGGGTCGAACTCCGCCAGGCCGACGTTCAGATTCGGAGCCTCCTGCGCAATCTCCGGCGTGCAGGCGACAGCTCCTAGGGCCATGGCCCCGAGGAACAACTGTTTCTTCATGGTGGGAATCCCCTCCAGCCCAAGGTGAACTGCTGGAAACAAGTCAGTGAGTAGCACGCCCTCCCCCGGTCACAAAGTGAGAGGGATTGACGCGCCGAGTCAGCTATGGGGTTCCCACGCGTGCACGCGGGTGGACGTCTCACGCGGCGTGCGCGGCACGAGGGCGTGACGCGCCAGGGAAGGCGGATACGCTGCCGTCCATGAAACGACTGCTGACTGTGTTGGCGATGACCGTGGCGATGGGCGCGAGCGCGGAGGAGGCCGGTGGGCTGACGTGGAGCGCGCCGACGGAGTGGGCCGCCCAGCCTCCCCGGCCGATGCGCGCGGCGACGTACAAGGTGCCCGCCGTGAAGGGAGACGCGGAAGACGCGGAACTGGCTGTCTTCTACTTCGGGCAGGGGCAGGGCGGCGCGGTGGACGCGAACGTGAAGCGCTGGGTGGCGCAGTTCCAGAAGCCCGACGGCAAGCCGCTGGAGGACAAGGACGCGAAGACGAAGCAGGAGAAGGTGAACGGGCTGCCCGTCACCACGGTGGAGGTGAAGGGCACGTACGCGGGCGGCGGTCCCATGATGGGGCCTTCCGCGCCCAAGCCGAACTTCAAGCTGCGCGGCGCCATCGTGGAGGGGCCGGAGGGCGCCATCTTCTACAAGCTCACCGGGCCGGAGAAGACGGTGAACGGCGCGGACAAGGGCTTCCGCAAGATGGTGGAGTCGGTGAAGCCCGCGCCGAAGAAGTAGGGCGGGCAGGCGGATCCGTCCAGGGGCTCTGGAGAAGCTCCGGACCCCCTGCGCGGACGTCGGCAAGCGGATTGCTAAGGCCTTCCGGCACACGGCGCCCGAACGCCGAGCACCGGAGGCCTCACGTGTCGATGTGCCGCAGCCCTGAGTTCCAGAACCTCGTCTCCCACGCCATCACCCTGTTCCCGGAGGACACCGTCCTGGGCGCGCTCCAGCAGATGTACCGCCACGGCGTGCACCTGCTGCCAGTGGTGGAGGGGCGTGGGGGCGATCTGCTGGGCGAGGTGACGGAGGACGAACTGCACCGCGTGGCCCGTCGCCGTCCGCTGGCCCGGCTGGCTGAAATTCTGACCGTGAAGGCGCTGGCGGCGCCGGAAGAAACGACCGTGGAGACGGCCGCCCCGCTGAGGCTGGCGGCCTCCAGCGGCTGGCTGCACTGAAGGGCCGGGTGACGCCCATCCGGCGCGGGGGAGGGGAAGCCCTCTGGCCCACCCGCCTGACCGCTGGTGGACACCTGCCCTTGCCCAAAGGGCTGGCAGCCAACACCTCCTCGTGTGACTGGCGGCTGTCTGACGACTCGTACTGGCGGGCGGGCTGCAATCCCGGAAGGAGGTCAACAGCCTGTTGGCGGTGCCCCCGGCTTTCCGTCGAGGGCGAGGAGGCGGGTCATGAAGGCAGTGGCGATCATCCTGGCGGCGGGCAAGGCCCGGCGGATGTCCCACCCCAAGGCGCTCATCGAGCATGAAGGGGGCAAGAGCTTCCTCCAGTCGCTGGCGTCCACCTTCGGAAAGGCGGGGTGCGGGGTGCTGGGCGTGGTGGGCAGCGACGAGGAAGCGGTGCGCGAGCAGCACCCGAGCCTGGAGCTGGTGACGAGCAGGGACTGGGAGAAGAGCCTGCTGGCGTCGGTGAAGGCCGGGTTGGAGGCGGCCATGGCCGAGGACGCGGACGTGGTGCTGGTGCATCCGGTGGACATGCCGGCCCTGCGCGTCACCACCGTGAAGTCCATGCTCAAGGACATGGAGCGCGGCGGCACCGACGCCGTCATGGTGCTCCGGCCGGAGTACGACAACGCCACGGGCTGGCCGGTGGTGCTGTCGAAGAGCGCGGCGCGCAAGCTCATTGAAGCGGAGGGCGAGGACCTGGAGGCGGCGCTCAAGACGCTCAATCCGCGCCGCCTGAACGTGAAGGACCCCGGCGTCATCGTGAACATCAACACGCCTGAAATCTACGGGCGCGTCTTCAGCACGGAGGTCAAGCTGGCCCCGCCGCCCAAGCGGCGCATGAAGCGCGCGGGCACGTCCAACGGCGCCGGGACGGACACCACCCCGGCGTCCTACGCGGCGTCGTCGGAGGAGTAGCCCCGACGCGAAGACTCCCGGGGGCCGCACGGTGCGCGGCAACCCCGGGAGTTTTTACTTCAGCCTTCCGGCCTTCAGAACGACAGGCCCAGGCCCAGGTAGGGACCGGTGAAGCGGTCCGCGTGCACCACGCCGTCCAGGTGGCCGCCGTCGCTGAGGTACAGGGTGCGCCAGCCGCCGCGCAGGTTGAGGGCGCCCAGGTGCAGCGCCAGTCCGGCCTGCATGTCCACCTGGCGGTGCGGGAAGGGCACCACCTGGATGCGCGCCTCCACGTCGAAGGGCGACGGGCCGATGCACGCCTCCAGCGACGCGGCGAGGCTGGGGCCCACGAAGATGGCGTCCGGGGCGTGCGCGCTGGCGATGCCGGCCTCCATGCGGAAGCGGCCGCGCTCGGTGGACCAGGGGGAGAGGGTCAGGTGCGCGTCCAGCAGCGTCAGCCGGTCCGTGTCCGCCGAGCCGTCATCCGACTCCAGCGCGATGCCGCTCACGCGCGCGTCCATGCCCCAGCGCTGGCCGTCCAGGGCCATGAAGAGGTCCAGCGCGCCGCCCACGTCGCCGAAGCTGTTGCCCTGCACGTTCAGGTGCACGAGCGGCGCGGGCCGGGGCGCGCGGGCGCCGCGGGGGGCCTCCGCGCGCGCGCGGCGGTGGTAGCTGGCCGGGCCGGAGAGGAAGAGGACGTCGAACCAGCCGATGCCGACGCCGGAGGAGCGCACGCTGGAGCGCACCGGCGCGTCCGAGGCGCGGCCCACGGGCGTGGCGCGGTGCTCCTGCTTGTCGTCCTTGTCGTCGGAGTCCTTCGAGTCGGAGGTGTTCGGCTTGGAGCGCTTGCCAAAGCGGGCCTCGGCGGGCGCGGACCCCAGCAGGACAGCGACAGCGAGCGCGGCACACAGCGTCTTCCAGAAGCCCACGGCAACCTCTCCTCTTCATGGGCCCACGGGATGGGCCGCGGCATGTGGACGCCTGCTCGCCCGGAATATTCAACCCTCATCACCCCCGGTGAAACCAGGGCCCCGGGGATGGGGGGTGGTGTCCGGAAGGGGGCATGTGCACCCCCGGACACGCGGGTGCTTCAGAAGGCCAGACCGGCGCCGGCGTAGGGGCCCACGAAGCTGTCGATGTGCTGGATGCCGTCCACCCGGCCCGCGTCGTCCAGGACGAGGCCGCGCACGCCGCCGCGCACGTTGAGGGCGCCCAGGTGCAGCGCGATGCCTGCGCTCGCGTCCAGCTGCCGGTAGGTGCCGGCCGTGCCCTGCACGCGCGCCTCCAGGTCCAGCGGGCCCGCCACGCAGACCTCCAGGGAGGTGGCGAGGCTGGGGCCCACGAAGAGGACGTCCGGCGCGTGGGCGGTGGAGAGGCCGCCCTCCAGGCGCCAGCGCACGCGGTCGGTGGACACGGGCGCATAGGTGATGTGCAGGATCGCCAGGCGGATGTCGTCCGTGCCGCGCGTGCCGTCGTCGGTGGGCAGCACCAGCTGCGTGCCCTGCACGGCGATGCCCAGCGCCTCGCCCTCGATGCCCAGGAACGCGTCCCCGGCGACGCCGCCGCCCATGATGCCCCCGTTGAGTCCCGCGCGCAGGCTGAGCGGCTGGGCGTTGCGCTGCTGCTGGACGACCACGGGCCGCGGGTTGGAGGTCTCCGCGACGACGCTCAGCACCTCCGCGGCCGCCACGATGGCGTTGCCGTAGATGTGAGCGGAGTACGAGGGCCGGTCGCGCGGGGCCGAGCGGTAGGAGTGGGTTTCGTACCGCGAGTTGGAGCGGATGGGCGTGGCGGCGTGGAACTGGGAGCCCCTGTTGTCGCGCTGGGTGTCGCGCTTGGAGTCGCGCTTCTTGTCCTCCTTCTTGTTCTCGGAGCTGTCCGAGGACTTCTTGCCGAAGCGGGCCTCCGCGGGAGCCGCGGCCAGGAGGAGGCCGGCGGCGAAGGTGGCGCACAGGGCGGGGCGGAAGGCGGACACGGGAGGCTCCGAGGCAGGGGCGAGGCGAAACCCTCTGCACCCCTGGACGGGCAGCCAGGCGTTCTATTCACTCCGCGTCCCGTGCGTCAGCGCTGCGCCGTCTTCTTCGGCTTGGCCTTCGCCAGGCGCTTCATGGGCCGCGGCGGCGGCTCCGTGCGCGCCACGGCCGCGCTCTCCGGTGTCACCGGCGTGGGGAACACCCGCAGCGTGACGCGCCGGTTGCTGGCGCGGTGGGGCGGGCTGTCATTGGGCACCAGCGGCCGGTACGCGGCGTGGCCCGTGGCGCTCAGGCGCTCCGGAGCCAGTCCCTCGCGCTCGCCCAGTTGCCGCACCACCACCACGGCCCGCGCGGCGGACAGCTCCCACGCGGTGGTGGCGGGAGCACCGGCCGCGGTGGGGAGCACCTCGTCGGTGTGGGCCTCCACGGCGACGCGGTGGTCGGCGAGCGGGCCCCGGAACACCGCCGCGGCCTGCTTCAACACGGCGGCGCCCTCCGGCGTGAGCGACGTCGTGGCGGGAGCGAAGAGGAGCCGCTCGGACACCTCCACGCGCAGCGCGTCGTCCTCCAGCGCCACGGCCACGTCGCCCGCCTGGAGCGGGTCCTTCAGCGTCCTGCCCAGCGATTCGAGCGCCGCCTCGCGCTTCGTGTGCTGCGCCTCCGCGCTCTTCGCCTGGAGCTCCGCCGCGGCGCCGCCCCACTCCTGCGCCTGCTGCTGACGCTCCAGCGCGCGCAGCCGCTGCTCCATGGCCTGCCGCAGCGTCTGCAGCTGTGCGACGTGGGTTTCGGACTCGGTGGCTTCGTGCTCCAGCTGCGCGCTCCGGGCCTCCAGCGCGTGGAGCGAGCGCGAGCCCAGCCACGCGCCCGTGGAGGCCACCACCACCGCGACGGCCAGCAGCCCCCAGGGCAGCCACCGCCAGCGTCCGAGCGCTGCTGTCTTCCGCGCGTCGTCCATGGCCCTGAAGGGTAATGTCCCCCCGGGTGTGGGCGGCAAGGTGGCGCCGTGCGACATGCGCCCGCCTGCTTCAGCTGGGGGCCGCCCCGGACGGTTTCTTCCACCGGGGCAGGTGCAGCACGAAGCGCGAGCCGGGTCCGCCCTCCGGCGGCGGCTCCACGAACAGGTCGCCGCCGTGCGCGCGGGCGAGCTGCCGGGAGATGTAGAGGCCCAGGCCCAGGCTCGCGCGTGCGTGCTCGCCGCTGTTGCGCGTGAAGCGCTCGAAGATGCGCTCGCGCGCGTCCGAAGGGATGCCGGGGCCCCAGTCGCGCACGGCGATGATGGCCTGCTCCCCGTCGCGCTCCACGTACAGCTCCACCGGCAGGCCCGGCGCGTACTTCATCGCGTTGGTGAGCAGGTTCATCAGCACCTGCTCCACGCGAGGCCGGTCCGCCAGCGCCACCACCGGCGCGTCCGCGTGCACCACCGCCACGCAGCCCGCGGTGGCCAGCGCCTCCTCCATCCGCGCCACCAGCGCGTGCACCAGCGAGGACAGCTCCACCGCGCCCAGCTCCAGCGCCATCTGCCCCGTGCCCAGCCGCGCCACGTCGAACAGGTGGGTCACCAGCCGCGTCAGCCGGTCCGCCTGCCGGAGCGCCCCTTGCAGCCCCTGGCCCAGCCGCTCGGATTCGTCCGACGGCAGCTTGTCCACCGTGCGCTGCAGCGACGACAGCTGCAGGTGCAGCGCGGACAGGGGCGTGCGCAGCTCGTGCGTCGCCACCGCCACGAACTCGTCGCGCGCGGCCACGGCCTGCTCCGCCTGCCGGTACAGCCGCGCGTTGTCCACGGCCAGCGCCGCGCGCCAGGCCAGGTCCTCCAGTTGCGACAAATCCCGCGGGCCGAAGCGCCGCGTGGGCGAGCACGTCGCCGCGCTCACGATGCCCAGCGTGCGCCCGCGCGCCATCAGCGGGACGACCATCACCGAACGCGGGCTCAGCCCCTCCAGAATCTCCCGGTGCGTGTCGTTGACGGCGAAGGCGCGCATGGCGGTTTCGTCCACCTCCGCCACCAGCTCCGAGCGCCCTGTCTCCAGCACCCTGCGCAGGACGGACTGGGCGCCGGGTTGGGGCGCGTAGGGCATGGACTTCTCCAGCTGGGCCTGGAGCCGTTCGTCGAGGGCGCGGCGCTCCACGCGCTCCAGGTGCTGGCCGTCCTCGCCCAGCATGTCCACCAGGCAGTAGTCCGCCAGCTGCGCCACCACCAGCTCCGCCACGTTGCGCACGGTGGTGCGCCAGTCCAGGGACGTGGCCAGCCGCGTGGTGGCTTCCGTGAGGAAGCGCAGGTGGGTCTCCATGCGGCGCTGGTCGGTGATTTCGCGCACCACGCCGCCCACGCCCAGCAGCTCCCTGCCGGAGCGCACGGGAAAGTACGTGGCCAGGAAGGTGCGCGGCTCCGGACCCGCGACGTACTCGACCGGGTCGTCCACCACGGCCACCTCCGACTCCAGCACCTGGCGCAGCAGGTCCTCGATGGGGGCGCCCGCCGGGCCCATCAGCTCGCGGGGGGTGAGGCCCAGGTGCTTCTCCAGGGAGATGCCGTTGTTCTCCGCGATGACCTTGTTGAGCCGCACGTAGCGCAGGTCCTGGTTCACGAAGCCCATGCCCACCGGCGACGCGGCGAAGAAGGACTCCAGCATGGCCGCGGAGGCGTCCCGTTCACGCAGGGCCTCGCGGGCCTCGCGGTACAGCCGGGCGCTCTCCACCGCCAGGGCGGCGCGGCGCGCGAACTCCGTGGCGTACCCCAGGTCGCGCTTCGTGTAGAGGCGCGCGGGCGACGCGGAGACCAGGTTGATGATGCCGAAGCGGCGCCGTCCCACCGCCAGGGGCAGCAGCATGGACGAGCGCGGCGCCAGCGCCTCCAGCAGCTGGCGGTGCTCGGGCGAGAGGGACACCGCGTCCAGCCACGGGGGCGTGATGTCCGCGATGAGCACGGGCTTGCCGCGCGCGAACACCCGGGCGAGCGGCGAGTCCGAGCCGGCCAGTGGCGGGAAGAGCAGGGTCTGGTCCAGCAGCGACTGCTTCCTCGGGTCCCTCGCGCTGACCGCGAGCCGGTGCAGCGCGCCGTCCGGCCCCAGCACGTCCACCATGCAGAAGTCCGCCCACTCCAGCGTGGCCAGCCGCGCCACGGCCTTCAGCGTGGTCTCCCAGTCCAGGGACTCGGCGAGCAGCCGGCTCGCCTCGCTGACGAAGAACTCCGCGCGCTCGGTGGCCTTGCGCTCGGTGATGTCCACGTTGATGTTCACCGCGCCCACCAATCCGCTCTCCGCCGAGTACAGCGGCGCCGACGAGTTGAGGATGGTGCGGCGCGCGCCGTCCTTCCCGACGATGTCCACCTCCTCGTTGGAGACGGTCTGCCGGGTGCGCAGCGTGCGCGCCACGGCCCACTCCTCGCCGCGCAGGCGCTTGCCCGTGCCGGGCCAGTACGCCTCGAAGGTGCCGAAGTGCTCCAGCTGCATCCGCGCCAGCGCAGCCTGGCCCCACAGCGCGCTCGCGGCGGCGTTGGCCGCGAGCAGGCGTCCCGCCGTGTCCACGATGACCACCCCCACCGGCAGCAGATGCAACACCGTGCGCAGCCACTCCTGCGGCACGGGTGTGGACTCCGCCAGAAAGGTGCCAGTCGGCTCGGACATGGGCGCGGAGCCCCCCTCCCCCGCGGGAGGCTCTACGGTGGGGGTGGCGGGGGGCCGGGACCACCCGACCCGGGTTCCATCCGGCTTTCCGGGAGTTGGCACCGGCCTCCACCCGGAGGCAGGGCAGGGGGCTTGATTCGGAGCGGCCGACGGGGCGTCATTCGGGGCTTTCGTTCACGGCCGCGCTTCGAAGCGGCCGGGCTGCAAGGACCGGTGGATGGGAATCGCGTGCGTGGTGCTGGACTTCGATGGGACCTTCACGGACGTGCTGGCGGAGGGCGAGCCCTTCCTCAAGCACTTCCAGGACGCGCTGTACGGGGTGCTGGGGCAGGACGCGTCCCAGGCGTGGGCGGAGGAGGTCGCCGCGCTGCATGAGGGCGTGGACCAGTACGGCTGGGAGGTCGCGGGGCGCATCGTGGCGCCGGCCACCGCGGACCCCTACCTGACGGCCACCTGCACCGCGCACCGGCTGCTCAAGCGCTACGGCAAGGGCGACGACGAAGTGCTGCGTACGGACACGGTGCAGACGCTGTACCGGGAGGCGTACCGGCACTCGGCCACGGCCTTCAAGGCGGAGGCGAAGGAGGTGCTGGAGGCGCTGCTCGCCACGGGCCTGCCCGTGTCGGTGGTGACGAACGCGCACACGGAGCTGGTGGAGGCGAAGCTGGACAAGCTGGCCCCCAAGGGCCGTGAGCGGCTGAAGGTCTTCGGCGACGCGCGCAAGTTCCAGCTGGAGGACACGGAGCCGAAGGACGCGCGCTTCGACGCGCTGCCGGAAGCGCTCCACCTGGACGGCGTGCTGGGCCGGCCGGTGTACCTCAAGCGCGGGCGCTACTTCTCCGCGCTCAAGCGCATCTGGGACGCCACGCACACGGGCCCGGAGTCCACGCTCGTCGCGGGCGACATCTTCGAACTGGACCTGGCCATGCCCGCCGCGCTGGGTGCGCACGTGCAACTGGTGGAGCGCGCCAACGTGATGCCCTACGAGCGCGCCGCCGTGCAGCGCCTGGGCTCGCGAGGCAGCGCGGACAAGAGCCTGCGCGCCATCCTGCCCCGGCTGCGCTGAAGAGGCGCGGTGGTAGTGGCCCACCGCGGGCAAACGAAAAGCCCCGCCTCCCGTTTGAAGGGAGGGCGGGGCTGTCCGTCAAGGCACCGCGCGTGGGGCGCGAAGCTTAGACCTTGGCGCCCGGGGTCGCCTGGAACAGGTCGTTGAACTCGGTGAACGCCTTGTTGATGTTCGCCTTGATGTCAGCGGTCAGCTCCCGCTTGGCGACCAGGTCGGAGACGATGTTCGGGTACTTGCTGTCCACGAACTCCAGCATCTCCTTCATCCAGCGGACCACGTCGCTCACCGGCACCTGGCGGATCCACCCGCGCTTGCCGGCGTCGTCCTTGTTGGTCGCCGCGTAGATCTGGATGACCTGACGCTCGACGGAGAGCGGCTCGTACTGGCCCTGCTTGAGCAGCTCCACCATGCGGGCGCCGCGCGCCAGCGTCTCCTGCGTGGCCTTGTCCAGGTCGGAGCCGAACTGGGCGAAGGCGGCCAGCTCGCGGTACTGCGCCAGCTCCAGCTTCATGGAGCCTGCGACCTGCTTCATGGCCTTGATCTGCGCCGCGGAACCCACGCGCGACACGGAGAGACCGACGTTGATGGCCGGACGGACGCCGGCGAAGAACAGGTCCGTCTCCAGGAAGATCTGCCCGTCGGTGATGGAGATGACGTTCGTCGGGATGTAGGCGGACACGTCACCCGCCTGCGTCTCGATGATGGGGAGCGCCGTGAGGGAGCCCGCGCCCTCCTCGTCGGACAGCTTGGCGGCGCGCTCCAGCAGGCGGCTGTGGATGTAGAACACGTCGCCCGGGTACGCCTCGCGGCCCGGCGGGCGGCGCAGGAGCAGGGACAGCTGGCGGTACGCCACGGCCTGCTTGGAGAGGTCGTCGTACACGATGAGGCCGTGCATCTTGTTGTCGCGGAAGTACTCGCCGATGGCGACGCCCGCGTACGGCGCGAAGTACTGCATGGGGGCCGGGTCGGACGCGTTCGCGGCGACGACCACCGTGTACTCCATGGCGCCGTACTTGTTCAGCTTCTCCACCACCTGCGCGACGGTGGACTGCTTCTGCCCGATGGCGACGTAGACGCAGTAAACGCCCAGGCCCTTCTGGTTGATGATGGCGTCGATGGCGACGGCCGTCTTGCCCGTCTGGCGGTCACCGATGATGAGCTCGCGCTGACCGCGGCCCACCGGCACCAGCGCGTCCAGCGCCTTGATGCCCGTCTGCAGGGGCTCGTGCACGGACTTGCGCTTCACGATGCCGGGCGCCTTCACTTCCAGGCGGCGGTGCTCGGTGGCCTCGATGGGGCCCTTGCCGTCCACCGGCTGGCCCAGCGCGTTCACCACGCGGCCCAGCAGGCCCTTGCCCACCGGCACGGAGGCGATCTGCTGGGTGCGCTTCACGGTGTCACCCTCGCGGATGTCCTTGAACTCACCCATGATGGCGACGCCGACGTTGTCCTCTTCCAGATTGAGGACCAGACCCTGCACGCCGTTGGCGAACTCCACCAGCTCACCGGCGAGCGCACCCTCCAGGCCGTACACGCGGGCGATACCGTCGCCCACGGACAGCACGGTGCCGGTCTCGGCGACGGTGACCTTCTTGCCGTAGTCCTTGATCTGCTCCCGGATGATTCTGCTGATCTCGTCGGCGCGGATTTCCATGGGCGTCTAGCGTCCTTGCGGAGGGGGCGGCCTGAGGAAACGGGGATGGCCGCCGCGAATCTTGATGTACCGGGTGGCCCCCTATCACGGGCACCGGGACTCTCGCAACGCGCCACGCGACAGGGCCTTCCCCCACCCCCGCACCCCTTTATCGCGCACGTAAGCAGGCACCCCGGACGAGAGGGGCCCCGCCTGCTCGCAAGCCCAGGGAGCCCGGCGCCAGGCCCGGCTTCAGGCGCCGGACGCGGGGAGGCCGTCCTCGCGGGGCAGCCACACGATGAAGCGGGTGCCGTCCGCCGCCCCCGACTCCACGGAGATGCGCCCGCCATGGGCCAGGGCGATCTGCCGCACGATGAAGAGCGACAGCCCCAGCCCGTCATCCGCGGAGCACAGGGCGCGGTGCTTGAACGGCTCGAAGAGGGTGCCCTGGTACTCCGGCGGCACCCGGCAATCCGGGTCGTGCACCTGCACCGTCACCCCGTCGAAGCGCCCCGTCAGTTGGAGCACCACGGATGAGGACACCGGGCCATGGTGCAGGGCGTTGCCCACCAGGGAGTCCATCAGCTGGAAGAGCCGCTCGCCGTCCCAGGTGCCCTTCAGGTCGCCGCTGGCGACGAGCCGCAGGTCGCGGTCCGGGTGGGCCCGCTGCCGGTCCGCCAGCACGCGCTCCGCCAGCTGGCCCAGGTGGACGGAGGAGGGGTGCACGGGCAGGCCGTTGGACAGCCGGGCGCGGGTGAAGTCCAGGAGCTGGCGGATCAGCCGCTCCACCCGGCGCACGCCCTGGCCCACCCGCCCTACCTGTTCGGTCAGGGCTTCTGGCATCGACGGAGCGTGCTGGAGGGCGAGCACGTCGCACTGGAGCGACTGGAGCGGGGCCTTGAAGCCGTCCCCCGCCGCGTCCAGGAACTGGTCGCGGAAGTGCTCCATCCGCATCAGGCGCTCCTCGGCGGCCTTGCGGATGCTCACGTCCCACACCGCGCCCATGCGCACCGAGCGGCCCTGGAACGTCGCCGGCCGGCCCATGACCTCCACGGGGATGCGGCGGCCGTCGCGGTGGAGCACGGCCAGTTCGTACGGGGCCTCCACGCCGCGGTCCATCACGTCGCGCGCGGGGGCGCGGAACTCCGGCGCCACGCAGTCCAGGATGTTCCGGCCGATCAGCTCCGCCGTCTCGTAGTAGCCCATCAGGCGGCCCAGGCCGGGGCTGATGTCCAGGAACTGCCCGCGGTCGTGGAAGAAGTACCCGTCGCAGGAGATCTCCACGATGGAGCGCATGTGCTCCTCGCTCGCGCGCAGCGCCGCCTCTTCGCGCAGGCGCGCGGAGGAGTCTCGCAGGAGCAGGAGCACGCCCGAGGAAGGGGCCGCAGGCATGGCGCTCACGGTCAGGTGGCGCAGCGTGCCCACCTCGCCGAAGCGGCCCGACACCAGCTCCTCCGCCACGCGCTCACCGGACTGCGCCCGCGCCAGCAGCGGAGACAGCGGCGGCGCCAGGCCGGGCCACGCCTCCGAGAGGAAGCGACCCACGCACAGCTGCGCCGGGCGGCCACTCAGCGAAGCCAGCAGGTCGTTCATCCAGACGAGGCGGGAGTCCCCGTCCACCAGCGCCACCCCCCAACCCGGCGCGTTGAGCAACGCACCCAGAAAGGGCAGGGTTTCCTCGGGAACCCCCAGGGACGGAAGGGCTCCGGGAAGCCGTTGGAACACAGGCTGCGGCATGGGCGGGTCGTCTCGGAAAACGCGGGCTTGTCCGCGTTGCCCAGAAGTATACCTATTCCCAGAGCCGACGGGAAATACAGGTTTGACTAGGACTACGGGGCAACCCTGACAACCCGGCACGTCTGCCGCACCGGGAGTGAGGGAGGGGTTACTTCAGCTCGCGGCGCAGCTGCTCCAGCTGGGTGCGCAGGGTGCCGTCGTAGAGGGTGCCACCGACCTGCGCGGCCACACCGCCGAGCAGGGACGGATCCACCTTGGTCTCCAGCACGACGTTGCGCTGGGTCAGCTGCTGGAGCGACTGCTGGAGCTGGGTGAGGGCGTCCGCGGAGAGCGGGGCGGCGCTGGTGACCTGGCCCCGGACGCGGCCCGCGCGGGCGTCCGCCATGTCGCGGTAGAGCCGGGCGATGTCGGGCAGGTAGCCCAGGCGGTTGCGGTCCACCAGCAGGCGCACCGCATTGGCGAGCGCGGGCTCCGCGGGGGAGGGCATGGCCTGGAGCAGGGCCTCCACCACGCGGCTGCGCTGGGCGCGGCTGTAGATGGGGTTGAGCAGCACGTCCGACAGGTCGGGGCTCTGGCCCACGACGGCGGCGAAGGCGTTGAGCTGCTCCGCGACGGCGTCGGTGCGGTTGCCTTCCGCTGCGACGTCGAGGATGGCGCGGGCGTAGCGGCGGGCGATGGAGACGTTCACCATGACGCTGGCGCCCTTAGCATGGGGCGTCCCTGGCGGCAATGATGCCGGCGCCATGCGTTGGATCGCCGTGGCCGCTCGGGGCCTCCCAAGGTCCATGGAGAGAGCGGGCGGGGAAGCGTCCCCGGGTGTGTGCTGGTGACCGCCCCCGGGCCCTTGAAGGCAGGCCGGCGCCCGGCAACGGACGGCCGGGGTGCGACAGGACTTGGCGGAAGTGGGCGCTTACCCGTAGCGTGGGCCCCACCCTCGCCATGCAAGAACCTGTCATCGGCATCGACCTGGGCACCACCAACAGCGTCGTCGCGACCGTGGAAGAAGGACGCCCGCGCCTCATCCCCTCACGTGCGGGAGGACGCCTCACGCCCTCGGTGGTAGGCCTCACCCGGGCGGGCGACCGCCTGGTGGGGCAGCCGGCCCAGGCCCTGGGGGAGGAGCACCCGGACGCGGTGGTGTGGGCCACCAAGCGCTTCCTGGGACGCCGCTACACGCCAGAGTTGGTGCAGCAGGCGAAGGCGGTGGTGCCGTATCCCCTGGTGGCCGGCCCCACGGGCGACGTGCGCGTGAAGCTGTCCGGCCGCGTGCTGCCCGCGACGCAGGTGTCCGCCTTCATCCTGGGCGAGCTGCGCCTGGACGCGCAGGCGCACTTCGGACGTGACGTGCGCAAGTGCGTCATCACCGTCCCCGCGAACTTCGACGACAACCAGCGCCAGGCCACGCGGGAAGCGGCGGCCATCGCGGGGTTGGAGGTGGTGCGGCTGGTCAACGAGCCCACCGCGGCGGCGCTGGCGTACGGCCTGTCCCGCGGCTTCGAGGGCAGCGCGCTGGTGTTCGACCTGGGCGGCGGCACCTTCGACGTGTCCATCCTGGACGTGAAGGCGGGCGTCTTCGAGGTGAAGGCCACGGGCGGCGACCACGCGCTGGGCGGCGAGGACTTCGACCAACGCATCGTCCAATGGCTGCTGGCGCAGGTGGAGGATGCCTTCCAGGAGGCGGTCTCCAAGGACGCGCAGTCGCTGCGGCGCTTGAAGGTGGCGGCGGAGGCGGCCAAGCGCGAGCTGACCGAGTCCGAGGAGGCCCTCATCTCCGTGTCCGGCCTGGGCGACCACACGGCGGGCGTGAAGCGCTTCACCGAAATCAACACCGCCCTCACGCGCAGCTTCTTCGAGACGCTGTCGGAGCCGCTGTCGCGCCGCTGCCTGGAGGTCTGCAAGAGCGTGATGGCGGAGGCGCGGATGGATCCGCGCTCGGTGGACGTGGTGCTGCTGGTGGGCGGGATGACCCGCGTGCCGCTGGTGCGCCGGCTGGTGGCGGACTTCTTCGGCCGCGCGCCCTCCACGGACGTGCACCCGGACGAGGCCGTGGCGCTGGGCGCCGCGGTGCAGGCGGACGAGCTGGTCCGGCAGGCGGGGCAGGCGCTGCTGCTGGACGTAGCCAGCCAGAGCCTGGGCGTGGGCGTGATGGGCGGGCGCGTGAAGCGGCTCATCCCCAAGAACACGGGCGTGCCGGTGGTGGCGCGCGACATCTTCTTCCCGGGCACCTCCGGCCAGTCCGAGGCGCGCATCCCCGTGTACCAGGGGGAGAGCGAGTTCCAGGACGAGAACCACAAGCTGGGCGAGGTGGTCCTCAAGAACCTGCACGTCGCCAACCGCGGGGAGACGCCGCTGGAGGTCGTCTTCGAGTTGTCCGGCGAGGGCATCCTCTCCGTGCAGGCCACCGACCTGACCTCTGGCCACATGGAGCTGGTGCGCCTGGAGGCCCGGGCCGGTCTGCCGCAGGGCGAGGCGGAGAAGCTGGGCCAGGAGCAGTCCCACTACGCGCAGGCGCAGGGCGTGGTGGACGCGCGCAAGGCGGAGGAGACCTTCCGCAAGCTGCTGGAGCGCGGGGAGAAGCTGGCCCGCCTGCTCCAGCAGAGCGCCCGGGAGAACCCCAGCCCGGAGGCCGAGTCGGCCGTGGGCACCGTGCAGCAGCTGCTGGTGGGAGGCAAGGACGCGCTGGCCGCCGGTGACGCCGCGCAGTGCGCCCTCATTGCCCGTCAGCTCACGAAGTTGCTGTCCGGCCGCGCGGAGCCCCGCGGCTGACGTCCCCCGGCGCACGGAAAAGGCGTCCACCAGCTCACGTTGTGGCGCCGGGTCCGTGGTGCCTTCCCTGGAGTCCGCGTATCTCCGGGAGTCATGACGACCCCCGGCTTTTCTCCTCGCCCGAGAGATCTGGTCTTCGTGGTGGACGACTCGCGGACCGCGCGGGACGTGATGCGGCTGCACCTGTCGCGCATGGGCTGTGACGCGGTGGGTCTGGAGGGGGCGGATGCGTGCCTGGCGGAGCTGGCGCAGCGGACGCCGGCGCTCATCCTGATGGACCTGCACCTGGAGAAGCTCCAGGGGGACGAGGCCTGCCGCCTGGTCAAGGCGCACCCTGCGGGGCGCAACGTCCCGGTGGTGATGTTCACCGCGGCGGATGAACCCCATGAGGTGATGCACTGTGGGCGCGCGGGCGCGGACGACTTCCTGCCCAAGCCGGTGAGCCAGGAGGCGCTGGCGGCGAAGGTGGCCGCGGTGCGGCTGTCGCGTGAGCGCGCCTGGACGGGCCCTCCGCGCGGCCGGGGCGTGCTGCTGGTGGAGGGCGGCCGGTTCCTGCACACCTTCCTGGGCGGAGCGCTGGAGCACGAGGGGATGCACGTGCTCTACGCCAAGGACCTGGATGACGCGGCGGCGCAGGCCGTGGCCCAGGGCGAGCGGCTGGACGGCTTCGTGGTGGACGTGTCGCGGCTGCCTCGGGAGGCCCTGTCGCTGGCCACACGCCTGCGCGAGCAGTTCCCACGCAAGCCGCTGGTCTTGATGTCGCGGGTGGAGGAGGCACCGGACGTGCTGGAGCGCGCGCAGGAGCTGAGCGGCGCGCCGCTGTTGCTCAAGCGGCAGCTGGGCGCGGACGAGCTGCTGGCGAAGGTGCTGGCGCGCCTGTCGCAGGGCACGCTCCCCTTGAGGGCCGCGGAGCGGGTGCCTTTCTTCACCGTGGTGGAGTTCAACACGCCGGGTGGCCCCACGCTCAGTGGCTTCAGCCATGACGCCAGCCCCCAGGGCCTCTTCGTGCGCACGCTCACGCCCGCGCGCGAGGGCTCGCGGCTGTCCCTGCGCCTGGTGATGGCCGGCCAGCGCACGCCCTGCGAGGCGCAGGCGGTGGTGGCGTGGTGCAACCCGCCCGGGATGGGGAGCGCGTTCCGCTCGCAGACGGGCATGGGCCTGCGGCTGGAAGGCATGGACGCGCAGCTGCAGCAGCGCTTCGTGCGCTTCGTGCCCCAGTCCCTCGGTTTTCCCACCGCCAGTCCCGTGCGCGCCTCAGGTTTCTGAGAGCGGCGGGTGACCCCGCGCGCCTCCCAACCCCCCGCAATCACGGACAGAAGCGACGGGATTCTCCCCTGGCATGGGCGTGGCAAAGCGCCGAGCCCCGCGAGGCAGTCGACTTTCGAGGGAGGATTCACGCATGCGTCTACGTCTTTTCGGAACGGTGGGGCTCACGCTGCTGGCGGTGGGGTGCGGTGACGGGGGCAAGGCCCCGGAGGGCCTGGACAACGAACCCGTGCAGCAGTCGCTGAAGCTCACGACCTTCGACGACTGCTCGGCGCTGGAGCAGTACATCGAGGACACCGCGACGAAGCAGATGCGCGCGAACCTGGAGCAGCAGAAGCCCGGTTATTGGGAGCGCTTCGGCCGGGGGACGCGCGGCGGCGTCGTCTTTGGCCCCATGCCCGCGGAGGACTCGGCGGGGGGCGGCGTGAACGCCGGCGCCGGTGGCGGCCAGGCGCCGAATGACTCCACCGGCACCAACAACCAGGTGGAGGGCGTGCACGAGTCGGACTTCGTGCAGAACGACGGCACGCGCATCTTCGTGCTGTCGGGCAACCGGCTGTACGCGCACCGCTCGTGGCCCGCGGAGCAGCTCACGCTGGCGGCGACGCTGGAGGTGGAGGGCTGGCCCCGGGAGATGCTGCTCGACGAGAAGAACCGGCTGGTCATCGTCTCGCAGGTGGCGCTGTCGCTGCCGGGCACCCCGACGAAGGTGGGCGGGGGCGTGGGCGGGGGCATGGTGCCCGTCGCGGACATGGCCTGCTACGGCTTCGGCTGCGGCTACTACAACGCGGACAGCACCAAGGTGACCACGGTGGACGTGTCGGACGTGGCGCACCCCACGGTGGTGGATCAGGTCTACCTGCCCGGCGTCTTCAACCAGGCGCGCCGCGTGGACAGCAACGTGCGGCTGGTGCTGTCGGACGCGTTCCGCTGGCCGGAGGACGTGAAGTTCTGGGTGGAGTACTCGGAGGACCTCTACAAGGACGAGGGGAAGCTCACCAAGACCCTCGACGCGCTCATCGTCGAGAACGAGAAGCGCATCCGCGCGAACACGCTGGACCAGTGGCTGCCCGCGGGCCGGCACGTGGACGCGGACGGGGTGACGACGGCGCTGCCCACGTCCTGCGGTGACTTCTACCGGAGCAACGCGCCGTCCGCGCTGGGCTTCGTGACGGTGGCCTCGCTGGACCTGGACGCGCGCACGGCGGCGCCGGGGCGCACCAGCCTGGTGGCGGAGCCGGGCACGGTGTACGCGTCCAAGGAATCGCTGTACCTGGCGCACTCGCACTACTGGTGGTGGCCGCAGCCGGGGCAGAAGGACTTCACCTACCTGCACAAGTTCGACCTGCGCCAGCCGGGCCGCGCGGTGTACGCGGGCTCCGGCACGGTGGAGGGCACGCCCGTCAACCAGTTCGCCCTGGACGAGTACCAGGGCGTGCTGCGCATGGCCACCACGGTCACCACGCGCCTCCCGGAGCCGGAGCACCAGGACTGGTGGTGGGGCCGCACCACGACGGCCAGCCGCGTGACGACGCTGGGCGTGAAGAACGGGCAGCTGGCGGAGCTGGGCCGCAGCGAGGACCTGGCCGAGGGCGAGCGCATCTTCAGCGCGCGCTTCGCGGGCCCGCGCGGCTACGTCGTCACCTTCCTCCAGGTGGATCCGCTCTTCACCTTCGACCTGAGCGACCCGGCGCACCCGCGCAAGGTGGGTGAGCTGAAGGTGCCCGGCTTCTCCACGTACATGCACCCGGTGGGCGACCACCACCTGCTGACGATGGGCATCCACACGGAGCCCAACGGCGGCTGCTGCGGGACGAGCACCCTGAAGCTGTCCCTCTTCGACGTGAGCGACCTGGCGAACCCCAAGGAGGCCGCCACGCAGCTGGTGGGCGAGGCCTACGGCTGGAGCGAGGCCCTCTACGAGCACAAGGCCTTCAACTACTTCGCGGCCAAGGGGCTGGTGGCCATCCCGTTCACGGACTACTCGAGGTCCTACTCGTCCTATGAGAACTACTGGCAGGGCTTCCGCACGGAGCTGCGCGTGTTCCGGGTGGACCTGGCGGCGGGCATCTCCCCGGTGGGCGCGGTGCCCATGTCGGACCTGTTCAGGACCACGGGCATGCCGCAGTGGAGCTACTACTACGTGCCGGATGTGCGCCGCAGCGTGATGGCGGATGACTACGTCTACGCCATCAGCGACGCGGGGGTGCGCGTGTCGAAGGTGGACAGCCTCCAGACGCCGCTCGTCACGGTTCCGTTTCCGGTCAGCACTCCCTGACGGGGCGGGCGGGCGGTCAGACGGGGTCGGGGATTGCGTCGCTTGCACCAGCGCAATCCCTTCCCTATAGGCCCCGTCATGCCGCCCGAAGCCGTCGAGCCCTCCGTGTCGTCCTCCCCCCCGGCCCGCGGCGCGAAGGGGGAGCTGCGCGCCCTGCTACGGCTGGCGATTCCCCTGTGCATCGCGCAGGCGGGCCAGTCCCTGATGAGCGTGACGGACACCTTCATCGTCGGCCGGGCCGGTACGTCCGCCCTGGCGGCGGTGGGCCTGAGCCACGCCCTCTTCTTCGCCGTCAGCAGCTTCGGCATGGGGCTGATGATGGGCGTGGACCCGCTGGTGTCCCAGGCCATTGGCGCCGGCCACCCGCGCCGCGCTCGGGACGTGCTCTGGCAGGGCGTGTGGCTGTCCGCCTTCGTGGGCGTGGTGCTGTGGGCGGTGCTCATCACCGTGCCGGCCGGACTGCCATGGGTGGGCGTGGCCGAGGAGCAGATCGTCCAGGTGCGCGCCTTCCTGCACTTCCGCGCGCCCAGCCTGCCCCTGATGCTCATCTTCCTCACGGTGCGCGCGTACCTGCAGGCCATCGGGACGCCCCGGCCGCTGGTGGTGTCCGCCGTGCTGGCCAACATCATCAACGTGATGCTGGTGCCGCTGTTCGTCTTCGGCGGCGAGTCGTTGCCCGCGTGGGCCGGACCGCTCACCCACGTGCCGGCCATGGGCGCGGCGGGCGCGGCGCTGTCCACGCTCCTGTGCACGGCGCTGGAGGTGCTCATCGTCGCGCGGGCGGTGCAGGCCATCCCCGTGCCGGGCACGCCGTCACGCAGGCCGGTGAAGGCGGATCAGCTGCGGGCGTTCCGGGTGGGGCTGCCCATTGGCCTGCACATCGCGGCGGAGGTGGGCGTCTTCGCGCTGGCGGGCGTGCTGTCCGCGAAGCTGGGGCCGGAGAGCGTGGGCGCGCATCAAATCGCCATCTCCTTCGCCAGTCTCACCTTCACCATGGCGCTGGGCATCGGCAACGCGGGCAGCGTGCGGGTGGGCTGGGCCGTGGGCGCGCACGACACGCCGCAGGCCCGCAGGAGCGGGCTGATGGCCTTCGCCCTCGGCGCGGGGGTCATGTCGCTCGGCGGGCTCGTGTTCGCGCTCTTCCCCCGGAGCCTGGCGACGCTGGCCGGAGCTCCGCCGGAGGTGCTGCCGCTGCTGCTGCCCCTGCTGATGGTGAGCGCCATCTTCCAGGTCTTCGACGGTGTGCAGGGCGTGGGCGCGGGCGTGCTGCGCGGCGCCGGCCAGACGCGCTTCACCTTCGTGGCCAACATCGTGGGCCACTACGCCGTGGGCCTGCCCCTGACCCTGCTCCTGGGCTTCCACCTGGGCATGGGCGTGCTGGGCATCTGGTGGGGCCTGTGCGCGGGCCTCATCACCGTGGCCGCCGCCGTGCTGTGGCGCTTCTGGCGCGTCAGCGCGGGCACCCTCCGGCCCCTGGAGGGCTGATGGGGGTTGTTGGGGGTTGTTGGGGTGTAAAATTCCAGTGCAGGGAAAAGTTCCAAGAATCTAGGAAACGGCCGCAACCTGGATCTGGAAGCCCCGACAATTGTCCCAGGAGCCTACATGTCCAACTACCGCATCCGCCCTGGCGACACCCTCTCTGGCCTGGCCGCTCGTTTCGGCACCTCCGTGCAGAAGCTGGCGCGCGACAACAACATCTCGAACCCGGACCTCATCTTCTCGGGTCGGACGCTGCGCGTCGGCCACTCCGGCCGTGACAGCTTCGACGCGGGTGGTGGCCGTCAGGGCGTCCGGGGTGGGCGCGGCGTGGGCGGTGGGCAGGACGTGGGCGGCCCGATGGGCGTGGCCCCCACCGGCGGGACCGACAAGGGTCGCCGGTTGGCGGAGGCGGCGCGCGCGGCGGCCATGGGCATGGGCGGCTACAACAGCCAGGGCCTCTGCGCCACGGGCGTGAGCCGGGCCATCCGCAACTCCATGGGCATCGGCGTGTCGGGCAACGGCAACCAGATCGACAACAACCTGCCGCGCGACAAGTTCCGCCAGGTGGACATGTCCCTGGAAGACGCGCTGAAGATTCCGGGCCTCGTGCTCACGTGGGAGAGCACCTCCACGCGCCTGGGCAGCATCTACGGCCACACGGCGGTGACGCTGGGCGACGGCCACTCGTCCGCCAGCGACTTCATCGAGCGCAACACGACGAACAACGGCCGCTCGGGCTTCAAGGTGTTCATGCCCATCGAGTAGCCCTCCGGCTCCTCACGGTGGCGCATCACGAGAGCCTCCGGGTCCTTCCGACCGGAGGCTTTGTCGTGTCCCGAGTCCGGCACCCACCGCGACTTCAGGCCGGCAGGTACTGGCGGATCATCTGCCGCCACACGGGCCAGTCGTGGGTGCCGCCGTCCCAGATGGACAGGTCGTTGCCGATGTCCTTCTGCCAGAGGACCTTGGAGAGGTTCTCGTTGGAGGGGCGGCAGAAGTCGTGCTCGCCCACGGCCAGGGTCATCTCCACGCGGCGCAGGGCGGACAGGCGCCCCGGGTCGTGCAGGTTGGGCAGCCACTGCGGCGCGGTGTGGAAGTACACCTGTTCGTCGTGGTGGCCGTCGAGGAAGTCCTCCGTCTCGAACTTGCCGCCCATGGAGATGAGGCGCTGGAAGACGTCCGGGTGGCGCAGGCCCACGTTGTACGTGTGGAAGCCGCCCAGGCTGCACCCGGCGAGCGTGAGGCGGCCCCCGGCGGCGCGGCCCTTCGCGAGCGGCACCACCTCATGCAGCAGGTAGTCCTCCCACTGGGCATGGCGGGCCACGCGCACGGCGGGGGCGACGTCCTTGTTGTACCAGGACTCCTCATCCACCGAGTCCACGCACACCACGACGTAGCGGCCCGCGGCGATGCCGTCCGCGATGGCGCTGATGAGGCCGAAGTCCTCGGCCTGGAAGAAGCGGCCCTTGCTGGTGGGCACCAGGATGACGGGTTCGCCCGAGTGCCCGTACAGCAGCACTTCCATGTCCCGGTTCAGCCGCGGGCTGTGCCAGCGGTGGTATTCGCGGTTCATGGCCGCCACCTTACCCGGCGCGTTCGCGGCGCGAATACGACCGCCGGGCGGACGCGCACCGGTCAGCCGCCAGTGAACACCTGCCGGGGTTGCTCCACACCTCGCCAAGGGGTGAGGAAGGCATCCGCCTCCTTCGCGATGAGCTCCAACGAGGCGGTCAGCTCGTGGCCGTCATCCACCTCCACCAGCCGGACGTGGCGCTTGCCCTGGGCCCACTCGCGCGAATAGCGCACGTCGCAGGTGTCGTCCTGGCGGCCGTGGATGATGAGGGTGGGCACGCGCACGTCGGGCCAGGGGCCGCGCTTCGTTTCCATGAGCTGGGCCTCCTCCATGACGCCGTGGTGCACGCGCGTGCGGCGCTTCTCCGCGTGGTCATCCGTCTCCAGGTAGCCCGTGCGCTTCCACTCCGCCCAGGCGTGGGGGCCCAGGCGGCGCTGGAGCTGCTCCACGAAGTGGAAGGCGGGGGCCAGCAGCACCAGTGCCCCCACGCGCGCGTCCTGCTCCGCGGTGCGCGCGGCGACGAGCCCGCCCATGCTGGAGCCGATGAGGACAGCGCGGTCATGGGGAGCGCCCAGCGCGTCCCGCACGGTGTCCAGCATGGTGTGCAGGCTCAGGTGCTCCAGCGACGGCACGCGCAGGTTGAGACGCTCCAGCGCGATGCCCTGCTTCGCCCAGTGCGCGTCCAGCCAGACGCCCTTGGCGGAGAGGGGGCCGGAGGCGAAGCCGTGCAGGTAGAGCCAGCGGGGAGCAGGGGTGGGGGGCGGCGCGTTCATGGGCGCGCACTGTACCCGCGCTAGAAGCGCAGCACGGGTCCGGCGACGATGCTCTGGAGCGGTTTGGAGCACATGTCCACGCTGACGCCCGCGCTGGCGCTGGTGTCTTCCGCGGCCTTGGTGAACTTCACGTCGCAGAACTGGATGGCGGTGGCGATGGAGATGCCCCACCGGTCGGAGATCCAGCCGTCCAGGCCCACGCGGAAGGCCATGCTGGTGACGTCGAAGTCCTCGCGGCGCAGCTGGCCCAGGCTGTCCGGGGTGAAGGGCTGCGACCAGCTCTTGGCCAGGCGCGCGCCCACCCACGGTGTGACCGGCTTGTCGCCGAGGAAGCGCAGGCGGGCTTCCAGGCCCACGGCCGTGTAGTCCAGTTGCACGCGGCTCATCTCGGAGGGGTTCTGGGCCTCGGCGAACTGCTGGCCCCAGGTCTGGGTGGTTTCGAAGACGACGCCCAGGGACAGGCCGGGCGGCGTCTCCACGGCGAGCCAGGCCTGGAGGGCGGGGCCCTTGGCGCGCCAGTCGCTGAAATGATCCAGGGTGATGCCCGCGCCCAGGGAGGCATAGCCGTGCCACCCGTCCGCGACCGCTGGCCCCGCGCCCAGCACGCCCGCCAGGGCCAGCCACTTCCACTTCGTATCCATGCCGCCACTGTATGCCGGACCGGGGGCGAGGCTAGGCTTGCGGGCATGTCCGTATCTTTCGAGGTCGCGGCGGCCGAGGTCCGCGACGCGCTCACCGACGCGAGTCGGGGGTTGGTGGAGCGCGAGGCGATGGTGGAGTTGGTGGCGCTGTCGGCGGTGGCGGGCGAGCACCTGCTCGTGGTGGGCCCGCCGGGCACCGCGAAGAGCGAGGCGGTGCGCAGGACGGCGCGCGGCCTGGGTGGTGCGTACTTCGAATACCTGCTGGGTCGCTTCACGGAGCCGTCTGAAATCTTCGGGCCGGTGGACCTGCGCAAGCTGCGCGAGGGGCTGGTGGAGACGGAGACGGCGGGCATGTTGCCGGAGGCGGAGGTGGCCTTCCTGGACGAGGTGTTCCTGGGCTCCACCGCCATCCTCAACACGCTGCTGGGGTTGCTGAACGAGCGCACCTTCCGGCGAGGCCACACGCGCATGCAGTGCCCGCTGCGGGTGTGCGTGGGCGCGTCCAACGCGCTGCCGGAGGACGATGCGCTGGCCGCGTTCGCGGACCGGTTCCTCGCGCGCATCTTCGTGGAGCCGGTGCCGGATCCGCGGTTGGAGGAGTTGCTGGAAGGAGGCGCGTCGCTGTGGGCGGATGCGGCGCCGCGAGTGGCGTCGCTTGCGTCCCTGGACGTGGTGGCGCAGGCGGCGAGGCGCGCGGACCTGGGGCCGGTGCGGCCGCACCTGGCGCAGGCGCTGCGGACGTTGCGGGCGGCGGGCATCGCGCTGTCGGACCGGCGCGCGGTGAAGGTGCAGCGGTTGGTGGCTGCCGCCGCGGCGCTGGCGGGGAGGACGACGCCGGGCGTGGCGGACCTGTGGCCGCTCGTCTACGCGGTGCCCACGAAGGAGGCACAGGCGCTGGCGCGCGATGTGCTGCGCGACGTGCTGTCCGCGTCGGAGAACCTGGCGCTGCCGGCCGCGGCGCTGGAGGCGAGCGCGGGGCCTCTGGCTCGGGCCCAGCGCATCGCGCAGGCGGGGCATGTGTTGCTGGAGTCGCGGCCCGTGGACTTGGACGCGGTGGCCGCGTGGCGGCTCAAGCTGGAGGGCGTGGCGCGCGAGATGGATGCGGGCTTCGCTCCGGAGGCACTGCCGGAGACGCTGCGTGCGTTGCGTGGCGCGGTGGCGGCGGTGCTGGCGGAAGAAGCGAGCACTCGCGCGGCGTGATGCTGGTGGCCTCTCCTGTGGAGTTGCCTGCCCCGACGGCACTGAAGGTGCCGTTACTCCAAGGGACTCTGCTCGACGTACTTCGCGAGTTTCTCCAGGGACATCCGCCAGCCGAGCTCGTTGTCCGCGGGCGGTACGCCGGGTGGCAGTCCTTCGTGCACGGAGAGCAGGTCGGTGCCTCCGTCTTGCGCGTCGGTGAGCGTGAACGTGATGATCATCTCTCCTTGGAGCGCGGGGTCGGTGGTCTCGAACTCGGTGGTTTCGATGACCTGTTCGTCCGGCACGAGCTTCACGAAGCGGCCGTGATGCGTGTCCATATGTGCGGTCGTCTTGCCGGTCTCCGTGGGCGCGTCGTAGGTGAGCGAGATTCGGAACGCGCCTCCTTCGCGCGGTTCGAAGACGTGCACCTGACTCGTCATGCCGTCGGGCACCATCCATGTCGCGACCGCGCGGGCGTCAATCAGGGCGCTGTAGACGCGTGAGCGGGGGGCCTTCAGGTGGTGGTGGATCCGGGTCGTGCTCATGCTCGGGAGCATGAGCAGGGCTCCGGACGCTGTACAGCTCGAGTCCGGGGGCCTGTCGCGTGTCGGTCCCTCTGTTGGCGCTGACGCCCGTTCGTTAGAGTGCCGGGGTGATCAACGGGCGTGGGATGCGCGGGAGCAGGGCGTCATGAGGCCGCCTCTGGAGCCGGTCGTCGCGGGACTTCCCGTGCGCTGGCGCCCCCGGGCCCTGCCCCTGGAGCCCGTGGCCGTGGCGGGCGTTGGTCCCGTGGCGCTCGCACTGGGACACCGCGCTTCGCGGGCGGAGGACGCGACGCTCGCGTCGTGGACCGGTGTCGCGGGACCGGATGTGCTCGTGCTGTTGGGGACCGCCGCTTCGCTGCCCTGGGTCGATGGTGCGGTGTACCTGGGCCGTGATCCGCTGGCGCCCGCGCTGCTGCTTCCCTGCGCGCTGGAGCCGGATGTGGCGCCTTCGCTGTTGGAGCGTGCGCTGCTCGCGGGGCAGGGCGATGCGCCGCTCGTGGTGCTGCCTGCGTCAGGGGTGCTCGTCTCCGTCGCGGCGGCCAAGCCTGTCGCGCGCGCTTCGCTGACCGCGTGGTTGTCCGTCCCGGCCGTGGAGGCCGCTTCGTGACGACCGCATTGCCTCCCGCGCTGCGCCCCTGGGCGACGCAGCTGTCCCTCTTTCCGGAGGACCTGGCGCGCCACCTGGGGCCGCACGTGGCGCGGCTGTCGGCGGCGGTCGGAACGCTGCGTCCTCGCGGTGAGGCCGAGGGCGGTGAGCCTCAAGGCTATGACGGGCTCTCCCGACGAGGGCCTTTCGAACGGTTGCTCGTCAGTGAGTGGCTCTGGGCATTGGAGGCACCGGAAGAACTGGTGCGCCGCGCGGCGTTCGGCGAACTGTCGTTCCTCAAGCCCGCGTTCCATCAGCCGCAGGGGGCTCGGCGCACCGTGGTGCTGCTGGACGTGGGACCGGATCAGCTGGGCTTGCCGCGAATCGCGCACCTCGCGCTGCTGGTCGTGCTCGCGCGCCGCGCGGAGGCCGTGGGCGCGGCGTTCACCTGGGGCGCGCTCCAGACCGAGCCCGCTCAAGCCACCCATACGGGCCTGGGCGGCACGTCGCTCCTCGCGTGGCTGACCGCCCGCTCCACCACGCCCGCATCGTCGCGACACCTGACCGCGTGGCGCGAGGCGCTGGAGCTTTCAAGCGCGCCCGAGGACGTGTGGCTCGTGGGCTCCTCGCGCCTGGGGCGTCTGGAGGGCGCGGAGGGGATGTCCAGCGTGGAGGTCTCCGAACCGATGGAGCCCGGCGCGCACCGGCTCGACGTGGACGTGCGGCCCGCGGGCCGTGTTCCCCGCTCGGTGGTGCTGGAGCTTCCGCCTCCGGCGGATTGCCTGCGCCTGCTGCGCAATCCCTTCGCTTCCAATCAGCAGGCTTCCGGGGTGATGCCGCGCAAGGCCGACCGGCGGATCGTGAAGTTCTCCTTCTCCGGTGATGGCCGGCGCGTGCTGCTGTTCTCCGCGAACGGCGCCGTCGAGGCCATGGCGGTGCCGCATTCTCCGCGCGCCACCGTGCCCAAGCCCCGGCGCGTCCAGGTCCCGCGAGGGCAGCAGGTAATCGCGGCGGGGTGGCGCTCCTCGGGTGGGTTGCTCGTACTCGCCAGTCACCTGGATGGCTACGTGATGCACGGGCAGGTACACACGCCGCAGGGACTCCGGAAGGCGCGCTACCACGCAGCGGATGACAGCAAACAGCCAGCCCTCGCGCCGGGGGCGCTCCCGCTGAGCCTCGTGAGCTGGGTGAATCCACGTGGGCAGGAATACCTGTGGTTGAAGGACGGCAAGGGCCGGTTGTTCTCGCTGGCGCCTCCGTCGTCGATGGGGACCTCGGCGCTGAGCCTGGAGGAGGAGGGGGTCTCTTCCATGGCGGAGGTGCACTCACTCCCGCTTTGCGTGCTGCGGCCCCAGAACCTGGGAGCGGGGCGCGCGATCATCTCGCGGCTCAAGGTGCTGGGCGAAGAACCGGCACGATTCGTCCCCATCAACGCGCGGCACGGGGATGCGTACTTCGGCTACTCGCCGTCGGGGGCGCATCCCGAGGCAGGGCTACTCGCGGCGCGTGACAATGATTCAGACTGGAAGCTGTTCCTGGACACCGGCGTGTCGGTCATCACCGTGCCAGAGAGGCACCGCGTGGTGGGCGTGGTGCAGCCTCCCGTTCCGTCCCCGCCCGGACTGATCGCATTGCATCCGGAACAACGCGCCTTCACTTTCTTTTCGAGCCAGGCGTCCCGGACGCTCGCGGTGGCCAGTGGTCCCGTGGTGCAGGCCGCGGCGAGCCACGGGCAGCCGGTGTTGGGATGGCTGACGCGGGCAGGGGAGTTCGTGTTGTGGGACCTGATGGAGCAGGCTGTGTTGTACCGCTCCGTCCCGGAGGCCACGTCGTGAGCGCCGCGGCCGGAGTCGTGCGTCCTCGCGCCCAGGTGCACCGGGGCACCGTGGTGGTGGCTGCCTGGTGGTTCCACTCCGGACTGCTGGGAGAGGCCGAGGCACGCCGCCGCGTGCTGGAGGCCTGGAGACCCGGGGCCACGGTCTGGGCGCTGGCGGGTGGCCACTTGCTGAAGCTGGCGACACCGCGCAAGAGCTCGGTGGGGGCCGCACCCGGATTGCCGCTGGTGTTGGAGTCCGGAGTGCTCACCAGCGCGCCGCTGAGCTCGAAGGAACGCGAGCGATTGGAGCCACCCGTGGGAGCCGTCGTGCTGGTGCACGAGGGCGTCGCACGGATGTACGGGCCCGGAGCGCTGCGCCAGGTGGATCCGGGGACGTGGCTGGACGTCTCGGAGTGGCGGCGTGTCCAGGTGAAGGGTCTGGGTGCGCCGCCTCCGCCCTTGAAGGTCGCGCTGGATCCGCTGCCTCCGCCAACACGCGCGACGTTTGGACCGAAGGTGCCCGCGCTCGCGCCCGAAGCGGAGCGCATGCTGGCGCGCATGGCGGGGCGGGAGGTCCCGGTGGTGCGAGAGGGCTTCCTCGCGCGGCTGCGGCGGGTCTTCTCACGGAGGCCCGGCGACGCAGTGCTGACCGTCCGTCGTGAAGGCTTGTTCGCACGGTTGCGCCGTGCCTTTCGCACGGAGACGCAAGACACACCGGGCAACGCGTTGGCCCCGAGTCGCGCGGGATGGCTCGACCGTCTGCGGAGCGCCTTCTCCTCGAACGCGGCTCACACCTCCGCCATGGGCACTGGCGTACGGGCCGGTTGGTTCTCACGGCTCTTCGCTGGAATGCGCGGAGGTGACGCCGCAAAAGCCTCACAGGTCTCCAGCACCCACACACGTCCCGCTGAACCCGAAGGCCCGGGCGCGCTCGAGCAGCTCAAGGAGTGGATGCTCCGGAACACGCCCCTGGGGCAGCTCGTGGGACGGCGCAAGGGGGACTACCTGCGCCACCTCTTCGAGCTCTTCGAGCAGGGCAACCTCGACGAAGCCCTGCGCCACGCCATCCCCCTGGGTAAGGACCCGGACGCACGCGCGAAGCTCGCGCTCGGCGTTCCCGGCCCGCGCGAAGAGCTGCGCATCCAACCCCGCGGCCGGAGCGGTGCCGCGCAGTCGTTCGGCGGAGGCCCCGCCGTGTTCGAGGCGCTGCGCGAGCGCTACCGCGAGACCTTCCGCCGCCTGGAGCGCGAAGGCCGCATCGACGAGGCCGCCTTCGTCCTCGCGGAGTTGCTGGAAGCGGCGGAGGAGGCCGTGTCCTTCCTGGAGCGCCACGGCCGCTTCCAACTCGCGGCGGAGCTCGCCGAGGGACGCAACCTTCCGCCGGGCCTCGTGGTGCGCCAGTGGTTCCTGGCGAAGGACGTGGAGCGCGCGGTGGCCATCGCGCGGCGCTCGGGCGTGTTCGCGGACGCCGTGCTGCGCCTGGAGAAGACCCATCCCGCCGAAGCGCAGGCCCTGCGCATGTTGTGGGCGGAGTCGCTCGCGGAGGCCGGAGACTGGTCGCGCGCGGTGGACGCCGTGTGGCCTGTGTCGTCCGCGCGCCACCTCGCACGTGGCTGGGTGGAGCGGGGCATCCAGGCCGGCGGCACGGGCAGCGCGAAGCTCCTGGCGCGACTGGCGCTCGAGTTCCCGGATGGCTTCGGCGCCGCGCGCGACGACATCCAGATACTGCTCTCGGATGAAACCCCGGCACGCGCTCCCGAACGCCTGGCCTTCGCCACGGAGTTGCTGCGCGCGGACGCCTCCGATGCCCGGAGCGCGCTCCTCGTCCCCACCGTGCGCTCGCTGATGCGCGACGAGGTGGTGGAAGCGCTCCCCTCCAACGCCAGTCTCCTCCAGCAACTGCACGCCCTGAAGGATCCCGCGTTGGCCGCGCTGCGCACGGACCTGCCAACGCCGCGTGCCTCGCAACGGAGCCCCTGGTCCGAAACGCACGACCTGCCGCACGTGCGCGTGTGGATGGACCGGAACCACGCGGGCGCCCACGCCGTGCATGACGCCGTGGTGCTGCCGGGCCGGCGTGTGCTGCTCGCGCTGGGAGAAGCGGGCGCGCGGCTGGTGGGCCCGGATGGACGCACGCTCGCGGCCTTCGACGTGCCGGCGTTCTCCCTGGTCCTGTCCGAGCAGGGAAACCGCGCCCTCGCGCTGGCTCGCCGCGGTGACCTGTGGCGCGTGTCCCGGCTGGACCTGGTGGAGCGCCGGGCCACGCGCTGGTGCGACCTGGAGCTGGACGCGTGGGCGCCCACCTACGACGGGGAGCGGTGGTTCACCGCCATGCGCGACGCCGTGAGCATGGTGGACACGCTCGCCGCCGAGCCGCGCTCCCTGTGGCGCGTGCCGGAGGTGGGAGGCGTCGTGCTCGAGATGGCCGTGGACGCGAAGCACCTGTCCTTCCTCGTGCTGCACCTCACCCCGGGCCAGGACTTCGAACGGCTGGAGCGCTGGACCTATGAGCTGGAGGGCGGCCCCGTCCTGCGCGGGCGCGCGGACATGAAGGACCTGCGGGAGACACTGGACGCCCTCGCGCTCACGCCCGACGGCGAGGCGATGGGCGTGCTCATCGCGCCCACCGAAGACGAGGAGCCTGGACCCTGGCCCTACTACGTGGCGCCCATCGTCGCGCGGCGCTTCCACCGCCCGTCCCGGCAGGACGGGGAGCGCATGGGCGTGGTGCTCACTCCCTCCTGGAGCGTGACGCGCTTCCAGAAGGGCGAGCTGCACACAGCCGTCCTGCGCACCGTCGCCGACCACCCCCGCGTGACGGTGGAGTTCTCCGGCACCCCGCCCCAGGTCGTACGCCTCACGGAGGACTGGTGCGTCGTGCACGACCTGCTCGGCCGCGTGGTGTGGCTGGACCTGCACTCCGGCGAGCTCCACCGCGTGCCGGTGGTGTGAACCTCGACGTCAGGTCCAGCGCATGTGGCTGGGCACGATGACGATGGTCGCCGTCAGCGCACAGGCCGCGTCGTCCACCACCAGCACCACGCGCACGCCCTCCACCGTCACCAGCAGCGAGGGCTGCTCGCTGTGCAGCGCCATCAACCACGACGACGCCAGGGGCAGCTCCGAGGCCGCCAGCTCCGAGGCGCGCAACAGGTGCACGCGCACCGCGTGACGGACCGGGGCGGGCAGGGCGTGCAGCGCGTAGAGCGACTCGTCCGTCAGCCGCAGCGCGTACGGCACGCGCGGGGGTTCCTTCGGACGCCCGGGCAGCTCGCGCAGACGCTCCGCCAGGGCCTGCACCAGCGCCTCCGGCTGCTGCGGCTTGTGCAGGAAGCCCACCACCCCGTGCAGCGGCACGTCCGGCGCACCGCTCGCCGAGGACATCAGCATCACCGTCAGGTGCTGCAGCCGCGCGTCCATGCGCAGCTGGCCGTAGACCTCCCATCCATCCAGCCGGGGCAACACCAGGTCCAAAAGGATGAGGTCCGGGTGCTGCGCGCGCGGGCGATGACGCAGCCAGTCCAGCGCCTCCGCGCCGTCCGCCACGGACGACACCACGAAGCCCGCTTCACTCGCGGCGCGGCCCACACCCTCGCGCCATGTCCGATCGTCCTCGACGAGCAACAGGTGGTGGACGCCCAGGGCCATCCCCTGATTCGACCCGTTTTTCCTCGGGCTCTTGAAGCGCCCCTGGGCTGACGGGAGCCCCAGCGTCACCTGTCCGACAGTGTGCCCCGGCGACTGTTCCCCCCAGACGCCCGCCGTCTGACAGACCGTATCACCGTGCCACTGTCATCTTGCAGGCCAGCTGTAGATGCACACCCTGGGCGGCGCTCATGGCCTACCGCTGCCAGCTGGAACCCCCGGTGGTGCGCACGCTCACGGCGTGTACGCCCGCGGTGCGTGAGCAGCTTCAGGCGGAGCTGGGGGCGCTCGCCAGCGGGATGCCGTGTCTGCCGGTGTCGTCGTCGGGGCGGGAGGGGGCGACGGTGCTCGCCTGCGGCTTCCAGGTCCGCTACCGCGTGGAGCCGGACGCGGGGCTCCTGCGGTTGACCGCCCTGTCGCCGCTGGGCCTGGTCCGTTCGCCTTCCTCCTGACACGTCGCCAGACGGTCCTTGTCGCATGAGAAGCGGGGGCCTAAGTCGGAGGTGAGCTCCTCTTCTCCCGGATGCACCCCAGGCCCCTTCGCCCGCGAGCCTCGCACCGTGTCCCTGACCCTGGCCGACTTCCTCTTCCAGTCCCGTGACGTCCTGCAGGACGCGTGGCTCCACGAAGCCCCGGGCTCTGGTGACACGTTCACGCATGGGCTGTCCGCGGTGGCGGCCCGGATGTCGAACCCGGACGCGCGCGTCTCCGACTCACTGGCGCGCGAGCTGTCGCTGCTGGTGCAGGGCTCCGACGGGCACCCCACGACGACCAACTTCCGGCGCCTGCGCGACACGGTGCTGCGGCTGTGGCGCGAGCGGGGCGGCGGGGGCTCGGGCGACGAAGAACAGGTGGAGCGCTTCCACGACGCGGTGGACGCGGTGGAGGCCGCGGCGCTGGAGGCCCATGTCCAGGCGCGGATGCTCGCGTCGCGCGAGGCAGCGGAAGCGGCGCGCGAGCAGGGCGCTCCGGACGCGTCCGGCCCCCGGCGTTGGGAGGACATCTTCACGCACCTGGGCGTGGGCGTGGCGGTGATGGCCGCGGAGGACAGCACCTTCGTCGCGGCGAACCCCGCGCTCGCGCGCATGCACGGGCAACCCGCGGAAGCGCTCAAGGGCCTGCGGCTGGAGGACCTGGTCGCGCCCGAGTCGCGCGGCGCGCTGCCCCGGCACATGGCCGCCGCCAGCTCCAAGCCGTTCCACGAATACGAAGCGCTGCACCTGCGCCGCGACGGCAGCCGCTTCCCCGCGTTCGTGCACGTGACGTCCTTGAGGGACGCCACGGGCCGCCGAGTGGGCCGCGCCGCCACGGTGCTGGACATCACCCAGCGCCGTCAGGCGGAGGCGGAGCGGCAGCGCCTGCTGTCCACCATCGAGGCGGAGCGCGCGCGGCTGGCGGCGGTGTTGGACCAGCTCCCCGCGGGCGTGCTCATCGCGGAGGCGCCCAGCGGCCGGCTGCTGTTGGGCAACCGCGCGCTGGAGTCGCTGCTGGGGCATCCGTTCCGGCCCTCGGCCAGCCTGGCGGACTACGAGTCGTCGCATCAGATGTTCACCGCGGACAACCAGCCGCTGGCGGACGACGCGTGGCCCATGGCCCGCGCGCTGCGCACCGGCGAGACGCGCCAGGCGGAGCCGCTCCAGGTGCGCCGGCCGGACGGCACCACCGCGCACCTGCTGGGCTCCAGCGCGCCCGTGCGCGACCGGGACGACCACATCGTCGCGGGCGTCGTCACGCTGGTGGACGTCACCGAGCGCCGCCGCGCGGAAGAAGCGGCGCGGGAGGCGGCGCAGTTCGGCGAGCGGCTCATCGCCATCGTCAGCCACGACCTGCGAAACCCCCTCAACGCCATCCAGCTGTCCGTCACCAAGCTGATGCACGGCGACGCGCTCCAGGAGCGCGACCGCAAGGCGGTGTCCCGCATCGCGCGCTCCGGCGAGCGCATGGCGCGGATGATTTCGGAGCTGCTCGACTTCACCCGCAGCCGGCTGGGCGGCGGCATCCCGATTGAGCGCGTGCCCGGCGACGTGCGCGCGGTGTTGCGCCAGGCGGTGGAGGAGCTGGAGGCGGCGTGGCCGGAGCGCTCGCTGACGTTGAGCGTGGGCCCGGGCCGCTACGACGGCGCCTGGGACGCGGGCAGGCTGCTGCAGGTGGTGAGCAACCTGGGCGGGAACGCGCTCCAGTACAGCCCGCCGGATTCACCCGTGCGCTTCACGCTGTCGGACGCGGACGCGCACGTGGTGCTGGAGGTGCAGAACGGCGGAGAGCCCATTCCGCCGGACATGCTGCCGCGTTTGTTCGACCCCTTCCGGCGCGGCGCGGGCAGCAACACGCACGGCGGCCTGGGGCTGGGGCTCTACATCGTCGAACAGGTGGTGAAGGGCCACGGAGGCCGCATCGAGGTGCGCTCGCGCGCGTCGGAAGGCACCGTCTTCCGCGTGCTCCTGCCGCGTGAACAGGCGCAGCCCGCGACACCGCCGGCTCAGTAGGCGGCGGCTAACTGCGACTGCGCGGAGGAGCGGAACGGCTCCAGCGCGCGCATCAGGTCGTCCAGGTCCAACGGCTTGGGGATGGACGCCCGGATGCCCTGGGGCACGGGGCGGGTGGCGCCCGCGCCCGACACGACGATGACGGGCAGGTTCGCGAGGCGCGGCTCCTTCTGCACGCGCTCCATCAGCTCCCAGCCGCTCATCACCGGCATCATCAAATCCAGCAGCATCACGTCCGGCGTGGGGCCGCGCCTCAGGCGCTCCCAGGCGTGCAGGCCGTTGCCGGCGACCTCCACGGCGAACCCTTCCAGCGTGAGGAACTCCTCCAGCATCTCACGGCTGTCGACATGGTCTTCCACGAGGAGGATGAGGCTTCGCATGGCTTCCGGGAGCCTCCCCCCGTCCGGCCCCGTCCGAAAGACCCCGTGTCCAGGGAACGTCCAGCCCTGGACGATAGGCCATTGGCACTGTGAGGCCCGCGCCACTCGGGGTGCCTTGGAGGGCAGGCGGCCGAGGCCATCCCCGCGAAAAGCGGATGGGGCCTCCCCCTTCCAGGCGCCAGGAGCGCGGAAGGCGAAGGCCCCACCGGGGACCTCAGGCTACAGGTCTGTTCAGCCCTGGTACTGGTGCACGGACATGATGGGGTAGTTCATGGACGTGAGGCTGATGCGCTGCGAGCCGTCCGAGTTCACGTTGTTGGAGCCGATGAACTGGGGCTTGCCGTCCTTCCAGCCCGCGAACATCACCACGTGCTGGCCGTCGCCCACCTTCATGGAGACGACGTCGCCGGGCTTGGCGTCCTTCAGGTCCACGCGCTTGAAGTTCGGGTCGCGGTCCAGGTTCCCCTGGAGCGTCATCACGGACGCGCTGTGCTGGCTGTCCTTGATCTGCCCGGCCTGCTCCAGGCACGCGGAGACGAAGTTGGCGCAGTTGACGTTGTTGGGGACCCAGTCCTCCATGTCCGCGCCCACGCCGGTCTGCTCAAGCTTCAGCGAGCCGGCGTTCTTGCCCATGTGAGACATCGCGATGTCGAACGGGCTGCCACCGGGGCCGCGCGTGCCCGGGCCCGCGCCGCCCGGAGGCGCCGTCACGTTGCCCGCGCCGCTGGAGCCGCCGGAACCGCCGCCGCGCACGCCCTGACCCTGGGTGCCGGGCTCGAAGCTGTCGCGCGAGCCGGGGATGTTCAGCGTCTTGCCCGCGTAGATGAGGTCCTTGTTCTGGATGTCCGGGTTGGCCTTCATCAGCGAGTCCACGGACGTGCCGTAGCGCTTCGCCAGACCAGAGAGGGTGTCGCCAGACTGGATGCGGTAGCTCATGGGGGGCTCCTAGGGGAGCAGTGACCCGGAGGTGGTCACCGGCTGCGATTGTTTCCATTCTCGGCATTCAAGAACCGGTGTTGCGTCCCCCACCTGCTTTTCACTCCAAGCGCGCACATGTGGGCGAATTGGCGTACCTGGAGCGGAATCCGGGCCCTGAAAGGCTGCGCACCGGCGACAAGGCCCCCCGGTGGGCCGCCCGGAGAAGCCTTGTCGCGGTGCGCAATTTCCGGGGATTTAGCGGCTCTGGCCGTCGTGCTTCTGGCGGGCGATGCGGCGGCTGAGGGCGTCCTGCTTCGCGTCGATGCGGGCGCGCTCGGCGGCGTCCAGGTGGCCGTCGTCCCGGCGGTCCTGGCGGATTTCACGCTGGAGCGAGCGGTGCTGGCGCTCCAGGCGCACGGCCTCGCGGCCCGTGAGCTCGCCGCTCTTCACGCCCTGCTTGATGCGCTGCTGCTGGTTCACCTGGCGCCGGTCGGCCTCCGCGGCCACGGCCGGCAGCGCCACCGTCAGACCCAGCACCGCCGCGAGCATCCCCAGTCCGTTGCGCTTCATGGTGTGTCCTCCTCGATGCGCGCGGGCGTCGGTGCCAGCGCTTCGTCCTTGGAGGGTTGAACCCGGGATGCGCGCGGTGGTTGCGGGCGGCGCTCTTGACCGGGTGCGTCCAGGTGGGTGGCCCTTATGAAAGGGGAAACAATCCGAGGGGATGGGGACGTGCTGCACCCTTGAACGGGTGGGAGGGCCCGCGCATGGTGGTGGGGTGACGACCATTGCTCATCCCGACTTCACGGCGGCGCGGTTCACCAGCTACCCGGACGCGCGCTTCACCCCGGCTCCGGCGGACGGCGTGCTGCCGGAGGGCTTCTTCACCACGACGAACCTGCCCACGTACGTGAGGGTGGACGGGCGGTGGCGGATGCCGCGCGAGCCGCGCATGGACGGCGCGCTGGTGCGGGACGCGGCCGGCGAGCTCTGGGTGCGCGAGGGCCGCCGGGTGCGCGCGGGCGAGCAGGTGGTGGTGGGGAAGGCGGAGGACGGCAGCGAAGGCGTCTACGTGAACATGGCCTACCTGATGGAGGAGGGGGAGGGCGAGTTCAAGTTCATGACGAGCGAGGTGTCGCGCGAGAAGCCCATCGACTACGCGCACATGGCGCGGGTGCTGGTGGAGGAGCGCGAGCGTGGGGGCTATCCCATCTGGGTGACGGGGCCGGCGCTGGTGCACTCGCGGGCGCGGGCGGACATGACGTGGTTCGTGGAGAACGGCTTCGTGGGGGCACTGCTCGCGGGCAACGCGGTGGCGGTGCACGACATCGAGGCGTCCATCTACGGCACGACGCTGGGGATGAGCGGCGCGGGCGAGGCGACGTCGGGCGGGCACGGGCTGCACATGCGCGCCATCAACCGGGTGCGGCAGGCGGGCTCCATCGCGAAGGCGGTGGAGGCGGGCGTCATCACCAACGGCATCATGCACGCGTGCGTGAAGCACGGAGTGCCGTTCGTGCTGACGGGGTCCATCCGGGATGACGGGCCGTTGCCGGACGTGGTGACGGACAACCTGGCGGCGCAGGACGCGATGCGCAGGCACGCGGTGAAGGCGACGATGGCGGTGCTCGTGGCAACGGCGCTGCACGCCATCGCGACGGGGAACATGTTGCCAGCGTTCGTGACGGAGAAGGACGGCAGCCTGCGGGAGCTGCCCACCATCTGCGTGGATTCGTCCGAGTTCGTGGTGAGCAAGCTGAAGGACCGGGGCACGCACCAGGCCTTCGGCGTGGTGACGAACGCGCAGGACTTCATGCACATCCTGCGGCTGTATGTGGAGCGCGAGCTGGCCGCGCGAGGCACGGCGCCGAAGCCGGCCTGAAGCCTCAGCGCTGGGTGAGGGCCGGAGCCGAGACGGCCTTCCAGGCCGCGCTCGACAGCCCGCCCTCGGTGCCGAAGAGGGCGGAGTCACCGTCAGGGAGCACCGCGTAGACGCGCGGATCCGCCAGCTTCGGCAGGGCCCGCGTCTCCCCCGTGGCCGCGTCGAAGTACGACGCGCCGAGCAGCGTGCCCACCAGCGCCCCGCCGGGCACGAGCGCGGCGGAGACGATGGCGGAGGAAGGCAGGCCGGGAGCGGCGCGCACGCGAGTCCACTTCGCGCCGTCGAAGTAGCTGAAGCCGTCCTGGCAGGTGCCCGCGATGGCGCGTCCTTGCGCGTCGGTGGACAGCGCGGTGATCCAGTTGTCGGTGAGGTCGCGGCCGTCGTGGAAGCGCTGCCACTTCGCGCCGTCCCAGCGCAGCAGGCCCCGGTCCTCGCTGCCCATCCACAGGAATCGGCCCGAGGCTTCACCGACGGAGGGGTGCTTGCTCCACTCCGTCGGCAGCGGCAGCCGTTTCATGAGCGACAGGGGAGACGTCCCGGGAGTGACCAGGGACATGCCCCGGCCGTCGACCAGCGCGACGCCTTCATCCATCTGGGACACGTTGAGCACGGACAGCTTCCCCAGGGCCACGGGGTTGCGAGACCCGTAGGCAATCTGCGTCCACGTCTTCCCGTCATGGAAGCCCAGGCCGTACGTGGTGGCGACGTAGAGGTTCGGTCCGTCGCTGCTGATGCCCAGCACCTGGTCGCTGGGAAGCGAAGGTGTGCGGACGGTCTGCCACCGGCCGTCATCGCGCTGCCAGCAGGCGCCCCGGTCGAACGTGCCCACCACCAGCCGCCCCTGATGCCGTGCGAGCGCGGTGATGTGATTGCCGCAAATCTGCCCGGTCGGAGTGACCCGGCGCCACCCCTTCGGGCCATGCAGGAACACACCCGAGGAACGCGTGCCCGCCCATTCCGTGTTCAACACGGTGGCGCCCTTGGGAACGCTCACGGCCTGGAGTGGCACGGACTCCGTCTCCCAAGCGTGCACCTCACCGTGACTGCCCACGATGCGCACGCCCTGCTCCGTCACGGTGAATGACAGCAGCCCGGTGGGCACGTCGCGAAGCGCGGAGAGCCGGCCACTGGCGCTGATGGAGAACGCGCCCTCGGTGGTGCCCACGTCCACGCCGTCACGTGTGTCCGAGATGAAGCGCACCGGTCCCGGCAGTGACCACGCGCGCTGGGTGCCCAGCTCGAACAGACGTCCCTCCGCCGTGCCCGCGAAGCGCGGAGAGAACGCCGTGTACGTCGCACCCGGCGTCAGCACCGAGGCCAGTGACTCCAGGCGGTTCACGTAGTCCGGAGTGCTCGCGTCCTCGGCGGGAGGCAGCGCCTGCCAGTGCACGTCCAGCACGGGCGTCACCTGGAAGCGGGCGTCCAGCGACACCAGCCCTTCATCCGTGGCGACGAAGAGCCGGTCGCCCGTGGACTCCAGCGCGCGGCAGTAGTGGCTGGGAAGCCCGTCCTCCACCGTGAGCACGCGCACCGGACGGCCCGCGGTCGTGAACAGCTCCAGGCCGCCTTCGGTGCACGCGACGACGTGGCCGCCGAAGGGCTCCAGGTCGTGCACGGTCTCGGTGTTGGTGACGGTAGCGGCCAGGGTCAGCGCGGTGAGGGTGGAGAGCATCATGCTCCACCCCTATTGCGAACCCCGGGCCAGCCCGGTCTGTGTCCCCGGAGCCGCACCCGCGGCCCTGTTGACCCTGTCGCCCTTCACGAACGATGGTCGCGCGCGGGGGGATTGGGGCCGGGCCTCCGTTGGAGTCCAAGACATGCTGCGTTCGGGTTCTTCCCTGGCGATGGCGCTCGCGCTCGCCATCCTCTGTGCTTGCGCACCGTCCGACCCGTGCGATGTCGTCTACTGCGGTCCGGGCCGGTGCGATGCGTCCTCCGGACAGGCCGTGTGCGACTGCCCCCAGGGCTACGTCCAGGCGGACATGTCCTGCAAGCGGAACGTGCGCAAGGGGGATGACCATGGGGACTCCATCGAGGCCGCGACCCCCTTGGAGTTCATGGACGCCGACCAATCGATGCACGCGAACCTGGACATCGCGGACGACGTGGACCTGTTCTCGTTCCGCATCAAGGCCGGCCGCATCTGCCGATTCAGCTGCCGTCGCTACCTGGATGAAGGCTACGAAGGCTACGAGCCGACCTGCTTGGTTGAGCTCCTCGGCGCGGACGGGCTCAAGTTGCCGGGCTCGGTGGGCTCAGGGGGGCCTGCGTACTACCAGGCGGCCGTGCTCGCCACGCAGGATGGCACCGTGTACGCCCGCGTGAAGGGCTTCTCCGCCTCCCCCTCCACTTTCGACACCCGCTACGAATACTCGCTGGTGGACCGGGGGCCGGACGACTTCGGGAACACCCTCGCGGAAGCCACCCGTCGGCCCGTTGGCACCAACGTCTCGGGGCACATCGAACCCTACGGCGATGTCGACGTCGTCGCGCTGGACGTCGTCGCGGGCCGCACCTACCGGTTGGTTTGCGGAGGCGTCGGCAACAACAACTGTGGCATGCGAGTGCGCGACCCCGGGGGCGAGGTGCTGTACCAGGCGGCGATGGTCGAAACAAAGCCGAAGAGCGACACGTTCGACCTCCAGGTGATGCAGGAAGGCCGTCATACGGTCGAGCTGTTCTTCACCACGGGGCTCCTCTTCTCCTACGGCGTGGGTGACTACACCTTCTCTGCCACCGACCTGGAACCTTGAGTGCCCGCCACGCTGCCCGCGGCTAGCGCGCGCTGCCCGCCGGGACTCCAAGTCGCTGCTCATAGGCATCCAGCGTCCGCTGCCAGGCGGGCCGTGCCTCACAGCGCTCGCGATAGGCGGAGACCCGGGGGAAGCCTTCGAGCACGCCCGCGTTGCGCACCTCGCGCAGCACCGTGGTCATCAGGATGTCCGCCACGGTGAACGTCTCGCCAGTGAGATACGGACGCTCCCGGAGCCAGTCCTCGAGCGTGGTCAGGTGGTGCTCGGCGTACTTCACCAACCCGGGACGCCGCTGCGCGCCGGTGGGGTCGGAGGCGCCGAGCAGGTCGACCATGATGAGCTGGGACATCGGCAGCTCCACGGTGGTGAGCGCGGCGAAGCACCAGCGCATCACCTGGGCGCGGCCCTGGAAATCCGTGGGCATCAACTGGCCCGTCTTCTCCGCCAGGTACAGCAGGATGGCGCCCGTCTCGGTGAGCACGAAGCCGTCGTCGTCGAGCACCGGCACCTGGCAGAAGGGGTTCAGCTGCTGGTACTCCTCCCTCCGGGTTTCCCCAGCGGGATGATCCACGCCGTGCACCCGGTAGGGCACGCCCAGCTCCTCGAGCATCCATAGGACGCGCAAATCGCGCGTGAGTCCTACGACCTTCGAATGGACGCGGCCAAAGCCATACAGGGTGATCATCGCGGCATTGTTGATGCCGCGCCCGCCGCTGTCGAGGCGCTTGTTCGCACCAGCGGTTGGCGACGCGCTGCGAGAAGCGCGCCGCCACCGCCTGTCTCTGGCTAGAACGACTCTTCCGGCAGGTCCATCAGGTCCAGGTTGCCGTTCTCCACCATGCGCGCCGCGTGCGAGATGCCGGGCAGCACCTCATGGCAGTACCAGCGGGCGCTGGCCACCTTGCCGCCGTAGAACGCCTTGTCACCGGGGTTGGTCTTCATCCGCTCCAGCGACACGGCCGCGTGGCGCACCAGCAGCCAGCCGATGATGACCTCCGCCACGGCGAACAGCACGCGGTTGCCCTGGAAGCCCACGTGGTAGACGGACTCGCCCAGCTTGCCCATCAGCGTGCCGAGCATCGTCTGCAGGTGGCCCACCGCCTCGCCCAGCGCGGCACGCTCGGTCTTCAGCTCCGGACCGCCCTCGTCGCCATCCGCCGTCGCGCGGACGCGCTCCAGCAGGCCCATCAGCGTCGCGCCGCCGTCGCGCGCCACCTTGCGCATCAGCAGGTCCAGCGCCTGGATGTGCGTGGTGCCCTCGTAGAGCGAGTCGATCTTCTGGTCCCGGATGTACTGCTCCACCGGGTAGTCCGTGAGGAAGCCCGAACCGCCGTGCACCTGGAGCGACAGGGACAGCAGCTCGTACGCCTTCTCCGAGCCGTATCCCTTCACCAGCGGAAGCAGCATGTCGTTGAGCACGTCCGCCTCGCCCGCCGCGGTGGAGCGGTGGCCGCCCTGGATCTCCACCTGGTCCTGCACGGACGCGGTGAACAGGGCCAGCGCGCGCAGACCTTCCGCGTGCGCCTTCTGCGCCATCAGCATGCGGCGCACGTCCGGGTGCTGGAGGATGTTCACGCGCGGCGCCGTCTTGTCGCGCGCCTTCCCCAGGTCGCTGCCCTGCACGCGGTCCTTCGCGAACGACAGCGCGCGGTAGTAGCCCGCGGACAGCGCGGCCATGGACTTGAGGCCTACCGCCATGCGTGCGTTCTCGATGATGTGGAACATCTGCCGGATGCCGTCGTGCACGTCACCCAGCAGCAGGCCGCGCGTGGGCTTGCCGTCGCCGAACGTCAGCTCGCACGTGACGGACCCCTTCAGGCCCATCTTCTTCTCCAGCTTGGTGCACACGACGTTGTTGTGCTCGCCCAGGCTGCCGTCCTCGTTCACCCAGAACTTGGGCACCACGAACAGCGACAGGCCCTTGGTGCCCGGCGCCGCGCCGTCCGGACGCGCGAGCACCATGTGGATGATGTTCTCCGCGATGTCCGACTCGCCGTTGGTGATGAAGCGCTTGACGCCTTCAATCTCCCAGACGTCGCCGTCCACCTGACGGGCCTTGGTGCGCGCGGCGCCGACGTCGCTGCCCGCGTCCGGCTCCGTCAGCACCATGGACCCGCTCCAGCGCTTGTCCAGGATGTGCGGAAGGAAGCGCTGCTTCTGCGACTCCGTGCCCAGCTTGTCGATGACGCGCGCCAACAGGTTGCCCAGCGTGAAGAACGCCAGCGCGGGGTTGCTGCCCAGGATCAGCTCGAACGCGGCCCAGCCCAGCGACGGCGGAGCGCCCAGGCCGCCCAGGTGCGAGGGCGTCTCCAGCAGGTGCATGCCCGCGTCGTAGTAGGCGCCCATCGCGGCCTTCAGGCCGGGGGGCAGCTTCACCTCGCCGTTCTCCAGCTTCGGCGGGTTGTGCTCGGACTCGTCGAAGCTCTTCGCCAGCTCCTGCGTGCACAGCTGCGCGAACGTCTGCAGCGTCTGCCGGGCCGCCGTCTCGTCCAGGTCCCCGAAGGGCGCCTTGCCCAGCGACGTGTGGCCGATGTCCAGGAACTCGAAGAGGTTGAACTCAATATCGCGGAGGTTGGGCGTGTAGTGCAGGGACGACGACATCGAAGGACTCCTCGCGGCCGGGTGCGAATGAAACAGCCCCGCGCCAGTGAAGGCGCGGGGCCAGAAACGGACCGCCAGGGTATCCGAGATTGATTCGCGGGTCAGTCACGCCGAGTGTGGATGACGCGCAGCGTCTCCCTGCGTTCGAAGCGATTGCCGGCGGCGTCGCGGGCGACGAACACCAGCTCGTAGGAACCGGCGGGCGTGCCTTCGGGGATGACCAGCGACTTGTTGAAGCGCAGGCCGTCCTGCGAGTCGAGCAGCTGCTGGTCCTCGCCGAAGAGGTCGCCGTACACGCTGACCTCCTGCGTGGTCTCCACCGCGTCCACGTCGAACGTCAGCGTGTCACCGGGGGCGAGCTCCTTCTGGGAGAGGACGACGTCGAAGTCATTGCCCTGGGAGTCCAGGCGGTAGCGAACCTCGCTGCGCTCCACGCGGCCGTCCGCCAGCTCCGCGATGATGAACACGGTGTAGTAGCCATCCGAGACACCCAGCGGCACGAGGAACCGGCCGCGCCAAGAACGGGTGAGCGAGTCGAACGTGAGCGGCTTCACCAGGCCGAAGGGGAAGTAGGCGGTGACGCGGCGGGCGTTGCGCGGGGCGCGCACGGAGATGATGGGGTCGCCGGGGGGAATCTCCTCGCGGCTGAGCGCGCCGGAGACCATGCCGTCGGGGAGCTGCACGGGGACCATCTCGCGGACCGACTCGCCGTTGGGGGCCGTGCGGGCCACCTGCTCCACCGCGACGAAGGACGTGTAGCGGCTCATCAGGTGGTACTGGAGCGCGGTGTCGGTGATGCCCTGGACGACTTCGGGCGTCTCGCCGCGGTAGCCCTCCACGGTGAGCTCTTCGATGCGCTGGCGGGCCCAGAGGCTCTTGAGGGAGTCGTGCTCCGGGGCGACTTCGGGGAAGTGCACGGGCACGTCGAAGCGGCGGACCTGGCCACGCACGCGGCCGGAGATGCGGAGGACGCCGTCACCGGTGCCGGTGAACTTGCCGACGAGGAACAGCGGCTGGCCGGCGAAGAGGTCCGGCACGGACTTCGGGTACACGTCGCTGACGGGCAGGCCGTCGGTGTCCACCACGACCGAGGTGAGGACGGGGCCGCGCATGCGCTGCTCGAACTCGCGGGCGACGTCTTCCTCCGGGCGGTTGAGGTTGACGAGGGTGGAGGCGCCGCGGCCCAGTTCACCCATCTTGGTGATGAGGTAGCGGTTGGTGCTGGAGCCCACGCCAGCGGAGAAGATGCGCGTCTCCTCGCGCAGGTGCTCTTGGAGCGTGCTGAGCACCTGCTCGTCACCGCCGATGAGGCCGTCCGTCATGAAGAGCACCATGCGCAGGCGGGCGGGGTCGTTGGCGGGGACCATGGCCTCCTCGGCGGCGATGCGCACGTCGGTGCCGCCACCGCCCCAGAAGTTGGCGACGTAGGGCAGGGCGTTCTGGATGTTCTCCGGCGTGGCGGGGACGGCGGTGGGGGCGAACTTGGTCACCCGCGTGTCGAAGTTGAGGACCTGGAAGGTGTCCTCGGGCATCAGGTGGTTGAGGACCTCCTTGGTGATGGCCTTGGACTTCTCGATGGCGAGGCCGGACTGCGAGCAGGACGTGTCGAGCACCATGTAGAGCTCGCGGGGGACGATCTCCTTCTCGGTGGGGGACAGCTGCGGGTTGAGCATCACCAGGAAGTAGCCGTGGTCCGCGCCGGGCTCGCGGTGCATGAGGACGGCGGGGCGGATGAGCGCGTCGGCGACGACGTATTCGAGGATGAAGTCCTTGTTGGGGATGCGGTCATCGCGGCCCAGGCTCACGGTGGCGCGGGTCTGGCCATCGCGCTTCACGTCCACGCGGTGGGTGGTGGAGCGCAGCGAGTGGACCGGAAGGCCAGCGTCCATGCGCACGGTGAGCTGGATGTCATGGCCGCTGCGCGTGTCGGAGAGCACCGGAGGCGTGATGCGGCTCGCGTCGGGGACGGTGGTGGTGTCGGGCTCCACGCCTTCACCCTGGCGCGTGGGAAGCGGCGTGCCGCCGATGAAGCGAGGGGCCACGACCATGGGGAAGCTGAAGCGGTAGGTGCCGGCGTCGTAGGTGAGGCGCTCCACGTAGTGGATGCGCACGCGGATGGTCTCGCCGGGGAGGATGTTGGCGACGGACTGGGTGAAGATGTTCGGCCGCTCCTGGTCGAGCAGCGCGGCCGTCTTGCCCTCGGCCTTGGCGCGCTCGTAGGTGTCGCGGGCCTGCTCGCGGGTCTGGATGACGCCCGTGATGACGCGCTCACCGATGTGCATCTCCATGCCATCCACGGCGGCGAGCTCCGGCAGCGGGAAGACGTAGATCGCTTCGAGCGGCGAGGTGTAGGGGTTCTCGAACACCTGCGTCACGGTGACGGAAGCGAGGAAGCCACTGACCTCCGCGTCCACCTCCGTGCGCTTGAGGCTGAATGTGCGCGGCTCGGTGTCCGGGCACTCGGTGGGCTCCGCCTGCTGCGGCTGCGCACGGAAGCGAGCCACCAGGGTGCCCTGGGCGACGCCCGCGGTGGGCGAAGCGGCCGGGGGGCAGGGTTGTGCGGAGGCCGGGGCGGCCAGAAGGCAGACGAAGAGTGTGGCGAGCAGGACTCGCATGGTCGGGAACCTTGGTTTCAGGGTGTGCCCGGGGACATTGCAGCCCCCGGGCCAACCCTGGTTCCCCTCTGAAACGACAGGCCGTGTGGCTGTGAAGCCACACGGCCGTGTGTCAGCTGCCCTTGAGCTGCAGCGTGGGCACCGCCCCCTCGCCGAGTACCAGGTGCACCTGACCCACCTTCGCGGCCAGGTCCTTGTACGCCTCCAACTCCTTGAGCCGCACGAGCAGCGGGTTCTCCGCGAGCACCTTCGCCGTCTGTGCCATGGAGCGCGTCGCCGCCGTCTCCTCGCGCCGCAGGATGACGTTGGCCTCCGCTTCCTTCTGCGCCTGGATGACCCGGTTGAGCAGGTCCTTCATCTCCTTCGGCAGCACCACGTCCTTGATGCCGAAGCGCAGCAGCTCCAGACCCACGCCCTCCGCCCCCGACTTCACCTGCGCGTACAGCTCCTCGGACACCATCTCGCGCGCCGCGAGCAGTTCATCCAACGTGCGTGTGGACACGGCCTCGCGCGCCGCGAGCTGCATGGCCAGGTAGAGGATTTCATCCGGCGCTCGCGCCACCACCGCCAGCCGCCGCGCGTCCACCACCCGGTACGCCGCGGACAGGTTGAGCCGCAGCGTCACGCGGTCCTTGGTCATCACCTCCTGACCGGTGACGTGGAGCAGCTTTTCGCGCAGGTCGATGACCGCGAACTGCACCTTGTGCGCGACCGTCCACGCCGCGTGCCGGCCCGGCGGCAGCACCGCGTCCAGCACACCGTTCACGTAGCGCAGCGCCACCGTGCCCTCCGTGGCCGTGGTCTCCACGTAGTCACTGGCCGGAATCAGCGCGCGCACCTCGTCCCGCGGGGGCTCCGTCGCCACCCCGGACACGTCCACGCGCTCCACTCGCACGGTCGGCGTCTCGGGCCGACCGGTTCGACCGGGCAGCCGCTGCGCCGTCCACACCTGATGCTGACCACGACCCAGCCACCGCACCGGCTGGCCGTGATGGAAGACCACCGCGCGCTCGTCCGCGCCCAGCTCCAGCACCTGGAGGTCCTTCTCCGGCACCAACGCGAGCTTCGCTTCATCCAGCCGGGTGACGGGCGGCTCCAGCGGCACGCGCTCGTAGCGGACGTTCTGGAACGGACGCACCACCCAGTGCCGGCCCGGCCCCAGGTACTGCTCCGCCTTCCCGTTCACCACCACGAACAGCCGCTCGTTCTGCGCCACTTCCACCCGACCGATACCCATGACACGTCACCTCGACGACAAGAAAAGAGTGCAACCCGGCGGCTGGAGAAAAGGACCCCGCCGCCCCACGAGCGCTTCGCGCGAACAGACCGTCCGGATCCGCGTTCAGCCTCCCGAACCTCCGCACCGGATGCAGGTCACGGACGGCGACCGGAGCGTTCCGCGAACAGCACGGAAGCCTCTGGACACCCTGGCGACCGGCCAGTGTGCGGCGTGGGGAGGAGGACGCGGTGGACTCGCGTTGGCACCAGCGGAAACGACGGGGTCCGGCGAACGAAGGAGTCGAACCTTCGAATGCGAGATCTTGAGTCTCGTGCTCTACCGTTGAGCGAGTTCGGGTTTTTGCCCAGCCAAGGGCAGCCATGCGCGCCTCACGGTGGCGTGCGACCGGTACGGCCTTCGATAGCGGCAGGAACACCCGGAGGTGATGGCCGTGAGGAACGTCCGAGTCTCATGCACCGGCGCAAAGCGCCCCCGCATGGAACCGGACGCCTCGGGACAACCCCGTGCGCCCCCCTGAAGCTGCCGACGGGCCTCTGGACGCGGGCGTGCGAAAATCCTGACGGCCCATGTCCCAGACCCTGGGGCTCAGGTGTCCAAGCGCTGCGTGCTCCATGCGCCATCTCGGGGACACATGAATCGAGCCGTTTGGGTCGTGATGCTGGGAATGAGCTGTGCGCTGCTCGGGGCCTGTGGGGAGGAAAGCGCTGGGGACGAAGACTCCGGCTGGCGCTTGGGGGCCATGAAGCTGCGGATCTCCATGGGAGAGGATCCCTGCCCCGTGGTGACGGCGACGGTGACCCTGCGGTCGGGTGATGGGCGCCCGACAATGGGGCCCCTATCGCTCAACGTGAGGGATGGCGTCATCGAGGGCGTGACCCTCCCCTACGTCTACGAGTCGAGTGCCTGGTGGGTGCAAGTGCATGCCTACGACAGCAACGGCAACAACGTGTGCAGCGGGGACGACCCGGGCACAGGCGTGCACGAGGGGCGAACGACGTTCGTGTTCATCAAGATGCACTGCGCGTTTCCGAATTGCCCCTAGCGGAAAGGGACTCGCTTCAGCCGCGCGTCACGTCCCACCAGCCGAACCACATCACACGCTCCTCGGCCAGCAGCTCCCAGCCCGGCCCGTGCACGTACTCGCGCACGCGGAGCCCCGCCGCCTCCACCGCGCGAGTCGTCTCCTCCGCGCTCCACAGGTGCAGCGTCACGTCCGTGTCCGCCGTGCGCACCCGTCGCGTGGACGCCTCGTGCGCCTCCAGCCCGGACCTGCGCTCCAGCACCGTGAACAACATCCGCGCGCCCGGCTTCAACACCCTGCCCATGTGCCCCAGCACGCGCGGCAGGTCGTCACAGAAGTCCAGGCAACCAATGGCCAGCGCGACATCGAACGTGCCCAGGTCCTCCGGCACCGGATCCAGATAGCTGTGCACGCGCCACGTGCCGGACGGCCTTGAGCGCTTCGCCAACTCCAGCATCTCCGGCGCCAGGTCCAGGCCCACCACGTCCACGGACGCGTCCAGTCCTCGCGTGTGCAGGGCCGGGCCGCAGCCCACGTCCAGCACGCGCAGGCCCGGCTTCATCACGTCCGCGAGGAAGTGCTCCACGCGGTCACCGTAGCGGTGCAGCGACGGGTAGAGCACCTCGTAGGCGGAGGCGATCTCCCCGTACACCCGCGCGACGGCGGCCTCTTCACTCCTGCCGCCGTCCCCTTCGTCCGCCATGCCGTGCGCTCCTGATCAACAGCGCGGGCACCGTATCACGGCGTGTTGTTGCTTCCCGGCTTGCGGAACACCGCGAGCGACCGCCCGGCCATCTCGAACTTCCCGGGCTTCATCTCTTCATCGCCGCGCTTGTCGTCCGCCGTGTACAGCTCCAGCCGCCACGCGCCGCCCTCGCCCGGCGGCGGCACCGTGAACGGCACCGTGTCGTGGTGCGCGTTGAGCAGCACCAGCAGCGAGTCGCCGTTCACGCGCTGGCCCCGCTCGTCCGGCGTGGGGATGGCGTCGCCACCCAGCAGGAACGCCAGCGAGCGCACGAAGGGCTTCTGCCAGTCCTCCGCGCCCATCTCCGTGCCGTCTGGCCGGAACCACGCCAGGTCCTTGTGCTCGGACTCCCACAGGTGCTCGCCCTGGAAGAAGCGGCGGCGCTGCAGCACCGGCTGCCCGTGGCGGAACTGGATGAGCTTGCGCGTGAACTCCAGGAGGTCCTGGCGCGTCTTGTCCAGGTTCCAGTCCACCCACGACAGCTCGTTGTCCTGGCAGTAGGCGTTGTTGTTGCCCTGCTGCGTGCGGCCCATCTCGTCGCCCGCGACAATCATCGGCACGCCCGTGGACAGGAACAGCGACGCCATCAGGTTGCGCTTCTGGCGCTCGCGCAGGGAGATGATGTCGGTGTTGTCCGTCTCTCCCTCCACGCCGCAGTTCCACGCCTGGTTGTCATCCGCGCCGTCGCGGTTGTGCTCGCCGTTGGCCTCGTTGTGCTTGCTGCTGTACGTGACCAGGTCGTGCAGCGTGAAGCCGTCATGCGCGGTGACGAAGTTGATGGACGCTTGTGGACGCCTCCGCGCCGCCGCGAACAGGTCCGCGCTGCCCGTGAGCCGGTAGCCCACCTCCGAGGCCTGGTTCTCGTCGCCCTTCCAGTACTTGCGCAGCGCGTCCCGGTACTTGCCGTTCCACTCGTGCCACGGCGACGGGAAGCCGCCCACCTGGTAGCCGCCGAGCCCCACGTCCCACGGCTCCGCGATGAGCTTCACGCGGCTCAACACCGGGTCCTGGTTGATGATCTGGAAGATGGGCGCGTTCGGGTCGTAGCCGCCCTTGCCCACCCGGCCCAGCACCGTGGCCAGGTCGAAGCGGAACCCGTCCACGTGCATCTCCTCCACCCAGTAGCGCAGCGAGTCCACGATGAAGCGCGCCGTCTGCGGGTTGGAGGCGTTGAGGCTGTTGCCGCACCCCGTGAAGTCCAGGTAGTGCCGCGCCTCCGGCATGGTCCAGTAGTACGACGCGTTGTCGATGCCCTTGAACGACAGCGTGGGCCCCAGGTGGTTGCCCTCGCACGTGTGGTTGTACACGACGTCGAGAATCACCTCGATGCCCGCCGCGTGCAGCGACTTCACCATCGACTTGAACTCGGCCACCGCGCCGCCCGGCGTCTTGCGGCTGGCGTAGCGCTGCTCCGGCGCGAAGTAGTTCAGCGTGCTGTAGCCCCAGTAGTTCGACAGGCCCTTGTCGTTGAGGAACGAGTCGTCCGCGAACTCCTGCACCGGCAACAGCTCCACCGACGTGACGCCCAGCTTCTGCAGGTGCTCGATGATGGCCGGCGAGCCCAGGCCCGCGTACGTGCCGCGCTGGTGCTCCGGCACGCCCGGGTGGCGCATGGTGAGGCCGCGCACGTGGGCTTCGTAGATGACCGTCTTGCGCCACGGGATGTCCAGGCGCCGGTCATTGCCCCAGTCGAAGAAGTCGCTCACCACCACGCCCTTGGGCATGCCGGCCGCGCTGTCGCGCTCGTCGCGCATCAAGTCCTTCTTCGGATGGTCCAGGGGGTAGCCGAACACCGGCTGCTTCCAGTTCACCTCGCCGTGCAGCGCCTTGGCGTAGGGGTCCACGAGCAGCTTGTGCGGGTTGCAGCGGTGCCCCTTCTCCGGCTCGTAGGGGCCGTGCACTCGCAGGCCGTACAGCGTCCCGGGCTCCAGGTCCGGCACGTAGCCGTGCCAGACGAACTCCGTGCTCGTCGGCAGGTCGAAGCGTTCAATCTCCTTCGTCGGGTCCGCCCGGTCGAAGAGGCACACCTCCACGCGGGTGGCCACCTGCGAATAGACCGCGAAGTTGGTTCCCGCGCCGTCGAAGGTCGCGCCACGAGGCCAGGGCTTGCCCGGCCAGATCTCCCGCTTGCCGCTCATGCGTCTCACTCGATTCCGTGGGGAAACTGCCGCCGGAATGTGGGTGCGACTGCGCGATGCGGCAAGACGTCCGGGTGTGCTGACTGTCCACCGGACAGCGCTCTGGCAAGTGGTCGGTGCTGAAACGACCTGCCCTGTCAGGCGGCGACAGCGTGGTCCAATGAACGCCAGGTGCCCAGGGCCCAGTCCTGCTCGTCTGGATCATCGAAGCTCACGACGCAGAGGGCGCGGCGGCTGCCGGAGCGGCACAGGGCCGTCAGCCGGCACTCGCCGGGACCCACGTGCAGGGACGCGCGGCCGCTGACGCGGGCGCCGTGGTGCTCCAGCTCCAGGGCCTTTCGCTCCGGGCTGGTGGGCGCCAGCTGCTCCTCCGCGGAGTCCTCCAGGGGCACCACACGCACGGTGCGGCGATGGTCGCGGGCCACCCAGCTGCCGTCCTGCAGGCGCGACTCCGCCAGCGAGCCGGGGATGCGAATCTCCCAGCCCTCCGGGAGCGCCACCTGCACGGAGCCTCGCCGGTAGCCGATGGACGGCCCCACACCGGGCGACTCCAGGGCGCGGCGGTGGACCTCCTCCGCCACCGTCCCTCCCATGCCCAGGTATCCGAGCACCTCCTGCCACTCGCGCCACGGGTAGGGGAGCGAAGGGTCCTCGCGCCAGGCCTGCTCCAGCAGCCGGGCCACGTCGCGCAGGCGCTGGCGCTCCTCCTCCAGGAGCGGCGGGCGCCAGACGACGTCCGTCCACAGCCGGCACAAGGCGCGCGTGAAGCGCTCGCGGGCGTCCACGCCGGGGTTCCACCAGGGGAACACGTCCGTGCCCTGTCGCGGGTCTTCGTGCACGGTGCGCAGCCAGCGCTCGTCGCGAGGCCCCAGGGGCGTGAGCAGCGCGCCCGGATGCTGGAAGGTGTGGCCGAAGCGCATGGACAGCGCGAAGCCGGAGTTGCCCAGGCTGCGCATGCGCAGCACCTGCCCCACCGAGTGCTGGAGCCAGCCCAGGAAGTGCTTCTCCACCAGGTCCACGTCGCCAGTGTGGAAGTAGCCCGTGGCGTCACCCACGCCCACGTCCTCGTCGGGCGGAGCCCAGGAGATGCCGTTCAGGTCGCCCAACCCCTTGAGCAGGTCCACCAGATAGCGGTGGTAGCCGGGCCCCGCGGCGCTGGTGTCCGCGGACACGACGATGCGCTCCTGGGTCGTCGCGAGCAGTGACACCTCCGCCGCGGCCGGGTGCAGGCGCAGGCGCAGCACGGGCGCGCCCTGGGGGCCCTCCTCGATGCGGGTGCCCTCCAGCACGTCCGCGGCCACCTGCTGGAACCAGGCTTCCACGCGCTGCAGCCAGGACAGGGGCGCCTCCGGGGGGGCGAACAGCGGATCGCTTGCTCCTCGTCGGCCTGCCAGCAACAGCTTCATGCGTTGGACGCTTTCGGTTCGGGTGCGGGTGCGCGCTGCCTGGACCTCTTTGGATAAGCCCCCGGCTGCTCCCTGTCATCCAAGAGAAACGCATTCTGGAGGTCGGGGGGCATGCGGGCGGGGGTGCGCCCGGTGGCGGAACCCCCCGGTCCGCCCCAACCTCAGAGGGGAAAGGAGGCGTTCGTCATGAGCAAGAAAGACGTGTTGCACATTCCCTTGGAGGGGCTGCCTCCCGCGCCGGCGCGCGAAGCCGGGACGGAAGAGGATGAGCAGCAGGAGCGCCGCACGCCGTCCACCTTCGACCCGGGTGGCGGTCCCGGCAATGGGCCGGGTGACAACGGGAGCCCGCGCATCATCGAACCGGTGGGCCAGCCCTACTCGCCAGGCGTCAAGGTGACCTGATCATTTCAGGTCTCGCTGTCTCCATGACCCCGCTGACGCCTTTCGCGCGTCGGCGGGGTCTTGTTGTTCGCGCGTGCAAGGCCGGACGCTGGAAACGGCGAAGCGCCCGCGACCGGTGAAGGTCACGGGCGCTCCCATGTCCACCCCGAGGGGGACTAGCGCGTGGTGCCGTTGTTGGGCGCCATCGTGCCGGTGGAGTCCGGCACCGGCGTGGTCATGTTGCCCTTGGCGCCGGAGTTGTTCGGGTCGAGCGTGGAGTCGTTGGGCAGGCTGCTGTCGTCCGGGATGGCGCTGTCGTCCGGATCCAGGCCGGAGCCGCCCGTGCCCGGCTCGGTCATCTCGCCGTCGTGCACGCCGGGCTCGGCCTCACCGGTGCCCGCGCCGCCAGTGCCCGGGTCCAGGGTGCCGTCGTTCGTGGCGGGCGGCAGCGTGGAGTCATCCGTGTTGCCGGAGCCGCCGGTGTTCATGTCCGACGGAGGCAGCGTGGTGTCCGGCGACGTGCTGCCCGTGTCGTAGCCGGAGCCGCCGCTGCTGGGAGGCGGCGTGGTGGTGGTGCCGGAGCCGGACGTGTCCGTCCCCGTGCCGCTGGAGTCCGTGCCCATGGTGGAGTCGGAGGCCGGCTCGGTGCCGCGCGTCGCGGATTGATCCGACTTACATCCCGTACCGAGCGCGAGCGCACCCGCGAGAACCGCCGCCACCGTCAGCTGGGTCTTCAGGAACTTCTTCATGTGGATTCCCCCGATAGGAGTTCTGACTGCTCGAAAGGTCGTGGCTGCCTGCACGACCGAAAGTGAGCAGGCCTCGGGATGTGTGCAGGGGTGGCTCATCCGCCTGCTTGCTCGGGGAACGGCATGGGCGGCCGCGAGGGGAGGGTTGCGCGGGACGGGGTTGTCCACCGTGCCCCACGCCCGATGGCTCGGAGTGCGAGCCAGGGAGCCCGGCCCACGGGGCTCAAGGACTCGGGGGCTGGAGCACGCTGCCGCCACCGAGTGGCGTCACGGAGTTGCTGGACGTGTTGCTGTCCGGCGTCAGCGGGTTGCCTCCTGGCGACGGCGTGGTGGGCTGTGAGCTGGTGATTCCCGGTGGCGTCAGGCCCGTGGCTGGAGGCAGCACCGCGCCCGTGCTGGACATGGTGCCCGTCGGAGTCCCCGGCGTGACGGTGCTGATGGAGGCGCCCGGCAGCGTGGTGCCGGGGGTCGTCGTCGCGGGCGGCAGCAGCGCGCCCGTGGTGGCGGTGGAGCCCGTGGAACCCGCCACGGTGGTGCTGGTGCCGGGAGCCAGCACCGCGCCGGTCCCTGTCACGGTGGTGGCCGAACCGGGCGCGACCACGGTACCCGTGCCCGTCACGGTGGTGGTGTTGCCGGGACTCAGCGGCAGGGACTCCGGCGAGGTGCCGGAGACGAACGGCTGGGCGCTGTACGGCTGCGGAATCACCGCGCCCGTGGACGTGCCGCTGCCGCCCGTGCCCGAGTTCGCGCCGGTGACGTTCCCAATGAGCTGCGTCGTCGGACTGGCGGACACGCTATTGATGGGGTCGGGGGTGCCCGGCGCCGCGCCCGGGTTCGGCTGGCTGGTGGTGATGGCGCCCGCGGAGTTCGGATCCACCTGCGCGTGCGCGGTGCCCAGCGCCAGGGTGCCCGCCGCCACGCTCATCCAGATCCATTGCTGAGACATCGTTCCGCTCCTTGCGGCTGTGGGGCCGGACGGACGACGCCTCGGCCTAATGGGAGGGCGTGGGCCTCCGAGGACCCTGGCCATCCCTGATGAGGTGCTCACCCCTCCGCCGCGAGGGAACCGCACGGCGGCGCCGCTTGCGCTCGGAGAGCACCAGCAACAGCGCCGGGAAGGTCACCAGCATGATGAGCAGGTTCATCCCGAACCCCACGTTCGCCAGCGCGCCAATCGAGTTGAGGCCCGGGTGGTCCGCGAGCAGCAGCGCGCCGAAGCCCACCGCGCTCGTGAGCAGGCCACCGCAGATGGCCTTGCCCGTCTCCGAATACACCCGCACGAAGTCGCTGCGTGGTGACGCGAGCCGCGTGATGAGGTGCACGCCCGCGTCCACCGTCGTCCCGATGAGCACCGGGATGACCAGGATGTTGAGGTAGTTGAACTCCATGTCCAGCAGCGGCATGAGCCCCAGCACCGCGAACAGCGACACCACCGTGGGCATCAGGCACAGGAGCGCGGTGCGCAGGCCGCCCAGCGTCAGCCACATGGCCAGCAGCACCGTGAGCGTGGAGCCCAGCAGGATGAACGGCGCCTCGTGCGACACCAGGTTCACGATGTCCGCCTGCACCATCGCTTCACCGGCCACCACCGCGGGCCGGCCATCCGGCAGCACCATCCCGCGGACCTCCTTCGCCATCCGGCGCATGGCCTGTCCGTTGGATTGATCCGCGGACGGATACACCAGCACGAAGCCGGTGCCGTGACCGTCGCGTCCCTCGAACTGCTGGCGCACGCTGGAGGGCAGGTCCGCCTCGGTGAAGGGCTGTGCTCGCACCTGCCTGCGCAGTTCCTCCAACTGCCCGCGCTGCTTCGGGGTGAGCTGGCCTTCGGGCACGTCCTCCACCAACTTCCCGATGTCCTTCAGGATGGCCTGCTTCTCCGCCTGCCGCTCCGGCACCAGGCTCGCGAGCGCCGCGACGAAGTCCACCGTGGAGTTCGCGCCCTGCTGCCGCTTGCGCGCCTGGAGCTCCCGGACGACCGCGGCCTCCTCCTCGCGGGAGTTCGTGAGCACCACCAGCGGGACCTGCGAATAGCCGATGAGCTGGTTGACGGCACGGTCCAGCACGAACGAGTCCAGGCGCTGGTCCTGCAGGGAGCCGATGTCGTAGTCGAACCGCAGGCGCGGCATCTGCGTGAGCAGGCCCGCCACCACGAGCGCGGACACGACGGTGAGCAGCCCGCGCCGGTGCGTGATGACGCGGCCCAGCGGCGCCTCCGTCATCTCCGTGGAGTTCGCGCGCGGCCTCCAACCCCAGCGCGCTCCCAGCCCCAGCACCGCCGGCAGCACCAGCACGTACGCGAGGATGAGCACCAGCATGCCCACGCCCGCGATGACGCCGAACTCGCGGAACGCCGTGAGCTTGGAGGTGCCCAGCACGAAGAACGTGAGCGCCGCCACCACCGCGGACACCAGCGCCGCGCCACCGGTGTGCGTGAACGACTCGCGCGTGGCCTGCTCGGAGGACCGTCCCTCTCCGCGCAACGCGAGGTAGCGGCCCAACAGGTGGATGCCGTGCTCCACGCCCAGGCCGCCCAGGATGGCGCCCAGGAAGGCCGTGAGCAGGTTGACGCGCCCGTATGCCACGCCCACCAGGCCGTAGGTCCACGCGAGGCCCGCGCCCACCGGGGCCAACACCATCCCCACCGCGAGCACGCTGCGGAAGTGCAGGAACAGGTAGAGCAGCACCAGCACCGTGGCCACCGTCGAGGACACCGCCACGTCGCGGGTAATCTGTCCCTGCTGATCCATCTTCTTCTGGAACGAGCCGGTGATTTGCGTGTGGAAGCCGGGCCCGTACTTCGACAGGTCCTGTTGCCGCAGGACGCCCTGCACCTCTTCGACGATCTTCGTGGAGAAGGTGAGGTCCGCGGACGACACCTCTGGCTTGGCCAGCACCACCACGCGGCGCGCGGCGGGGTCCAGGTAGTAGTCGCTGGGGTGGCTGGACAGGCGCGTCACCGCGCCGCCGGCGTACTTCTCCTCCAGGTCGGAGAAGTCCAGCGATGGGGCGGGGTCGTCAGCCAGCGGCACGTAGAGTGGATTGGCCTGCTCCTTCTCCCAGGTGAGGCGCGTGTCGATGCGGCGCTCCACCTCCTTCAGGTCCTCGGGCGACAGGAAGTAGAGCGCGTGGCTGCGGAAGAAGCTGCTGGGGCGGGTGATCTCCACGTAGCGGATGCCCGGCAGCGCCTCCAGCTTCGGCGCCACGTCCTCCGCGAACTGCTGGAGCTGCGCCGGGTCCCCATCCTCGCCCACCACCACCACCCACCCCTGGGCGCCGAAGCGCTGCTCCAGGGTGTGGATGGCCTCCACGCTTTCGAAGGACTGGGGCAGCAGGTCCACCAGGTTCGCGTTGAGGGTCAGGTGGCGCGCGGACAGCAGGCCCACGACGGACAGCACGAGCGCGCAGACAAGCGCCGTGAAGGGGCGGCGGTGGTTGTGCGCGGCCAGCGCACCCATCGTGCGCTCCACCCGGTGCATCCACGTGCTTTCCGCTGCTGAAGACGGGTTCGAGGCCATCGACCATGCCTCCATGCGGCGCCTGCCTCCTGGCAGGGCCCGTATCGAGGCAAAAGCTGGCCATGTCACAGACCGTCAGCACGACGGCGCGAGGGGCTGCTCCGCCCGTCCGCCGACACCGGAACGGGTGGGGCAAAATGCCTCAACTTTCAGAGGAGAAGCCGATCCCCTGGCATGACGCGCGCCGGGGCGGCATACATGGCGCGGCCCAGGCCCGGCTGTCTTTGTTCCCCGGGCCAGGCATGCGGCCAGTGGAGGCCCCGGGTCGATGCCTGGACGCACGGTGGCTCGGGGCATATACGCGAGAGCAGCCCGGTTCGTTCGGGCTCAAGGTTGTCCCCGGGCCGTCACGGCGCGGGCTTTCAGCAGGAAATCACATCCATGAGTGACACGCGGTGGTCCGGACGGTTCGAGGCGGCGATGGGCTCCCTGGCGGCCCGCAGCCACCAGAGGCCCTGGGTGGCGTTGTTCGTGACGCTGGTCCTCACGGGTCTGGGCACCTTCTTCGCACGCGACCTGCGCCTCAACGCGGACCTGGCGAACCTGCTGCCCAAGTCGTTCCAGTCCGTGCAGGACCTGGAGAAGCTGCGCACGCGCTTCGGCGGCATGGGCAACGTGGTGGTGGCCGGCATCGGCGCGGAGCCTGAACAGCTCAAGCAGTTCGTGGACGACATGGCGCCGAAGCTGGCGACGCTGTCGGAGATCCGCTTCGTCAACGCGCAGCGGCCCAGCCAGTTCTTCGACGAGCACGGCCTCTACTACGTGGACCTGCCGGACCTGAAGACCATCGAGGAGCGCATCGACGCGCGCTTCGCGTGGGAGAAGGAGCAGGCCAACCCGCTCTTCGTGCGGCTGGAGGAAGAGGCGCCTCCGTCGCTGGACTTCAGCGACATCCAGAAGAAGTACACCGGCGGCGCGAACATGCGGCTCGCGGGGCAGGGCGGCCTGTACTACCTGGATCCGCAGGAGCGCATGGTGGTGATGCTCCTCAAGGCCAAGGGCTCCTCCGCGGACCTGGGCTACTCCAAGACGGTCATCACCCAGGTGGAGGACTACCTGGCGAAGCAGGACCTGTCGAAGTACGGGCCCGGCTTCCGCACGGAGATCACCGGCACGTTCAAGAAGAAGATCGACCAGCAGGCGGTCATCACCGGCGACCTGGCGCGCGCGTCCACGCTGGCCCTGGTGCTGCTGCTGGCCTACCTCATCTTCCACTTCCGCAGCGGGCTGTCCGTGGGCCTCACCATGGTGCCGGTCATCGCGGGCCTGACGTGGACCTACGGCTTCGTGGGCATCGCGTACGGGCAGGTGAATCTGCTCACGGGCTTCCTCGCGGCGGTGCTGGGCGGCCTGGGCGTGGAGCACGGCATCCACCTGTTGGGGCGGTGGGGCACGCTGCGCTCGGAGGGCATGACGTCGGAGGAGGCGGTGCGGGAGACGTTCCGGCACACGGGCTTCTCCGCGCTCATCTCCGCGCTGGTGGCGGCGCTCACGTTCCTGAGCCTGTCGTGGTCGGAGTTCAGGGCGTTTCACGAGTTCGGCGTCATCGCGGCGGTGGGCATGATGGTGAGCGTGGCGTCGTACCTGCTCATCCTGCCGGCGCTGCTGGGGCTGGTGTCGCGCTGGGGCTGGGTGCCTCGCGAGCACCAGTCGCAGTCCGGGCCCATGGCGATGCTCGCGCGCTTCCTGCCGCGCCGTTACCGCGCGGTGGTGGTCGTGATTGGCGTGGCGCTGGTGGGGCTCATCAGCCAGGCGTACCGGGTGAGCTTCAACTACGACTCCACGAAGCTGGATGACGTGTCGCTGCCCAGCGTGCGGTTGGACAAGCGCATCGACCACATCCTGGGCTACTCCGCGACGCCGGTGGTGGTGCTGACGGACACGGAGGGGATGGAGCGCGAGGTGGTGAAGCAGCTCCAGGCTCGCAAGGAGAAGTTCGGCAAGGACTCCACCATCGACTTCGTGGGCGCGCTGGAGGACCTGGTGCCGCAGCATCAGGAGGAGAAGCACGCGCTGCTCCAGGCCATCCACAAGAAGCTCCAGCGCATCGACCCGGAGCGCGTGGAGAAGGCCCAGCGCGACGACCTGCTGCGCGCGGTGAAGATGACGTCCGCGAAGCCCTTCGTGCGCGAGGACCTGCCGGTGGGCCTGCGCCGCCAGTTCGAGCCCGCGGCAGGCCAGAAGGGCGGCGTGGTGTTGGTCTACGCGAACGTGAGCCTGTCGGACGGCGTGGGCACGCGGCGCTTCACCAAGGAGGTGCGCAACCTCCAGATGCCGGACGGCAGTCAGGTGTCCGCGGCGGGCGAGGCGCTCATCCTGGCGGACATCCTGGACATGGTGGCCTCCGAGGGGCCGCGCATCCTGGTGGCCGCGGTGGTCAGCGTCTTCCTGGCCATGTGGCTGACGCTGGGCTCCTTGCGCAACGCGGTCATCTGCATGCTGCCCACGCTGCTGTCCATCGCGGCGCTGGTGGGCCTGATGGCCATCATGGGCCTTCAGTTCAACTACCTGAACATCGTGGTCATCCCGGTGCTCATCGGCACGACGGTGGACGCGGGCGTGCACCTGATTGAGCGCCTGGGCGAGCCGGGCGCGGACTTCACCACGGTGTACGCGGAGACGGGCCGGGCCATCACGGGCGGCCTGCTGACGAGCGCCATCGGCTTCCTGGCGCTGGTGTTCGCCAAGCACCCGGGCCTCAACTCCATTGGTGACCTGGCCAACCTGGGCTTCGCGGTGAACATGGTCATCGTGCTGGTGGGCTTCCCGGCGCTCCTGCTGCTGGTGGACCGCTGGCGCAACAAGCACAGCAGCGCCACGTCGACCCCGGCCTCCGGCGACGACGGAACCGAGCGCCCCGCGGAGAGCTGATCCGCGCAACGTCAATCCGTGCAGGCAAGGAGGCCCCGGCATTGCCGCCGGGGCCTTTTTCATTGCGTCCGGAGGGGCCGGGGCCGTTCCGCCAGGCGACACTGCGGAGGGACGAACGGGCACGGGCGCCTGGGAGTCGCCGGCCCAACCTTCGTCCTGTATGGGGCGCTCATACTTCAGGTATCAGTCCGGCCGGATGTTCGAGAACGCCTTCATGGAGGCGGCCTCGAAGCTGCACCCCGCGGTGCCGGTCCTCCTCTACATCCCGCTCACGCTGGGCCTGCTCGGGTGGGGCCTGTCAGGGGGACGGACGTCAGTGGGGCGGGTCCTGCTGTTCATCCCGCTGGGTCTGCTGACATGGGTTGTCATGGAGTACTGCATCCACCGGTTCTTCTTCCACTGGGAGGGCAAAGGCCGGCTCACCCAGCGGGTGCATGAGATTGCCCATGGCTACCACCACAAGTACCCGGACGACTCACAGCGCCTGGTGATGCCGCTCATCGTCACCATCCCGCTGTCCTCGCTCATCGGCGGGCTGCTGTGGATGGTGGGGCGCCCGGCGCAGATGCTCCCGTACTTCGTGGGCATCGTCTGGGGCTACGTGACCTACGACACCCTCCACTGGGCCACGCACCACCGCACGCCGAAAACGGCCTGGGGCAGGGCGCTGCGCGCGCACCACATGGCGCACCACTTCGCGACGCCGGACCGCAACTTCGGCATCAGCAACCGGTGGATGGACATGCTGATGGGGAGCGGCGGACGGCAGGCCCCGCTGCCTAGGCCGCCTTCTCCGGAACGCCCGTCCAAGCCGCCACGAAGTCCGCCAGACCGCGCAACTGCCGGTCGTTGAGCGTGGCCTGCCAGCGCGCGTGGCGCACCGCCCGGTACGCCTCCGGCGCGTCCCAGCCGCGCGCCACCATCACCGCCAGGCCCATCAGCGGCCCGCGCCCCACGCCGTGCTCGCAGTGCGCGTACAGCACGCCGCCCGCGTCCAGCCGGGGCAGCGCCCAGCGCACCCCTTGCGACAGCTGCTCCACGGAAGGCGGATAGCGGTCCGTCACCGGCAGGCTGAGCAACTCGATGCCCAGCGCCGCCAGCGCCTCGCGGTCGTCACAGCGCTCCGCGCGCAGGTCGATGACGCAGGTGATGCCCCGGGCCTTCAGCTCGCCGTAGCGGGCGCGGGACACGCCGCCGCCCACGTGCAGCCACGGGTTCACCTGGGACACGTTGAGGGCGCGCTTGCCGGGCAGCTTGGTGGTCCACTCCACCCCGCGCGCCACCACCCGCAGCACCTGCTTGCGCACGAACCCCCGGACCCCGGGGACGTGATGCACCGACCGCAGCAACGACTCGCTCACGCTTGAAGACCCCTGCCGGCTACTCGCCTTCCACCGACACTTCCATCAACCCTTCCACCGGCGCCTTGCCCGGGCGCTCCATCACGCCCCGCAGCAGGTACGTCACCGGCGAGCCCACCACGGGCCGCACCAGCCCACTCAGTACTCCCAGCGACTCCACCGGTGCACTGCGCTGAAGCAGGGAGGTGCCGCGCAAAGTCAGCGCCGGCTTGCCGTCGCGGTCGGTGAGCTCCGCCCGCCACGTGCTCTTCTCCTTCGTGCCCGTCTGCGTGACCGTGAAGGACTCCAGGAGCCGCGCGGCCCCCTTGCCCTCCCAGACGTAGACAGGCGCGTAGTCGCCCTCCTGCCCCTCGCGCGCCAGCACCACCATGTGCTGCGGACCCTTCATCGCGCGGAAGCGCACCCAGCGCTTCGCCAGCTTCGCCGGCGCCACCGTGCTGCGCGAGTGGTCCACGTACCCGCCGCCCGCCAGCGTCACCGCCGCGGACTTGGGCACCTGGAGCGTCAGCTTCACGGGGCTCGCGCCCAGCAGCACCTCGTGGCGGTAGCGGTCCTTGCCGTTCTCCACCACGGAGCCCTCCGGCGACCACGGCTCGGGCTTCTTCGCGTACTCCAGCGTCACCCGCCCGTTGTCCAACGCCGCGTCCACCGTCAGGCCCGCGTCCGTCGCCTGGGCCGTGCACGTGCCCAACTTGAGCGTGTCCGTGTCGGGCGTGTAGCCCCACTCCTTCGCCCCCATGCGCGTCTGCGGCGACCAGGCAGGCTTGCCCGGCCGCAGCACGGTGGCGCGGCAGATGCCCGTGCGCGACCCCGGGCCAATGTTCGTCACCGACAGGTTCACCGTCACATAGGTGCCGTCGTCCGCATCCGCTACGAAGGTGAAGCTCTCTCCGTACCGGTCGCTGGAGTCGAAGGACAACCCCAGCACGCCGCCCGCCGCCGCCACCCCCGGAAGCGAAAGCAGGGCCCCCACCAGCAGGGCCCTCAAGCCGCGGGCGCGCGTGTCACGCCGCATGGGGCCGCTGCTCCAGGAGCTCGTCCGAGTTGTCGTTGAAGACGTAGTCGCGCTGCAAGGGCAGGTTCCACGCGAAGTACACGACGCCGCGCACCAGCCACCAACCCAGCGTGTACGCCAGCTGCGGGTGCAGCGTGAGCAGCGCCACGCCGCCCGCGTTGAGCAGCGCGCTGGTCGCGCTCACCAGCGTGTAGCGCGCCAGCTGCGGCGCCACCGCACCCTGGCTGCGGAAGGTGATGACCCGGTTGATGGAGTAGTTCACCACGCCGCCCAGCACGCAGCCGGCCACCGTGGCCCACACCGGGGAGATGCCTCCCCACTCCACCATGCCCAGCACCGCCACGAAGTCCACCGCCGTGGCGATGGCGCCCGCCGCCGCGTTGAAGCCGAACAGCGCCACGCCCGAGCGCTGCTTCACCGGCTTCTTGGGCGTCAGGGCCCGCACCAGCGTGCGGAAGCGCGCCAGCGCCGTGACGTTGCTCAGGACGGCCACGAACACCAGGCCCGCCACCGCCAGCCAGTGCATGGGGTGCTTCTCCGTCGGCCAGAACAGCGCCTCCAGGATGGGCGACAGCGCCGTTCCCACGCCCAGGAACAGCACCCGCTCCAGCCGCTGCATCGCGCCGTCGCGCACGCTCACGCCCAGGCCTTCACCCTTGGCGCGCACGTACGGCACCAGCGAGGAGCCCATCAGCGCACCCAGCGCGGGCAGCAGCACCCAGGTGTCCCGGTAGTACCAGGCCAGGCCCATCAGGATGGCGGAGTCCACGTACCGGTCCAGCACGGAGTCCAGCGCCGCGCCCGCGGGGTTGGCCTCCTTGCGGGTGCGCGCCACGCGGCCGTCCATCACGTCCAGCACGCCCGCCAGGAGGAACAGCCAGCCGCCCAGCGCGAACCGGCCCGCCGCCACCGCCACGCCGGACGACACGCCCAGCAGGCCCGACAGCATGGACAGCGCGTTGGCCGGAAGGCCCGAGCGCAGCAGCACCCGCCACAGCGGCTGGATGACCCAGAAGAAGTAGTGGCGCAGGAAGAAGCCCACCAGCACCGACTTGCCGCGCGTCAGCGTCTCCTCGTCTCGCGGGATGCCCTTGATGGCACAGCGGATACAGAAGAGCACCAGGCCCACGAGGAAGTACGCGACCGCGAACAGCGCGGGCGCCAGCGCGGTCCAGATGCGCGCCGAAGGGGACAGGTCTCCACTGAGCAAGGCCAGCATGTTGTCATGCACGGGTGTTCCCTCCAGACGGCAGGGTCATGGGCGCCACTCCTGGCGCTTCCATGGCCCGTCTTGCGAAGACAGCCCTCACGACGACGAAGGCCACGACCGCCGCGATGCTTCCCGCGAGCACGTCGAGGACGTAGTGGTGCGTGAGATACACGGCGGAAAAAGCGACGAGCAGCGCGAACAGGATGGTGCCCACCCGCCACGCGGGGCCCTTGTGCCAGAGGACGAGCACCATCATCAGCGGGTAGGCCGCGTGCAGCGACGGCATGGCCCCGAAGACGTTGGGGTTCTTGGCGTAGAAGTTCGCGAAGTAGTGGATGCCGAAGAAGGCATCGAAGCGCGCGGTGCCCGCCGGACTGGGCGGCGCCGACAGGTCCGCGAGTCCCGGCCCGTACTTCAGCACGTACCAGGGGGGCGCCGCGGGGTAGATCACGTAGGTGACCACGCCAATGGCGTTCACCACGAAGAAGGCCCAGCACAGCTGTTCGAAGCGCACGTCCTTCTTGAAGAAGAACAACAGCGCCACGAGGAAGACCTCGTAGAGGTAGGCCGCGTAGGCCCAGCCGCACAGCAGGTCCAACGGTGTGTTGGGGTGACGCGACCACCACTCGGGCCAGTGCGTGCCGCCCGGGGCGGGGAACAGCAGCTTCTCCAGGTTCCACAGGTCGCCGGTGTGGATGGTGCCGCGCACCCCCAGCCACAGCGCCTGGCTGTCCAGGATCATACCGGTGAGCCACAGCGGGAACGCCCCGCGGAGGAACCGCCGCGGGCCGGCGCCGGCCCAGGCCAGCACCACCAGCAGCAGGTCCGCCGCGACGTGCTCCCACCGGACGCGGCCGGTGGAGACCACCAACGTGAAGTGGCCCGCCGCCATGACGGTGACGAGCCACTTGAACGCGGAGTCGTTCTTAGCGGGCGAGCGGGAGGTCATCCCCGTAGTAGTCCAGCCCCAGGTGGGTGATGGGCTCTTCGCCCGCGACGACGCGCAGCGTGTTCTTCAGCTTGGTCAGCTGGATGAACAGGTCGTGCTCCACCGGCAGACCCGGGTGGGCCATGGGGCTCTTGAAGTAGAAGGACATCCACTCCTGGATGCCCCGCCACTCCATCCGCTTGGCCAGGTCCAGGAACAGCGCGATGTCCAGCACCAGCGGCGCCGCCAGGATGGAGTCGCGGCAGAGGAAGTTGACCTTGATCTGCATCGGGTAGCCCAGCCACCCGGTGATGTCGATGTTGTCCCAACCCTCCTTCGCGTCGCCGCGGGGCGGGTAGTAGTGGATCGACACCTTGTGCGAGTACTTGTTGTACAGCTCCGGGTACAGGTCCGGCTGCAGGATGGTGTCGAGCACGCTCGACTTGGTCACTTCCTTGGCCTTGAAGGCCTGGGGATCATCCAGCACCTCGCCGTCGCGGTTGCCCAGGATGTTGGTGGAGAACCACCCCTCCAGGCCCAGCATGCGCGCCTTGAGCGCGGGCGCGATGACCGTCTTCATCATCGTCTGGCCGCTCTTGAGATCACGGCCCGCGACGGGCACGCCCTCCAGCTTGGCCATCTCCTGCAGCGCCGGCGTGTCCACGGAGGCGTTCGGCGTCCCGTTGGCGAACGGCACGCCTTCCTTGATGGCCGCGTAGGTGTAGAGCGCCGTGGGGTTGATGTCCGGGCTGTTGGCGTCCAGCGCCTTCTCGAAGTTGGCCAGCGTCTGGAAGGCCTCCGGCAGCGGGCGGAAGGTCTCCACGCTGCTGCACACCACCATCACGGCGCGCTTGGCGTTGAGCTCCTTCTTGAAGTCCCGGATGTCCTGGCGGATGGCCTCGATGCTCTCGCGGTGCGTCTTCGTGGCCTTGATGTGGTTGGCCGCGATACGGCGCACGAACTCCGGATCATGCACGCCCGGCTTCGGCTTGATGCCCTGGAGGAAGGGCTTCACCTGCTCCAGGTGCTTGTCGGTCAGCACGCCCGAGCGCACGGCCACCTGGTAGGCGTCCTCGCTGATGATGTCCCACGCGCCGAAGACGACGTCTTCCAGCGTGGCCAGCGGCACCAGCTCCTTGAGCTTCACGGTGCGGCCGTCGGTGCGCTTGCCCAGGCGGGCCGTGCCCATCTGCGTGAGCGAGCCAATGGGGGCGCCCTTGCCCTGCCGCGCCAGCTCCACACCCGCCATCAGCGTGGTGGAAACCGCGCCCAGGCCCGGGATGAGCACCGCCAGCTTGCCCTCGGGCTTCGCGACCTTCTTCTTATTCTCCATCGTCCTGATTCCTTCGAATGGCGGGAAATCGCTCCGCCCAATGAGCGTCTCCGAGTCCGTTCCATCCGGCGCCGGCAAAAATGCCGGACGGAAGGTGGAAAATCTCGAAAGCGGATGGTTGATACTCTAAACCGTCTGTCACTTCAACGTGATGTGCGGACGGTTTGCGGCTCGTACCACGGCGGCGCTCGGCTGCATGACTCGGGCCGGGGCCTCGCTACAAGCCAGGACGAACGGCGCTGTCAGAGAAACAGCAACCATGGGGCAAAAGTCTCACCCACCACGGCGAGCTCCCTGGGGGCGCTCGCCGGGTGGGTCCAGGTGCGTCAGGTCTGAGGCTGTCCTGCTTTCACACACCCCCTGACACACGTGTCAGGATTTGAGAGCGTGGGAACCGTCGGCCTTCCGGCGGCCCCGTTCGGGTTCCCGTCAGTTGTGGCGGGGGGCGCCCCGGTCGAGCTTCTGGTTGTCGCCCGGGTGGTACTTATCGCCGGTGAGGACGGCTTTCACGAACCCGACCAGCTGGACCATCTTGCTGTTGGGGGTGTCCCAGTACTCGGCCTTCTCGACGGAGACGCGCAGCAGGGCCAGGTTCGGATCATCCAGACCCTGGGGGAACCAGGCCTTGAGGGCGGGGTTCCACAGCTCCTTGGCCTTGGCCTTGTCGTGGATCAGCGCGCAGCGGCCGCTGACGGACACGTACCGGTCCCGGGTGGGGTCTGAGTAGGCGAGGCTGACGTGGTGGTCCTTCTGCACCTCGTCCACCTTGTGGGTGTGGTCGTTGGTGAAGAACCACAGCTCCCCGTCGAAGTCCTTGTCGTAGGTCCACATCGGCCGGCTGCGCAGGCTGCCGTCGGCGTCCACGGTCGTCATCATCGCGACCTTGATGCCGTGGATGAGCTTGCCCAGGTGCTCCACCACGTCCTGCGGACTCTTCGTCGTCGTCATGTGCTCGCCTCCCTTGGCGGTTGAAGGTAGGCAGCGGCCGGGCAGCGAACATCGTCCGCACCGCCGGGTCGGCACCCCGGCAGCCGGGCGTGTGATAGGGGGCGTGCCGGGCCCACTCGCTTGTTTCGTCTTTCGGAACGAGGCGCGACGGCCGGGAGCGACACGGATGCTGAAGACCGCGTGGAACGAGTGGAGCCTGAAGGCGCTGCAGCTGGAGACGGCCCTGCTGGCGCTGGAGGAGATTGAGCTGCCGGACGCGATGCACGCGCTCCAGGACGCCGCCCAGCAGAAGCTGCTGGAGCTGGCGCGGGCGTGGCAGAAGACGCAGCCCGCGAAGGAGCCGCGCGAGTGGGCGCGCGAGGAGAAGGCGGGCGGCACGCCTCGCGACGAGGAGCTGGCGGACCTGGTGAAGGGCTTCCGCGAGGACGGCAAGACGTGGACGCTCTACCGCCTCACCAGCGACAAGAAGGAAGTGGTGGAGACGGTGGTGTCCGAAGGGCGCGCGTGCATGGCGGCGGGCGGCGAGTACTACCTGGGCCAGTGGGACGCGGAGGACGGCGTGCTGGAGGTGGGGCGCGACGACGAGGCCGGCGAGCCCGGCACCGGGCTGGTGCTGGAGCCGGGCGGAGAGCTGCGCTACTCGCCGTCGCCCGACCTGTAGTCCGGGCTGATCAAGACTCGAAGAGCTTCACCATCCGCGCGCGCAGCTTCTCATCAGGGAGCCGTCCGAAGCCCGCCTTCACATTGTCCTCCAGGTGGGCGGGGTCGGACGTGGCGGGGATGGGGCAGTTCACGGCGGGGTGGCCCAGGATGAACTTGAGGAAGAACTGGGCCCAGCTGGAGCAGTCGAACTCCGCGGCCCAGTCCGGCAGGGGGCGGCCCTTCATCTTGCGGAAGAGGTTGCCCTTGTCGAAGGGCTCCATGACGAGCACGGCCACGCCGTGCTCCTTCGCCGCGGGCAGCAGGCGCGCTTCGGCGTCGCGCATCGCGAGCGAGTAGGGCAGCTGCACGAAGTCCAGCTTGCCGCCCTTGATGTGCTTCTCCAGGTCGTCGAAGGCGCTGCGCAGGTAGTGGGTGACGCCCACGTAGCGGATCTTCTTCGCGGCCTTCATCTCCCGCAGCACGGGCAGATGCACGTCCACGTCCAGCAGGTTGTGCACCTGCATCAGGTCCATGCGGCCGTGGCCCATCTTCTGGAGGGACGCTTGTATCTGCGCCGCCCCTTCCGCCTTGCCGCGCGTCCAGACCTTGGTGGCGAGGAACGGGGTCTTCTCCTGGCCGGACTGCTTCAGCAGGTCGCCCACGACGGCCTCGGAGCGGCCGTACATGGGGGACGAGTCGATGAGGCGCGCTCCCGAGTCGAAGAACTTCTGGAGGACCTGGGCCAGGGGCGCGCGTTCGTTCGCGGCGCCGCCGACGTCGAAGGTCTGCCAGGTGCCCATGCCGATGACGGGCAGGGCTTCGCCGGAGCTGGGGATGGGGCGGGTGAGCATGCGGGGACTCTGGGCGAGGGCGGAGAGGGACTGCGCGAGCGCGGCGCCGATGCCCGCCACCAGGACCTCGCGGCGGGAAGGGTGGGGAGGACGGGACGGGCGCATGGGGGAAGCGTAGCGGCCGGGAGCGCCGGACACCGGGCTTCGTGAAGGTGAAGACGGGCAGGTGACAGTTCTGGAAGGTCGCGGTGTTCCCTTCGCCGAATCCTTTTTCAGGAAGGTCCAGGCGATGAAGCGCAAGGTCGCGGTGTGTGTCGGGGTGATGGTCGCGGTGGCGGCGGGAGCGGCCGGAGCCGAGGAGCGCACGGAAGGGACCGCTGCTCCGGAGTCACACTTCGCTCCCGTGCAGGAGGCACCGGCTCCCACGGCCGTCGCGATTCCTGTCGCGGCGCTGTCCCCCGCGCCCCTCGTGGAGGCCGCGACAGGCGGTGAGCCCGCGGGGGCCACGGTGGCGCAGCAGCGCTCGGACACGGAGGAGATCCACGTCCCGGTGGTGCTGATGGCCCTGCCGCACGTGAGCACGGCGGGCACGGCCACGGAGCGGCTGGTGACCACGTTCGCGCTCGGTGCGCTCGCGACGCATGCGAAGCGGGTGGATGGCGCGGCCATGTCCCTGGGCGCGAACTGGGTGGGCGAGGAGTTGTCCGGCGTGCAGCTCGCGCTGGGAGCCAACGTGGTGCGAGGCACTGCGTCCGGCGCGCAGTTCGCCACCGGCGGCAATATCGTCACGGGCGAACTGGACGGTATTCAGGCTGCGGTGGGCCTCAACGTGGTGAAGGGCGCGGCGGCGGCCGGCCAGTTCTCCGTGGGCGGCAACGTGGTGGGCGGCGAGTTGTCCGGCGGCCAGTTCTCCGTGGGCGCCAACATCGCGGGCTCGGGCGGCGTGGGGGGCCAGTTCACGGTGGGCGCGAACATCGCGACCGCGCAGTTCAAGGGCGCGCAGTTCGCGGCGGGCGCGAACATTGCTTCGACGATGTCGGGTCTCCAGGCCTCCTCGGGCTTCAACTACGCGGGCCGGATGGACGGCGCGCAGTTGTCGCTGCTCAACGTGGGCGGGGACGTGTCCGGCGCGCAGGTGGGGTTGGTCAACGTCGCGGGCAAGGTGGACGGCCTCCAGTTGGGGTTGATCAACGTCGCGCGTGAGTCCCAGGGCGAGGCGCTGGGCCTGCTCAGCTTCATCGGCAACGGTCAGGCGAACCTGCAGCTGTGGGCCAGCGACCTCGCGTACACCAACGTCGCGGTGAAGTTCGGCGGACGGCACTTCCACACGCTGCTGACGCTGGGCTTCAACCCGGGCACGGACACGCACCGCCGCCGTTACGTGGGAGGCATGGGCTTTGGCGCGCACATCCCCGCGGGGCCATTGTTCTTCGACCTGGATGTCATTGGCAGCGGCGTCCACACGGACAACCTCTTTCGCGATGGCGACGGCCTGAACGTACTGGGACAGTTGCGGCTGGTGGCGGGTTGGCAGGTGGCGAAGCGTTTCGCGCTCATCGGTGGCGTCACCGGCAACACGCTCGTGACCTGGGACAACGGGGACCGTTGGGAGGAGCTGGGCATCGGGCCCGAGTGGCGCAGCGTCTCCGACGGGGGACGCACCACCGTGCGCGTGTGGCCGGGCGTCCTGCTGGGCGTGCAGATCTGACGCGGCATTCGATTCGAAGTCCGGGAGGGGAACATGTGGAAGCGTTTGGGAGTGGCCGCGCTCGCGGCGGGACTGCTGTCCGGCTGCTACTTCACCGATGAGGTGCAGGGCGACGGCAACACCGTCACGGAGTCGCGCGTGGCGACCGAGTTCTCCACCGTGGAGAACCGGGGCTCGATGGAGGTGGTGATTCGCGAAGGTGAGGTGCCGGACGTGAAGGTCACGCTGGATGAGAACCTCCAGCACCGCGTGCGCACCTTCGTGTCGCCCGGAAACACGCTGGTCATCGAGACGGATGGCTCGTTCGCGCCCCGGGGCCCGGCGCGCGTGGAGATCCTGGTGCCGCGCATGGTGGGCGCGACGCAGGACGGCTCCGGCATCCTGCGCGTGGAGGGCTTCGAGCGGGTGAAGGAGGACGTGAAGCTGGTGGCGAAGGGCTCCGGCTCCCTGCGCTTCTGCGGCGGGGTGCGCACGCTGGATGCGAAGCTCAGCGGCTCCGGAAACATGGAGCTGTGCGCGGCCGGCGAAGGCATGGCCGAGTGGGTGGACCTGTCGCAGTCCGGCTCTGGCGACTTGAAGTTCGAGGGGGCCGCGAAGCATGTGCGCGCCCGGGTGGACGGCTCCGGCTTCACGACGCTCAAGGGCGTCACCAACCGGCTCGACGCCTGGTTGGATGGCAGCGGTGGTATCGGAGCCTCGGGCCTCCGGGCCGTGGACGTGAACATCACGTCGCAGGGCTCCGGCACCGTCGCCGCGTACGTGGACGGGGGCGGGGCGGTCGTCGTGCTCGACTCGTCTGGGAACGTGGACCTGTATGGCCATGCGCAGTCGACCCAGCTCCGGGTCAACGGCAGCGGCCGGGTCATCTGGCACTGACTAGCTTGTTCTCGACACCCGTGGAGTGCGCGGGTGGGGAGGCAGGCGGGCCATGGCAGGGACCATGCGGGCGATGGTGCTCCACGCATCCGGACAGCGCCTGCGGCAGGAGGAGCGGCCCATTCCGGAGCCCGGGCCGGAGCAGGTGTTGTTGAAGGTGCACGCCTGCGCGGTGTGCCGCACGGACCTGCACGTGGTGGATGGAGAGCTGACGCGCCCGAAGCTGCCGCTGGTGCCGGGCCACGAAATCGTGGCCACGGTGGTGGCGACGGGCGCGCGGGTGGAAGGCTTCGCCCCCGGGCGGCGCGTGGGCGTGCCGTGGTTGGGGTGGAGCTGCGGGCAGTGCCGCTTCTGCCGCTCCGGCCGGGAGAACCTCTGCGACACGGCGCGCTTCACCGGCTACGACATCGACGGGGGCTTCGCGGAGTACACCGTCGCGGATGCGCGCTTCTGCTTCCCGCTGCCGCCGTCGTACCGCGACGTGGAGGCCGCGCCGCTGATGTGCGCGGGGCTCATCGGCTACCGCAGCCTGCGCATGGCGGGAGAGGGCCCCCGGCTGGGGCTGTATGGCTTTGGCGCCGCCGCGCACATCCTCATCCAGGTGGCGCGGCACCAGGGGCGCCGCGTGCATGCCTTCACTCGCGAGGGTGACGCCAGGGGCCAGGCCTTCGCGCGGGAACTGGGCGCGGTGTGGGCGGGGAGCTCGGACACGCCGCCGCCGGAGCCGCTGGACGCGGCCATCCTCTTCGCTCCCGTGGGCGCGCTGGTGCCCGCCGCGCTGAAGGCCGTGGACAAGGGCGGCGTGGTGGTGTGCGGCGGCATCCACATGAGTGACATCCCGTCCTTCCCTTATTCGGTGTTGTGGGAGGAGCGCGTGGTGCGCTCGGTGGCGAACCTCACGCGTCAGGACGCGATGGACTTCCTGGCGTTGGCGCCGCGAGTTCCCGTGCGCACGGAGGTCCAGGTGTTTCCCCTGTCCGCCGCGAACGAGGCGCTCCAGGCCCTGCGCGAAGGCCGCGTGCGAGGGGCCGCGGTCCTGGACATGACGGTGGCGGAGTAGGGCCGCATTGGAGCGAGTGCCCGCGCGCCTGGCTGCCCGGATGCTTGGAGTCAGGGGGAATGCACAGCTTTGGCGGCATGGAGGCTGTGCACCCCATGAAAGCGCTTCAGGAGACGGGACCGTTCGCTGGCTACGACTCGGATCACCACCCGCTGGGCTCGTACGCGGCGCTCATCGGGACGTTCAGCACGTCGCTGGTCGGCTTCCTGGGCTGGATGAATGCCTCCGGGCGTCGGTTGCCGGAGCGCCTGGGGTGGAAGGACCTGGCGCTGTTCGGCGTCGCGACGCACGCGGTGACGCGGTTGGTGGCACTGGACCGGGTCTTCAGCGTGTTCCGAGCACCGTTCACGCGCTACGAGTCCGACAGCACCGCGGGCGAGGTGGTGGAGACCGCGCGTGGTGAGGGCCCACGGCGCGCGCTGGGCGAGCTGCTGGACTGCCCCTTCTGTCTGACGCCGTGGGTGGCCGCGGGCTTCATGGTGGCCTCGACGGTGCGCCCGCGTGAGACGCGCTTCGTGGCCTCCGTGTTCGCGCTCAGCGCGGCGTCCTTCTTCCTGCACCGGGCCTACGAACGGGTGGGCGAAGGGCTGCACCGCACCCGAGCGCAGGCGCGAATCCTGGAGAAGGAGCAGAAGAAGGACTCCGACGCGGGCATGCAGTTCCCCGGTCGTGGGCCGCAGGTCGTCGAGCCCGGCCGCGCACCCATCCCGTCTCCGAGCTGACCTCTTCACCGTGAGTCGCTGAGCCTTGTTTCTGGCAATGGCTGGAGGGACCGCGTCGTAATCCAGGCATGCATCTCTTCCTCCTCGTGGGAGGCCTGCTGACGGCGGCCCCCTCCCCGTACCTGGACTCGCGGACCACCGGCGCCGCGTATTGCTACGACCCGGAGAGCCCTGTGCTGCACGAGGCCTTCCGCCGCCCGAAGCCCACGCCCGACACGCGCGTGGACAGCGCCGCGCTGGCGGAGGACGTGCGCTTCCTGCATCAGGTACTGCGCACCACGTACTCAGGCTGGCCGGAGCTGCTCGCGCACCGCACCTTTGATCCGGATGCCTTCTTCCGGGATTGGAGCGCGAAGGTGGCCGCATCCGGGCCCACCGTGTCCTTCCAGGACGGCGTGCTTACGCCGACCATCGCCGTCCGCGAGGCGCTGACGGACAACCACTTCGGTCCGTCCGGCCTCCTGAGCATGCTGCGCGAGGAGCCACGGCTCGCCTTCCGCGAGTACCAGGCCGACGCACCTCCGGGACTCCAACTCACGTCCTGTGACGCGAACACCGTGGAGGGCGCGCAGGCGGACACACTGCGGGTGGCGCCGGTGCTGAAGCCGGATGGCTCCCGCGCACAGCGGCTCACTGTTTCCGCGCGAGGCGGAGGTGATGCACGGACGCTCCGCTGCGGCGACACGTCGCTGCCGCTCAAGGTCCGTCCGCCGCGTCCGGCCCGTGAGTTCGCGCCGAAGGACATCTACACATACGAGCCGAAGGGCGACGTGGGCATCATCACCCTCCGCCGCTTCTCAGGCCCGCCAGAAGCGGAGGCCGGGCTGCGCCAGTTCGTCGCGGACGCGCCGAAGCACCGCAAGCACAAGCTGCTGGTGTTCGACCTCCGAGGCAACAGCGGCGGCAACGACGGCTACGTCTACGAGTGGCTGGACACGATGGTGCGCGGGCCGTGGTTCTCCTCCGGCGAGGTGTGGATGCACGGCGCCTTCTTCCCGTGCTTCGAATGGAACTCGCGCGTGCAGCGGCAGGCGATGGATGGACGGCTGGACACGCCGGAAGCAAAGGTCGAACGTGAAGCCATCCGGCCGAAGTGGCCCGTGACGCCGGAGCCCTCGCGGCCCGTGTTCGACAGCGGCCGCGCGGAAGGCCATGCGAAGACGCCCTTCACCGGGCGCATCGTGGTGCTGGTGGACCGGGACTCCGCGTCCTCGGGAGAGAGCGGCGCCTACGCGCTGCACCGCGCCACGGGAGCGCCGCTGGTGGGCGAGAGGACCGGAGGTTTCCTCACCTACGGCAACGCGCCTGGCTTCGTGCTGCCGCGCACGGGTTTCGCGTGGGTGGTGCCCACCAAGCGCAATTATTTCGCCGACCCCGTGGAGGGCGTGGGACACGCCGTGCAGGTGTATCTGGACGCGGAGGAGCTGGGGCGGCCAGTAGCGGAGCTGCTGCCTCGCTTGCGCAAGCTGCCGTGAGTCAACGTGCCCCATGCACACGGGCGCGTGTCCCGTCATGCCCCGTCAAATGGGGGCCGTTATAGGCAGTTCCGTGGGCCCGGGACGTTGGCCGGACCCATGCAATGCCTTGAATCCACACCGGCTCCAGAGCACGGAGCCCTACCCGAGGCGGACGATGAAGCGCGCACTGCGAATCACCTACCGGGGCATGGAAACGAGCGACACCCTCAACGAGCACATCCGCGACCAGGCGGACAAGCTGGAGCAGTTCCACGACGGCATCACCGGCTGCAACGTGGTGGTGGAGGAACCGCACCGCCACCACGCCCAGGGGCACCACTTCCACGTCCGCGTGGAGCTGCACGTGCCGGGGAAGGACATCGTCGCGGACCGGGAGCCTCTGGAGTTCACGGCCCACGCGGATGCCTACCAGGCCGTCACCGACGCGTTCGAAGCCGCGCGGCGCCAGCTTCAGCACCACGTGGATCGCCAGCACGCGCACCACCGCTAGTCATTGCAGGCTGACCGTGGTGCGCAGGAGCGCCAGGTACGACCAGTCGCGCGTGGGCATCTCCACGGGCGGCGTGTCGTAGTGGTTCACGTAGCCCGCGACGCCGAAGCCCAGGAATCGCGTGACCCACCAGTGGAACGCCAGCGCGCCGGCCGTGGTGCCTCCGGGCACCACATCCGGTGCGCCCCGTCCCAGCCACAGCCGCTCCACGCGCGCGGCCAGCTCCAGTGAGCCAGAGGGGATGCCCTCCGAGCCCACGCCCGCGAGCGGCTCGGGCCACCGCGCCCCCTTGCGCGGCATGCCCCGAATCACCCAGGACGCCTCCACGCCCAGGCCCTGGCTGCTCATCGTGGGCAGGGATTCGCGCGGCGTGGCCGGGTTGCCGTCCGTGTCGCGCGAGCGGTGCTCCCACGCGGCGGCTGCCTGCACGTCCACGCGCACCGGCCCCGCGTCCAGCCGCCCGTGCGCCTCCGTCACGGTGCGGTAGCCGGACACCGGAGGCGGCCGGTAGAAGAGGAAGTTCTGCGCCCCTCGCCCGCCGATGCCGGGCCGGTCGAAGGCGTCCTCCACGTGCGCGCCCGCGCCCACGCGGACTCCGGAGTGGCGCACGTCCAGGCGTACGTCCACGGAGGGCTGGGCGTTGTCGTTGCCCAGCGGGCTGCCAGAGCCGTTGCCCAGCCGCAGCCAGCCTTCCAGGGGCAGCGACGCGGGCGTCCACTGCACCTCCGCGCCCAGGTCGCGCCGGGCCCAGAACGCCGCCGTCACCAGCGGCAGCTCTGGGATGGGCAGCGTCTCGATGCTCTGGTCTCGTCCGGCGGGGAACAGCGGCGTCTTCGCGTAGCCCACGGAGAAGCGCAGCCCGTCGATGACGAGGAGGTCCACGTACGCATCCAGCAGCGCGGGCTTCTCCTGCGCCCACTCCGCCGTGCCCACGGCCACCAGCCAGGGCACGGGCTGGCCTCGCCCGCCCAGACGCAGGCGCGCCAGGTTGAAGCCGTTGTGCCCTTCGATGTCGTCCGCGTGGACGCGGTAGTCCACCTCGGCCACGAAGGTGGGAGTGAAGCGCGGGTAGTTCTCCTCCTGCGCCAGGGCGGTTCCCGACGCGAGCAGGGCCAGCGTGAACAGGGGAGCGGACTTCATTCGAGCGGGATGATGCGCAGGGTGTGGTTCGTGCCGTCCGCCGGAGTGCCGTCATGGTCGGCGATGAAGAGGCGCTTGTTCTTCGCGTCGTAGGCCAGGCCGTGCGGTTGCTGGAAGCCGCCGGCCAGCACGCTCACCTCGCCCGACTGGCGGATGCTCAGCACGGTGCCGTCGCGGCTGCCGGTGAGCAGCGTGTCGTTGGGCCCCACGGCCAGCAGGTCCGGGCTGTTCAGCGTGGCGAAGGCCACCAGCTGCGACGGCGCGGACAGCGGCGAGCGGTACACCTTCCCGGCGATCTGATCGCTGATGTAGAGCGTGTCGTTCACCGCGAGCACGCCCACGGGCTTCACCAGGGCGCCGACGATTTCCTGCTCGGTGCCTTCCAGACCCAGGCGGGCCACGCTGCCCACGTTCACGTTGTTGTTGCGCACGAAGTAGCCGTCCAACAGCTGTCCGTCGGCGGTGACGGTGATGCCAATGCGGCGGCGCTCCGGGGGCAGGTTGGGGACGATGGCGGAGGTGCCATCCGGCTTGACGTAGACGACGTCGCCCGCGGTGCCGCCGCCGAAGCGCACCACCACCAGCGTGCCGTCCGCCATCCGCACCATCCCGCCCAGGCCCGGACCATCCGCGGGAGCCGCGGGCAGATCCGCCACCTTCGTGATGCCCTCGCCGTCGCGGTAGCGCAGCACGCGGTTGTTCTCGTCGTCGGCCATGTAGAGGGTCGCGCTCTCTGCGTCCCACCAGATGCCGTTGGGGTCGCCGTCCACGGCGATGGTCTTGGGGCCCCGCTCGATGACGGGATTCTCCGTGGGGTCGTTCACCTCAGAGGAGGACGAGCAACCCACGGCGGCCAGCGTCATGCCCAGCAGGGCAGGGAAGAGGATTCGCATGGAACGTCCTCCTATCGCAGGAGGGAGGGCCGGGGAACACGGACGCTGGACACTGACCCTGCCCTGGGGGGCACGACGCCGCAGGGGCGTTGGCGCGCGCGGATGTCCGGCGTTGATCGGATGGGCGTGGGAGCGTGTCTGACGTTGGACGGCCCGAGAGAAGGGCGGTTGGAGTGGTGAGGCGTCTGGGATTGGCTCCGCGCACTTTCCATTCGCGAGGGAGCCGCCCATGTCGCTCGACCACTACGTCACCCTGGGCCGCTCCGGCCTGCGCGTCAGTCCCTTCTGCCTGGGCGCCATGACGTTCGGCGAGGACCTGGGCTGGGGCAGCAGCGTGGAGACGTCCAACGCCATCCTGGACCGCTTCATCGAGCGGGGCGGGAACTTCATCGACACGGCGAACGTGTACACGTTCGGGCACGCGGAGAAGATCATCGGGGACCACATCGGGAAGCACCCCGCGAAGCGCGACCGGGTGGTCATCGCCACGAAGTTCTTCGGCAACCTCTTCGAGAGGGATCCGAACGGCGGCGGCGCGGGCCGCAAGTCGGTGATGGCGGCATGTGATGAATCGCTGCGCCGTCTGCAGACGGACTACATCGACCTGTACTGGATGCACGCCTGGGACGCGAACACGCCCATCGAGGAGACGATGCGGGCGCTGGACGACCTGGTGCGCTCCGGCAAGGTCCGCTACGTGGGCTTCTCCGACACGCCCGCGTGGAAGGTGGCGCAGGCGCAGGTGACGGCCTTCTTCCGGGGCTGGGCGCCGCTGGTGGCGTTGCAGATCGAATACTCGCTGCTGGAGCGCACGGTGGAGGGCGAGCTCATCCCGATGGCGAGGGAGCTGGGGCTCGGCGTGACGCCGTGGTCGCCGCTGCGCAGCGGGGTGCTGAGCGGCAAGTACACGCGGGAGAACGCGGGCAAGCAGAAGGCGGACCGGGGCGCGTGGGCGGAGGCGTCGCTCAACGAGAAGACCTACAGGCTCATCGACGTGCTCCAGCGCGTGGCGAAGGAGCAGAACACCTCGGTGGCGCGAGTGTCGCTGGCCTGGGTGCAGGGCCGGCCGGGCGTGGCGTCCACCATCCTGGGTGCGCGCACGCTGGAGCAGTTGGACAACAACCTGGGTGCGCTGGACGTGAAGCTCACGCCCGCGCAGGTGAAGGCGCTGGATGACGAATCCCAGCCCACGCTCAACTTCCCGGCGGCCTTCCTCCTGGGAGCACCCTCCTTCATGCACGCGGGCTTGCGCGTGAACGGAGTCCAGGCCCCGCCCAGCAACCTGACGCCCAAGCCGGGTGCCCCTCGGTACTGAAGTGGCACGCCGGGCCGGGAAGCGCCGTGTCGGGACGTTCTGTATGATACGTACAGAACGTACGTTTCCTGAGGAACGGCCATGGTGGAAGTCAGCATCACCGAAGCGCGCGACGACCTGGCGGAGCTGCTCAACCGGGCGGCCTACGGGAAGGAGCGGCTCGTCCTGACCCGGCACGGCAAGAAGCTGGTCGCGGTGATTCCCTTCGAGGACCTCCAGGCACTGGAATCGCTGGAGGACCGGAGGGACATCCAGAAGGCGGACGCCGCGCGCCGGGAGTCCGAGGGCCAGCCGCGCGTCGCGTGGAAGCAGGTGAAGGCGGAGCTGGGGCTCACGAAGAAGGCGAAGAAGACGGCTAGCGGTAGATCTCCCGCCGGTGGCCCAGTTCGACGATCAACACCACGAGCCGGCCGTCCTCGACCTGGTAGATGACGCGGTAGTCGCCAATGCGGATCCGCAGGTAGTCACTGCCCTTGAGCTTCTCCGCGCCCGCGGGCCGGGGCTCCGTGGAGAGGGCGTCGATTTGCTTCTCGATGCGGCGCTGATGGACCGGATCCACCGCCGCGAGCTGCTTCACGGCGGTCTGGAGGAACTCGACCGTATAGGTGGCGGGGGGCTTTTTTCTCATGCGGGGCCGGTGGGCCCAGTAGCTCTACACCCCACTGCTTACTTTCCCCGGGTCACTAAACGGCCATGGACGGAAGCCGGGTGTGTCTGTGGAAAGCCGATCCCTGTCGGCACACCGGCGCACAGTGTGGAGTGCGGGGCCGTACGTTTCGGGCCTCGCGCGGGGGCAAATGACCGCTGAAGCGTTCACGGGCGGACGCTCGCGGTGGCGCGAACGGGGGGCGTTCCTAACATCGGCCCCCTGGCAGTGAGTCGGTGGTCAGGCGGTCTGGCGCTGTATGGGCGGCGGGGAGGGTGGCGTGAGCGAGCTACTGACGGGTGATGTGTCTTCGCGGGCGCAGGTGGGCGGTTCCGACTTCTCCCGCGACCCCGAGACCTTCGAAGCAGAGCTGGATGCGTGCCTGGATCGCGCGCTCTCCTCCGAGACCTCCGAAGAAGAGGACATCGTGCCGGAGTCCTTCGCGACCGGCCCTCTGCGCACGCTGCTCGACCTGGCCTCCACGGAGGAGACCTGGCTCCAGTCGCTGCCGCCGCTGTCCAACGACAACGTGGAGCCCCAGCTCACGCTGTCCGCCGAGGCCGCGAACTTCGTCATCCCGGAGTGGCTGCGCGCGGATGAGTCCCCGTCCAGCACCTCCCAGGAGAACTCCTGTGGCGCCGTGACGTCGTGGGACGCCACGCCGCCGTCGCCCGTCTGGGCCACGCCCGGTTCTCCGGCCGAGGCCTACGCGCCGCAGCCGTGGATGCCGTACGCCCCCGTGGCGCCCGAGCCTCCGCCCGCCATCGCCGACGCGTCCACGCGCATCCTCGGCATGAGCCCCATGTCCTTCGTGAGCGCCATAGCGATGGGAGCGCTCGCCGCGGGTCTCCTCGTCGTCGCGGGCCTGCGCCTCACGTCGAAGGATGAGACGCAGCCCGCGCCGCAATCACAGGTCCTGAACAGCACCCCCGTGGCCGCGTCGGGCTCCGCGACGACTCAGCCGGGCACCGTCGCCGCGCGGATCGGCGCTCCGGGCACCCAGGGCTTCGCGACGACCCAGCCGGGCACGCAGGGCTTCTACGGTGTTCCCGGCACCCAGCTGGCCACGCCGGACTTCTCGCAGTCCATCGCGGGCGGCGTGAACACGCCCGCCCTGACGGACGCGCAGCGCGCCGCGCAGACCCTCACGCCGAACACGCCCGTCCTCGCGGGTCCCGCGAGCGCGGGTCTGACCACCGGCCTGCACACGCTGGCCCCGGACCCCACGCCGTCCACGCAGCCCGCTCCGGTGACGCCGAAGAAGGCCCCCGTGGCCCAGCGCGCGGCCACGCTCGAAGCGCCCGAGGACAGCAGCGAGGTCCGTGAGATGTCCTTCGGTGGCGAAATCTCCGAGGAGGAAATGGCCCGGGCCCGTCAGGCCGCCGCCGAAGCCGAGGCCGAGGAAGCCGCGCAGCCCGGATCCGAAATCGACGAGGACTTCGCCCGCGAGCTCGGCTTCACCGACGAAGCGGAGGCCTCCGCCCCGAAGCAGGCCCAGGAGAAGACCGTCTACATCCCGCCGGCCCCGACCTCCGAGCGCGAGCAGCTCGTGCCCTCGGACATCACCAATGTGGTCGTCACGAACCAGCCCGCCATCGCCACCTGCGTCCAGAACTTCAAGGCCGGCACCGCCCTGGAGAACGGCGGCCGCTTCCAGATGCGCTGGTCCGTGGACACCGCTGGCACCGTCTCCGGCGTGGCCATGGAGACCGACGCCCTCAAGGGCTCCCCGCTCGCCGGCTGCATCGAGGACCAGGTGCGCGGCTGGAAGTTCCCCGTGCACCGCGTCGCCATGAACACCCCGGTGCACTACCCCTTCGTCTTCTAGCTGGACAGTCGAAACATTCATGGATATGTATATTCACGTCCATGAATGTTGACGTCTTCCAAACCCTGGCCGACCCCACGCGCCGCCGCATCGTCGAGGCGCTGAAGGGCGGCGAGCTGTCGGTGAACGACCTGGTGGCGCGGGTGGACATCCAGCAGTCGGGTGTCTCCCGTCATCTGGGGATCCTCCAGGAGGCGGGCTTCGTCCAGGTCCGCCCCGAGGGCACGAAGCGGCTGTACTCGCTTCGCCCGGAGCCCTTTCAGGAACTCGATGCCTGGGTCACCGGGTATCGCGGCCTCTGGGAGGCCCGCCTCGACCGGTTCGGCCAGGCGCTCGAGCGAAGACGCAAGGCACGCACGGACGCCCCCAAATCCGAGGAGGAACCCCCATGACGACCCAGACCGAAACCGCGAAGCGCAGCACCGTCACCTTCGACCGCAGCTACACGGCAACGCTCGACGAGGTCTGGGAGCTGTGGACGACGAAGGACGGCTTCGAGTCCTGGTGGGGCCCGGAGGGCTTCACCGTGAAGGTGCACGAACTGGACGCGCGTCCGGAAGGCCTGCTGCGCTACGACATGATCGCCACCGCGCCGGAACAGGTCGCCTTCATGAAGCAGGCGGGCATGCCCCTCTCCAGCCCCAGCAGCCTCACGTACACGGAGCTGACGCCGAAGACGCGGCTCGCGTACCGGCACGTGGTGGACTTCATCCCCGGCGTCACGCCGTACACCGTCTCCACGGTGGTGGAGTTCGAGGCGAAGGGCGACACCGTGCGGATGGTCGTCACGTCCGACGCCATGCACAGCAAGGAGTGGACGGAGCGGGCCTCCATGGGCATGGAGAGCCAGCTCAACAAGCTCAGCAAGCGGTTCCAGCGCTAGATTGAGGCATGGCCGCGCGGGAGGACCCAGACCCCATCGAGTTGCACCTGTGTCACCGTTGCCTGATGAGGCTGCCGGTGGACGCGGGCGGGGTGGACCTGCCGCGCCGGGTGCGTGAAGCCCTCAAGGCCCACGGCCTGGCGGCCAGGACGCAGCTCATCCCCGCGTCCTGCCTGGGTCACTGCCCCACGGGGAAGGTCACCGTGCTCGTGGTCCCCGACGCCACGGCGCGGGGCACGCACGCGAAGCTCATCGACCCGAAGGAGGACGGCGAGGACCTCGCGAAGCACCTGTCTGCCCGGCTCCCGAAGAAAGCCGGGCCGCCTTGAGCAGGGCCTCCATCATGGGCACGCAGCTCGCGGTCCCCGTGCCGGCAATCGCATAGGCGGTGCCGTGGTCCGGCGACGTGCGAGGCACCGGCAGGCCCAGCGTCACGTTCACCGTGCGCTCGAAGTCCAGCGCCTTGGCCGGGATGAGACCCTGGTCGTGGTACATGGCCAGCACCACGTCGTACTTCGCGCCCACCTCGTCAGGCCGCGCGAACAGGCCATCCGCGGGGATGGGCCCGTGCGCATCCACCCGCTTCGCCCGAGCAAGGCGGATGGCGGGACCAATCACCTCCACCTCTTCACGCCCCAGCATCCCGCCCTCGCCAGCATGCGGGTTGAGGCCCAGTACGGCGATGCGCGGCTTGTGGCCCACCACCGGCTGCAGGCTGCGCGACAGCAATTGAAGCTGCGCCACCAGCTTCTCCACCGTGAGCAGCTTCGGCAGCGCGGAGATGGGGACGTGGTTCGTCGCCAGCGCGATGCGCACGCGAGGCCCGTCCATCATCATCAACACGTCCACGCCGAACGCGTCCGCCAGCACCTCCGTGTGGCCCATGAACGGGATGCCCGCGCGCGAAATCTCCTCTTTCGACACGGGCGCGGTGCACAGCGCGTCCACCGTCCCGGCGCGCATCGCGTCGATGGCGGCCCGCACGTACGCGTACTGCGCCTTGCCGCCTTCGCGCGTGGGCTTGCCCGGCACGCGGTGCTTCGCGGGAAGGTGCGTCACCTCCACCACCGCCGGCCCCTCCATGCGGCCCAGCTCCTCCAGGGCCACGCGAGGGAAGCGGCGGAAGAGGGGAAAGCCATCCAGCGTGGGCCCGTCCCCGAACACGACCGGCACCAGCGCGCGGCGCACCGCGGGCTTCGCCAGCGCCAGGGCCGTCACCTCTGGCCCGATGCCCGACACGTCCCCCAGCGAGATGCCCACGCGGGGGCGCACGTCCGTCGTGGCCACCGGGCGCGGGCTCACATCTTCACTTCGACGTTGGCCTTCGAGCGCAGCTCCTGGACGTACTGGTCCAGGAACTTCTCCGTCTTCTCGTTGAGGAGCTTGGACTCCAGCTTGGGCTTCATCTCCTCGAAGGAGGCCACGGCGATGTTGCGGCGCTCCTCCACCTTCAGGATGTGCCAGCCGAAGTTGGTGCGGATGGGCTCGCTGACTTCACCCTCCTTGAGGTTGAAGGCGGCCTTCTCGAAGGCGGGCACCATCACGCCGCGCTTGAAGTAGCCCAGGTCGCCACCGTCCGACGCGCTGGGGCCCTCGCTGCGGGCGCGCGCCAGGGCGGAGAAGTCCATGCCCGGCCGGCGGGCCTCCTGCGCGATGCCCTCCGCCTTCTGCTTCGCGGCGGCCACCTGCTCCGGCGTGGCCTTGGCGTCCACCTGCACCAGGATGTGGCGGGCGTGCACCTCCACGTCCTCGGTCTCCAGGCGCGTGTACTGCGTGTACGCGGCCTTCAGGTCCTCCTCGGTGACCTTCACCTTGGGGCCCACCTTCATGCGCAGCAGCTTGTCGCGCACCACGCGCTTGCGGAGCATGTCCTTGTAGCCGGCGAGCGTGAAGCCCTCGTTCTTGAGCAGCTGCTCGAACTGGCTCATGTCGCTGACGTTGTTCTGCTTGAGCACGTCCTGCACCAGCTCATCCACCTCCGCCTCGGTGGTGGTGATGCCCAGCTGCTGGACCTCCGACTCCATCAGCTTCTCGCCGATGAGCGTGTCCAGCGCGGTCTTCATCAGCTGCGCGCGGGCCTCGGCGCGCTTGTGCGGGTCGATTTCGGAGTTCACGCGCTGGAGCTCCGGCGCGGCGCGCTGCTGCACCTCCGACAGCGGGATGACGTCGCGGTTCACCACCGCCGCCACCTTGTCCACCAGCTCCGCGCGGGCGGACGTGCCCCCCGCCAGGAGCATCACCGCCGCCAGGAACGCCACCAGGTTCTTCATCGCAACGACCCTCTTGAACACCATGACACCGGCGAGCCCAACCGCCTGGCTCCCGGAAAAGTCCTTCACTTCGCCGCCTGCGGCGCCGGCCGCCCGCGGATGGTCTGCAGCGTGGCCTCGTTCACCACCACCTGGGCCTTGTCGCGAAGCTCCTTCTCGAAGGCCTCCTGCGCCGCCGCCCGCTTGGCCTCCAAGAGGCGCCCCTCCACCTTCCCGCGCACCTCCACCAGCTCCCGCTTCCTCGCCGACCTGCGCTCCAGCACCTTGAACAGGTGGTAGCCGTACTCCGTGGACACCACGTCCGAAACCTGCCCCACCCCCAGCTTGAATACCACCTCGTCGAAGGCCGGAGGCATCTGTCCCCGGGGGAAGAAGCCCAGGTCGCCCCCCACCTTGGCGTCCGCGCTGAGCGAATAGCGCCGGGCGAGGTCGGAGAACTTCTTGCCTGCCTTGAGCTGCACCTGGAGCTTGCGCGCGTCGTCCAGCCCCTTCACCACCATCTGCGCGGCGTGGACCTCCTCCGGCTCCTGGAAGTCCGCCTCGTGCGCCGCGTAGTACGCGCGCAGCTCCTCCTCCGTCACCGCCACGCGCGAATAGACGTGGTTGGTGAAGAGCTTCTCGATGGTGAGCCGGCTCGCCTCGCGCGCGCGCAGCTCCGCCATGGACAGCTGCCCCTGGGCGAGCACCTCGTTGAAGTTGCCCGCCGGGTAGTCGCCGGACAGCCGCAGCACGCCGCGGTCCACCTCTTCGGGTGTCACGGCGATGTTGTTCTGCTTCGCGGCCTGGAGCAGCAGCATCCGCTTCACGAGCGTGTCCACGAGCGCCCGCTTGAAGGGCTCCACCTCCTCGGGCGTGGGCTCGGGACCTTCCGTGGTGGCCAGCTCCCGCGCCAGCTCCTGTTCGAAGTCCGTCCGGCTGAGCGACTCGCCGTTCACGGTGGCCACCACCGTGGGGTCCGGACCCTCCTGGGCCTGCGGTCGGCAGCCCGTCAGCCCCAGGACTCCAAGGGCCGCTCCAAGGGTGACGACAGCGGACCACGACAGCAAGGAGGCGCGGAAGGAAGCGGGACGCATGCGCTGAGGCCTCGGGGGAGGGGACAGGGGACCTTCCACGGTGGTGCCAGGCCGCGGGGCTTTCAAGCGGGACGTCACGGCCGGGATGGGAAGCGAACGGATGGGCCCATGGGACGGCCTCCCGGGTAGCACGCCGGGCGGGCCCGGACAACCGGCCCTCCTGGAGGGCTTTTCCTCTAGAGCAGGGTGGCGTTGGAGGACAGGAAGGCCTCCACCTGGGGAAAGATTTCGTCCGGCGCCTTGCGGCCCAGAATCAGGTCCGCGTGGCCGTAGTCCGCCTCGAAGCCGTGGCCGCGGCCGGCGACCAGCATCTTCACGGGGCCGCCCAGGTGCTCCTTCGCCCGGGCCACCGCCAGCGGAGGCGCGAGCAGGTCGCGGCTGCCGGCGATGAGCAGGAAGGGAATCTTCACCCCGGCGAGCGGCTCGCGGTAGTCGAAGCTGCCGTCAAACGACGTGAACTGGCTGGTGGTGATCCACCGGGCGAACTGCCGTCCCACGCCCCCGGCCACGTCCGCGGGCACGTTGGCCAGCGCCCAGCGCACCACCTGCGGATCCATGTTGTCCGCCAGCATCATGTACCGGGTGAGCGGCCCCGGAGGCGCCCCGAAGAAGGCGATGCTGGTGACGCGCCGGGTGGGGATGACCTTGAGCTTGAGGACGGGCTCCACCCGCTGGACGAACGCTCGCAGGCCCGGCTGCACCGCGAAGGTGAAGGGCGCACCCAGGGAGACGGCCGCCTTCACCGGCGCCTGGGGGTTCTTGGCCAGGTGGGCGTAGAGCATCAGGCCGCCCTTGGAGTGGCCCACCCACAGCACTTGCTGGGCACCGGTGGACATCACGGTGCGCAAAGCCGTTCTCACGTCGTGCTCGGCCTGGTCGTCGAAGTTCCAGTCCGCGCAGGCCCCGGCGAGCCCCCGGCCGCGCAGCTCGATGACCCAGGTCTCGAACCCCGCCCGCGCCAGGTAGCGCGCCAGGCTGTACTGCTCGTTGAAGTCCATGTGGAAGCGGTTGGCTCCCAGCCCGTGGCACAGCAGGACGGGCTCCGCGAACCGGCGCTCCCCTCGAGGGTGGTAGCGCCCCAGCGCGATGGCCGCTCCGTCGTCCGTGGGCACCCGGTACAGCTCGTCCGGCTTGAACGTGAGGGTCAGCAACCCCTCCTTGCTCCGCTCCACCGCCTTGGTGAAGAGGTCCGCCATCCGGCTCAACCGGGGTGCTGATGCCTGTCGTGATGTCACCCCTTCAGTCTACGCCCGTCGCCCGGCCGTTGCCGGTGTGTCGCACGCGGACTTTGGAGGACCGGCAGGACAGTTGCAGGGGATGTGAGTCCATCGCGGGGAGGTCGTGGAAATGGGGCAGGGCCGGGGTTTCAGGGAAGTGTTGTCGTCCTTCATCGCCACAGTTTTTCCCACAGACACACTGCTGGGGGCCTTGAAGGTGATGGAGCGCCACCATGTGCAGGTGGTGGGGGTGGTGGGGGCAGGGGGCAGCCTGGTAGGCGTGGTGCACGAAACGCAGGTGCTGGCGGGCTGGCGGACGGATCCGCTGGCGCAGGTGTCGGACGTCATGGCGCGGGTTCGCAAGACGCACGCGGTCCGCAGCCAGAAGCGGCGGCTGGCGCGCCTGCACGGCAGGCGTGGGGGCGGGCAGAAGCTTTTCTGAGGGGCTCGGTCCTGGCTGTAGAGTGGGGCTCGCCGTGTCGGAAGCCCCTCCCACCGCCTGGACCGTGTACATGCTGCGCTGCCAGGACGGCACGCTCTACACGGGTGCCACCAACAACCTGGAGCGTCGCCTGGCCACGCACGGCCGGGGCAAGGGCGCCGCGTACACGCGAGCCCGGCTGCCGGTGACGCTGGTGTGGAGCGAGCCCGCAGAGGACCGGAGCACCGCCCTGCGCCGCGAGGCCGCCATCAAGCGGCTGACGCGCGCGGACAAGTTGCTGCTCTTCACACGGCGTCCGGGACGGCGTTGACGCACGTCCCCCCGCCTTGTTGGCGGAATGGGTTCTCTTCCCGACGCGGGATGCGCGCCGAGCGACAGTTGGCGCGGCGCCCGCGGGTGTTTCATCGCCTGCTGATGAAACGGCCGGGGCCTTCGGGTGGGTGTACGGAACGCCGGGGGCCGAATTAGGGTGTGGCCTGTCCTAGCAGGGGGAAGTCCATGTCGCGTTCTCGCTCGTTCTTGTTCGCTTTGCTTGCCCTGGGTCTGGGGAGCGTGGGGTGCGGCGCGCCCAACCACCAGCCCGTCATCACCGCCGGACCGCGCCCGTTGGGCTCGCCGTCCACGCCGGGCGGACTCAAGTTCGAGGAGGGCACCGTCATCCAGCTGCAGCTGGAGGTGACGGACGCGGACAACGACGAGATCTACTTCCGCTGGACGCAGAACCCCTCGAACGCGGGCGGCGTGTTCAGCAACGCCAACATCGCCACGCCCACCTGGACGGCGCCAGCGCCGCTGGAGGACCCCAACCAGCCCATCTACCTCTACGTGGAGGTGGAGGACCACAACGGGGGCGTGCTGCTGGGCCAGTCACCCCCGCTCTTCATCCAGCCGAAGCAGCAGTAGCGCGCGGGCTTCAGGCGGCGGTGGCCGCGGGAGGCGGAGAGCCCGGACCCTGCTTCGCGCGGCTCCGGGCGCGCACGGCGACGAGGATGGCGGCCACCAGGCCCACGCCCGCGCCAATGCCCGCGCCCATCAGCTGCGAGTGCATCAGCGACGTCGTCACGCGGCGCACGACCTCCGGCAGGTTGCACATGGTCTGCGAGGCGAGCGGCGTGCTGTTGTACCACTCGATGTAGGAGGGGGCGACCAGCGACGCGATGAAGGTGCCCAGCAGCGTGCCGGCCAGGATGAAGATGAGGAACGTCTTGAACGTGGCCATGGCGGGGACCTCCTCGGCGGGTGGGCGGCGGGGCGTCCTTAGTATGCGCACGTCCGCCGCGAAAGGGGCGAAGGCGTGCTAAGGGGGCGGGTGTGCCGCTCCTGCCACTCGCCATCCTGTTCGGGGTCGTCTCGCTCGTGTGCGCGGCCCTCCTGCTGACGCACGCCTTCCGCCGCAGCGTGGGCACGGGCGTCATGGTGCTGCTCATCCCCTGCTACATGCTCGTCTACGCGTTCAGCCAGTTCGAGCACCCGCGCAAGAACCTCATCGTCGCGGGCTTCGTGGCCAGCACGGTGCTGACGGCGGTGTTCCTGGGCATGGGCGCGCACGGCATCTCGGCGGCGATGGCCCGCATGCCGCCCCCCGGCTTCTAGGCCTCCGCGCATGACCGCGAGCCCCACGGGTGCCCGCTGTGGCCAGCATCCGGACGCGGCCGCGGTGGCCCTCTGCGCGCGCTGCGGCGGCTACCTGTGCGGCGCGTGCACGGAGGTGCTGGAGGAGACGGCGTACTGCGCGCCCTGCGCCGAGCGCCGCATCCGGAACATGCGCCCCGCGCACACGGTGCGGCTGGCCTTGTTCGCCAACGCCCTGGGGCTCCTGTTCCTCGTCGCGCACGGGGTGCGGCTCGCGGGGGCGGGCGACGGGAGGCGGGGCGGAGGCCTGGGGATGCTGTTGGAGCTGGCGTGCACGCTGGCGGTGGCGGTGGCGGGCACCGTCATCTCCACGCGCAAGCTGCGGCGCCGCGAAGAGGTGGGGGACCGGGGCCTCGCCATCGTGCTGCGCGTCGTGTCCGCGCTGAACCTGCTGGGGCTCTTGGCGTGGGGCGCGCTCATCGCCTTCGTGCTGACCCTGGGGCGGCACGGGCCCTGAGGGCGCGCGTTACACGCCGCGCTCGTTGGGGTCCCAGAGGTACTTGTGCATCTGGAGCTGGAAGCGCACCGGCAGCCGGTCCTCGATGATCCACTCCGCCAGCTGGCGCGGGTGGAGCTTGTCGAAGATGGTGGAGAACAGGACGCCGTAGGGCTTCTTTCCCAGCTGGTGCTCCTGCACGAGCGCGCGCGCCCACTCGTAGTCCACGCGTGAGCCGATGACGATCTTCAGCTCGTCGTTGGCGTTCATGGACGTGAGGTTGCGGTAGTCGTTGCGGTCGCACTCGCCGGACGACGGCGTCTTCATGTCCACGATTTTGTGGACGGCCGGGGGCACGAGCCGCACGTCGATGGCGCCGCTCGTCTCCAGCAGCACCTTGAGGCCTGCGTCCAGCAGCGCCTCCATCAACGGATACACGCCGGGCTGGAGCAGGGGCTCGCCACCTGTCACCTCCACGGTGGGCGAGTTCCAGGCCAGCGCCTTCTCGACGACCTCGGAGACCTTCATGCGGCTGCCGCCGTGGAAGGCGAACTCGCTGTCGCAGTACGTGCAGCGCAGGTGGCAGCCGGTGAGGCGGATGAAGCCGCACAGCATGCCGGCGTGGGACGACTCACCCTGGAGTGAGAGATAGAGTTCCTTCACCACGACGGAGTCGGCGGTGGGGACGCGGCGGGGCTCGATGTGCGGGCGTGCGGCAGGCATGGCGTGCGAAGGGGCGCATCAAGCGCACCCTTGGGGGGAAGGGGTCAAGCCCGGCGGGCTTTCACCCGGTCGATGAAGGTGTCGATGAGGTGGCGCGCGATGCTCAGGCGGGGCGGGATGCGCGGCAGGTCGTCCACGCCGAACCAGCGCGCCTCGGCGATCTCCTTGCCGTCCACGACGACGTCGCCGCCCGCGTACTCGGCCATGAAGCCCACCATCAGCGAGCGGCCGAAGGGCCACGGCTGGCTGCCGAAGTAGGTGACGTTCTTCAGGTCCACGCCCACCTCCTCCTTCACCTCGCGCAGCACGGTCTCCTCCAGCGACTCGCCAGCGTCCACGAAGCCGGCGACGGTGCTGAAGAAGGGCTCCGGGAAGGACGCGTTGCGCGCGAGCAGCATCTCGTCACCCCGGGTGATGAGGACGATGACCGCCGGAGCGATGCGCGGATAGAACGGCGTGTGGTCCACCGGGCATCGGCGAGCGCGTTCGCCAGGCACGAGCTGCGTGGCCGCGCCGCACTTGCCGCAGAAGCGGTGGTTGAGGTCCCACTCGGAGATGGAGAGCGCGCGGCCCGCCACGGCGAAGGTCGCCTCGTCCACCTGCTTGTAGAGCGAGCGGGCGGGCACGAACTTCAGCCCCTCTGGCGGCGTGAAATCTCCCGGCATTGGTGCCGCATAGCAATCCGTGTCGTCGAGCATGCCCAGGAAGTGGGCGCTGACCGCGGCCTCCGGCAGGGCCGAGCACCGGGGCAGGTCGAGTCGGCCGTCCTGCTCGGACACGAGCAGGTCCATGCCGCGCGTGGCGAACAGGAGCGCGATGTCGCGCGAGCGAGCGGGCGGTTCATAGCCGGGCTGGAAGCGTTTGAGGGGGCTCACGGGGCGACCTTAACGGACAGCGCGGCGGGGCGCCGCGCGCTATGCTCCGGCCGCCCGCCACCGGGCATTGCCCGCCCGGGAGCCTTCGACCGTGAACGCCCTCATCCTCCGCGTCATCTGCGGCCTGCTATTCGCCGGAATGGTGCTGGGCGTGGTGAACCATCCCCCGCAGGACCTCACGCAGGGGCTGGGCATGATGCTGCCCGCGACGATGCTGCTGGGCGTGGCGCTGAAAGGGCCGAAGGGCCGCTCCACGATTCCGAAGAAGCGCTCGCCTCCGGCACCGCCCGTGTCCGGGGGAACGCCCGGCGTTTGAAGTCCACGCCGGGGCCCCTCGTCACGCGCATCAGAAGATGTTCATCAACTCCACGTCGAAGACGAGCACGGCGTCGCTGGGGATGACGGGCGCGGAGCCACGCGAGCCGTAGCCCAGGTCGGAGGGGATGACGAGCTTGCGCTTGCCGCCCACGCGCATGCCGACGAGCCCCTCGTCCCAACCGTCGATGACCTGGCCCGCGCCCACCGAGAAGGTGAAGGCCTCACCGCGCGAGCGGCTGTTGTCGAACATGGAGCCATCCGGCAGCCAGCCCGCGTAGTGCACCTGCACGCGGCTGCCCTTGACGGCCTCCTTGCCGGTGCCCACGACCAGGTCCTGCGTGTAGAGGCCGGACTCGCTCTTGTTCATCGCGGACAGGTCCACGCCCAGGGACTCGGCGTAGGTCGCGTCCGCGGGGTCACCCGAGGAGGACGATGAAGAGTCACCACAGCCGGCCAGGGCCAGCACCGCGCACAGCAGGAGGGAACGAAGCATGGCCCGCAGACTGCCGCGCGCGGGCCTCGTGGGGAAGGGGGGCACGCACGGCCTGCCCGCCCGGACGGTGATGGGGGCGCAGGTCCTGCTTGAAGCGCGTCCATGTGGGGCTTATCCGTTGCGCCGCCCGCCATGCAGACGCCTTCCGACCCCGCGCCTTCCGCTTCGCTCCGTCCCTCGCTCGTCTGGCTGATGGCGGTGGCCGGCGCCGTCACCGTCGCGAACCTCTATTACAACCAGCCCCTGCTGGGAGACATCGGCCGGACGCTCGGTGCGGACGGGAGCGCACTGGGTCTGGTGCCCACGCTGACGCAGGTGGGCTACGCGGTGGGCATGCTGTTCCTGGTGCCACTGGGCGACAGCCTGGAGCGCCGCAAGGTCATCCTCCTGTTGTGTGGCTGCGTGGGCGTGGCGCTGGTGGTCGCAGGGCTCGCTCCCAGCCTGCACGTGCTGGTGGCGGCGAGCTTCGCCATCGGCGTCACCACGGTGGTGCCTCAGATGATCATCCCGTTCGCGGCGCAGCTCGCGGCGCCCTCGGAGCGAGGACGCGTGGTGGGCACGGTGATGAGCGGGTTGCTCATCGGCATCCTCTTGTCGCGCACGGCGGCGGGCTTCGTGGGCACGCACCTGGGCTGGCGCACCATGTTCTTCGTGGCCGCGGGGCTGATGGTGGTGACGGGCGTCGTGCTGCGCTTCACGCTGCCCGCGCAACCGCCCTCGGTCTCCATGGCGTACCCCCAGTTGATGCGGTCGCTCATCCACCTGGCCCGCACGGAGCCGGTGCTGCGGCTGCACGCGCTGCTGGGAGGGCTGACCTTCGGCGCGTTCAGCGCGTTCTGGGCCACGCTGGCGCTCTACCTGCGCTCACTGCCCGGGCACTACGACGCGCAGGTGGCGGGACTCTTCGGGGTGGTGGGCGTGGCGGGCGCGGCCATCGCGCCGCTGGTGGGGCGCTACGCGGACCAGCGCGGGGACCGGCGCATCAACGCGCTGGCCATCGCCGTGCTGCTGGCGTCCTTCGTCGTGCTGTGGCTCGTGGGGCACTCGCTGTGGGGCATCGCGCTGGGCGTGGTGCTGCTGGACCTGGGCGCGCAGGCGAATCAGATCGCCAACCAGGCGCGGGTGTATTCGCTGCGGCCCGACGCCCGGAGCCGCCTCAACACGCTCTACATGGTGACCTACTTCGTAGGCGGTGCCGCGGGAGCGTGGGCGGGCATGACGGCGTGGACGCGCGCGGGCTGGCCGGGCGTGTGCGCCGTGGGCGCGGCGATGTCGTTCACGGCGCTGGTGGTGGTGCTCTGGAGTGGCCGCCGTCTGCCGGCGGCCCAGGCCTCCGCGACCTGAGGCCTCAGATGTCGCGCTGCATGTTCCGGTGGGGGATGCCCACCTCTTCGTAGAGTTCGCCGTACGGCGCGTAGCCCAGGCGCTCGTAGAAGGGGACGACGGGGGCCCGCGCGTGCAGGTGGACGTGGCGGAAGCCGCGAGTGCGCAGCTCCTCTTCCAGCGCGCGCACCAGCTTCGCGCCCAGGCCCTTCTTCTGCAGCGAGGGCGACACCGCCATCTGGAAGAGCCGGCCGCCGTGCGCGTCCTCCGGGTGGAAGAGCACGCAGCCCAGCACGTCGCCGTTCGCGTGGGCCACCAGGTGGAGGCTGGCGTCCTCGAAGGGGAACTTCACGTCCTCGCGGGCATGGCCCAGCGGCTCGCGCAGCACGCGGAAGCGCAGCTCCAGCTCGCCCGCGTAGAGCGGATGGCGGGGGTCGATGAAGTCGAAGCGGAGGTCATTCATGGCGCGAGAGTCTGTCAGAAGCTGCCGGTGAGCTGGAGGTTGAAGGTGCGGCCGTACTGCGGCACGGGACCGGCGGACACGTCGTCGCTCACGACGAAGGCGTAGCGCGAGTCGAGCAGGTTGTTCACGCCCGCGAAGTAGCGCAGCCGGCCGTAGTCACCGGACACGCCGAAGCCCACGAGCAGCGCCTCCCCGCTGGCCGCGCCAGCGACGCTCGGCACCCGGGCGCTCTGGTAGGTGGCCTGCGTGGCGATGCGCATGTCGCCATTGCCCACGGGCAGCAGGAAGCGTCCGGAGGCGAGGTGCGCGGGCGCGGCCTCCACCACGTCCTGCGAGGCGTTGCGCAGCGTCACGTACGAATAGCTCAGGTCCACCAGCAGCCAGCGGCCCGGCTGCCAGTGCAGCCCGGCCTCCGCGCCCCACGCGAGCGTCTCGCCGGAGTTGTTCGCGTAGACGAGGCACTGGGTGGGCGCGCTCTGGGTGCCGCAAGCGGGCGTGGCCGCGGACTCGGTGGTGAGCGTGACGAGCTGGGAGATGCGGTTGTGGTAGCCCGCGACCGTCAGGCGCAGCTCGTGCGTCAGGTCGTGCGAGTGCTCCACCTCGAAGGTGGTGATGGTCTCCGGCTGCAGCTGCCCCGCGGGGCGCTGGGTGAGGAGGTTGTCCTCGTAGAACAGCTCGTAGACGTTGGGGGCGCGGAACGCGCGGCCGATGACGAGCTTGGTGAGGCCCTGCTCATACGGCCGGCCGATGACCGCGAGCCGGGGCGTGAGCGGCAGCGAGTCCAGGTCGGAGTACATGTCCACGCGGAAGCCCAGGGACAGGCTCAGGCGCGGGTGCAGGCGCCATTCGTCCAGTGCGTACACGGACACGAGCGAGCGCGTCCGCGAACCCAGTGACGCGGCCACCGCGGGGCCCACGCTCTTCTGGTCCACGCGCAGCTGGGCCTGGCCCTCCACGCCCACGGTGAGGCGGTTGGCTTCGGACAGGACCGCCAGCAGGCGCGCCTCGCCGGTGAGCCAGTCCGCCGCGCCGGAGTCGGTGTTCGTCACCGCGTTGTCGCCGCCGTCGTAGTTCCAGTGGCCCTTGTAGCGGCTCAGGTCCAGCGCGCCGCGCAGGGACAGGACGAAGCGCTCGGACAGGGGGCGTTCGTACTTGGCCTCGGCGAAGCCGCGCACGTCCTGCACGCGCGTGCCCTGCGCGCCCACCACGGTGCCATAGGGAGCGGTGGGCACGTCCTTGCTGCGCCCGTGCAGCCGGGCCACCAGGGACAGGTTGCCCAGGCGAGCGCGCAGCGAACCGGTGCCGGCCCTCTCGCCGTCCAGGCCGGTGACGATGGGGCCCGAGTCGCCCAGGCGGGTGGTGTCCGCGCCGTGGGACTTCATGCCCGCGAGGCTGAAGAGGACGGAGCGCTGGGGGTCCTCCCACGACGTGGTGGCGTGCACGAGCGTGGAGCCCAGCGCGCCCACGGCGCCGGTGATCTCCAGCCGCCGGTCCAGGCCCAGCGACTCGCGCGGCACCACGTTGATGACGCCGAAGAACGCGCCCGTGCCGTACAGCGCGCTGCCGGGGCCGCGCACCACCTCGATGCGCTCCACCTCTTCCAGGTCCACGCTGAGGTCATGCGCCGCGTAGCCCTGGCCGGCCCACACGTCGTTCATCGCGTGGCCATCCCAGAGGATGAGGATGCGCGTGTTGAGGTCGCCCGGCGGAGAGAAGCCGCGCACGCCCAGGTACGTGTACGTCCGGTCGTCGGTGAGGAAGAAGCCGCGCACGCCCGCCAACGCCTCCGCCAGGGTGCGCCAGCCGAACGCGCGCAGCTCCTCCGGCGTGAGCACGGTGGTGGAGGCGGGGGCCTCGTCCACGGACAGGAGGCGCTTGGACGCGGCGCGCACCGGAGGCGGCTCGTAGCGCAGGGTGGCGTGGACCTTCACCTCCTGGTCGGGGATGACGGTGACCTTCTGGCGCACGGGGCGCACGTCGCGGCTCTCCACCTCCAGCACGTGCTCACCCTGCGGGAGGGTGACGACCGTGGGAGTGAAGCCCGCGGGCCGGCCGTCCACGCGCACGGTGGCGCCGTCGTGGTTGGCGGTGACGACGACGCGGCCGCTGGGCGCCGTCTGGGCGGTCAGCGTGACGGCGAGTGGCAGGGTGCCTTCGGCGGGCACGTCGATGACGTACTGACCGGGCGCGTGGCCGGGAGCGCGCACGTGCAGCACTCGTTGGCCCGGAGACAGGCGCAGCTTCGCGGGGATGCGGCCCAGGACGGGACCGGTGGGGCTGTCGCGCACCTCCGCGCCCTCGGGGGAGCCGGTGATGTCCACCATGCCGGTGATGAGGCTGAGGTCCAGGTCCACGGGCACTTCCCGGCCCCGGACGAGGGTGACGGTGGCCTCGGTGGGGCGGTAGCCGGACTTCTGGACCAGGACCTTGTGGCGGCCCGGCGACAGCGCGAGCGTCTGCGGCGAGCGGCCCCGGCTGCCCAGGTCCGCGCGGTCCACGAAGACCTCCGCGCCGCGGGGATTGGTGGTGACGCGCACCAGTGCGACCTTGGGGCGCAGCCGCTCCAGGGAGCGGGTGACCTCCGAGGCGTCCTCGGCCGGCAGGTCCTCGCCGAGCAGGTCGTTGTAGTAGCGGTACGCCTCGTTGAACTTGCCCAGCGCTTCGAAGCAGCGCGCGATGTTGAAGAGGACGTTGCGGTTGGGGACCAGCCGGTAGCTGGTGAAGTACGAGCGCAGCGCCTCGGTGTAGTTGCCGTGCGAGTAGGCGTCGTTGCCCAGCTCGAAGGCAATGTCCGCCTCATCCGCGTTGTTGTCCGCGAGTGCGGGACCGGCGGTGAGGAGCCAGAGGGACAGCAGCCAGGGACCGAGGGGGAACGCACGCATGAGGGCGCCGGCATTCTTCCCCCGATACGGTGTCAGGTCCATGACACTGGCCAACCCGGAAGGGCACCGCACGCCCGGCGTGGGTCAGCGGGCGAGCGCCGCCGCCAGCCGCCGGGCTGCGGCTTCCAGCGTTTCCGGCGAAAGATGCTCCGCCGGGACCGCGTCGAAGGCGCCCCGACCCCGGAGGTGGGACGGGGTGTCCGCGAAGCGGGGGACGAGGTGCAGGTGGAAGTGGCGGAGCACGTCGCCAATGGCGAAGGCGTAGACGTGCTCGGCGCCGAGCACCTTGCGTTGGGCGAGCATCACCCGGGCGGCGAACGGCCCCAGCTCCCGTGAGGCCGTTTCGTCCAGGTCATACCAGCCGCGCACATGCTGATCGCTGGTGAGCACCACCCAGCCCGGGACGGGGCTGGGGGACGCCACCGCGTGGAGGACGAGCCCGGGCGCCCGCGCGAGCACGCCACCCGGTGGGTGGACCTCCCCGCGAACGATGGCGCAGCCCAGGCAGGGGTCGTTGACGTCTGACATGGCGAGTCATCCTAGTTCGGGGCGCTTGGAAGCCCTTGGGTAAAATTCACCCCACCTTGACGGCGTGGGCCCGGGTCGGGGAGTGTCCGATTTCCGCCCTTTTGGGAGCAGCTGGGGCGTGAAAATTCCGTCATAAATTCAAGGTGGGGACGATGAAGAAGCAAGTGCTGATGGCCGTGTTGCCGCTGATGGTTTGGGGGTGCGGTGACCCGACTGACGCGGACAACGATGGTGTCGCGGACGGCATCCGTGATCCGAACAACGTGTCGGTGGTGGTGCCTTCCACGCCGAAGGGCACGGTGTCGGGCCAGGTGCTGAGCACGACGCTGCAGCCGATCGCGGACGTCGCGGTCGCGATGACGATTGGCAGCCAGCCGACGGGCAAGTCGGTGACGACGGATGCCAGCGGCAACTTCGTGATGACGGACGTGCCGGCGGGCGCTCAGGTGCTGCTGACGTTCAGCAAGAGCGGCTTCTCGACGCTGCGCGCGACCTCCACGGTGCCGTCGTCCGCGGGCAATGTGCCCATCAACAACGGCAACGCGAGCTTCGGTCCGGTGACGCTGACGCAGCTGAACGGCTCGCTGGCGGTCACCGTGGTGACGCCGCAGGGTCGTCCGGCGGTGGGCGCGAAGGGCGTGCTGGAGGTCGACAAGGCGGGCTCGGTCATCCTGAGCAACTACGACTCCGTCTCCTCCGTGGTCAGCAAGGTCTACGTGGAGGCCACGGCGGACTCCAACGGCATCCTGACCTTCAACGGCATCCCCTCCGGCATCGAGCTGGCGCGGCTGAACGGCACGTACAATCTCTGGATCGCGCCGATGGACACCAACGGCGACGGGGTGGTGGACACGGGCGGTTACACGAAGAGCTACTCGGGTGGCTCCATCGTGGGCTCCCAGGCCACGACGCTCGCGCAGCTGAACTTCTCGAAGCCGTCGGGCGTGGGGGCGCTGAACATCGAGGGTGGCAACGTGTCCAGCCTGAAGGGCGCCGCGGAGACGGATCCGCTCCGCAACATGGTGCGTCCTGGCGAGCCCATCTACGTGTACTTCAACCAGCCGGTGCAGCCGGGCTCGGTGTTCGTGCGCCTGACGGACGAGTACGCGAAGGAGTCGCTGCCGGTGACGGCCTCGGTGAACGTCGGCGGTTACTCGGCGACCATCACCCCGGGCAACGGCATCGTGCAGGAGGGCAAGGAGTACAACATCTTCCTGCGCGCCGTGGCCGCGGAGGGTGGCAGCAACTACAGCCGCACGGGCTTCTTCTTCGGCGGCGACGCGTCCGCTCCGAGGGCGATCACCATCGCGGAGCTCCGGTACCAGGAGACGTCGCTGCCGCCGGCGGCCACCGCGACGCAGCTCAACCAATTTGAAGACGTGTTCGTGAACTTCAGCTCGCCCATCGCGAAGCAGGTCGGCCAGTCCGTCCAGGTCTTCTTCAACGCGGACATCGACAACAACGGCACCGTGGGCGGCAACTCCTTCGGTGAGGTTGGCAACTACAGCGGCCAGGGCTTCCCCCTGGACATCGCCGAGCCGACGAAGCCCGTCCGGACGCGTACGCCGGCGGAGCTGCCTGTGTTCGGCATCCAGGCGTCCGGGTACAGCACCCGCTACTTCTTCAATTACACGGGCTCCGTTGCCCTCAACCCGAGCCAGGTCCGTCTCGTCGTTTCGTTCAGCAACCTGGCGCCCGTCCTGGGCACCAACGACGTCTACGAGTCCATCTGGGGCCAGCCGATCAACGCTGACCTGGAAGCGACGGGCATCGGCCAGCATCCCGCGCCGCCCCCTGCTCCTTGAGCCGTCCTGCGTCAGCCTGACGTAGGTGGTTGAAGCCACTTGGATGCCCCCGTGAAGCCCAGGCTTCGCGGGGGCATCTTCGTTTCAAGGTGTCCTTGGGGAGGGATCCTCCCGTCTTGAATGGAGACCTGTCTCAGCGTCGCTGGACGCGCAACCTCCCGTAGATGCATACGGAGCGAGTCCACTTCCGGATGGACTCCTTCTTGCTCAGTCGCAGCCCCATGAAAACCCTCAGATCCATTCTGTTTGCGACGCTGCTCATGCCCGCGGCATGCATCCAGATTCCCGACATCGCGGCGCCACTCGACGAGCCAGACTGCAGTGACGTGGGCGAGGCTCCGATGAGCGTCCAATGGGTGTCACCCCAGGACGGAGCACAGGTCGGAAGCATCGCGAGGCTCCAGGTTCAACTGACGGGCGCCACACCAGAAACCGTGGACCTGCTCGTGGATGGCACAGCGGTAGCGGCCCTGAAGGAACCCTTCGTCCTGGATTGGGAGACCCAATCTGTCTCGGAGGGCCCGCATGCATTCGTCGTCCGTGCGCGCCGATGTGGGCAGGAATCCTTGAGCCCCCAGCGCCAGGTGGTGGTGGACCGGACGAAGCCATCGCTGGTCGCGCAGAATCCCCAGGACGGTGCGCAGTGGGTGCCCGTGCACCAGACGGTTCGAGCGGAGCTGTCCGAGCCCGTGGTGGCGGACAGCGTGAACAACAGCACGGTCCGACTGCTGGCGGGACAGAGTGCGGTCTCCGCGGAGGTTTCCCTGTCGCAGGATGGCCGCGTCCTGACGCTTCAACCGCTTGAGCCACTGCCCGTGAGCGAAGTGATGCGTGTGGTGTTTGATCCGAGCGTGACGGATGCCGCGGGCAACCCCGTGGCGATGTCTTCCCAGGGGTGGTCCTGGCGGGTTCCTGCCTTCCTTCCCCTGGGGGACTCGCAGACTCCTCGAACCCGCGTGGACTCCTTCTCGTTCCAGGTGGAGCGCGGGGGGACTCCGCTGGTGGCGAGGTTGGGAACGGGAACGTCCGGCGTCCAGGTCGAACGATGGAATGGTGTGGCCTGGCAAGCGCTAGGAGCCCCGCTCCAAGGCAGCGCCGGAGACCCCCAGGCAACGGAGTGTGTTCTGCACCTCGACTCGTCGGACACCCCGCACGTGGCATGGGTCCAACCCAAGCTCGATGGAAGCGTGGAGGTCCATGTCCGACGGTGGTCCGGGAGCGCCTGGACTGCCTTGGGGGCACCCGTCATTCCTGTGTTGTCGCAAGCGAGTGTGACCGACTTGCGAATAAAGGTGGAAAGCTTTGGGGGTATCCCTGTCATTGCTTTCAAGGAAAGGAATGCTTCGGAACTCCAAGTCAGTGTCTTCCGCCTGCAGGCGGGAGAGTGGAGATCACGGGCCGTGGCAGGCTCCCAGGGCGTCCCAAACCTCACGTCTCTGCACCTGGAACTGAATCAGTGGAACGAGCAGATCCTGGGCCGGAGCAATACGGAGTATGGATTCCCTGGGTGGGCGATTTCCGTTAGTCGTTCGTCAGGCGGGAGTGATGTCGGGTATGCGTCTCCATCCAGACAAGCCGCGTCGCCCATGTTTGCGATGACGGTGGGCGGGGATGGCAGGATCGTCGTCGCCAGCCCAGTCCAGTCCAATGGCAGTCAGTCCGTCCTCGTGCAGCAGTGGCCAACGGGGACATGGGAGCGCGTGGGAAATACCTATGACCGCGTCCCCGGAAGGACTGACGCTTCCGCCACCGCTCTCAAGCTCGACGCGCAGGGCCGGTTGATCATGCTGCTCGAAGAACCCGAGTCCGAAGCCTCGTCCTCCGTGCGAAGCCTGTTCGTCCAGCGGTGGACCACGGACCACTGGGAGCAGATTGGAGGCGCGCTGAGTGCCAATCCCGGTGCCACGCCGGTGAGCCACTCCCAACTCGGCACGGACAAGGACGGGCGCATCTTCCTCGCCTGGTCCGAAGTCGATGAGCAGGACGCCACCCAATTCCGGCTCCACGTCTTCCGCCCCAACGATTGAGCCCGGTGCACCTGGGGCTATGGTGGAGCCCCCACTCCCAGTCCCTCCGCCCACCTACACTGTCGTCCACTGTCCCCCTGTCGCTCAGCGGACAGCGAACCTACCCTCGGATCCGTCCAGGGAAATCTTGCGAGAACGGGCGCTTTCCTGCCGACGTGTTTAGATTCGCTCCGCCCCTCCCCTGCATGCGAGGCCTCTGCTCCATGAAGAACGCGGTCCTGACATCTCCAGAGGGTGAGCCAACCGCGAGCGGTGGGCCCGCTCCCGTGAACTCCGCCAAGCAGCGCGTCCTCGTCGTCGACGACTTCGACGACGCCCGCGAGATGTACGCCGAATACCTGGAGTTCTGCGGGTTTGAGGTGGACACCGCGAAGAACGGCCTGGAGGCCGTGGAGAAGGCCCAGGAAGGGGAGCCGGACATCATCCTCATGGACCTGTCCCTCCCCGTCATGGATGGCTGGGAGGCGACGCGGCGCATCAAGCAGGACACCCGCACCCGCGACATCCCCGTGATGGCCCTCACCGGCCACGTGCTCGCCGGCAACGCCGAGCACGCCCTGTCCGTGGGCGCGGACGAGTTCGTCGCCAAGCCCTGCCTGCCCCAGGACCTGGAGAACAAGATCCGCAACATGCTCAAACCCAGCAAGGCGAAGCCCCGCTCGGGTCAGGAGTAACCCCAGGCGCCGCCCCGCGGTGTCCATGGGTGGACACTCGGGTGCGGTACCCTGCGCCGGGACGGGCTCCCGCGGGCCCCCCGGTTGACCCCTGGACGCGGGAAACGTAGGCAACCCTGGTGGGCTCTCCCGCCTCGTCTTCTCCACCTGACGCGTGGACTCCTCCCGAGGAGTTCGACGAATACCGCATCGTGCGGCCGCTCGGACGGGGACGCACGGGCCGGGTGTACCTGGCGCACGACACGCTCCTGGAGCGCCCCGTCGCGGTGAAGTTCATCCCGTCGCTGGGCTCCAACGCGCTGGCGCGCTTCCTGGTGGAGGCTCGCGCCGCCGCCCGCATCCAGCACCCCAACGTCGTCACCCTGTACCGGGTGGGACAGCTGGAGGATCAGCCGTACCTCATCTCGGAGTTCATCCGGGGCGTCAGCCTGGACCGGCTGGCCCGGCCCGTGTCCTGGGAGCGCGCGCTGGGCATCGGGCGGGACCTGGCCCGGGGCCTGGGCGCCGCGCACCGCCGGGGCGTGCTCCACCGCGACATCAAGCCCGGTAACGCCGTCCTCACGGAGAGCGGCGAAGTGAAGCTGCTCGACTTTGGCCTGGCCAAGCTGCTCGACCGTGCCGAAGCCAGCGAGCCCACCCCACCTCGCGCGCCCCTTCCGCCGCCGGAGCTGCCCGCGGATTGGGATCCGGAAGCCAGCCCCGCGCTCGGCGCCCGTTCGCTGGACGGCGTCTTCCTGCCGTCCCTGCCGCGCGGCGCGCTGGTGGGCACGCCCTACTACATGTCCCCGGAGGCCTGGGCCGGCGAGGAACTCACTGCGCGCAGTGACGTGTACTCACTGGGCGTCGTGCTCTACGAGCTGTGCGCGGGCCGTGGCCCCTTCCGCGATGTGCCCTGGCGCGAGCTGTCCGAGGCCGTGCGCACCCGCGACGTGCGCCCCCTCCAGGAGGTGGCCTCGTCAGTGGACCCGGGCTTCGCCGCCGCCATCGACAAGTGCCTGAAGCGCGACCCCGCCCAGCGCCACGCGTCCGCCGCGCAACTGCTCGACGCGCTGGAGGCGCTGACGCGCGAGGAGCTTCCGGCCGTCATTCCGGAGGGCAATCCCTACCGTGGCCTCCGCGCCTTCGAGGCCGAGCACCGCGGCCTCTTCTTCGGCCGCCGCCGCGAGCAGCGCGCCGTGCTGGAGCGGCTCAAGGCGGAGGCCTTCCTGCTGATGACGGGCGACTCCGGCGTGGGCAAGTCGTCCCTATGCCTCGCGGGCATCCTCCCCGCCGTGGCGGACGGCGCGCTGGAGGACGGCCGGCGCTGGCGCACCGCGCGGCTCGTGCCCGGACGCAGGCCCGTGTCCGCGCTCGCCGTGGCGCTCGCGCCGGTGCTGGAGGTGGACGAGGAGCCGCTCGCGGAGACGCTGCGTCAGGACCCCACGTCGCTTGGCCGCAGGCTGCGCGCGAAGCTGGGCACGCAGGGCGGGCTGCTCGTCTACATGGACCAGCTGGAGGAGCTGGTGACGCTGTCCCCGCCGGAGGAGGCCGCGCTCGCGGGCGCCGCGCTGGGGGCGCTCACGGAGGCGGCCGGGGGACTGCGGCTGCTCGCCACCGGCCGCAGCGACTTCCTCACCCGCCTCACCGCCGTGCCCGGCCTGGGCCCGGAGGTGCCGCACGCGCTGTACCTCCTGCGCGCGCTCACCCCGGAGGAGACTCGCGAGGCCATCGTCGGCCCCGCGCGCGTGAAGGGCGTGCGCTTCGAGTCCGAGAACGTGGTGGACGCGCTCGTCGCTTCCACGGCCGCCTCCGACGGCGGCCTGCCGCTGCTCCAGTTCGCGCTGGCGGAGCTGTGGGACGCTCGCGACGAGTCCCGTGGCGTGATGACCCAGGCGGCGCTGGACTCACTGGGCGGTGTGTCCGGTGCGCTCGCCCGGCACGCCGACGCCGCGGTGGCCCGCCTGTTGCCCGACCAGCGCTCGGCGGCGCGCGGCGTGATGCTGCGCCTGGTGACGGCGGATGGCACCCGCGCGCGCAAGACGGACCGCGAGCTGGTGGGCGACGACCCTCGCTACCGCGCAGCGCTGGAGGCACTGGTGCGCGCGCGCCTGCTCGTGGCGCGCGAAGGCGAGGGCGGCACCGCGTACGAACTGGCCCATGAAGCGCTCCTCACCGGGTGGGCCACGCTGGCGCGCTGGCTGGTGGAGGCGGGCGAGCGCCGCGAGGTGCAGGCCCGGCTGGAGGCCGCCGCCGCGCAGTGGGAGCGCCTGGGCCATGCGCGCGAGTCGCTCTGGGGCCCTCGCCAGCTGGCGGAGACGGAGCTGCTGGAGCCGTCCGAGCTCACCCAGCGCGAGCAGTCCTTCCTCAGCACCTCGCGCAGCACGGGCGTGCGCAGCCGCCGCCTGAAGGTGGGCCTGGTGCTGGGCTTCCTCGCGTCGCTGGGGCTCGTGTACGCGGGCCTGCAGTGGCGCGAGCGTCGCATCCTCGACGTGCGTGTGCGTGGCGAGCTGGCCTCGGCCGGGTCGGAGCTGGAGGCCGTGCGCCGTGAACGCGACGCGCTCCAGACCGAGCGCGCGGAGGCCTTCCAGCTCTACGACACCGGCCACAAGGCGGACGGGGACCGGAGCTGGGCGAAGGTGGCGGGACACGCCGGACAGCTGTCCCACCACTTCGACGCCGTGGCGGACCAGCTGGAGCGCGCGCTGGCGCTGGCCCCCACTCGCACCGATGTGCGCGACGCGCTGGCGGACTTCCTCTACGAGCGCGCCCTGTGGGCCGAAAGCGAGCGCGAGCCCGTGCTGCCCGCGCTGCTCCAGCGCCTGCGCCTCTACGACCCCGACGGTGTGCGCTGGAACCGCTGGAACACGCCCGCGCACCTGTCCCTCCAGGTGGACGCGCCCGGCGCCTCCGCGGAGCTGCGCCCCATCTCACGCGAGGCTGCAGGTCCGGAGGTCGTGGGCGAGCCCCTGCCGTCCCCGGGCGCGCTCCCCTGGGCGAACCTCACCGTGCCTCCGGGGAACTACCAACTCACCGTGCGCGCCCCGGGCCACGAGGCGTCGGTGCAGCCGCTGCTCCTGACGCGCGGGGAGTCCCGGAACGTCGTCCTGCCGCTCGTCCGCGAGGGGGCGCTCCCGCCGGGGTTCGTGTACGTGCCCCCGGGTGACGTGCGCTTCGGCAGCGCCGCCGAGTCCAGCGTGCGCGACTTCTTCAACGCCACCCCGCTGCACACCGTGCCCGTGCAGGGCTTCCTCATCGCCCGCCACGAGACGACGTACGCGGACTGGCTCCAATACCTGGCGGCCCTGCCCGCGGCGGAGCGCGCCTCGCGCCAGCCCAGCGTGGGCACGGGCGGCTACGCCGGGGGCCTGGCGCTGGAGCCGGACGGCAATGGCTGGCGCCTTCGCTTCCAGCCCGGCGGCGTGCGCTACACGGCGCGGACGGGCGAGCCCGTGCGGTACGCGCGGCGCTCGCAGCGCACGGAGCAGGACTGGCGCCAGTTCCCCGTCAGCGGCATCAACTTCGCGGACGCGGAGGCCTACGTGACGTGGCTGTCCACGTCCGGCCAGGTGCCGGGGGCGCGGCTGTGCTCGGAGCTGGAGTGGGAGCGCGCCGCGCGCGGCGTGGACGGTCGCGAGTATCCCCACGGCAACCGGCTGGGGCCGGACGAGGCCAACGTGGACGTCACCTACGGCAAGGATCCGGGTGGCTTCGGCCCGGACGTCGTGGGCAGCCATCCCGCGTCCCGCAGTCCCTTCGGCGCGGACGACATGGCCGGCAACGTCTGGGAGTGGACCCGCTCGTGGCTGGAGCCCGGCCGCCCGGTGGCTCGCGGGGGCAGCTTCACCTTCAACGTGACGAGCGCGCGGTCCTCCAACCGCGAGCTGCCAGAGCCCTCACTGCGCGACGTCACGGTGGGCCTGCGCGTGTGCGCGGACGCGCCCGTGTCCGGCGGTTGAGCGCCACCGGACACTGGAACCCCCCGGGAACCGCTGGCCTCGCCCTGGGGTCTGCTCCAACTGGAAGCCACTGGACGCTGCAAGTGCCCGGATGGGCCTCGTGTGGTTGCCGCTCCCGCACACCGGACTGACCTTGTGCCCTGTAACGCGGTGCGGGTCGGGGTCGGGGCAGGGAAGGGGCATCCAGATGAGGACGTTGCAGCGAGTGTTCGCGGCGTGTCTCGCCGTCGTGGCGGTGGGCTGTGGCACGGAATCGTCGGAGCCCGAGGCTCCCTCCCTGCGCACGCAGGTGGCGGAGGTCGTCTCGCCCAATGGGCGCAACCTCAACGGACGCAACCTCAACGGCCGCAACCTGAACAACGGCGAGCTGGGCAGCATGCTGGTGTCCGTGGCGTACGCGGGCGCCTCCTCCGCCTCCGGCAAGGCGCTGACCAACGTGCGGCTGCAGGGCTCGGCTTTCGTCGGCCTGGACGGCCCCAACCCCGTGACGGGCATGGGCTTCAATGGCGCCCGCTTCGTCGGCAAGCTGGGCGACGGCTCGACCCTGCCCGTGCGCGTGGACAGCATCACCCAGGGCAGCGGCGGCGACAGCGACCTGTGGTCCTACCAGGTCTCCTACCAGGGTTCGGACGGCAGCTGGAACTCCGTGTGCCAGGACGCGAACGGTGGGGCGCTCTCCGCCATCGCCGTGGCCGGCCGCTGGAACTACCTCCAGGGCGTGGCGGGCGGCGGCGAGAAGATTGAGGACGCCACCGCCTTCACCTTCGCCTGCGAGGGCGCCGCCATCGCGAAGTGCATGCACTTTGGTTACAAGCCCTGGGCCACCGTCAACGGCCAGAGCCTCGCGGGTCACCACCAGGCCTGCACCCGCATGGTTCGCGCGGACTTCTGTGGCGACGGCGCGTCGCACACCACCGATGGCCAGTGGGTCAACCTCTACGACGGCGTGGGCGTCCAGACGGACACCGAGTCCTGGAGCACGGAGGCCGAGTGGAATGAAGCCGGCGCGCGCTGCTTCACCTCGGAGACCCGCGCCCACGCGCCCGTGACGTGCTCGGGCTTCAACCCCATCCCTGACTGCGGCAGCACCAGCCACTTCCAGTCCGGCACCCGCCTCATCAGCGAGTCGCCCTACGGGGTCAGCGGCTTGTAGCCTCACCGGCTACAGCAATCCCAGACTTGTAACGGACTAGGTTACAAAATCTGGAAGTCGATGAAAGTCAGTGTTTCATGTTATGAGAACGCTCCATTCGCCTCCGCGTCGCAAGGACCGGAGGGGCATGGGGCGTTTTCCGCATTCACGGAGGGGGACGGGACCGGTGTGTTCGGGGTTCCGCGCACGGTGAGAGGGAGGGCGCCCCATCGCGAGGCTGTCGTCGCGGTCACCCCGTCGTGAGTGGAGCACGCCCCATGAAGCCTGAGCTGTCCCTATTGTGGAAGCATTCCCGGAAGCGTCTGCCGTTTGCGCTCCTGGCCTCGTCGCTGGCGGTGGGCTGTGGCCAGCCCGCTCCGGAGACGTCCGAGACTCCCGCGCCTTCCGCGCCCCAGGCGGACTCCTCCGCCCAGGCCGTGGACCCGTCCGGCAACCTGGAGGTGGCGCTCGGTACGACCCTGCAGGCCCTGGAGGGGGACGAGGCGCGTCCGGTGGTGGAGTCCCTCTTCGCGATTCCCCAGGGCGCGGCCAGCAAGTCCACGGCCACGGTGTTCCAGCTGAAGCTGAAGTCGAATCGCTCGGAGAACGAGGCGTTCCGCGGTGGGACGCTTTCGATGGCGGACGGCGCGCAGCAGCTGACGTTCCGCGACGACGGCCAGGGTGGCGACGCGGTGGCGGGGGACCTGCTCTTCACGGCCTCCGGCACGTTCGACTTCGTGGCGCTCCAGGCGGAGCAGCAGCGCATTGCCCAGGCGCAGTCCCAGTCGCAGACGCAGCTGACCACGGCCGTGTTCGAGAACCGCCAGCTGGTGGCCACCGTGCCGGTGACGGCGCTGAGCACGCAGTTCCCGGTGGGCCAGCCCGTGCCCATCCAGCCCATTGGTCTGGCGTCGCTGGTGGACCCGGCGCGCTCGCTCATCATCCGCGCGCCCGGCGTCGTGAACGACACGACGCGCACGTATGACCCGTGCACCGGCGTGGGCAACCCGAACGGCAAGTGGACGTTCAACTACCTGATGACGGAGATGGCCAACCAGCCCTTCACGGGCGTGGCCCCCACCACCTTCGTGCGCGAGTGGCTGCGCCAGTGGGAGCAGCCGCGCACCATCAACGGCTTCGTGAACCCGCCGCGCACTTCCATCGCGGCGAACCTCATCGGGCCCTGGCCGAAGCTGTCCTCCGGCGAGCTGAACCTGGCGAGGTCGCCGTTCAAGCTCATCGCCATCGTGAACCGGCTGGACCTGGCCGGCAGCAACCCGGCCTACGGCGCGGGCAGCGCGGGCGAGGGGCGCTTCATCTTCGCGGCCACCACGGGCACGGGGTCGAGCTGCTACACGGTGCCCTTCCTGGTCATCCTGGAGTACGGGGTGGACAAGACCGGCTGCGTGAACATCAAGACCTACGCGCAGCAGTGGCAGGCCCTGTCCGGGCTGCCGCTGGGCAGCGCGGCGTACAACGCGGCGCTGGAGGCCCTGACGGAGCAGTTCGCCAAGCGCGACCTGTCCCCGCGCAAGCCCAACCGCAGCTCCATCAACCAGGTGCGCACCAACGACGACTGGTTGGCCCACCCGTGGGAGCTGCGCGAGTTCCGCCTCTGGAACGGCTCCATCAACCCGAACTCGTACTCCACCACGCCGCCGCCGGCGCTGGGGCTGCTGAACAGCCACACCGTGGCCCAGACGCCGGACCGCACCCGGCAGACCTCGTTGTTCCCGGCCTACGTGAACGCCAACACGGGGCCCATCATCGCGGGCACGTACTCCGTCCCGCTGCCGTGGGCCGGTGGCACCTTCCGCTCGGGCCGCGCCCTGGTGACGAACCCCGTGGCCACCCCGCCGTTCTGGAGCCTGCCGGCGTCCGCCATCCCCAACCGCCAGGCGCGGCACGTCTTCTCGCTCAACACCTGCGACGGCTGCCACGGTGACGAGCTGGGCACGAACTTCACCCACGTGAGCTGGACCGGCGCGCTGTCGCCGTTCCTCAGCGGCGCGCTCACCGTGCCGGACCGCGCGGACGGCACGCCCGTGCGCACCTTCAACGAGGTGCTGGCGCGCCAGACGTTCCTGGACCAGATGGCCAACCAGAGCTGCCTCACCACGGCGTTCGTGACCGCCGCGCCGAGCGTCCACTAAGCCTCGTCCAGATGTGAAGAAAACGCGGCCTCCGTCCCTTCGCGTGGGACGGAGGCCGTCGTCTTTCCAGCCGCCGTCCGCATGTCTCCCCGCCTGTCGGGGGGACGGGCCGGGCGTGTTCTCCAGGTTCACGGCCGGTGGTGGCACGACTTCCCCGGCCGGGGGGGCGGCACCACGTTTACCCGGCCCCGGGGACCGCCCCCGGGTGGAACTCCAGGGCCAATGGCCCCTGGGGGCCGGGGAGGCAGGCCGTGGAACGCACCGAAGAGACAGCGGGTCTTCGAGCCCGGCGCACGGGTTCACGGTGGGGAGCCGTACTGGCCGTTGTCTGGTTGGCTGGCGCATGCGGACAGCGCTCCGAGGAGGCCGCCGCGCCCACCGCGCCGACGGTGGTGTCGCTGGGACCGGAGAACGTGGTGCGCGTGGAGCCCCAGAAGCTGGAGAACGGTCCCGTCATCTCCGGGACGCTCCAGGCGCGGCGGCTGGCCAGCGTCCGCGCGGAGGTGGGGGGCAGCATCCTGGACGTGATGGCGGACCAGGGCCAGACGGTGAAGGAGGGGCAGCCCCTGGCGCGAGTAGAGGAACACACGCTGCGCGAGCAGGTGCTGGCTGCCAGCTCCAGCCTGCGCGTGGCGCGCAATGCCTTGCAGGTGGCGAAAACGGATGAGCAGCGCAATCAAACCCTGGTCAAACAGGGCGTCATCACCCGCCGCGACTTCGAACGCGCGCAGCTCACACGGACGCAGGCGGAGGGACAGCTGGCGCAGGCGCAGGCGCAGCTGAAGCTGGCGCAGGACCAGCTGGCGCGCACGAAGGTCTCCGCGCCCTTCACGGGCGTGGTGAGCGAGCGGCAGGTGAACGCGGGCGACATCGTCCAGCCGGGCGCGCCCCTCTTCGTCGTGGTGGACCCCGCGACGTTGCGGCTGGAGGCCTCCGTGCCCGCGGCGCAGCTGGGCCAGGTGAAGGTCGGAACGCCCGTGGCCTTCCGCGTGAACGGCTACGAGGACCGCGCCTTCAAGGGTGAGGTGGAGCGCATCAACCCGGCGGTGGACCCCGCCACGGGCCAGGTGCGCATCTACGTGGGCATCCCCAACAACGAGCAGACGCTCCTGTCCGGCCTGTTCGCGCTGGGGCGCGTGGCGTCCCAGTCGAAAGAGGCGCTGGCCGTGCCGGTGGACGCGCTCGACACGCGCCAGGAGCCGCCCACCGTGCAGCGCATCTCCAACGGCAAGGTGGAGGAGGTGGCGGTGACGCTGGGCCTGCGGGATGACGTGGCGCAGGCCGTGGAGGTTCGCTCGGGGTTGAAGGCTGGGGACGTGGTGCTGCTCGGCTCCGCGCGCGACCTGACCAACGGCACGCCCGTGAAGCTCACCGCCGCGCCGGAAGGGCCGAAGAAGCAGCGGCCGGTTTCTCCACCGGAAGCCCAGCAGGGCGTGGGCGGCGCGGGCAACGCGTCCGGCGGCAGTGGCCCCGCTCAGGCTCCGGCCGCGGCTGGGGCTCCGACGCCTCCGGCCCAGGCACCCGCGAAGTAGCGCCAGACGTCTCCACTTCTTGAGAAGCACCGCAGGAGTCGTCCGTGTTCATCTCCGACTTCGCCATCAAGCGCCCCATCATCACCATCACGGCGATGGTGGCGCTCGTCGTGTTCGGCATCGTGGCGCTCTTCAACCTGGAGACGGACGAGTTCCCGGACGTTCAGCAGCCGGTCATCAACGTCACCATCGCGTACCCAGGGGCCTCACCCGACACGGTGGAGCGCGAGATTGTCGAGCCCATCGAGGACGCCATCTTCGCCATCTCCGGCGTGGACGGGAAGAAGACCACGTCCAGCTCCACGGACAGCCTGGCGAACTTCACGGTCTTCTTCGACTTCGAGAAGGACATCCAGGAGGCGTCCCAGGACATCCGCGACGCCATCTCCAGCAAGCGCGCGGACCTGCCGCAGGAGATGGAGGAGCCCATCCTCACGCGCTTCGACCCGGCGGACCAACCCATCGTGTCGCTGGTGCTGACGTCGGACGCGCTGGACGTGCCCGCGCTGACGCTCATCGCGGATCCGCTGGTGGTGGGGGATTTGCGCTCGGTGCCCGGCGTGGCGCAGGCCACGGTGGTGGGTGGCGTGGACCGGGAGATGACGGTGCAGGTGCGGCCCGCGGCGCTCCAGGCGGCGGGCCTGTCGGTGGCGCAGGTGGTGGCGGCGCTCCAGGCGCAGAACCTGGCGGCGCCGGTGGGCCGGCTCAACACCGAATTGCAGGAGCGCACCATCCGGCTCAAGGGCCGCCTGGAGACGCCGGAGGACTTCGCGCAGGTGCCCATCGCGGAGCGCAACGGACGCACGCTGCGGCTGGGGGAAGTGGCGGACGTGTTCGCCGGCACCGAGGAGCCGCGCACCCTGTCGCTCTACAACGGCGCGCAGGCGGTGGGCATCGAGGTCATCAAGTCCAAGGGCCACAGCACCACGGAGGTCGCGGACGGCGTGCGCGAGCGGGTGAAGATGCTCCAGCAGCGGCTGCCCGCCAACGCGAAGCTGGAAATCGTCCGCGACGCGGGCACGCGCGTGGAGAACTCCGTCATCAACGTGCAGCAGGCGCTGATTGAAGGCGCGCTGCTCACGGTGCTGGTGGTGTTCCTGTTCCTCAACTCATGGCGCTCCACGGTGATTACGGGCCTGGCGCTGCCCGTGTCCGTGCTGGCGTCGTTCGTGAGCGTGTGGGCGTTCGGCTTCACGCTCAACACGATGTCGCTGCTGGGCCTGACGCTGGCCATCGGCATCCTCATCGACGACGCCATCGTGGTGCGCGAGAACATCGTGCGGCACGTGGAGATGGGGAAGGACCACTACACGGCGTCGCGCGAGGGCACGAACGAGATTGGCCTCGCGGTGGCGGCGACGACGTTCTCCATCGTGGCGGTGTTCGTTCCGGTGGCGTTCATGTACGGCGTGGCCGGGCAGTGGTTCAAGCCGTTCGCGCTCACCATCGCGTGCTCGGTGCTGGTGTCGCTGTTCGTGAGCTTCTCGCTGGACCCCATGCTCAGCGCGTACTGGCCGGATCCGCAGGTGGAGAAGGGCGAGCGGCGCAACTTCATCTCGCGGGGCCTGGAGCGCTTCAACCACTGGTTCGACCGGCAGGCGGACCGCTACAAGGGCGTCATCGCGTGGGCGCTGGACCACCGGCTCGCGATGGTGCTGCTGGCGGTGGGTTCGCTGGTGGGCGCGGTGGCGCTGCAAGGCGTCTTCGGCGGCGCGGGCTTCGTGCCGGTGAGCGACCGCGCGGAGATTGAGATGCTGGTGGAGACGCCCGCGGGCTCCAGCCTGGACTACACGCGGCGCAAGGTGGAGGAGGTGTCCCGCCTCACGCGTCAGCACCCGGAGGTCGCGTACACGTACACGACCATCGGTGTGCCGTTGCCCCTTCGCTCGCCGGGCGTGGACCAGGCGCTGGTGTACGTGCGGCTCAAGCCGAAGACGGAGCGCAAGGCGAGCCAGGAGGTGCTGGGCAAGACGCTGCGTCAGGAGTTGCTCGCGGTGGGTGGCGCGAACGTGTCGGTGTTCACCAGCGGCTTTGGCGGGGCCATCAAGTCCATCCAGCTGGAGCTGCGTGGGCCGGAGTCCAAGGGGCTCAACCAGCTGGCGCAGCAGGTGATGAAGGAGGTGAAGCAGGTGCCGGGCGCGGTGGACGTGGGGCTGTCCACTCGCGGCGAGAAGCCGGAGCTGGAGGTGGAGCTGAACCGCGGGGTCGCGGGGCAGCTCAACGTGACGGTGGGGCAGGTGGCGCAGTCACTGCGGCCGGCCTTCGCGGGCCTGGACTCCGGCGACTGGGTGGACCCCATTGGCGAGACGCGCGACGTGATGGTGCGCCTGGCGCCCCAGTTCCGGGAGAACCCGTCCCAGCTGTCACAGCTGCCGCTGGTGGTGGGCACCAGCGCCACGGGCGCGCCGGTGGTGGTGCCGTTGGGACAGGTGGCGTCGGTGAAGCAGACGGTGGGCCCGGCGCAGATCGATCACCTGAACCGCGAGAAGGTCATCAACGTGCAGGCGAACGTGGCGGGGCGGTCGCTGTCGGAGGTGATGAACGGCATCCAGACGCGGCTCGAGGCGGTGAAGGTGCCTCCGGGCTACGAGGTGTCCACGGGCGGCGAGTCCGCGGATCAACAGGAGGTGTTCGGCCGGGTGTTCCTGGCGCTGGGTGTGGCGGTGATGTTGATGTACCTCATCCTCGTCATCCAGTTCGGCTCGTTCATCGATCCGCTGGCCATCCTGGTGTCGCTGCCACTGTCGTTGATTGGCGTGGTGCTGGCGCTGGTGGTGACGGGGGACACGCTGAACATCATGAGCCTCATCGGCGTCATCCTGCTGATGGGCATCGTCGCGAAGAACGCCATCCTGCTCATCGACTTCGCCAAGTGGCAGCACGAGAAGGGCATGCCGTTGCGCGAGGCGCTGATTGAAGCTGGGCGCATCCGCTTGCGACCCATCATCATGACGACCTTCGCGCTCATCGCGGGCATGGTGCCGGTGGCGCTGGGACACGGCGAGGGTGGCGACTTCCGGGCGCCGCTGGGCCGCGCGGTGATTGGCGGCGTCATCACGTCCACGCTGCTCACGCTGCTGGTGATTCCGACGGTGTATGAAATCCTGACGGACGGTCGCGCGTGGATGACCGGCAAGCTGCGCCGGGTGTTCAAGGCGCGCGGCCAGGCCCACGGGCCAGCGCACGGTGGCGGCGAGCCCCGGCCCCACCCGCAGGCCCGGCAGGAGTGACGCGGAGAAGATGCTCGTGTCACCCTCAAGGAACGGTTGGCGCATCGCGCGGAGGGCCATAGGGTCGGGAGTGTGGAGCTCCTGTCCCCGCTGCCCGATTCGCACCGCTCGCTCGTCACCGAAGCCCTGGAGGCACTGGGTGTTACCCGCTGGGTCCTGAGCATCCATGACCCCAGCTTCCCCGGCCTCCCCGGAGAGGACCTGGGGCGCGGCTCTCCGTACTCCGAGGGCGCCGCGCGCTTCCTCGCCTTCGCTCGGGACCTGGGCTTCACCGGCATCCAGTTGGGGCCGCAGGGGCAGACCACCGCGTACAACCCGTCGCCGTATGACGGCACGTTGTTCTCGCGCAACACGCTGAACGTGGCGCTCGCGCCGCTCACGGATCCGCATGGGCCCTGGGGCGCACTGCTGTCCGCGGACACCCTGGCGCGGCTCGTCTCCGAAGTACCCGAGGACGTGGGTCCGGAGGCCCGGTACTCCTCCGCGTGCCGGGGCCAGGCGCTGGCGCTCCAGGAGGCGTGGGACACCTTCCGGCGCACCCGGGAGCCAGGGCTGGTTCGTCGCTTCGCGGACTTCCGCCTGGAGCAGCGGGAGTGGCTGGAACGGGATGCGCTCTTCGACGTGCTCGCCGCTCGGCATCACACGCCGGATGACTGGCGCGGTTGGGCGGATTCGTTGGATGGGCGCCTGTTCGCGCCGCGTGCCGGCGAAGAGGCGCAGGCGGAGGCGCGCATCCGGGAGTTGCTCACCGTCGAAGCCGATGCGGTGGAGCAGTACGCCTTCCGCCAGTTCCTCGTGTACGAGCAGCATGGGCTGCTGCGGGTGCGCGCGGGGGCTTGGGGACTCAAGCTGTATGGGGACCTCCAGATTGGTTTCTCGCCTCGGGACACGTGGGCGCGGCAGGGGCTGTTCCTGGGCGCGTACCTCATGGGGGCTCCGCCCAGCCGCACCAACCCGGAGGGCCAGCCGTGGAACTACCCGGTGCTGGATCCGGAGCAGTACATCGCTCCGGACGGTTCGGGCCCCGGGCCGGTGCTGCGCTACATGGACGCGCGGCTGGGCAAGATGCTCTCCGAGTACGACGGGCTGCGCATCGACCATCCGCACGGGCTCGTGTGCCCTTGGGTGTACCGCGCGGGCTCGGCGGATCCGCTGCGCGCGGTGCAGGGTGGGGCGCGGCTGTTCTCGTCGCCGGACCTGCCGGACCACCCGGCGCTGGCGCGGTACTCCATCGTGGCTTCGGCGCAGCTGGACCGCTCGGTGCCGCGTTACGCGGATGGGTGGGTGAAGGGGCTCACGGAGGAGCAGGTGGCTCGGTACGCCATCCTCTTCGACTCCGTGGTGCGCACGGCACGGGCGCATGGCCGGGCCCGCGAGGACGTGCTGTGCGAGGTGCTGAGCACGCTGCCGTATGAGCTGTCACGGGTGATGGCCCGCGATGGCCTGGGCCGCTTCCGCGTCACGCAGAAGGCGGACCTGAACAACTCGGCGGATGTGTACCGCAGCGAGAACGTGGCCCCCGAGGACTGGGTGATGGTGGGCAACCACGACACGAAGTCACTCTGGCGGCTGGTCTCCGAATGGCAGTGGAAGCACGCGCTGCGCGCCCAGGCGGACTACCTCGCGGAGCGGCTGCATCCCGATGCGGAGGGGCGTGAGGCCTTCGCGCGTCAGTTGGCGGAGGACCCGGGGCTGCTCGCGCAGGCGAAGTTCGCGGACCTGTTCGCCAGCCGTGCGCGCAGCGTGATGGTGTTCTTCGCGGACCTGCTGGGCATGCCGGACACGTACAACGCGCCGGGGTCCGTGGATGCGCGCAACTGGTCGCTGCGCATCCCGACGGACTGGGCCGAGCACTACCAGCAGCGGCTGCGCGTGGGCGCCGCGCTCAACCTGCCGCAGGTGCTCGCCATGGCGCTGCGCGCGGGCGGAGCCGAGGCCCGAGCCCGTCACGCGGAGTTGCTGACCCGGCTGGACGGCGCCGCGGCCCGACTGCGAAGCGGCGTGCGGTGAGTCGCACCCCGACGGGGACGCGCGGCTCGAACCTGTCCGACAGTCGGACAGGTTTTTCAGGTGATGCGCCGCATGTCGAAGCGTGACTGGAGCTTCCACTGCCCGTCGGCTTCCTGGATCTCCCCGCGCCAGGTGAAGCGGTCCGGGCCGATGTCGGAGAAGCTCCAGCGGATGGGCTTCCCGTGGTGCTCACCCAGGAGGACGAGCCGGTCCCCATCCCGTCCTCCAGACAGCCGGTTGATGGCGCCACCCGTGGGACTGATCCAGGTGATCTGCCACTTGCCTCCAGCCTGGTCGAACGTGCGCACCGTGGTGCCGTAGCGCTTGTTCGCACCGGGACCTGACTGCGCGGGGGCGTGCCGCGACGGCACGATGAACACGTCCTGCAGGGCCCGTCCGTCCAACACCCAGTGGAACCACCACTCGCCCTGGCTCTGGCGGATGCTCCCGTCCGGATCGTGGTCCTGGATGGCACCGGCCCAGCCTCCCACCAACCATCCGAAGGTGGCCGCCGCGTCGCCCAGTTCGCTCGAAGGGCCGGGGCTCACCAGGGCCTCCACGAACGCCTGCGTCGAGGACACAGGGGTGGCGGGTCCTTCCGCGAGCCTGCGCCAGATGCCTGCGTACTCGATGGGCAGCCCGTCCGTGTCCACGTCCAGCATGGCGTTGAAGCCGCTCTCCAGGCTTTCGTAGCGGTAGCGCGTGGGGCCCGCGCGTGTGTAGCCCTGCCGCGCGGGCACGACCTCCAGCGCGGGAAACTTCACCCACGCCGCGCGGATCTCCGCGCTGGTGCCTTCGCCCAGCCGCAGCCGGTTGATGGGCAACGCATTGGTGGAGGGGCTCAAGCCCAGGTCCACATCGGTGCAGCCCTTCAGCGCCTCCGCGACCCGGCCGTCCTTCCGCCAGTGGCCCTCTCCGTCATGCTCCAACGTGAGCGTCCGGTGCTCGCCGCGCCACGATTGCGTCACGCTCACCCGGCGCGTGCGCCACGCACTGTCACAGACGACCGAATACTCCGCCCTCAGCGGTGACCCCTGCTCCGCGACGAGGATCAAGCCGGAGAGCTCCGTGCCCTCCTTCCCGCGCCTCACGCGGGCATGCTCGAATCCCAGTTCATCCATTACGCGCCGCCAGATGAGCTCCCGCGTGACTGCCGTTGCCTCCGTCGCCATGATTCGGTCACCCCGTTGGATATGCGGGGCAGGATGGAAGGACGGACCTTGGCCGACTTGGGGAAAGTGGACCTGACCACGGTGCGCCGGCTGGCCTCCGGGGACGGATGGCGCGTGAGCGAGATCGTCTGTCGCTCCGGTCCCAGGGACCCTGTCTTCGAGGAACAGCACACCTGGGTGTCCGTCTCCGCCGTCCTGTCGGGGAGCTTCACCTACCGCTCCCGGAGTGGACGCGTGCTGCTGACGCCCGGCTCACTGCTGCTCGGGGAACAGCACACGTCCTTCTGCTGCGGCCACGAGCACGGCGTGGGTGACCGCTGCATCGCCTTCCACTTCAAACCCGAGCTCATGGAAGAGGTGGCCAGGGACCTGTCGGGCGTGACTCGCACGGACTTTCCCAAGCACCGGCTGCCTCCCCTCCAACGGCTCGCACCGCTCATCGCGGACGTCCAGGCGCTGGCCGAGCAGCCGGGCTCGCGCGGCGCGGAGGAAATGGCGCTGCGGATGGCGGGCGCGGCGCTGAGCGGCATCCACGAGGGCTCCGCCCGCCCCATCACCGCCACCGAGGAGCGCCGCATGGCGGAGGCGCTCCGGTTGATGGAGGCCCGGCTCGTGGAGCCCCTCTCCCTGGGCGTGCTCGCGCAAGAGCTGGGCATGGGCCGCCACCCCTTCCTGCGCACCTTCCGCAAGGTGGTGGGAGAGAGCCCCTACAGCTACATCCTCGGCCGTCGCCTGACACTCGCCGCTGAACGCTTGCGGACGGACCGTGAGCGCATCGCGGACGTCGCCTTCGCGTGTGGCTTTGGCGACCTGTCTGAATTTATCCGCCGCTTCCGTACCCGCTTCGGCGTCACGCCTTCTTCCTACCGCGCCCGTGCTCGACCCGGGTCAGCAAGGACAGACGTCGCGCACGACCCGACTTGAGCGGTCGCTGTCACCCTCAGCAGGCTTCATTTCACACAGAGCGGGTCTCCGCACTCTCCTTGGAAATCCTCGTTCTCGATGCTATCGGGTCTGCGCAATTCTTCATCTGTGTGAGGCAGGGACCGCGTGGCGAATCATCGTGAGTGGGAGTTCGGGGCGCATCGCGCGTACTTCGAGGCGCCGGACCTGTTGGTGATGAAGTTCAACGGGCCCTCGAAGATGGAGGACTCGAAGAAGGTGCTGGAAATCTGTCAGGAGGTTTCGAAGAACGGACCGGTGTTCGTCATCTCCGACGTGTCCAACTCCAGCATCGAGAAGGACTCGCGCGAGCTGCTGGTCGCGCAGGCGAAGGCCGAGTGGTTCCGTGGCCACGTCTACCTGGGCACGGGCCCGCTCCAGCGCGCGGGCGCGAAGGCGCTGATGCTCGCCCTGTACTTCACCGGCAAGTGGACGGTGGACGTGGACTTCGCCGACTCGGAGAAGGACGCGCGCGACCTCATCGCGAAGAAGCGCGCCCAGCCGCCCAAGAAGTAGCCGCCTCCCGTCGCCTCAGTGCTGGACGTCCAGCACGAGGCGCGTGGGGTCCTTCAGCTCCAGCACGCGGAACGGGGCGCGGCGCGCGGTGCCCAGCACCCACGTCACCTCGCCCTCGAAGTCGCACACGCGCTCCAGGCCCAGCAGGGTCGGTAGCGCGGGCTTGAGCGAGCGCTGCGCCACCGTGGCCTGCCCCTGGTCGTCGTGCGCCCGCGCCAGCGTGAAGCGCACCTCCAGCGCGGCCTGTCCCGGCGTCTTCACGTCGTCGCCGGAGCCGCACTGCTGCACCGGCGTCTTCACGTACCCCAGTTGGTAGCCCGGCAGGCGCGGCCCGTCGAACTCGAACACCGTGCGGTCGTAGTCCGCGTGCGTCCCCGTGCGCACCGAGCGCAGCGTGATGGACGGGGGCTCGCCGCGCGGCCTCTCCACCGTCGCCGTCGTCCACGCCGCGTCCGCCGCGCTCCCGGAGTCCGGCGCTGCCTCCGCCGTGGCCGCCGGCTTGCCCGCGTCTTCCTTCACGTCCAGCACCTGGTGCACCACCGGGGCGGTGGCGGCCGGGCCCTCGCGCGGCAGGGTGTTGGCGGGCGGATTCGCGGCCGGTACGTCCATGGGGACGGTCTGGGGCTCCTGCTTCTGGCAGCCCTGGCCCAGCAGTCCCACCGCCACTCCCAGCACGTACATTCCCAGTCGCAGACGCATCCGATTCCTCCCGTCAAACCCCGTCAGCCGGGGACTTCCCGAGTCCTCGCACACCGCGTGCCCCAGGACCATGGAAGATGCGCCTTCCCGGCGCCGTTGCGTATAGGGTCCGCCGGGCCGCGTCCCCCCGGCCCCCCTTCGTGCACTGGAGAGATCCGCACCATGGCCATTGACCTGACCTCCCTCCCGCGTCCCTCTCGCGATGACACCACCGTGAGCAGCATGGTGCGTGGGCTCGTGGGCAGTGAAATCCTCCGCATCGCCGCGGAGATTCGCGAGCTCGTGGCCAAGGGCAACAAGGTGTGCAACCTCACCGTGGGGGACTTCAACCCGAAGGAGTTCCCCATCCCGGACGGCCTGCGCGACCAGATTGGCGCCGCGCTCCAGGGCGGTGAGACGAACTACCCGCCGTCCGACGGTGTGCTGGAGCTGCGCCAGGCCGTGCAGCGCTTCTACGAGCGCTCCCTGGGTCTGAAGTACCCGCTGGAGGGCATCACCATCGCGGGCGGCGCGCGGCCCGTCATCTACGCCATCTTCCGCGCGGTGCTCGACCCGGGGGACGTCGTCGTCTACCCGGTGCCGTCGTGGAACAACAACCACTACGCCCACATGCTGGGCGCGAAGAGCGTGGTGGTGACCACCGAGGCATCGGCGGGCTTCATGCCCACGCTGGCGCAGCTGGAGCCGCACCTGTCGTCCGCGCGCCTGCTCTGCCTGTGCAGCCCGCTCAACCCCACCGGCACCATGCTGGACCCGGAGGCCCTGCGCGCCATCTGCCAGCGCATCGTCGAGGAGAACCGCGCGCGCGAGGGCCGCGGCCAGAAGCCTCTCATCCTGATGTACGACCACATCTACTGGGTGCTGAACTTCGGCAAGAAGCACGTCACGCCCGTGGAGCTGGTGCCGGAGATGGCGCCGTACACCGTGTTCGTGGACGGCATCAGCAAGGCCTTCGCCGCCACCGGCGTGCGCGTGGGCTGGGGCGTGGGCGCGCCCACCATCATCTCCCGCATGCGCGACGTGCTGGGCCACGTGGGCGCCTGGGCCCCCAAGGCCGAACAGGTCGCCACCGCGCGCTACCTGGACGACGTCCCCGCCACCGAGTCCTTCCTGACGACGATGCGCCAGCGCGTCGACCAGCGCCTGGAGGCCCTCTACAAGGGCTTCCAGCGCATGAAGGACGCGGGCCTGCCGGTGGACGCCATCGCGCCGCAGGGCGCCATCTACCTCACCGTGCGCTTCGACGTGGTGGGCAAGGACGGCCTCGCCACCAACGACGCCATCCGCAAGCGCCTGCTGGAGAAGGCCCGCTTCGCCGTGGTGCCCTTCCAGGCGTTCGGCCTGGCGGAGGACACCGGCTGGTTCCGCCTCTCCGTGGGCGCCACCTCCGTCGCCGAAATCGAGGAGGCGATGCCTCGCGTGGAGGCCACCGTGCGTGAAATCCTCACGGCCCGGTAGCCACTTTCCTCCACAGGCTGGCAGACAGGGAATACCCTGCCAGCCGTGGCGTTGAGGGCGCCGCCATCATGCTCAAGCGCTTCGTGGACGTCCGTGACGAGGAGGTAGGCGCGGTCCTCGGGGCGTTCGTCTACTTCTTCACGCTGATGTGCGGCTACGCCATCCTGCGGCCCATCCGCAACGAGATGGGCACCGCCGGGGACGTGAAGCACCTGCCCTGGCTCTTCACCGTCACCTTCGTCGTGATGCTGCTGGCGGTGCCGGCCTTCTCCGCGCTGGTGGCGCGCTACCCCCGGCGGGTGGTGGTGCCGCGCGTCTATCGCTTCTTCCTCCTCAACCTGCTGGTCTTCTTCGCGCTGCTCAAATGGGGCGTGGCGAAGGAGTCCGTGGCGCGCGCCTTCTACGTCTGGCTGAGCGTCTACAACCTGTTCGTCGTCTCCATCTTCTGGAGCTTCATGGCGGACGTGTTCGCCAGCGACCAGGGCAAGCGGCTCTTCGGCTTCATCGCCGCGGGTGGCACCACGGGGATGATTGTCGGCCCGTTCCTGGTGGGCAGACTTGCGGAGCCGGTGGGGCCGGTGAACCTCATCCTCGTGTCCGCGGTGATGCTGGAGGTGAGCGCGCAGTGCGTGCGCCGCCTGGGCCACTGGGCCAGGGACGTGCAGCACCAGCCCGCCACGCGCGAGGGGCCGGTGGGCGGCGGGATGCTCGCGGGCTTGAGGCTCCTGGTGACGTCGCCGTTCCTGCTCGCGCTGGGGATGCAGGTGCTGCTGTACGCGGCGACCTCCACGTTCCTGTACTACCAGGAGGTGCAGCTGGTCGCGTCCCTGGCGAAGGACGCGGCGTCGCGCACGGCGGCGTTCGCGGACATCGACTTCTGGGTGCAGGTGCTGACGCTGGCCATCCAGACGCTCGTCACCGGGCGGGTCATCTCGCGTCTGGGATTGGGCGTGGCCATGGCGGTGGCGCCGGTGCTCACGCTGGTGGGCTTTGGGGTGCTCGCGTTCGCGCCGGTGCTGACGGTGCTCATCGCCGTGAAGTCGCTGCGGGGCGCGAGTCATTACGCACTGGAGCGTCCGTCGCGCGAAATCCTGTTCACCACGGTGGACCGCGAGGCCCGCTACAAGTCCAAGAGCTTCATCGACACGGTGGTGTACCGCGGCAGTGACACGCTGAGCGCGTGGCTGCAGGGCGGGCTCACCGCGTTGGGGCTGGGCATGACGGGCCTGTCGCTGGCGGCCGTGCCCGTGGCCGCGCTGTGGCTCGCGGTGGCCCTGTACCTGGCGCGTCAGCAACGCACGCGCGCCGCTGAAACCCTTCCGCAGACAAGCCTTCCTGGAGGAACCACGGCATGAAGCTGACCCGAAGAGGCGTGATTCAAGCAGCGGCCGCGCTGGGCGCGGTCCAGGTGTTGGGCTGTGCGTCGTCCCCCAAGGCGGGCCCAGGCTCGGCGTCTGATGACAAGGACACCGCCCCGGGCAAGCCCCTGAACATCCTCATCCTGGGCGGCACCCGGTTCCTGGGCCCCGCGCTGGTGCAGGTGGCGCAGGCGCGCGGCCACACGCTCACGCTCTTCAACCGCGGCAAGACCAACCCGGGCCTGTTCCCGGACGTGGAGAAGCTCCAGGGCGACCGAGACCCCAACAAGGGCGAGGGCCTGAAGGCGCTGGCGGGCCGCAAGTGGGACGCGGTCATCGACACGTCCGGCTACGTGCCGCGCCTCGTGAAGGCGTCCGCGGAGCTGCTCGCGCCCAACGTGGAGCAGTACGTCTTCATCTCCAGCATCTCCGTCTACAAGGAGATGACGAAGAAGGACCTCAACGAGTCCGACGCCGTGAGCACCCTCGCGGACGAGACCACGGAGGAGGTGGGCGAGGAGAGCTACGGCCCGCTCAAGGCGCTCTGCGAGAAGGCCGCGGAGACGGCGCTGCCCGGCCGCACGCTCAACATCCGCCCCGGCCTCATCGTGGGGCCGGATGACGGCTCCGACCGCTTCACCTACTGGCCGCTGCGCGTGGCGAAGGGCGGCGAGGTGCTGGCCCCCGGCGACGGCGAGGACCCGGTGCAGGTCATCGACGCGCGCGACCTGGCCGCGTTCATCATCCGGAACGTGGAGCGCCGCAGCATGGGCATCTTCAACGTCACCGGCCCGGTCCAGCCCATGAAGATGAAGGGCATGCTGGAGACCCTGCGGGAGGCGACCGGGAGCGACGCGCGCTTCACCTGGGTGGACAGCGCGTTCCTGGATCAGCACAAGGTGACGGCCTTCGGGGACATGCCCGCGTGGGTGCCGCGCACCGGGCCGGAGAGCGGCGTCGGCGCGGTGAGCATCGCCAAGGCCACGCAGGCGGGGCTCGTCACCCGGTCGCTCGCGGACACCGTGCGCGACACGCTGACCTGGTTCCACACGCTGCCGGCGGACCGTCAGGAGAAGCTGCGCGCGGGCCTGCCCGCCGAGCGTGAGAAGGAAGTGCTCTCCGCCTGGCACCAGTCGAAGGGCACCGCCAAGGCGGGCTGATCCACCGCGTCCGGATTCCAGGTGCCTGGCCGTGGAGCGGCCGGGCATCCGTTCCCGGGCCGCCAGGCAGCCAAGGGATAGCGGATGCTGGCCGGGCGCGTCATGCGTCCGCACCTTGTCCGCCATGGAACGCGTTCGGGACAGCAGGCATCACGTGGTCATCGTGGGAGCGGGCTTCGGCGGGCTTCAGGCCGCGAGGGCCCTGGGCAAGGCGCGCAACGTGCGGGTGACGGTGGTGGACCGCTACAACCACCACCTCTTCCAGCCGCTGCTGTACCAGGTGGCGACGGCGGTGCTGAACCCGTCGGACATCTCCGCGCCCATCCGCACCGTGCTGCAATCGCGCAACACGGAGGTGCTGCTGGCGGATGCGAAGTCGGTGGACACGCACCGCAAGGTGCTCGTCGTGGAGGGCGGAGAGATTCCCTACGACTCGCTGGTGCTGGCCACGGGCGCGTCTCACTCGTACTTCAAGCACCCGGAGTGGGCGGAGGTGGCGCCCGGCCTGAAGACGCTGGAGGACGCGGTGCGCATCCGCGAGCGCGTGCTGGCGGCCTTCGAGGCCGCGGAGCGCGAGTCCGACCCGGTCCGCCAGCGTCAGTGGATGACCTTCGTCATCATCGGTGCGGGGCCCACGGGCGTGGAGCTGGCGGGGGCGCTCTCGTACATGACGCGGCATGCGATGCCGAAGGACTTCCGGCGCATCGACACGCGCGAGGCGAGAGTGGTGTTGCTGGAGGGCCTGCCACGCGTGCTGAACACCTATCCGGAGGAGCTGTCGGAGCGGGCGAAGCGCGACCTGGAGGAGCTGCACGTCGACGTGCGCACCGGGGCCATGGTGACGGACATCGACGCGGAGAGCGTCACGTTCGGGAACGAGCGCATCGCCACGCGCACGGTGTTGTGGGGGGCGGGCGTGGCGGCGTCGCCGCTGGTGCGTTCGCTGGAGGTGCCGCTGGACCGCGCGGGGCGGGTGCAGGTGACGCCGCTGCTCACGGCGCCGGGCTTGAATGACGTGTATGTGATTGGCGACGTGGCGGCGGTGGCGCAACGCGGCAAGCCGGTGCCGGGCATCGCGCCGGCGGCGATGCAGATGGGGCGGCACGTGGCGAAGACCATCCGCTGCCGCCTGGCGAACAAGCCGCTGCGCGCGTTCCGCTACCACGACAAGGGCAGCTTCGCGGTGATTGGCCGCGGCTACGCGGTGGGATTGCTCTTCGACAAGTGGCGCATGTCGGGGTTTCCCGCGTGGTGCGTCTGGGCGGGCGTGCACATCGCCTACCTCATCGGCTTCCGCAACCGCGCCTCCGTGATGCTGAACTGGGGCTACACCTTCTTCACCAAGGGCGGCCGGGACATGCGGCTCATCACCGGGAACGTGCTGAAGCGCATGCCCGCCCTGGCGGTGTCCCTCCAGGCGCCCGCCGTGTCTCCTGCGCCTCCCGCGCGTCCGGAGCTCCCGGCGTCGCGGCCCGCGCCGGTGCACTGAGGCAAGAAGACCTGGGACGTGGTGCGCAAGTCGCCCCGGTGCCTGCTGGCGCCGGGGCGATTTCCGTTTTGATCGGGGCCGTCCTTGCCTCCGGTCCGTCCTGCGAGGCCCCCTGGTGGGGAAGCGGGCGTGACGGAGCGGGACAGGGGGGCCCTGGCCATGTCAGCCTGCCGCGATAGGGATGGGTAGGGACGCGCACGGTGGGGGGCCCGACCCCGCGGGTGGGCGTTCAGGGGCGGGGAGGGGACAGGTCATGAGGTGGGATGAGATGGGCGAGTCGCCCGGATGGGACAGGTCGGTGGCGCGGGACGCGAGCGTGGACGGTGGGACGGCTCGCGGTGGGCGGGGCTCCGTCCTCGCGGTGGTGGCGGAGAAGCCCTCCGTGGCGCGCGACATCGCCCGGGTGCTCGGCGCCACCGAGCGCGGCGAGGGCTTCCTGCGCGGCAACGGCTACGTCGTGACGTGGGCCATTGGCCACCTGGTCGGCCTGGCCCAGCCCCATGAGATTCGCCCCGAGTGGAAGAAGTGGCACCGCTCGCAGCTGCCCATGCTGCCGGGGGACTGGCCGCTGGTGGTGTCATCCACCACGAAGGACCAGTTCGAGGTCGTCCGCCGCGTGATGAACGCGCCGGAGGTGTCCGCCGTGGTGTGCGCCACGGACGCCGGGCGCGAGGGCGAGCTCATCTTCCGGTACATCTACGACGCCGCCGCGTGCCGCAAGCCGGTGCGGCGGCTGTGGGTGTCGTCGCTCACCGAGCGCGCCATCCTCGATGGCTTCCAGCACCTCAAGGACGGCAAGGCCTACGCGCCGCTGGCCGCCGCCGCCATGGGGCGCAGCCGCGCGGACTGGCTCGTGGGCATGAACCTGTCGCGCCTCTACACGCTGGCGAGCGGGACCTACGGCAACATGCTGTCCGTAGGCCGCGTGCAGACGCCCACGCTGGCCATGGTGGTGGAGCGTGAGCTGGCCATCCGCGACTTCGTGCCCCGGGACTACCTGGAGGTCGTGGCCACCTTCTCGCCTCGCGGCAAGGGCGCGCCGGTGGGGGCTCGCTACCAGGGCACGTGGTTCCGCTCGGGGCCGGACGGCAAGCCGGTGATTCCGCCGGGCTACGACTCCGTGCGCGAGGCGCGCCGGCTGGACGCGGACGGCGTGGAGGCGGGCCGGGTCATCGACCGCGTGCGCAGCGGCAACGCGGTGGTGGAGTCGCTGGACGCGGAGACGAAGCGGATGCCTCCGCCGCTGCTCTACGACCTCACGGAGCTGCAGCGACACGCGAACCGGCTCTACGGCTTCAGTGCGCAGCGCACGTTGGAGGTCGCGCAGGCGCTCTATGAGAAGCACAAGCTCCTGAGCTACCCGCGCACCGGGAGCCGGCACCTGTCGGAGACGGTGGCGGACACGCTGCCAGAGGTGGTGCGTGCCATCGCCGCGCCCTACCAGGAGGACCTGGCGCCGGGCACGGGCGAGCGACCGCTGGGCAAGCGCTACGTGGATGACTCGAAGGTGACGGACCACCACGCCATCATCCCCACGCCCATGCCGGCGTCCGGCGTGCGGCTGTCTCCGGACGAGCAGCGCCTCTATGACCTGGTGTGCCGCCGGCTGCTCCAGGCGTGGCACGAGGACCACGTCTGGAAGGTGACCACGGTCATCACCGCGGTGACGTCGAAGGGGGACGCGGGGCCGGCGGTGGACCGCTTCCACAGCGCGGGCACGCAGGTGGAGAAGGTGGGCTGGAAGGTCCTGGATGTGGGGGGCGGGCAGAAGGCGCCGCGCCTCAAGTCGGAGGGCAAGAAGGGCGCGGACAAGGACAAGGAAGAGGAGCCGGACGACGAGCCGCAGGACCTGCCTTCGGGGCTCGCGCGCGGACAGGCGCAGACGGTGGAGGACGTGGAGGCGGTGAAGAAGCGCACGCGTCCGCCGCCGCGCTTCACGGAGGCGACGCTCCTGACGGCGATGGAGTCCGCAGGGCGCACGCTGGATGAGAAGGAGCTGGTGGACGCGATGCGCGACACGGGGCTGGGCACGCCCGCCACGCGCGCCGCGACCATCGAACTGCTGCTCGAGCGCGAGTACCTGACCCGCGAGGGCAAGCGCCTGGTGGCCACGGAGAAGGGCATCCAGCTCATTGGCGTGGTGCACCCGGACGTGAAGTCCCCCGTGATGACGGGGCAGTGGGAAGCGTGGCTCCAGCGCATCGAGCGCGGGCAGGGCGCGTTGGATTCGTTCATGAGCGGCATCGAGGCGTATGTGCGGGAGGTCGTGGGCCAGGCGCCCACGTCGCTGCCGCCCACGCCGGTGGCTGGTCCGGGGTCTCGGAACGAAGCCTCGGCCGCGAGCGGGCGCTTTGAATCCACCCGTCCCCATCCCGCGCAGGCCCCTGCCGAGGAGCTCTTCCGCACCCGTGAGGCCGTGACCGCCACCGTCCGGACCGCGGCCCGCGCCAACTCCGCGCGCAATGAGGTCGGTGCTGCGGATGCACGTCATGCAGCGGGAACCTCCGCCAGTGGTGGCTACGGCGGCGCGACCCACCTCGGTGACGCACGTCACGCGGGGGCATCCACCCACGGTGCCTCGCAGTTCGCGGCGGGCGCTCCGGCTCACGGTTTCCACGGCGGATCCGACGTCCACGCGGGAGCCACCGGGAGCACCCCTCCGGCCGCGTTTCCGCGCGTGCAGGAGCGCCCTCCCACGATTCCCTCCGCGGAGGTGCGCACCGCCTTCGTGCAGGCCTCCTCCGAGGGCTTCGGCCGGGCCAAACGTCAGCCTCAAGCCGTGAACATGGGCAGCACCCGGCCGGAGCGCGTTCACCGCGCTCCCACGCCTCCGGACAAGCTGCGTGGACTCCTCAAGGAGGCCTTCGGCTTCAACGACTTCCGCCCGTACCAGGAAGAGGTCTGCCGCGCGGCCACGTCCGGCGAGGACCTGCTGTTGGTGATGCCCACGGGCGCGGGCAAGTCGCTCTGCTACCAGCTGCCGGGCCTGGCTCGCGCGGGCACCACCCTGGTCGTCAGCCCGCTCATCGCGCTGATGGAGGACCAGGTGCTGCGGCTCCAGTCGCTGGGCTTCGCCGCGGACCGCATCCACTCCGGCCGCGACCGGGCCACCTCCCGGCAGGTCTGCGCCGAGTACCTCGAAGGTCGCCTGGACTTCCTCTTCATCGCCCCGGAGCGCCTGGGCGTCCCCGGCTTCGTGGAGCTGCTGGCCCGCCGCACGCCCTCGCTCATCGCCATCGACGAGGCGCACTGCATCTCGCAGTGGGGTCACGACTTCCGTCCGGATTACCGGCTGCTGGGCTCGCGCCTGCCGCTCCTGCGTCCCGCTCCCGTGGTGGCGCTCACCGCCACCGCCACGCCGGACGTGCAGAAGGACATCGTCCAGCAACTGGGCCTGCGCGGCTCACGCGGCGGCGCCGCGCACACCTTCATCCACGGCTTCCGCCGCACCAACATCGCCATCGAGGTGCGTGAGCTCAACCCGGGCGCCCGCGGCGACGCCATCCTGTCCCTGCTCAAGAACCCGGAGCACCGGCCCGCCATCGTCTACGCGTCCACGCGCAAGCACGCGGAGCAGTACGCGGACCTGCTCGCGCACGACTTCCACTCCGCGCCGTACCACGCGGGCCTCCAGCCGTCCGAGCGCGACCGCATCCAGGCCGCGTTCCTCAAGGGACACCTGGAGGTCATCGTCGCCACGACGGCGTTCGGCATGGGCATCGACAAGGCGGACGTGCGCACCGTCATCCACGCGGCGCTGCCGGCCAGCCTGGAGGGCTACTACCAGGAGCTGGGACGCGCGGGCCGTGACGGCAAGAACTCGCGCGCGGTGCTGCTCCACGCCTTCGTGGACCGGCGCACCCACGAGTTCTTCCACCGCCGCGACTACCCGGACTCCTCCGTCCTGGAACGCATCTACCAGGCCACCTCCAACGAGTTCGAGCCCAAGGCCTCCATCCAGGCCCGCGTGCGCGGCGACCCGGAAATCTTCGACAAGGCCCTGGAACAGCTGTGGATCCACGGCGGCGTGGAGATGACTCCGGACGAGGACGTGCGGCGCGGCCGCGCGGGCTGGGCCGTGGCGTACATCGCGCAGCGCGAGCGCAAGCAGCTCCACCTGGAACAGATGGGCCGGTACGCGGAGGCGCATGACTGCCGCATGCGCCACCTGGTCGCGCACTTCGGCGACGTGCAGGACTCCGGCGCCGCCTGCGGCCTGTGCGACGTCTGCGCCCCCGAGTCCTGCGAGGTGGTCCGCTTCGAGGAGCCCTCCGCTCTGGAGGCCCACGCGCTGGGCCGCATCCTGGAGGCCCTCCACGCCCGCGACGGCCAGGCCACCGGACGGCTCCACCGGGAGCTCTTCGGAGAACAGCTCCACCGCCGAGATTTCGAGCGGCTGGTGGGCGGACTGGTGCGCTCGGGGCTGGTGCGCCTGGACTCGGACTCCTTCGACAAGGACGGCCAGGTCATCCTCTTCCAGCGGCTGTCCCTCACGGACACCGGCCGCCGCGCCCGTGTCATCGCCCCCGGACAGGTGGTGCTGCCCCAGGCGCGCGAGGTGCCCTCCAAGAAGCGCAAGGGCCGCACGGCCACTGGCGGCACGAAGCGCACTCCCCGCAAGCGCGCCGCCTCCACCGCGGCGGCCTCGCCCCGGGCACGCGGCAAGGGCCGCCGGGGCGCCTCGGAGGCCTGGGCCCCGCGCGGCGCCTCCCATGACGCGGACTTCAGCCAGGAGTCCTTCCCCGCGGATGCCCCTCCGGCCCGCGGCTGGAAGGCGCGCGCCACGCCGGATGCGTCGCCTGGGCCCCGGGCCTCCTGGAACGCGTCCCGCAACGCGCCGCCGGACTTCGAAGTGCCCCCGGCGTCCCCCGCCCTGGTGGCGACCCTCAAGGAGTGGCGCCTCACCGAGGCCCGCAAGCGCAAGGTGCCCGCCTTCCGCATCCTCACCGACCGCGTGCTGGACGCCATCGCCAGCGCCCGGCCCTCCAACGGTGCGGAGCTGATGTCCATCCACGGCGTGGGCCCCACCCTCGCGGAGCGCTACGGTCCGCAGATCCTCTCGCTCGTGTCCCGCCGACGCTGACGGCAGGCGCGGATCCGCGTGTCCGCCGGTGGACAGGGGCTCGTGGATCCGCCCCTCCAGGGCAGCGTCGTGCCCCGAAATGGGAGGCCGGAGGCCAGTGTGGATCCGCCGCGGGGCGTGCCGTCCGCCGCGAACCGCCTGACAAGGGAAAGCCCTTTCCTGGGCCGCAGGCGCGGAGGGCTACCAGCCAGGCGTGAAGCTTGTTTCCCAAGCTTGTAGGCAAAAGTCCGGGTGCCACCTTCTCGTCCACACGCGCATTGGGAGCGGCGTGAGGGGTTCAAGGGGGCGCGCATGGAGCTGGGTTTCGAGACGATTGGCAACGCCACACTCATCTGTCACGACAACGGGCCGGTGCTGGTGACGGACCCGTGGACGGACGGAGACGCGTACTTCGGCAGCTGGACGCTGTCCCACGAGATTCCCGAAGAGCAGCGCCAGTCCATCCTGGACTGCCCCTACGTGTGGCTGTCGCACGGCCACCCGGACCACCTGAGCATGGCCTCGCTGGAGAAGCTGCGCGAGCGCACGCTGCTCCTCCCCAACCACGTGGGCGGCCGCATCCGCGACGACCTGCGCGAGGCGGGCTTCAAGGTCCAGGTGCTCCAGGACCGTGAATGGACGCGCCTGTCCCCGCGCATCCGCGTGCTGTGCATCCCGGACGTGAACCAGGACGCGGTGCTGCTGGTGGAGGTGGGCGGCCGGCTCATCGTCAACCTCAACGACTCCGGTGACCGCGGCCAGGGCCGCTTCGTGCGCCGGGTCATCAAGGAGTACAGCGAGACGTACCTGCTGGCCCTGTCCGGCTACGGCGACGCGGACATGATGAACTTCTTCACCGAGGACGGGCGGCGCATCCTCCCGTACGCGGCGGCGAAGACGCCCGTGGGACAAACCATCGCGCGCATGGCGGAGACGTACGGCGCCCGCTACTTCGTCCCCTTCAGCTCCATGCACAAGTACCAGCGCTCCGACAGCGTCTGGTGCTCCGAGTACACCACCACGCTGCCGGACTACGCGCGGGGCTTCGCCTCCAACTCCTGCGAGATGCTCCCGGCCTTCCTGCGCCACGACTTCACCAACGACTCCTCCGTCTCCATCAACCCGAAGGAGCGCGCCATCAAGCCGGTGGACTCCAGGGAGTTCGGTGACGACTGGAGCGAGCGCCTGGAAGCGGACGAGGTGAAAGAGCTGGAGCAGTACTTCCGCGCCGTCGAGCACCTGGGCACGGTGATGGACTTCCTGCGCTTCCGCGTGGGCGGCCAGGAGCACGTCATCGAGTTCAACAAGCGCCGCTTCCACAAGGGCATCACCTTCGAGGCGCCCCGCAACTCGCTGATGACCGCCGTGAAGTACCAGGTGTTCGACGACCTGCTCATCGGCAACTTCATGAAGACCACCGTGCACGGCGGCTTCGGCAAGGGCAGCCTCTACCCGGACTTCAGCCCCTTCGTGGCCAAGTACGCGGACAACGGCAAGGCCCGCACGGAGGCCGAGCTGCGCAACTACTTCAACGAGTACCGGAGCCGAGACATGGTGGGCTACCTGCGCCACCAGCTGGATGCCCACTGCGTGCGCCCCCTCCAGATTCAGTCCGCGGAGCTCCTGCGCGCCCTGCTGCCCCCAGGCTCCAACACCTTCCGCATGGCCAAGGAGACCTACTGGAAGATGCGCCGCGCCATCCTCTAGGGATTCCCTGGAAACCCCCTGGCAGGCCTGACCGGAATCAGGACACCTTGCTGTCTCTTTCTCAGACAGCAAGAGGTTGCCCTGAAAATCATAGTCTTTCAGGGGACTTGGGTTTGTAAACGTCACGTGAAGTGACGGTTGACGTGGGGAGGGCTGGAGCGGGGGCGCTCCAGCTATCCCCGCGTTTCCTGTTTTTCTCCTGGGGAGCGCCGTTGGCCCGACAGTTGCTCAATGGCCCGGCGCGCGGCGGATGGCGCCTGGCGGGAAGGCCAGGTGGTGGCCGCGCATCCCTCGAAGCACACAGGAAGAGTTCCCATGCTCAAGTTCCGCTCTGTTGCGATGCTGGCCGGCGTCTCGCTGATGCTCGGTGCGTGCGGTGGTCCCGAGTCCGCGCAGGAGTCCGAGGTCAAGCCCACGTGGGAGGAGTTCAAGGCCCAGGCGTACCGTGAGCCGTGGGAGGGCGGAAAGTACATCGTCAACGGTGACGAGGCGCTGGAGTCCGAGGAGGAGCTGCAGGCCTACTTCCACAACATCGTCGAGCAGCAGCTGGGCAAGTCGCAGGACGGCCTGGCCGTGTACTACATCGGCGGCGACATCAAGTGGAACGCCACCCAGAAGCTGAACCTCACCTACTGCATCAGCAACAACTTCGGCACGAACAAGTCGAAGATGGTGACGGCGATGGCGAACGCGACGGCGGCCTGGCAGGCCACGGCGAACGTGAAGTTCGTCTACCTGTCTCAGTACGACGCTTCCTGCACCGCGTCCCAGTCGGGCGTGCTGTTCGACATCCGTCCGGTGTCGGGCCAGTCCTACGTGGCGCGCGCGTTCTTCCCGAACTCCGCCCGCTCCGGCCGCAACGTGCTGGTGGACAGCAGCGCGTTCGGCAACCTGTCGCCCTGGACGCTGACGGGCATCCTGCGCCACGAGCTGGGCCACACGCTGGGCTTCCGCCACGAGCACACCCGCTCCACGGCGAGCGGCTGCTACGAGGACAGCCAGTGGCGCGCGCTGACCTCCACCTACGACCGCTCCTCCGTCATGCACTACCCGCAGTGCAACGGCACCCAGACGGGCGACCTCGTGCTGACGACCCTGGACAAGCAGGGCGCCCGCGCGCTGTACCCGTGATTCAAGCGTCACGCTTGTGAGGGGGCAGGGGCCGGTGGGAGCGTCTTCGCGACGCGCCCGTCGGCCTCGTGCCGTTTCGGGCGCTAGAAGCGGGCGGAGGCCTCATCGGCCTCGGTGGCGCGCTCGAAGAAGACGAGCGTCTTGCCGCCGCGCTCGCCAATCTCCAGGCACTCCAGCGCGCCCGACTCTCCGTCCAGCTCCGCGTAGAGGTGGTCCGGTTCGAGGATGCGGTGGGTGATGCGCCCGTCCTCGCGGCCCACGATGATCTGCACCGCGCCCGCGTCGCTTCCCTTCCGCTCCAGGGAGATGTCCACCAGGGGCAGGCGGTCGGCGAGGGGTTGGTCGCCGGTCTCCGCGTCGATGGACTCCACGCGCACCCACTGGGTGGCGTCCTGCCTGCTGATGCCGGCGAGGTAGCTCTCCCACTGCTCCCGGGGAATTTCCTGGTTGATGTGTGCCATGGGTCCGCCTCCGCGCGGCTGTCGTGTGCCTCAACCGTAAGGCGTCTGACTCGCGGGTGAAGGACGGGCCCGGCTGAACGACGCTCCGGGGGCCCCGCGGACCGGGCCCCGGCGCGTTGGCTGCTCCCGCCTTCAGCCGCGCACGGCGTGCACGGCGTCGTCCTTCAACACCAGGCGCACGGTGGCGGCCTTGCCATGGCCGAAGTGCTCGTAGGCGGCCTGCTCCAGCACGGGGGCCAGGGTGGTGCGCAGACCGCGAGCGCCTGTTTCACGCTTGAGGGCGCGGGCGACAATCCACTCGCGCACGGCGGGGTCCACGGTGAGCTCCAGGCCCTCGTGGGCGAACTCGCGCTCCCAGGTGCGCAGCACATTGTTCTGGAGGATGTCCCCCAGCGTGGCCGCGTCCAGCGGGTTGAAGGACACCAGCCGGTTGAAGCGGCCAATCAGCTCCGGGATGAAGCCGTAGCGGGAGAACGCGGTGGTGTTCTCCAGGTGCTCTTCCGTGATGCGCGTGGCGATGGACTCCAGGTCCTTCTGGCCGCCCTTGCCGGGCTCGCGGCCGAAGCCCACGCGCTCCACGTGGTTCATGGTCGCCGCCGTGCCCCGGAAGCCGCTGAAGGCACCGCAGGCGATGAAGGTGATGCAGCCCATGTCCAGGGATTCGGAGCGGATCCGGCTGGTGAAGCCGAAGTCCGGCGGGAAGGTTGCCTGCGCCGCGGAGAGCAGGTGCAGCAGGCTGCGCTGCACGCCAAAGCCGCTCACGTCCTTGGTGGTCTGCTGGCCGGAGAAGCGGCTGTCGGAGCGGCTGGTGGCGAGCTTGTCGAACTCGTCCATGCAGATGACGCCGCAGGCGGCCCACGACGCGTCGCGCTCCGCGGCTTCGTAGAGGCGGGACAGCAGGGTGCTGACGTCGTCACCCACGTAGCCCGTTTCGGAGAACTGGGTGGCGTCCGCGAGCACGGTGGGCACGCCCAGAATCTCCCGGAACATCAGCTCCACGAGGAACGTCTTGCCGGAGCCGGTGGGGCCCAGGAAGAGGGCGTTCTCGCGGGTGCCGGGCTCGGGCTCCAGTCCCTCCAGGTACAGCCGGCGGATGCGGCGCAGGTGGCGGTAGGCGAGCACGGAGGCGGCGCGGCGGGCCTCGGGCTGGCCCCGGTAACCCAGGTCGCCCAGGCGCGCGTCGATTTCCTGGGGCGACAGCACCTCCAGCGCGGCCACGCGCTCCTGGATGGGCGGGCCTTCGGGGAAGGCGGAGGGTTCGACGCCGGAACGGGGAGACATCGCGGTGGACTCCAGGAGTGGCGGGCTCGGCGGCGCCCATCATCCGGGACGTGCCCGGGCGCCACAAGCCATCCTCCCTGTACGGAGGGTGTGCGCTCCTCCGTCCGCCGGTCCGCACTCGTGGGCCCGGAGAGGTCGGCCCGTGAACAGCGGTGGGCCTTGAGGGCGAGGGGTGCTCCCCGGGCCCGCGTTCGCGCATTAACAGGGACGCGACATGGCTCAATCGATTGAAGCACGGTCGCAGGCGCCCCGGCTGGGTGCGTGGGTGGAGGGTACCTCGGTGCGCTGGCGCGTCTGGGCGCCCGGCCACAAGGGCGTGGACGTCGTCCTCTACGACGCGGAGGAGCGCGTCCTGCGCAAGGTGCCGCTCACCGCCGAGGCGGACGGCTGCTTCGGCGGCGCGCTGCCAGACCTGGCCGAGGGCGCGCGCTACAAGCTCAGCGTGGACGGCGGAGACCCCTTCCCCGACCCGTGGTCCCGCTCGCAGCCGAAGGGCGTGCACGGCCCGTCGGAGGTGGTGGGCTCCGACCACGGCTGGACGGACTCGCACTGGAAGGGGCCGGATCCGCGGGCCCTGGTCATCTACGAAGTGCACGTGGGCACCGCCACGCCGGAGGGCACCTTCGAGGCGTTCATTCCGAAGCTCGCCCACCTGCGCGAGCTGGGCGTCAACACGCTGGAGCTGCTGCCGGTGGCCAGCTTCCCGGGGGCCCGCAACTGGGGCTACGACGGCGTGGACCTCTTCGCGCCGCAGGCCACGTACGGAGGGCCGAAGGGGCTGCGCAAGCTCATCGACGCGGCGCACGCGCACGGGCTCGCGGTGCTCATCGACGCCGTCTACAACCACTTCGGACCGGACGGGAACTACCTGCGCGCGTACTCGCCGCACTACTTCACCGGCAAGCACCACACGCCCTGGGGCGACGCGGTGAACTACGACAGCGAGGGCAGCCGCTTCGTGCGCTCGCTGGTGCTCTCCAACGTGGAGATGTGGATCCGCGACTACCACGCGGACGGCCTGCGCCTGGACGCCGCGCACGCCCTGGTGGATGAAGGCCAGCCGCACCTGCTCACCGAAATCACCGAGCGCGCCCACGCCTCCGCCTCCGGCCGCCGCGTGGTCGTCATCGCCGAGGACGAGCGCAACGAGCGCAAGCTCGTCACGCCCGCGTCCGAAGGCGGCTACGGCCTGGACGGTGTCTGGGCGGATGACCTGCACCACCAGCTGCGGCGCGCCTTCGCGGGCGACCACGAGGGCTACTACCAGGACTACACGGGCAGCGCGGAGGACCTGGCCGCGACGCTGCGGCAGGGCTGGTTCTACACGGGCCAGAAGTCGAAGAACCTGGGCCACGCGCGCGGCACGGACCCGAAGGGACTGGGGCCGTGGCACTTCGTCCACTGCATCCAGAACCATGATCAGGTGGGCAACCGGCCCTTCGGCAACCGCCTGTCGGAGGACGTGTCCCCGGCCGCCTACCGCGCCATGAGCACGCTGCTCCTGATGTCGCCCTTCACGCCGCTGCTCTTCATGGGCCAGGAGTGGAACGCGCGCACGCCGTTCCTCTACTTCACGGACCACAACGCGGAGCTGGGCAAGCTCGTGACGGAGGGGCGCCGCAAGGAGTTCGCCGGCTTCTCGCGCTTCAAGGGCGAGCAGGTGCCGGACCCGCAGGACCGCGACACCTTCACCCGCTCCACGCTGGACTGGGGCGAGCTGGACGGGGCGGAGGCCGCGGGCGTGCACACGCTCTACAAGGAGTTCTTGCGCCTGCGCGCCACGGAGCCCGTGCTCACCAGCCGTCAGGGCACGCACGACGCCCGCGCGCTGGGACAGGACGCGTTCGTGCTGGAGCGCCGCGCTGACGGGGACACGTTCCTCATCTTCGTGAACCTGCGGGGCTCGCTGGTGCACACGCTGCCCACGCACGCGAGCGCGGGCATCGTCGCGTGGAGTGAGAACCCGCGCTACGGCGGCACCGTGGAGGCGTCTCCGCTCACCGGCAACGTCGTGCGCCTGGAAGGCCCCTCCGCGGCGGTGGTGAGGCTGCGCGAGTAGCCCGCACGCAAAGACAGACACGGTTTCACGCGCGGCCCGTCTCCCGGAAGCAGGGGGGCGGGCCGCCGCTTCTTCCCTCCGTGAAACAGGCAACGACAAGGAATGCCCTCGGAGCCAGGCCGGTACTCGGCCGCCAGGAGGAAGCACCTTGTCTCAATCTCATCCATCACCGTGGAAGCGGCACCTCACCACCACGAGCGCGCTCCTGCTGCTCGGGTCCGCGGCACCGGCGCTCGCCGCGTCGGGCTTCACCGCCGTCACCGCCAGTGGGAATGACGGCAACCCGCCGTCCGCCACCGTCGACGGCAACCTCACCACGCGCTGGTCCAGCGACGGCGTGGGGCAGTGGCTCCGGGGCGACCTGGGCAGCGTGAAGTCGCTGTCCGCGGTGGACATCGCCTGGCACCGGGGCAACGAGCGGACCAACACGTTCGTCCTCGCCACGTCCACGGACGGCACCACCTGGTCCACGGCCGTGTCCACGACGTCGTCCGGCGCCACCGCGAACTTCGAGCGCTACAGCTTCACCGCGCGCAACGCCCGCTACGTGCGCGTCACCGTCAATGGCAACTCCGTCAACACCTGGGCCAGCATCGCGGAGTGGGCCGCCATCACCAGCGCCGCCACGCCCACGGCGGGCCAGGACCGCTTCGGCGTCACCATGCTCTACCCCTCGAAGTCCGGGGGCGAGGCGTGGACGCTGGCGGACAACGCGCTGGCGGACGCGCGCTTCGACCCGCAGGACACCATCACCCGCAACAGCGACGGCTCCTGGAAGATGAGGGACAAGCAGGTGCGGATGAGCGTCTTCACGTCCACGGGCTACGACGACCGGAAGATTCCCACCTACGACCGGGACGTGCTGGCGAGCCGCGGCTACATGCAGGCGCCGAACGACTGGAAGAACATCGAGATGACCGGCTTCGTGAAGGTCAACGCCGTGGCCGACGTGAAGGACAACTTCGCGTGGTACGCGCGCGGCGGGAAGCACAACGACAAGTACTCCGGCTGCGAGGGCAGCAGCTACAAGGCGGGCCTGCACTATGACGGCCGCGCCCGCTGGGAGAAGGAGACCTGGCATGTCTCCTACGAGCAGACGCCCTACGTCACCGCCACCTCGGCGCTCAAGGGCCGCTGGGTGGGCTTCAAGGCCGTCATGCGCAACGTCACCGTCAGCGGCCAGACGGCGGTGAAGCTGGAGCTGTACGTCAACGAGAACGCGGACAAGGTGACGTGGAAGAAGGCCTACGACACCACGGACGCCGGCAGGTGGGGCGGCGACGCCCAGCACTGCGGCGGCGCCGTGCCCGCCGCGCCCATTACCTGGGGTGGCCCCATCGCGGTGTTCCGCTGGGACAACGCGACGGACGTGGACTTCAAGTGGCTGAGCGTCCGCGAAATCCAGCCCTGAACCCCGCGTGAAGTTGGACCCGCACGCGGCCTGACGCAGGACGGCAGGCCGCGTGTCGGGCGGGCGGGGAGGTTCAGAACGGGGGCCTCCGCCACTCGGGAGGCGGGGCTTTCCATCGACAGGGGGCGCCGGTGTGGGCAGCATGGCGCCGCCATGAACGTCGACCAAGCCCTCGCCTCGTCCGAGCGCATCTGGGAGCAGGAAATCGTCCCGGCGCTGGAGCGCTACATCCGCATCCCCAACAAGTCGCCTGCCTTCGACCCGGACTGGGTGAAGTCCGGCCACATGGAGCAGGCCGTCCAGCTCATCGCGGACTGGTGCCGCGCGCAGGCCACGCACCTGCCGGGCCTGACGGTGGAGGTGGTGCGGCTGAAGACGGCGGACGGCAAGGACCGCACGCCGGTCATCTACATGGAGGTGCCGGGCACGCGCGGTGACGACACCGTGCTGCTGTACGGACACCTGGACAAGCAGCCGGAGATGACCGGCTGGCGTGACGGCCTGACGCCGTGGACCCCCGTGCGCGAGGGCGACAAGCTCTACGGACGCGGCGGCGCGGATGACGGCTACTCCGCGTTCGCGTCGCTGTCCGCGCTGCGGCTGCTCAAGGAGCAGGGCGTGCCGCACGCGCGCTGCGCCATCGTCATCGAGGCGTGCGAGGAGAGCGGCAGCTACGACCTGCCCGCGTACATCGAGGCGCTGGCGCCGCGCATCGGCAAGCCGTCGCTGGTGGTGTGCCTGGACTCGGGCTGCGCGAACTATGAGCAGCTGTGGATGACCACCAGTCTGCGCGGAATGATCGCCGGCAACCTGCGCGTGGACATCCTCACGGAGGGCGTGCACTCCGGTGACGCGACGGGCGTGGTGGCGTCTTCCATGCGCATCATGCGGATGCTGCTGTCGCGCGTGGAGGACGAGGCCACGGGCCACATCAAGGTGCAGGCCCTGCACACGGAGATTCCGGAGGGCCGGCGCCAGCAGGCGAAGGCCGCGGCCCAGACGATGGGCGACGAGCTGTTCTCGAAGTTCCCCTGGGTGGAGGGCGCGAACCCGGTGACGACGGACGGCGAGGAGCTGGTGCTCAACCGCACCTGGCGTCCGGCGCTGGCGCTGACGGGCGTGGAGGGCGTGCCGGGCCTGGCGAGCGCGGGCAACGTGCTGCGCCCCTTCACGACGTGGAAGCTGTCCATGCGCATCCCGCCGCGCGTGGACCCGAAGGCGGCCGCGAAGGCGCTGAAGGAGACGCTGGAGAAGGATCCGCCGTACGGCGCGAAGGTGTCGTTCGACGGGGACAAGGCGTCGGTGGGCTGGGACGCGCCGCCGCTGGCCAGCTGGCTGTCGAACGCGGTGGAGAACGCGTCCAAGACGTGCTTCGGCAAGCCCGCGATGGCGATGGGCGAGGGTGGCACCATCCCGTTCATGGGCATGCTGGGTGAGCGCTTCCCGGAGGCGCAGTTCCTCATCACGGGCCTGCTGGGGCCGGGCAGCAACGCGCACGGGCCCAATGAGTTCCTGCACATCCCCACGGGCAAGAAGCTGACCGCCGCGGTGGCGAGCGTCGTCGCGGACCACTTCAAGCGGTAGTGCCTCACCGGAAGGACGGGGCCGCATGCGCCCCGTCCTTCTCCCAGCCTGGCCTTCCGGAGCGCCCCATGCCCAGCAAGCCCCGCCGCACCGGCCACGTCCGTTCGCAGCCCCTCATCGCGGTGCGCGACGTGGAGGCGAGCAGCCGGTGGTACCAGGAGGTGCTCGGCTGTGAGAGCGGGCACGGCGGGCCCGAGTACGAGATGCTGCTGAACAACGGCGAGCTCGTGCTCCAGCTCCACGCGTGGGACCTGGATGAGCACGCGAACCTGATGGGGCCTGACTCGGCGCCGCGAGGCCACGGCGTGCTGCTGTGGTTCGAGACCACGGATTTCGACGCGTGCGTGGACGCGGCTCGGGCGCTGAAGGTGGAGTGGGTGGAAGAGCCGCACGTGAACCCGAACTCGCGCCGCTGGGAGTTCTGGACGAAGGACCCGGACGGCTACGTCGTCGTCGTGGCAGCGGAGTCGCGAGCGAAGCGCTCCTGACGCGCCTCACCCGGGCAGTGCATGTCCGCCGGACCGGCGGCACGAAGAGGCGCCTCAGCGCCCCGTCTTGATGCCCAGCGACGACGTGGACGGCGGCTTCTTCGGCGGGGTCGACGGCCGTGCCGCCCGCTTCTGGAGCGCCACCGCCACCCCGGGCGCGTCCGCCGCGGACATGTGCCGCGTCACCGGCTCGTAGCCGTTGAGCGCGAGCGTCACCGCCACCGACGGCTCCCCGGGCACCAGCGGCAGCGCCACCGGCGTGATGCCGCGCTCCTCGCCCGCGATCTGCACCGTGGCGCCGGGAGGCTCGCTCGTCACCATCAGGCGCACCGGCTGGGGCGCGGTGTTCTCCGGCGGCGTGGTGCGCGTGGGCGTCTCCGGCGTGCGGCCCTGCACCTCATCCGGGGGCCGCGTGGCAACGACCGGGGGCGGCGTCACCGTCTCGGAGTTGCCGCGCACCAGCACCACCGCCGCGCCGCCCACCACCAGCGCCACACCGCCCACCACGAGGGGCAGCCAGGCGCGCCGCTTCGGAGCCTCCGGCGGCATCAGGGCCGCGGTGTTCCGCGTCTTCTCCGGCTCCACGCGCGTGGGCGGACGGGACGGCGGCCCCACCAGCTTCGACGCGCGCGACGCGGCCTGTCCTCGCGCACCCGACGTGGGCATCCCGTCCCGCGACGAGTTGGACTGCGCGTCCAGGTCCACGTCCTCGGCCAGCTGATCCAACTTCGCCGGGTCCGCTTCCGTGGTGATGCGGTCCGCGTACAGCTCCCGCAGGTACGCGGCCAGGTGCGCGCTGCTGGACGGCAGCCGCAGGTTGAGCGTCCAGTCCTCCAACGCCAGGCGGAACGCGGCGCAGTCCGCGTAGCGGCCCTCCGGCGTGGGCGCCAGGGCCTTGAGGACGATCTCGTCCAGGCCCGGCGGCAGCTTGGGGTTGAGCTGCGACGGCGGAGGCACCTGGCAGTCACGCACCAGCCGCAGCGTCATCAGGTCCGTGTCGCCCTTGAAGAGGCGCTTGCCGGTGAGCAGCTCCCACATCACGACACCGAGCGCGAACTGGTCGCTCCGGCCATCCACCGCCATCCCGTTGGCCTGTTCCGGCGACATGTACGGGTACTTGCCCTTGAGCACGCCCGTCGCCGTCTGCTGACCGCTGGTGGCCGCCTTCGCCACGCCGAAGTCGATGACCTTCACGCCGCCGTCGAACCCGACGAGCACGTTCTGCGGAGACACGTCGCGGTGCACCAGCATCAGCGGCTGGCCGTGCCCGTCCCGCGCACCGTGTGCGTAGGACAGCCCCGCCGCCGCGTCCGCGATGATGCGCACCACCAGGCCCACCGGCAGCGGGCGCTCCTGCTTGCGCGCGAAGCGATCCAACCGGCGCACGTCCTCGCCCTGCACGTACTCCATGGCCAGGCAGTGCCGGCCCTCAATCTCCGAGAGGTCGAGGATGGTGATGAGGTTCGGGTGTGACAGGCGCGCCACCAGCCGCGCCTCGTCCAGGAACATCTCCAGGAACTCTTCGTCCTCGGCGAGGTGGGGAAGGATGAGCTTGAGGACGACCAGTCGCTCGAACCCTGTCCCGTGCTCCCGGGCGAGGAACACCTGTCCCATTCCGCCCGACGCGATTTTTCGAAGCAGCTCGTATTTCCCGAAGACCACTGCCATGGGTGTCCGGGAGGATACCGCGCTTTCTCACCGGGCGGGAAACAGCCGTTCTCCAAAATGACCGGGGTTCTGTCCAGCAGGGAGGGGCCCGCCTTCCTACCCGTTGAGGAGGCAGGCGGGCTACTGACGCCTAGGCCTTCATCTTGTAGCCGGAGCGCAGCACCGCGTACGTGACGCCCGTCGCGACCGCCGCGGTGAGGGCGAGGATGGCCCCACCCACGAGCGGCGAGAACAGGCTGCTGCCGAGCATGCCGTAGCGCAGCCCCTCCACCATGTAGACCATGGGGTTGAAGAGGCTGATGTGGTTCCACGGCGAGGGCAGCTCGCGCACCGAGTAGAAGACGCCGCCCAGGAACGTGAGCGGCAGCATCACGAAGGTCGGGAAGAAGTTGATCTGCTCGAACTTCTCCGCCCACACGGCGGCCAGCATGCCCAGCACGCTGAACACGTAGCTGGACAGCATGAGGAAGTAGAGCGTCGCCAGCGGGTGCTCCAGGCTGAAGCCGGAGAACACCGCCGCGACAATCCACGTGAGCAGGCCCACCACCAGGCCGCGCACCATGGCGCCACCGATGAAGCCCACCATCAATTCACCGGGCCCCAGCGGTGCCACCAGCAGGTCCACCACCGTGCCCTGAATCTTGGTGATGAACAGCGACGAGGAGCTGTTGAGGAACGCGTTGTTCGCGATGCCCAGGAACACGAGGCCCGGCACGATGAAGTGCAGGTACGGCTGGCCTTCCACCTCGTGGATGCGGCCGGAAATCGAGTAGCCGAAGACGATGAAGTACAGCGTGGTGCTGATGAGGGGCGACAGGATGGTCTGGCCCGGCACGCGCATGAAGCGCCGGACCTCCTTCGCGAACAGCGTCTGCATCCCGAGGACGTTCATGGGGTGTTTTTCGAAGGAGCGGGGGTTCAGGCGGCCTGCGAGGGGCGGCCACGGAGGATTTCGATGAGCACGTCTTCCAGGCGCGACCGCCGCGTCTCCACTTCCGAGATGGGCAGCCCATCCGCGTAGAGCGAGCGGAGCAACTCACCGGAGGGCGCGCAGTTGTCGCGCTCCACATAGGTGAGCGTGCGGCCGTCGGTGGACAGGCTCGCGGCGAAGCGCGCGCCCGCGGCGGGCATGGCGGCCTGCGGTTCGGCGAAGGTGACGACCAGGCGCTTCTCTCCGAAGCGGCGCAGGAGCGAGGACTTGTCCTCGGTCATGAGGAGGCGGCCCTCGTTGATGATGCCCACGCGGTCCGCCAGCTCCTCGGCCTCTTCCAGGTAGTGCGTGGTGAGGACGATGGTGGTGCCTTCGCTGGCGATCTTCTTCACGTACGTCCACAGGTCGCGGCGCAGCTCCACGTCCACGCCCGCGGTGGGCTCGTCCAGGAACACGAGCTTGGGCTTGTGGACCAGGGCCTTGGCGATGAGCAGCCGGCGCTTCATGCCGCCGGACAGGGCGCGCGTGAGGGAGTCCTTCTTGGCCTGGAGGTTCAAGGCGGTGAGGACCTCGTCGATGCGCGCGTCGTCGCGGGGCTGGCCGTAGTAGCCCTGCTGGATGCGCAGGGACTCCGCGACGGAGAAGAACGGGTCGAAGTTGATCTCCTGCGGGACCAGGCCGACCTGGTAGCGGGGCCCGTTGGGGTCCACGTCCAGGTCCTTGCCGAAGACCTTCATGGTGCCAGCGGACTTCCTCACCAGGCCGCACACACTGCCGATGAGGGTCGTCTTTCCGGCGCCGTTGGGGCCCAGAAGGGCGAAGATTTCACCGGGGCGGATGGTGAGGTCCACGGCGTGAAGGGCAGTGAACTTTCCGTAGGCCTTGGAGAGGCCCTTGAGCTCCAGGGCGGGGGGCGTCGGCTCTGACATGGGGCGCTTCCTCTAACACCTTCGAATTGGGTTCGCTGGTCAGCGAGCAGGCGTTTTCGCTCCTGGACGCGTGACGCGCCCCGTCCAACCGGACACTGCGCTGACGCAGGCGCCTTGAGCCGGATGGGGCTCCCTGCTATCCGCTGGCCCCGCTCACCGTTTCGGCGAATCCCAGGAGGCCTTCCGCCATGGCCCAGAATTTCATCTTCACGATGCAAGACCTGCGCAAGGTCAAGAACGGCAAGGACATCCTCAAGGGCATCTACCTGTCATTCTTCCCGGGCGCGAAGATTGGCGTGATTGGTCCCAACGGCTCCGGCAAGTCCACGCTCCTGCGCATCATGGCGGGGGTGGACACGGAGTTCTTCGGCATCGCGAAGCCGGACCCCACGGTGAAGGTGGGCTACCTGGCGCAGGAGCCGCAGCTCGACACGAAGCTGGACGTGAAGGGGAACGTGGAGCTGGGTCTGAAGGAGATCCGCCAGGCGTTGGACCGCTTCAATGAGGTGAGTGCGAAGTTCGCGGAGCCCATGGACGACGCGCAGATGGAGAAGCTGCTCGCCGAGCAGGCGAAGCTGCAGGACCTCATCGACGCGACGAACGGCTGGGAGCTGGACCGCACGCTGGAGATGGCGATGGACGCCCTGCGGCTGCCGCCGGGCGACGCGGACGTGACGAAGCTGTCCGGCGGTGAGAAGCGCCGCGTGGCGCTCTGCCGCATCTTGCTGGAGAAGCCGGACCTGCTGCTGTTGGACGAGCCCACCAACCACCTGGACGCGGAGAGCGTGGCGTGGCTGGAGCAGGCGCTGAAGGCATACACGGGGACCATCGTGTGCATCACTCACGACCGGTACTTCCTGGACAACGTGGCGGAATGGATCCTGGAGCTGGACCGCGGCGAGGGGGTGCCCTGGAAGGGGAACTACTCCAGCTGGCTGGACCAGAAGCAGAAGCGGTTGGAGTTGGAGGAGAAGTCGGAGAGCCACCGTCAGAAGACGCTCAAGCGCGAGCTGGAGTGGGTGCGGGCGTCTCCGAAGGCGCGTCAGGCGAAGAGCAAGGCGCGCATCGCCGCGTACGAGGAGCTGTTCAACCAGTCGCAGCAGAAGCGGGACGTGACGGGCGAGGTGATGATTCCGCCGGGTCCGCCGCTGGGTGGGTTGGTGGTGGAGGCGAAGGGGCTGCGCAAGGCGTACGGCGACCGGCTGCTCATCGACGAGCTGAACTTCAAGCTGCCGCCGGGCGGCATCGTGGGCGTGATTGGCCCGAACGGCGCGGGCAAGACGACGCTGTTCCGGATGATGACGGGCACGGAGAAGCCGGACGCGGGCGAGCTGCGGATTGGCGAGTCGGTGGTGATGGCCTACGTGGACCAGAGCCGCGACTCGCTGGACGGTGAGCAGTCGGTGTTCCAGGAGGTGAGCGGGGGGTTGGACCTCATCGACCTGGGCAAGGCGGGCACGGTGCCAAGCCGCGCGTACCTGTCGGGCTTCGCGTTCAAGGGCACGGATCAGCAGAAGCGGGTGAAGGACCTGTCCGGCGGCGAGCGCAACCGGCTGCACCTGGCGAAGATGCTCAAAGCCGGCGGCAACCTGCTGCTGTTGGACGAGCCCACGAACGACCTGGACGTGGAGACGCTGCGAAGCCTGGAGGACGCGCTCTTGAGCTTCGCGGGCTGCGCGGTGGTCATCAGCCACGACCGCTGGTTCCTGGACCGCATCGTCACGCACATCCTGGCGTTCGAAGGCGACAGCAAGGCCTTCTTCTTCGAGGGCAACTTCGAGGACTACGAAGCGGACAAGAAGAAGCGCCTGGGCCCGGACGCGCTGGAGCCGCACCGGATCCGGTACCGCCCGCTGACGAAGGGCTGAGACTGCGGTGTGCTGTGCTCCGCCCTGTGAGTGATTCCGGGGCGGAGGTGTCGTCGGGAGGAGGGTGCACGCGTGATCGAGAAGGTGCAGTTCCGCAACTTCAAGGCGTACCGCTCACTCGACCTGGACCTGGAGCCCTTCACCGTGCTGGTGGGGCCGAATGCTTCGGGCAAGACGACGCTGCTGGATGGCTTGCGGATGCCGACCATGCTTGCCCCTTTCAAAACGGGAGCAGGTGCATCTGAACTCATTCCGGCGAGCTTTATTTCGTTTGGAGTCAACCAGCCAGCGGAGTTGGTCTTTCAGTCTCACTTGAGGCAAACACCCGCCAAAGTGGTTATCAAGGGAGTCGGAGCGCCTATCCCTAGCATTAGTCGCCAACTGGAGGAGGATATGGCGACCCCGGAGGCGGTAAGGCGCGCAAATCATGAGCTGCGCCAGTTCTTGCACACGGCAACGCTCCTGCGATTTGAAGCACGGAAGCTCGCGGGCGCGTCGTATAGCGAGGAGCAGGTGCCCAAGGTTTCAAGGGACGGCACGGGACTGGCTTCCACGATTGCGTTCCTCAAGTTGAGCCATGAGGACCTGTTCGGAGAGATTGAATCCGCGCTGAAGCAGGTCGTGCCGTCCGTGCGGAAGATTCGTGTCGAGCGTGCTGCCGTCGAGCAGAGCAATCTGCGAACGATTGCGCTTGATGATCAGAAGACCCATGTGTCCGAGAAACGGACGCTCTGGGGAAATCGGATCGTGCTGGACATGCAGGGCGCAAAGGGCGTGCCAGCGGACTCCGTGGGCGAAGGCACGTTGATGGCATTGGGATTGTTGACCGTGCTGCTCGGACCCCAGCGACCCAAGCTTCTCCTCTTGGATGACATTGAGCTAGCGCTTCATCCCGTGGCACAGGGAAAGCTCGTCGGGGTCCTGCGTACCATTCAGAAGAACGATCCCGAGTTGCAGATCGCGGCGACAAGCCATTCGCCCTTCATCCTGAACTACCTGAAGCCGGAGGAGATCCGGATGACCTTCCTGGCGGAGAACGGGTTCGCTCGCTGCGAGAAGCTCACGGCACATCCTGAGTTCGAGAAGTGGAAGGACCTGATGAGCCCCGGCGAGTTCTGGAGCACTGTGGGCGAGAGCTGGATTGGCAAGGTGCCCGCGTCCGCGCCGCATGAGTGAGCCTGCTTACGAATTTGGCGTCGTCTGCGAGGCCCCTGCTGACCAGGATACGGCCTGCTTGCTCGCGGACCGAGTCCTGGTCCACAAGATTGACTGGCTCGACGCTGAGATGCTGGACATGCAGCGTCAATGGCGAGGGCTGACATCCGCGACTTCATTTCTTCGCTGGGATGATGTGGGGGCCGAGGCCGCCCGCGCGGGCTTCAAACATGTTGTGTTTGGTCACTTCTCGGGGGAACCAGGGGCGCACGACGCGTTTGCCGCTCGCAAGGCTCTACTGTTGTTTGCGGCCTTGGACAGGCAACCCGACGCGGTCCTGCTCGTTCGAGACGCCGACAAAGACTCCGAACGGCGTAAGGGACTTGAGCAGGCTCGCGCTGACAAGCCCTGGCCGTTCAAGGTGGTCATCGGCGTTGCGGAGCCCAAGCGGGAGTGCTGGGTGCTCGCCGGATTCGACGCCCGTGAATCGGAAGAGGGCACCCTCAAGCAGGTGGAGCAGCGGCTCTCCTTCCACCCCGTCCGTGACGCCCACAAGCTGACCGCCAGGGAGCACGGCGCGAAGAACGACGCCAAGAAGGCGCTGGAAGAACTCACTTCGGGGAACATGGAGCGTGAGCGTGAATGTCTGCGCGATACTCCGTTGCAGACGCTGAGGCAACGCGGTGAACAGGTCGGACTGACGGGGTTCCTGTCCGAACTCAGCGAACGCCTGGTTCCCGTGATGGGCGGTTCCCAGCGCGGCGAGAAGTAGACTTCAAGGTCTCCTCCACCGCTGTCCCTTTGAGTGGAACGCCATATGGACCTTCATCCCAGTCTTGAGCGCACTGCAGCCCTGATCAGGAGAGCCTTCCCTGACGGTGTGACGGAGGCGGACTACCTGCCCCTGCTGACTGTGCTGTACCCACATATGTCGGACAGGGCTCTTGCGATGGTGGTCGGCCACTTTGTGGGGCAGGACTATCCGCTCGTCCTGAATGACATCTACGGCGTAGGCGGGGGCTCCAAGCCTGCGAGCCCGGACGCAGTGGCTGCAGTTCAGGCTCGGCTTGTTGCCGTAGGGCTTGAGGCGTGGATCAAGGAAGAATGAGCCAGGGGGCTTCCGAAAAGACACGGGACACAACCTCCCGACCGCGTGGCCTCCAGGAGCAGCCATGACGACCGCCATGTTCCAAGTACTCCATGTCCAGCGGCTGACCACCCTGGGGGTGACGATTGTGGCGGTGGACATCTTGTCTGGAGTGGTGGCGTCTGGCGCGCGTGCCTACGCGATGGTCTCTGGCATGCCTGTGGAGATGGTGGTGCGCTCCGTCGCGCTTGAGGGTGGACGCTCACGGATGGACGGAACGGTCACGCTTCAAATCGAGTTAAGCGGAGCGGAGCCGCCCGAAGCTGTGGAAGGGGCGGTCTTCGAAGTTCGCTAGCGTCGTCCAGGAGAGTGCCATGCGAGAGCGTTTGCTCATCCGTGCAGTGGTCAGACTCTTGACGCCTGAAGAGGGCGGCTCCCATGGCCCCATGGGAAAAGAGTTCAGGCCAAACTGGAACGTTGGAAGCCGCGCCGACGATGTCCAGATGGCATTGGACGGCGGCTTCGTCACATTGGATGACGCCGGGCCGCTTGTACCGGGACAGGAGAAGGAGGCCGTCATCGAGCCGCTTCTGTCCGAACCCTGGCTGCATGTGGCTCAGGGGATGGAGATTCCGATGCATGCCGGGGCTCGAGTCATCGGTTCTGCTTGCGTCTTGGAAATTGTATGGGCTTGATGCGCGATGAGGATGTCTTGAACGTGCTTCGTGCGAAAGAGAAGCTGCTGACCCCAGTGGAACTCGCGGAGTTGCTTGGCGGCATGCTTGAAAATGGGATTTCACATTCTGCGATTGTTTCTTATTTCAAGCGGGCATTCCCAGCCATTCCCCTGAGGGCCTTGCTGGAGTCGGGGCTGTGGTGGAGGGTCGGCAAGGGCGGCATGAGCGACCAAGAATTCAATGAACACTTGAAGCCTTGGGTGGGACGAGGCGTTGCCGCTTGCAATGGCGGACATCTCGTCTGAAGTGGTGGCGCCAGTCGCGTGAGCCCAAGGTATCCTGGGTTCAAATGACACTTGCTTCCATGATTGTCGGTCCTGCCCTGGCGCTCCTGTCCGGAGCCTCCCCCCTGGACCATTCCGAAGCCTGTGCTGCCCCGGAGCCTGCGCCTTCCTTTGTGGCGAAGTTTTCCCCCTCCGCCTCCGACTGCTCCATGGACTCGACCGTCCCCGGCCCTCAGTGGCTGCCCGTAGCGGTGCGGCGCATCCCGGTCGTGGTCCATGTCGTCGCGGACACCGCGTGCACGACTGGCAACGTGTCGGACGCACTGGTCCACAGTCAGATCGCGGTCCTCAATGAGGACTTCCGCGCGCTGACTGGCACTCCGGGGGGCAGTGGGGTGGATAGCAAGATTGAGTTCTTTCTTGCCACCGTGGACCCCTTGGGCAACCCGACCACGGGCATCCAGCGCTATTGCAACACGACCTGGTACCAGGACACGGGCAGCTACTGGCTCAGTACCTCCTGGGATCCGACGCGCTATGTGAACATCTACACCAACAGCGCCGGTGGCTCGCGAGGGTACGTGCCCTTCCTCCCCGCGGAGCCCACGGGCGCCGTCGGTCAGCCGCAGGACCGCGTGGTCATCAACTGGCTGGCATTCGGACGGGTGGGGCCCGTCGTGCCGTACCACAACGGGCGGACCGTCACGCACGAGGTGGGCCACTACCTGGGCCTGTTCCACACGTACTACTCGGGGTGCGGCACGGCCACCGCGCCGGACTGCTACACCACCGGAGACCGCATCTGCGACACCCAGCCCAACGCCACCTCTCACAAGGGGTGCACCGCGGGAATCACCAGCTGCGGCGGCGTGCCGGTCCCCATCCAGAACTACATGGAGCTGACGGACGACGCCTGCATGACCGGCTTCAGCGCGGAGCAGGTCCAGCGCATGCGCTGCACCCTGGCCACCTACCGCCCGGACCTGGCGCAGTAGCCGTCAGCCGCCGCTCCGGTCACCCCAGCGCTTCTTGAACGTGTCCCTCCGCGCGGCCCACCAGTCGCGCCATTCCTTCACCGCTGCCTCCCTTTCGGCCCGCGGACCCGCGGGCTGGAAGTGGAGTCAGGTGGACGTCGCGTCCCTCAGGCACATCTCCGCCAGGAAGCGTGTGCGGACGTCCTCGCTCTCCAGCAGGTCGATGAGTTCCGGGATGGTGTGCCTTCCCATCGCCTCGCGCGCCTGTGCGAACGCCTTGGAATCCTCCGCCATGCAGCGAGTGTTCCTGGCGCAAGCCCTCCGTGCGAGTGCCGCTGGTGGACACTGTTCCCCAGCGGGCTTCTAGGGCGCGGGCGGGGCCGCTATGGTCCACCCCAGCGGAGGACTCGCCCGCCAGGAGCCATGAACTTCGTCTTCATCTCCCCCCACTTCCCCTCCCAGTACTTCCACTTCGCCACCGCGCTGCGCGAGCGCGGTGTGACCGTGCTGGGCATTGGCGACACCCCCTACGAGTCCCTGCGCCAGGAACTTCGCGAGTCCCTTCGCGAATACTTCTTCGTCCCCAGTCTCACCGACTACGACGCCCTCCTGCGCGCCACCGGCTACCTCACCTGGCGCCACGGCCGCATGGACCGCATCGAGTCCCTCAACGAGTCCTGGCTCGAAGTCGAAGCCCGCCTGCGCGAGGACTTCCATGTCCCTGGCCTCCAGCCCTCGGACATCCTCAAGCTGCGCTCCAAGTCCGGCATGGCCGAGGTCTTCCATGCCTCCGGCGTCCCCCACCCGGACCTGCTGCGCGTGCGCGACGCGGACCAGGTGAAGGAGTTCGCCGCCCGCGTGGGCTATCCGCTCGTACTCAAGCCCGACGTGGGCGTGGGCGCTGCCCACACGTTCAAGGTCGCCAGTGACGCGGAGGTGGACGCCGCGCTCGCGCACCCGCTGCCCACGTCCTATGTCGCGCAGCCCTTCGTGCGCGGCACCATCGTCACCTACGACGGCATCGTGGACCGCCACGGCGTCATCGTCTTCAACCTCAGCCACGAATACAGCGACGGCGGCATGGAGACCGTCACCGAACGGCGCGACATCTCCTTCTGGAGCCTCCAGAACATCCCCGCCGCGCTCGACGTGCTGGGCCGTCAGGTCGTCGCCGCGTTCGGTCTTCGCGAGCGCTGGTTCCACCTGGAGTTCTTCCGCCTGCCGGATGGCCGCTTCGTCGTGCTGGAGGCCAACCTGCGCCCGCCCGGCGGCTTCATGACGGACATGATGAACTACACGTGCGACATCGACGTGTACCGGCTCTATGCCCGCGTGGTGACGGGCGACCCGGTGGCGGACTTCCAGTACACGCCGCGCCACCACGTATGCCACAGCGCCCGCCGTCACGGCCGCCGCTACAAGCACTCCCACGCGCAAATCGTCGAACGGCTGGGCAAGTCGCTGCTCGTGCACCGTGAGCTGCCGCCCATCTACCACTCGCTGCTGGGTGAAGAGATGTACCTCACGCGCCACACGGACACGGAATCCATGCAGGACGCGGTGCGCTTCATCCAGGCGACGTGAGCTTCAGGGCTCCTGCGTCCAGGTGAGCGAGTACTCGGTGCGCTCGCCGTCGTCGTACAGCTTCGTCGCGCGAGGCGCCTTCGCGCCGCCCGCGGTCAGCAGGGCCTCGAAGAGGGCCTCCACGTAGCCGGGCCCCTTGAGGCTCGAGTTGAAGTGCAGCTCGAAGTGCGTGGGGCCGCGCTCCACGAGCGTCACCTCCGTGTAGTTGTCCGTGCCGCGGAGCACCTCCGGCAGCCGCTGCACCATGCGCCGGGGGCCCAGCACGCGCATCACGCTCATCACCGCGCGCCCCAGCAGCGTGGCCCCGTAGCCCTCCACGTGTGCCCGGGCGAGCCGGGCGAAGCCCTCCGCTTGCGGCAGGCCCGGGTACACCTCTTCGACGACGATCTCCAGGCACCGCGCCCAGAGCGGCACGGGGTAGAGCGGCAACAGCGGCCGGTCCAGGTCCACGCCTGCCTGACGCAGCCGTTCCCGCAGGCGGGGGGACACCTGGCCTCTCAGGCCGTGCTGGAGGAGGCCCTCCACGACCTGCACATAGACCTGCCGCTGTTCGGGCGGCACCGAGCGGGGCCGTCGTGTCACGGAAGAGGACTCACCCGAGCAGCCACTGCATGGCGCCCGGCAGCCGGCGCTGCCAGTCCTTCTCGTGGTGCTCGCCGCCGGGCTCCAGCACCAGCGACACCTCGTGGTCTCCGTAGCCCAGGCCCTTGAGGTGGTGGAAGAAGTCGCGCGTGCCCCGGCCGTAGTCCAGGGGGATGCCGCCCGCGTGGATGGACTCCGTGGCGCCCGCGTCCAGGTAGATGCGCGTCCAGCGCTGGCTGTGCTCGCGCCACGCGTCGAACAGGCGGCCCTGGCTCCACATCACCGTGGGCGACAGCGCGCCGATGCGCCCGAACACCCGCGGGAACTTCCATCCCAGGTACAGCGAGATGAGCCCGCCCAGGGATGAACCCATCGCGCCGGTCCACTGGCTGCCCTGACGCGTGCGGTACGTCCGGTCGATGTACGGCTTGAGCTCCTCCACGAGGAATCGCCCGTAGGCCTCGCCTCGCGCGGACACGCCGTTGCGCGGTTCGTCCCACGGCGAGTACTCCTGGAAGCGGCCGGGGCCCGAGTCCACCGCGACGATGATCCACGGCTCCATCCGTCCCGCCTGGACGCTCTCCTCCGCGACGCGGTTGGCGCACCACGTGTCGAAGACGGCGGACTCCGGATGCGCGAAGACGTTCTGCCCGTCGTGCATGTAGAGCACCGGGAAGCGGTGGTCCTGCTGGGCGTCGTAGGCGTCCGGCGTGTAGATGCGGACGGTGCGGTTGAAGCCCTCCTGGGGAGAGGGGAAGTGGCGAAGGATGTGGACGTAGCCCATGCGCTGTTTCTGGGGCCGGACGGGACCGGCCTCGCGAGGATGTCACCGCAGCATAGCCGCACCGCCCCACGCGACGCGGCAAGCGTGGACCGCCGTCCCTGGCCTGGACGGCGGGTCCGAGGAAGGGATGGACCGCGCGTCGTGCCTTCGCTGTAGGGAAGGGTGGTCCCGCTCGTGCAGAGGGCCCGCCGCGTGCGTTCCGTCCTCGTCTGCGTGTGGCTGTTCCTGCTGGGTCTTCCCTTCACGGTGCTCGGCGCGACCTATGAGGTGGACCCCGAGGACACGGGAGAGCAGGCGCTGTTCGCGTTAAGGGAGGACGGCGCCATCACGGCGGAGACGCTGTCCGCGCTGCTGGTGCTGCGGCGCTCGGGAGTGGATCCGGCGCATGCGTCGCGCGCCTCGCTCTATGCGTTGCCGGGGCTGACGTACGCGCGCGTGGATGGGTTCGAGGCTTCAGGGACGCTGACGCAGGAGGAGCGGCGACGGCTGGCGCCCTTCCTGACGACCTCGGCGCCGGAGCGGGTGACGGGGGATGCGCGGCTGCTGACGGCGTTCGCCGCGTCGGATCCGGTGCTTCCTCCACTGGCGCTCCAGGTGCGAGTGGCGGGGCCGGAGGGCTGGCGCGTGGGCCTGCTCACGTCCCTCACGCGGCGCCGGCTGGGCGCGGTGCACCGGGATGCGAACCGGCGAGCGCTGGTGGCGGAGGCGCCCGGTGTGTCGGTGGTCGTGCCCAAGTTCCACGGTCAGTGGACGGGCGAGCGGGCTTCCGTGCTGGTGGGTTCGTACCGGCTGGGCTTCGGGCAGCGGCTCACGTTGGACACCACCGGACTTCCCACGCCGGACGGCTTCCTGCCCGATGATGCCGTGCGCGTGCCGAGCAATGTGGAGCGCTGGTGCTTCCTGGGAGAAGGCGCCTGCACCCCCGAGGAGCGCGACGCGGACGTGACGCCAGACTTCCAGTGGGACGAAGGCTTCCGGGGCGTGGTGGGCACGGTGCGGACCTCCTCGGGCGTGTCCGTGACGGGCTTCGGTTCGTATCAGTCCCGCTCGCTGCTCTCGCATGCCCTGATGGAGCGGACGTCCTGTGCGGGCTCTGCCTGCAAGGCGCCAGCGGTGTGGCTTGAGGGGACGGGATCGCCCATGGGGCGCGTGGTGTCGCGCGCGCTGCCCGGCGTGTTCCACGAGTGGGCGGGAGGCGGTCACGCGGCGATGGCGTGGACCCGACGTGCACAGGTTGGAGTGACGGCCTGGGGCGCGCGGCCGGTGTGGAGCGTGGATGGCGCGGCGCTCGATTTCCGCTCCACGGCGGGCTACCCGGCGGGCGGTGCTTTCGGCGCGGTGGGCGTGGATGGCGCATGGGGGCTGGGACCTGTCGACCTCTTCGTGGAAGCGGCGCGCACGTTCGATTCGGCGTCGGGCGGAGGCGGTGGCTACGGCGCGCTTCAACGCACGGTGGTGGCAGGCACGTCGAAGGAACTGGAGCTGTCGCTGCGTGCCTACGGGCGCGGCTTCGCCAATCCCTACACGGGCGCGATGTCCGGCCCGGACGAACTGGAGGGCTCACGGGCGCGAAATGAGGTGGGCGCTCGCGTGCGCTACCTGCACCGCGTGGAGGGCACGCTGCGGCTGCGCGGTGAGGTGGATGCGTGGACGCTGCCCGCCGACGGCGCGGCGGTGGGCAGTGCCGGCACCGTGAACCTGCGGGCCTCGGCCCGGGTGGACTGGCGGGCGCACGCGCTGTTCCAACCGTCGCTGTGGACCGAGTACCGGGACAAGGACGTCGGCGTGGCGGGGGACTGCTTCGACGGTTCGGGCGAGGACCCCTGTTCAGGGTCGCTGCTGCGCATCACGGCCCGGGTGAAGGCGGAGCTGCACGACGCCGTGAGCGTGGCCGTGCAGTACGCGCATGCCCGCGTGGATGATCCGGTGAACCGGGGCGTGCGTGAGGACGCGCATGCGGTGGTGGAGGCGCAGGTGCGGCCTTGCGATGCCGTGAGGCTGCGCGGCCGCGCCGTGTGGAAGGACGAGGACCTGTCGACGCGCAACCGGCTGGAGCAGGTGTTCCGGGCCACGCTCGATGTGAGCTGGACGGCGGACGCCGTGACGACACGGGCCCGGTACGCGTGGGTCGTGGACTTGAAGGACGCGAGAGGGGCCCGGACGCCGCCGGATGCGCCTCGGCACCTGTTCGCGCTGGAAGTGGAGACGCGGTTCTGAAGGGAGCGGAGTGTGGCGGCTTGGGCAGTGCGGGGATGGGGCGTGCGGTTGGGATTGGGATGGGTGCTGGGATGGATGGCGGCGTGCGGACTGCCCATGTGGGAGGAAGAGCCAGCGGCCTGTGAGGCATTGCTGCCGGGGGACCTGGTCATCACGGAGTACCTCAACGACCCCGTGGGCTCGGACACGGGGAAGGAGTACGTGGAGCTCCACAACCCCACCGGGGAGACCGTGGACCTGCTGGGCGTCACGCTCTTCACCGCACGCGACGAGGCGGCACAGGAGCGGGTCTACACGTTCACCACGGGCCTGCCGGTGGACGCGGGCGCCTTCGTCGTGCTGGGCGACGTGCGCGAGGGCGCGCTGCCCGAGCATGTGGACCAGACCTATGGGGATGCGCTCGGCGCGCTGGGGAACAGCGCGGGGCTCTTGGGTCTGCGGTGCGGGACGCGCGTGCTCGACTCGGTGGTGCTCGAAGCGCCTGCGAAGTCGGGCTTGGCCCGGACTCATGCCGGCCTGTCGGGCTGGTGCGATGCGCCGGGCAGTCCAGGCGTCGCGAACGCGCCGTGCCCCTCGCTGCCGGATGGCGGAGTGACCTCCGGAGCGACGTGCCTGCCACCGGGCGCGGTCTCTCCCCGGGAGGTCCAGTCCCCACGACCCGGAGAACTGATCATCACCGAGGTGATGGCCAACCCGCGAGGCGACGACACCGTGGGCGAGTGGCTGGAGGTCCGCGCCACCGTGCCCGTGGACCTCAATGGGCTGACAGTGGGAACAGACACGTCCGGTACTCGCCTGGAGTCGGAGCGCTGTCTGTCCCTCGCCGCCGGAGAGTCCGCGCTGCTCGCGCGCCGACGGGAGCCGGAGGTGAACGGCGGCCTGCCGGAGCCGCTGGCCACGTTCTCCGTGGACCTGCGCAACGCGGGCGGTGTGGTCGCCGTGCGTGCGGGAAGCGTGCTCATCGACAGCGCGCTGTATGGCCCGTCCCAGGACGGCGTGGCCACCCAGGTGTCCGCGCCGCTCGCCAGCGATGCGAAGAACAACGACGTCACTGCATCCTGGTGCGCGGCCACGGAGGCCTACGGCGACAAGGGCAACCTGGGCACGCCGGGACGGACCAATCGCGTGTGCACAGCAACGGACGCGGGCACGGCGCAGGCGGGCTGTATCGACCGGACCACGGGGCAGACCCGTGCGCTCCGAACTCCCACCGTGGGCTCCCTGGTGCTCACCGAGTTCATGGCCGACCCCGCCGCCGTCCCGGATGCGCAGGGGGAATGGGTGGAGGTGCTCGCGCTGCGCGAGGTAGACCTCAATGGAGTGACGCTCGCCAACGAGTCGGGCAGCTCCGTCCTGGAGTCCCCACTGTGCCTGTCAATGAAGGCCGGAGGCTTCGCGGTCCTCGCGCGCGGCGATGACGCCTCACTCAATGGCGGGCTGCCCTCGGTGCTCGGCACGTTCGCGTTCGGCCTGGGCAACAGCGCGGGGGCCCATGTCCTCAAGCTGTCGGCGCAGGGCACCGTCCTGGACTCGGTGGCCTTCACGAGCGCCGCGAGTGCCGGCGTGTCGTCGCAGCTGGATGCGCGCGTGAGGGACGCCGCCGGCAACGACGCGGCCGGGGCCTTCTGTCCCACTCCAGTCGGCGTGACCTACGGCACGGGCGACCGGGGCACCGCGGGTCGGGAGAACCGCACTTGCACGCGATGAGGACGCTTGCCGTGGGATGGATGCTGCTCACCGTCCTGTCCGCCTGTGGTGGCGGGGAAGGGGAGTGCGGTCCGAGCACGGGCGTGGTGACGAAGGTCATCGACGGGGACACCGTGGTGCTCCAGGACGGCGAGCGGATCCGCTACCTGCTGGCCGACACCCCGGAGACGACGAAGGGGCACGACGACTGCTTCGGCGAGGAGGCCACGGCGTTCAACCGCTCGCTCGTGGAGGGCCGCACGGTGCGGCTGCGGGACGCGGAGGCGTGCACGGACCGTTACGGGCGGCGGCTCGCCTACGTGTCCGTGGACGGCCAGGACGTGAACGCGCTGCTCGTGCAACGGGGCTACGCGTGCACTTTGTTCATCCCGCCGGCAGGAGCCTCCCGGCGCGGCGAGTTCGAAGCGTTGGAGCTGGAGGCCCGGCGCGCACGCCGGGGCCTGTGGGGTCGCTGCCCGGCGCCGTGTCCCCGGGGACGGCGCCCGCCAGCGTCCACCCTACGGCAAGGTGTCCATCACCGCCCGGGCCAGCTCCGACTCCAGCGGCCAGGCAGCCGGGCGGCGCGACGTGGTGAGGGCCAGCGTGCCATCCGAGAGCCTCGCCCCGAAGTCGTCCCCCACGGACAGCCGCACCCTGCGCACCCGCTCCCGGAGCACGTCGCCCACGTCGGGTGTCGTGGCCAGCTTGGCCAGCACCTCGCCGGTGCGCTCGACGAGCCACGCCAGGGGCTGGATGTGGGCCTCCTGCTCCAGCTCCGCGGCCGTGCCGAACTCCGCCGTCACCTTCGTGCCCCAGGCGGTGGACAGCTTGTCGGCCAGCGCGGGCAGGTGGCGGCGCAGGTGCATGGGCGAGGACTCGGGCATCGACTTCGCGGGCGTGTCCAGCACCGTGGCGTCGTGCAGCGTGAGCGCCTCGATGACGCCGTCCGGGACGAACGTCACGTCCAGGTTCTCCCCGCGCGAGCCGTAGCCCCCGGAGGTGATGAGCAGCACGCCGCGGCCCTGGCGGAACTCGCCGTACTCCCGGACGAGCCCCGTGATTTCGCGCCCGCTGCGCAGGAACAGCGACACCTGCGGCAGGTTCAGCGGCAGGCCCTCGTTGCGGCGGCGCATGAGGGTGCTCATCGCCTCCAGCACCTCCCAGACGCTGCGCACGGGGCCCCGGGCCAGCGACTCCAGTGGATCCACTGCCTGGGTCGTGCTCATGACCGGCCCTCGCCCCTTTGGACGTGTACTCGGGTCCACGTCCTCGGGGGCGACCGCCCCGTCGCCAGCGTGTGCGCGCCCTGCCCGCCGGTCCTGCGTTCCGCGAATGCCATGACCTGCTGCCTCCCGTGTTCTTGGGAGTCAGTCTCCCCCAGGACCCTGACGGCGCCCAGCGGTTCACGGAGGCCTCCCATGGCTGCCCGCCATGTCCCAGGGTTCAATCCCAGAGGTGGGCAACCCACCCCTCCCCGTCCCGCGGGCCCCATCCATTTCGTGACGCGGGATGTCCATCTTCCCCCCACTCCAGCCTTGTCCCGGGAGCAGGGGTACGGTGCCATTCACTCTTCCCACAGCAGGCGGCCTGCCTTGTCCGACCGGTGCCTCCGGGGCGCCGGCATGAACCCCGTCGCCTCCACGACGGACTCGCTCGCGGACCTGGTGGAGGCGCGGCGCGAGGACATCCTCCGGCGCTGGGGCGCACGGCTGGGGTCTCATCCCCCAGGCAGCTCCTCGGATCTCCAGGACCGGCTGGAGGGGATGCTCAAGCTGGTGGACGCTCTGGTGCTCGTCCTCCGTCAGGGCGCAGTGGAGACGTGGTCCACGGGCGCGGTCTGGGCCCATGCCCGGGAGTTCGGGCTGCGGCGCTTCCAGGCCGGCGCTCGCGTGGAGACGCTGGTGGAGGAGTACGGCCTCTTGCGCGAGGCCATCCTCGAGGTGCTGGATGTGTCCCACCGGCCGCTCGGCACGGACGAGCTGCGCACGCTGTGGCGCGCGCTGGACCGGAGCCTGACGGAAGCCGTGGCCCACTACGTCCACGAGCACGAACAGGCGCTGCGCTCCCGCGAGCGGCGGCTGCAGGAGATCCTCGACTACGCTCCGGCCGCCATCTACGCGAAGGACGCCAACGGGCGGTACCTCTTCATCAACCGCCCCTTCGAGTCCATCTCCGGCCACGAGCGCGAGGAGGTACTGGGGCGCTCGGACCTGGAACTGTTCCCCCGGGAGACGGCGGAGCGCTTCCGCTACAACGACCGCCGGGTGCTGGCGGCGAAGACGCCGCTCGTCTTCGATGAGGAGGTGCTCCAACCCGACGGGACGCACCTCTACCACACGATGAAGTTCCCCCTGCCCGGCGTGGTGCAGGGCGAGTCGTGGGCCCTGTGCGGCGTGTCCACGGACATCACCACCACGCGCACGCTGCGCCAGGAGCGCGACGAGGCCCGTGAGCAGGTCCACCGCGTGCTCACGCAGCTGCCCGTCGTGCTGTGGGCTTTCGACGCGCAGGGCGTGTTCACCCTCTTCGAGGGCGAGGGCGTGACGTCCACGTCCGTGCCCTCCCGGGTGATGCACGGACGCTCCGTCTTCGACGTGTTCCGGGACCGGCGGGACGTGCTGGAGGTCATCCTGCGCGCGCTGGCCGGGGAGCGGCTGTCCACGGAGCTGTACCTGATGGGCGTCTGGTTCGAGGTCCGCCTCCTGCCGGTGTTCGACGTGGGCGGGCGCGTGGTGAGCGTGTCGGGCGTGTCGCTGGACATCACCGAGCGGCGCCGGGCGGAGCAGGAGTTGCGTGCGTCGGAGACGCGCTACCGGCTGGCCACCCTGGCCACCCGCGACATCATCTGGGACTGGGACCTGGTGACGGATGAAATCCACTGGAGCGAATCGGCGTCCCGCGTCCTGCGGCTGGACACGTCCCGGGGGCCGCCCGTCATGGACACGGCGTGGTGGACGGCCAGCCTGCACCCCGACGAGCGCGAGCGGGTGACGCGGGGGTTGCAGGCGGCGCTCGACAGCCACGAGGGCCACTGGGTGGCCGAGTACCGGATGCGCCGGGGCGACGGGACATGGGCCTTCGTCGAGGACCGGGGCCGCGTGGTGAAGGACCTCCAGGGCCGCCCGGTGCGGATGGTGGGCGCCATGCAGGACGTCACCGGCAGGCACGAGGCGGAAGCCGAGGCGAAGCGCCGCGCGGAGTTCGAACAGCTGCTCATCGGCATCGTCGGCCACGACCTGCGCAACCCCATCTCCGCCATCACCATGGCCGCCACGACGCTGGCCAGGCGCGAGGACTCCGACCCGCGAGTTCAGAGGGCCGTGGCCCGCATCCTCTCCAGCGCCGAGCGCGCGCACCGCATGCTGCGCGACGTGCTGGACTTCACCCAGGCCCGGCTGGGCGGCGGCATCCCCATGGACCCGCGCGAGGTGGACCTCCTGGACCTGGTGCGCCAGGTGGTGGACGAGGTCCAGCAGGCCCACCCGGACCGGCGCCTGGAGGTGGACGGGCGGGGAGGGACCCGGCTGTGGTGCGACCCGGACCGGCTGGCGCAGGTCATCACCAACCTGGTGAACAACGCGCTCGCTTATGGAGACGCCCACTGCCCGGTGCGCGTGCGGCTGCGCGGCCAGCCGGGGACGGTGACGCTCGCGGTGAAGAACCAGGGGCGCCCCATTCCCCCGCACCTGATGCCCCACCTGTTCGAACCCCTCAAGCGCGCGGAGCTCCGGGAAGGCCACCGCAACAACGCCCACGGGCTGGGGCTGGGGCTGTTCATCGTGAAGCACATCGTGGATGCGCACGGCGGCCGGCTGCGCGTGCGCTCCTCCGCCCAGGACGGCACCACCTTCCTCGTGCACCTGCCCCGCCGGCCGCCCGCCCGGGACTGAAAGGGCTGCCTTTCCCGGGCGCGCTTGCCCTCCAGGGACGGCCCGGGTAGCAAAGGGGCTCCGGCGGCGGGCGGGCCCCGCCTTCCGGAAGGAGAGCGGAGCGGCGCCATGAACAAGAAGTGGATCCTCGGGCTGGGGTTGGGTGTCGGCGGGTTGCTCCTCGTGGGTGGAGGCCTGGTCGCGACCGGGTACTGGGCGGACCGCCAGATGGACGGCGCCGGCGTGGCCACGCTGATGAAGTCCCAGGAGCGCGCCCTGAAGACCGCGGAGCTCAACGCTCGCTTCCCCTTCCAGCCGCCTGACGCGGGCAAGGTGCTGAAGCTGGACGAGGCGCGGCTGGAGGCCTACCTCGCGGTGCGCGAGGCGACCCTGCCCGCCTACGACGTGCTCCAGAAGGAGTCCCTGGAGTACGTCGAGAAGTACGGCAAGGAGCTCACCGGCGGAACCCGCAGCGCGAAGCTCCGGGCCGCGGGCGCCTCCATGCGAATGCTGGGCAAGGCCCAGGCCTCCTTCCTGCTGAACCTGGAGGCGCGGGGCATGTCGCCCCAGGAGTTCGGCCGCCTCTCCGCCATGGTGTATCCGGAGCCCGTGGCCGCGCCGGACGCGGGCGTGGCGACGGTGTCCCAGCCGTCCGACCCCGCGAACATCGCGCTCCTGGAGGAGCAGTTCGCCGCGATTGCGCCGCAGCTGGAGGACCCGAAGCTCAGCGAGGCGGAGCGGCTGCAACTGGAGCAGCGCCGCGCCGGGCTGCGCAAGTACATCACCCAGCTGGAGGCAGCCTCGGGCAAGGACGTGAAGGATGCCAACGCCTCCCTCCTGAAGAAGCACGCGGCGCGCATCACGAAGGCGGCGAACCCCACGTTCGACCAGCTCCTGTCGAAGCCCCTGATGGTCGGCGGCACCGCGGGCCTGCCCACGCCCTGAGCGTCAGGCCTCCACCTGGCGCACGGACCGGCGGTGCGCCAGGCTCGCTCCCACCGCCCCGCCAATCACCGTCACGATGATGGCCACCGACAGGAGCGGCGGGATGTGCACCCACGTCTCCACCACCATCTTCACGCCCGCGAACGCCAGCACCCCCGCCAGCCCGTAGTGCAGGTACTTCAGCTGCCCCACGGCCCCGGCGATGACGAGGTAGAGCGCGCGCAGCCCCAGGATGGCGAAGGCGTTGGAGCTGTAGAGGATGAACGTGTCGGTGGTGACGGAGAACGCCGCCGGCACCGAGTCCACCGCGAACAGGATGTCCGTCACCTCCAGGCCCACGAGCGCCAGCAGCAGCGGCGTGGCCAGCCTGCGGCCCTGGTGCTTCACCAGGAAGTGCGGCCCCTCCACCTGGTCCGTCACCGGCAGCTTCCTGGACAGCCATCCCACGACGCGGTTGTCCTCCTGCTTCGACGGGTCCTCGCGGAAGACGCGCCACGCGGTGATCAGCAGGATGGCGCCGAAGACGTACGACACCCAGCCCCAGCGCTGCAGCGCCGCCGCCCCCACGAAGATGAACAGGGCCCGGAACACCAGCGCGCCGAAGATGCCCAGGAAGAGCACCTCGTGCTGGTGGCGCTGGGGCACGTTCAGGCTGCGGAAGATGACGAGGAAGACGAAGACGTTGTCCAGGCTCAGGCTCTTCTCGATGAGCCAGGCCGCCAGGTACTCGTGGCCGCGCTCACTGCCCAGCGTCACCCACACGAAGCCGCAGAAGCCCAGCCCCAGCCCCACCCACGCCATGCTCCACAGCACCGCCGCGCGCCGCGACTGCCCCCGCCCTCCCCGGTGCGCCAGCAGGTCCACCACCAGCAGCGCCAGGAGCAGCGCCCAGAAGACGACCCAGGCCCAGGAAGGGGTGCTTTGCATGACCCCACCAACCTAGGCATCCCCCCGGCTTGCGACCGAGAGAAGGGTTCGCGCGGAGTCAAATCCTACCCATATCCGTCGTCATGACACCCCTTGTCAGGGGGACGTGATGGGCGAGGGCGAGCGTTGTCCTCTTCCCCACTCAGGATGTGATACTTCCCAGGAAGCCCAGGAACATCATGATTATCAACACTCCAAAGGCGGTGCGATGAACACGGTCATCTTCGCTTGTACGCACAACGCGGGTCGCTCGCAGATCGCGGCGGCCTTCTTCAACCTGCTGGCGGACCCGGCGAAGGCGCGCGCGATTTCCGCGGGAACGCAGCCGGCCGAGCGTCTGCATCCCGAGGTGCTCGCGACCATGAAAGAGATGGGCGTGGATCTGGGCGACGCGAAGCCGCAGCGCCTGACTCCGGAGCTGGCGAACAGCGCGCAGATCCTGGTGACGCTGGGCGGGCTGCCGGACGCGCCGTCGGTGACGGACCAGAAGCGCGAGGACTGGCCCATGGAGGACACGGTGGGCAAGTCCGCGGCGGACGTGGAGAAGATCCGCGACACGACGGCCGCCATGGTGTCGGACTTCGTGAACCGCCACGGCTGGGAACGCCCGGCGTAGTCGGGTGCGGCGCAGCAGGGCCCTTCTGACGCGTGACCGTGGGTGTCCGGGCTCGTAGGCCGGGCGGACGGACTCGCGAGGAGGGGAGGAGAAGGCCGCGACGTCCAGCGTCGCGGCGGGGGGGCTTCCCGGGCCTTGGCGCCGGTGGGGGCCAGGTGGCTTGAAAAGGGGTAGGGGCTTGCCGCACGCTGTGTCCCTTCGCGGACACGCGGTTCGCGCAGCTCACCTTCAGGTTCGCAGGCTCCACCATGCTCTCCGTCCTTCTCGCCGGGCTGCTCGCGCAGACGGCGCCGTCGGTCTCCGCCCGCCAGCAGGGCGTGCCCATTGGCCGGGGCGACACGGTTCCCAAGGTGGTGTTGAGCGCGCCGTCCGGCGGGTGGACGGTGGACCGGATGCTGAAGATCGAAGGCACGGTGAGCGACCCCTCGGTGGATCCGGTGGTCGTGTCCATCAACGGCGACCGCTACCTGATGCGCACGCAAGGGGGGCGCTTCAGCCGCAAGTTCCCCGCGGCCAGCGGCAAGAACGTGGTGACGGTGATGGCCACCAACAAGGGTGGCACGGCGCGCGCGCAGGCGACGAGCTACGCGCAGGTGCCCTCGGTGCCGCTCAAGGCCATCCTCACGAGCGACACGGACGGCGTCTACACGGACCTGCACATCTACGAGCCCACGGACGCGAGCAGCGCGGGTGACACGCTGGACGTGACGTCCATGGCGCACGTGTACTGGGCGAACACGGAGAGCCCGTCCGGCGGCACGTTCTTCCTCAACGAGCAGGGCGGCGACTTCGACCAGCCGGCATACGGCCCGTACCTCTACATCCACCGCGCGCCGCCGACGGGCGTGTACCTGGTGGCGACGAACTACTGGCCCAGCGGCGACAAGGCGCACACGGTGGCCACGCTCAACCTGGCGCTCTTTGAAGGCACGCCGGGCGAGGTCCGCCGCCGCGTGCGCATCCCGCTGGCGACGCCGGGCACGACGCGCGTGCTCGCGTGGGTGAACATCCTGGGAGACGGGCAGGCGGAGGTGTACGTGCCGTCCGCGGATCCGAAGCCCAAGGGGAACGGCTGGCCCACCAATCTGGAGGAGGCGGTCAAGGAGCTCCAGAAGAGTGGTGACAGCGGTGGCGGCGAGGGAGACGAAGGCTACTGAAGCGACCGGCGCTCCCGGCCCGGCCCCGCCATGCGCGTCCTGATGCTCACGTTGTTGTTGAACGCGGGTCCCGCTCCGTCCGGGACGGCCCCCGTGCGTGAAGGCGCGGTCATCGCGTCGGAGCCCGTGGCCGCGGAGACTCGCGCGCGGCTGCTCCGCCGGGAGGTCGCGCAGGTGGCGCTCGCGCAGGTGAAGGCTCCGGACGCCGCGTGGCAGCCGGCGCAGCGCGACTGCGCGGGCCTCATCCGCTACGCGTACCGCACGGCGTACCGGCGCGTGGCTTCCGAGCGCCTCTCCTCTCCGCTGTGGAAGGACACGCGCGGCGGACCTTCCGACTTCGCGGACGCGGAGACGCTGATCAGCCGCAGCTTCGTTCCGCTGGGCCGGGGCGTGGATGCGCGCGAGCAGCTTCGCACCGGGGACGTGGTGGCCTTCCGCCAGGAGCACGACGCGGGCCCCGTCTTCCACCTGATGCTCGTGGTGCGCCCGGAGGACCGGGCCCATGCACCCGCGCGCGTCGTCTACCACCCCGGTGAGGCTGGAGCGCGCGTGCGCACCGGCATCCTGGACTCACTCGCCACCGAGGCGCCGCTGGAGTGGCGCCCCGTGCCGGCCAACGCTTCCTTCCTCGGCTTCTTCCGCTTCAAGGAGTGGATGTCATGACGTCTCCCGTGAGCCCGCCGCCCCCCGCTGGAGGCGGAGGCAAGGGCCCCTCGTCCGCCGTGCGCATCGCGCTCATCGGCGCCATCGTCGTGGGCGTGGGCGTGGGGGCCTTCGTCATCGGCCGCAAGAGCAGCGGCGGTGGCGGCGGCTCCGGCCCCGCCTTCTCCTCGGGTGAGCCCAAGGGGCCGCCATCCGCGGGCGCCACCGTGGAGGGCATGCCGGAGGTGTCCTCCGAGCCCACGAAGATGGATGTGCCCAGCGCCACGGCGCTCCCCGCCATCTGGGTGGACGTGCACTCGCCCGCGAAGGTGCGCGACGCGCTGGCGCGCAACGCGTGGTTGAAGGCGCAGTGGGAAAAGCCGCTGGGCCAGGGCTTCGCGAGCGGCTGGGCCGCGTTCCTGGGCTCCACCGGCACCGACCTCAAGGCGTCCTTCAAGGGCGCGGTGCTGGACGTCGTCGTCGGGCAGCTGCTCGACACGCCGTTCCGCACGGTGTGGTTCTCCGGCGACGCGCGCGTGGGCACGCCCGCGCTCATCGTGCCGAAGGCGAACAAGACGTCGCAGTCGGCGTGGGACGCGCTGGACTCCGTGGCGAAGCGCGGGGAGATGGTCGCGGACAGCTGCCCCCCTGCCAGCTCGGGAAAGGTGCCTGACGGCGGCTTCCACCTGTCGCGCTGGCTCGTCGCCGAGCAGACGGTGTGGGCCGCGCGCTCGGCGGACCGGCTGGTGCTGTCGCGCCACCCGGTGGTGGTGCTCCAGGCGCTGTGCACGGCGCCGCCGGAGCTGGATGGGGAGATCGGCGTGGACGTGGAGGTGGGCTTCGACGCGAACGCCTACGGCCGCGAGGCGCAGCTCTTCACCCACGTGCTGGGCCTGGGCGAGGACACGCGGCTCCAACTGGGCGTGGAGGGCGACCGGCTGGTGGCGAAGGGCATCGCCGGGAAGGTCAGCGGGACGTACGTCACCACCGGCAAGCCCCTCTCCGACGACCTGCTCAAGCTGGTGCCCGAGGACACGCCGGTGCTGTTCGCGTTCCGGTTCATGCTGCCGGAGTCGCTGGAGCCCGCGCAGCTCAAGGCCTTCTGGAAGGGCGAGAGCCGGGCCCCGCTGCGCGAGCGCCAGGTGGCCCTGGCGTGGACGCCGCGCGGCAGCACGTCCATGGAGCCGGAGCTGGCCCTGCTGTGGGGCGAGGAGAAGGACGCGGAGGGAATCAACGCGCTGTTCTCCGGCGGCGCGCGGACGCTGGTGAGCACCACGCTGTGCAAGCACGTGGTGCTGGCCACGAGCCCGCAGGAGGTCGAGCGGCTCAAGAAGGCGTGCGAAGGCCGCGCGCCCAACATGCTCAACGCCGCGGGCCCGGTGGTGGCGGGGCTGCGCGCGCCCTCCTCGGTGCTGCTGGGCGTCAACCTGGGGCGGCTGCTCAGCGGGCTCGCCATGGACGGCTACACGTCCGAGGCGCGCGTGGACCGCTCGTCGCCCCTGCCCAAGGCGCTGCCCCCTGAAATCGAAGCGGCCCGCCGCGACCTGGAGGCCCTGCCGTACCTGGGCTTCCGCGGCAACGCGCAGGGCTACGTCATGGCGTCGGAAGGATTTGGGACATGAAGACCTCCGTTCGTTTCGCGGCCCTGGCCGCGCTCCTGCTGTCCGGCGTGGCGCTGGCCAAGCCGCTCTACATCACCGTCCCGCGCTCCTACGGCAGCAGTGAGCCGGTGGCCGTGGACGTCGCCTTCGAGGACAAGGGCCCCGTCGAATTGCGCGTGCTCCAGCCCGCGAACCTGGACGCGTTCATCCGCGCGCAGGGCGACCTGCGGCGCGCGTACGAGACGCCGCCCACGCTGCTCAACCCGGGCCGTGGCCTGAGCCGCGGCCTCAACGCGGTGCGCTCGCCGGGCATCGTCCTGATGGAGGCGCTGTCGCCCGACTTCCGCCAGGAGGTGGGGACGTCGCTGCCTCCGCCGCCGGGAGAGTCCTCGTCCAGCGAGCCGCTGGCGAAGGTAGCGGAAGGGCCGGAGAAGCTGGTGGGCACGCCGCCGGGCTTCTCCGTGGTGCGCAGCCAGTGGCTCAACCTGGACCTGGGCGGCGCCAACCGGGACTTCAACGTGCCGGGCTTCGACACGGGAGACAGCAGCAGCGGCTTCCAGGAGCGCCGCGTGCTGCTCGCGCCGCTGCCCGCGGGCACCTACGTGCTCCAGCTGGTGCAGGGCCGGGTGGAGGGGCAGGTGGTGCTCGTCGTCAGCGACGTCACCGTGCAGCTCAAGCAGACCGACGGACAGGTGCTGGTGCGCGTGGCGGGGAGGGATCAGCAGCCGCGCGCGAAGGCGCAGGTGCAGGTGTACCTGCCCACGGGCAAGGGCCCCGCGGGCACCACGGACGACAAGGGCGAGGTGACGCTGGCGGTGACGGAGCCGCGCATCATCGCGACGGTGACGTCCGGGAAGGACACGGCCATCGTGGACACGGACTTCTACTCCACGCTGGCGGTGGCGCCGGACGTGTTCATCTACAGCGACCGGCCCGTCTACAAGCCGGGCAACGAGGTGAAGTTCCGCGGGCTCGTCCGTCAGCCGGACACGTTCCTCGCGCGGCTCTTCACGCCGAAGAAGCGCGACGTGCGCGTGAAGCTGATGTCGCAGGAGGGCCGCGAGATTGTCACTCGCGCTGCGGTGGATGAGTTCGGCGCGTTCAACGGCACGCTGAAGGTGCCGGCCGACCTGGGCACGGGCGTGCTGCGCATCGAGGCGGACCTGGACGAGCACCCCCACCAGGGCGAGGCGCGCGTGCAGGACTACGTGAAGCCCACGTTCTACCTGGAGGTGCAGCCCGCGTCGGAGACGGTGGTGCCCGGCCAGACGGTGAGCGTGACGGTGCGCGCGCGCCGCTACGCGGGCGGCGTTCCCAAGGGCGCGAAGTACGAGGTGTTCCTCTACCGCAGCCTGCTGGACGCGCCCGCGTGGGTGGACGACTCCGGCCGCGGCGGCCAGGGCAGCGCGGTGACGTACGGCTCCGCCTCCAGCAGCGAGGGCAAGCTGAGCGTGCCGGAGCGGCTGTACTCGTCCATCGCGGAGCGCCAGGCCGCGGGCGACCCGTGGTCCTCCGCGAGCGAGTTCGACGCGGAGGGCGAGGCCCAGGTGGAGGTCGCCGTACCCCCGCTCGGCGCGGGCGAGGACCGGCTGCCGTACCGCTACAGCCTCACCGTGCGCGCGCGGGATGATCAGGAGACGTTCGCCACCGGCACCGCCGCCTTCTTCCTGTCGAAGGTGGAGGTGCTGGGCGTGGCGCGGTTCTCGGACGCGGTGGTGCAGAAGGGCTCGGACGCGCAGCTGTCCGTGCGCGCCACCACGCTGTCCGGCAAGGGCTACGGCGTCACCACGGGCGAGGTGGACTTCGTGCTGGTCCGCGCGGACGGCAGCGAGAAGACGCTGGGCACGCAGACCTTCACCACGCAGCAGGACGGCACGTCGCGCCAGAAGGTGCCCACCACGGACGTGGGCCGGGTGCTTGCTCGCGTGACGGTGAAGGACAAGAAGGGCGAGGAATGGACGGGCGAGGAGTCGCTGCTCGTCATCGGCGGCGCGGACGAGCCCGTGGCGCAGGTGCCCAACCTCACGCTCGCGTCGCTGTCCGGCACGCTGGAGCCGGGCAACAGCGCGAAGCTGGTGGCGCTCATGCCGGACGGCTGGGGTCAGAGCGGCAAGGATGAAGGGCCCGTGTGGGTGACGCTGACAGGCGCGAACCTGTACGGCACCGCGGTGGTGCGGTTGAAGGGCCGCACGCTGGTGCACTCCTTCCCGGTGGAGAAGCGCTTCGGCAGCGCGGTGTACGCGTCCGTGGCGTACCCCACGGCGACGGGCCGCTGGGAGGAGCGCACGGTGGCGTTCCGCATCGTGCCCAAGGAGCGCACGCTCACGGTGGCGCTGCAGCCTCGCCGCGCGGAGGCGCTGCCGCTCACGGAGCAGGCCATCGACGTGCGCGTCACCGATAGCGACGGCAACGGCGTGTCCGCGCAGCTGTCCGTGGGCGTGGTGGACAAGGCCGTCTACGCCATCCAGTCCGAGTTCCGCCCTGGCGTGCTGGACTTCTTCTATCCGCCGGCGCGCGACAACGTGACGAACTTCTACTCGGCGGAGTTCCAGGGCTACGGCTACGGCGAGCAGCTGGCGCGCAAGATGGCGGGGCTGCCCGACCACGCGTTCGCGTCCATCAAGCCGCCCACCCGCAGCGCGAAGGACCTGGAGAAGGACACGGCGCACTGGGTCCCCGCGGTGGTGACGGACCGGGACGGGCGCGCGACGGTGCGCTTCACGCTGCCCTCCAACCAGACGTTGTGGGTGGTGACGGCGGTGGCGGCGGACACGTCCGGCCGCTTCGGTGAGGGCACGGCGGAGTTCGCCACGCGCGGCGGGCTGAACGTCTACGCGGCGCTGCCGCAGTTCCTGCGCGAGGGCGACGAGGCGCTCGCGTCCGTGCGGCTGGCCGCGGGGACGAAGTCCAAGGGCAGCCAGGTGCTGGACGTGCGGTTGCAGCCGGGCGGCGCGCTCCAGGCGGACGCGCTCCAGCGCAAGGTGGAGCTGGGCGAGGGCGGCGAGCAGGTGGTGCCGGTGACGCTGCACGCGTCGAAGACGGGCCCGGCGCAGCTCTCCGTGGACGTGGTGGGCGGCAAGGATCCGCTGCGCGACCTGAAGCGCTTCGAGGTGGCCCCGGCCGCCGTGGAGGACGCGGTGCAGGTGAGCGCGTGGGGCGGCGGCGCGCTGGCGCTGGAGGCCCCGGAGGCGTCCGCGTTGACGCGCGTGGAGCTGGTGCTCCAGCCGTCCACGGTGGACGCGGCGCTCTCCAGCGTGCGCGAGCTGCTCACGTATCCGTACGGGTGCCTGGAGCAGCTGGTCTCCACGACGGTGCCCAACGTGGCGGTGTACCAGGTGCTCCAGAAGGCGGGCGCGCTGGACAAGCTGGACACGGATTCGCAGGCGCTGCTGGCGGAGGCGCGCAGCCGCTCCGTGCAGGGCACGGCCCGCATCCTGGGGCTCGCGGTGAAGGGCGGTGGCTTCACCTGGTTCGGAGGCTACAGCGAGCCCAGCCTGCCGCTCACGCTCATCGCGCTGGACGGCCTGGCGTACGCGTCCGAAGCGGGGCTGGTGGACCGCGACGACGCGCGCATCCAGGAGAGCGCGAAGTGGCTGGAGGCGCAGGAGGGCCTGTCGACGGAGTACGACGCGACGCGCGCCTACGTGCTCGCGCGCCTGCAGGGGCCGCGTCAGGCGGCTCGGGTGCGCGCGCTGGTGGAGGCCGCGAAGCCGGGGGATTTGTACCCGCTAGCGCTCGCGGTGCTGGCCGCGGAGAAGGCGGGCGTGATGAAGGAGCCCGGCCTCCAGGGGCGCATCCAGGGGCTGGTGAAGGAGAGCGGCGAGGGCTTCGCGAAGCTCGCGGGGCTCCGGAGCGACGCGGAGATGTCCGAGGCGTTCTACCGCTTCCCGTTGCGGCGCGTGGGCCTCACCGCCATCACCGCGCACGCGGCGTCGTTCGGGTCGCTGGATGTCACGCGCGCTCGCAAGCGCATCCTGGAGATGCTGAGCGAGCCGGGCCTGTCCACCTTCGACCGGAGCACGGCGCTGTTGCACTCGCTCTGGCTGGTGGAGCGCGACGCGAAGGCGTTCAAGGGCATGGCGCCGCCGGAGGTGAAGGGCGCTTCGGCGCCGGTGAAGTTCACGACGCGCGGCATGGGCCTGGTGGCCACGCTGCCGGCGGGGACTCGCACGGTGGACGTGGGTGGCTTCGACGGTGTGGCCACGCTGCGCGCCGCCGCGATGACGCCGCTCAAGGACGTGCAGCCGCGCGTGAACGGCATGTCCGTGGAGCGCGCGTACTACGTGCTGCGCGAGGGCGGGAAGGTGAAGTTGGAGGCGGGCGTGCAGGTGACGCAGGGCGAAGAGGTCTACGTGGAGCTGACGCTGGACGCGCGCGGGGAGAACCGGGCGCGCTCGGCGTACTACGTGGTGGAGGACGCGGTGCCGGCGGGCTTCGTTCCGCTCCAGGAGGACAAGTCCTTCCGCGGGCCGCCGCACTCGCTGCCGCTGGCTCCGGAGGCGCTCAAGCGCCGGCAGTTGGACCCCTCGCACGCGACGTTCTTCTTCGAGGAGCCGGCGTGGTGGAGCGACAGCCCGCGCACGGTGGGCTACGTGATGCGCGCGCAGTTCGCGGGCACGTTCGCGGCGCCGCCCGCGACCATCGAGGACATGTACTCGGCGCGCATCCGGGGCCGCACGGCGTCGGACGTGTTGAAGGTGGTGCCCTCGAAGACGTCCGTGAGTGACCTGTAGCCCATGGGGTGGGCCGTCGCCGTCGCCGTGCTGTTGTCGGCTTCGCCCACCTTCGTCACTCGGGGGGATGTGACGCCCGAGGCGGACCTGCGCCGTGAGGCCCAGGCCGCTTGGACGTCTCTGGAGACGCAGTACGCGGCGCAGGCGGGTGGCCTTCCCACGAGGGCCCCCGCCACCGTGACGATTCAGAAGGGCACGTCGCTGACTCCCGGGCGCAACGCGCAGGGCCGGCCCGGCGTGGTGGAGCTGCGGCAGAACACGCCCGGCGTGCTGGACGCGAAGACGCGCACGGCGCTGCGGCATGAGCTGGCGCATCAGTTGCTGTGGTGGGCCTGTCCCGCGTCCAGTGAGGACCGGCTCTTCCACGAAGCTTTCGCCCTGACGGTGAGCGGCGAGCTGCCCGCGTGGCGTGACGGTCCCTATCAATCGCTGTCGCGCGCGGCGAAGGAGGTGGCGAGCGCGCCAGCGGTGGACACGTCGCGAGCGAGAAGGGGACTCGCGCGCATCCTGGGTGAGCACACGGGGTTTCCCGCCGCGCTGACGCGCAGGCTGCGCCAGTGTCATGACGGAGCGCGGTGGGCAGCGCCCCTGACGGTGGAGGAGCTGGCGGACGTGGCGGTGCTCGCGCCCGAGGCGGCCACGGTGGTGGTGAGCCGGCACTCGGGAGAGGTGTTGTTCTCGGAGGGCGACGTGCGCCGCGCGGTGCCCTATGGCTCCACGCTCAAGCCGTTCCTGTACGCGGCGGGAACCGTTGTCGCGCGAGGAGGTGCTTCGCCTCGCGATGCCAGCGGCTCCGGCGCACGTTCGATGACGGTCGTTGCACCCGAGGGGCGCGGCACCGCACTCCTGGGCTCGGGCCGTGTGGAGTCCGGCGCACCTGCGAAGACCGCAGCCGCCACACCCGAAGGTGCGGGGCATGCTGCTCCGGAGGCCAACGCGCCCCCACTGCTCGCGCCGCGCCAGGGCGTGCAGGAGTGGGCTTGCGGCGCGGGCCTGCCTGCGAAGGTGGACGCGCGGCTCGCGCTCCTGCGCTCGTGCAACGGCTGGTTCCTGGACTGGGAGGCCACGGGCCTCGCACCGAAGGCCTTCGGTGTTTGGGGCCCCGTGCTGTCCTCCGTGGGGCTCACCGGCCTGCCTTCGGACATGACGGAGGCCATCGGGCTCCGCTCCGCGCATGGCCTGTCTCCGTGGGGCATGGCGCAGGCGTACCGGCTGCTCGCGGAGGCGCGGCCGGACGTGCTCACGCTCCTCACCGGCAACGTGGACGAAGGCACGCTCAGCGGCCTCTCCACATCGAAGGCCCTCAAGGGCGTCGCCACCAAGACGGGCACCGTGCGCGACGCCGCGAGCCGCCCGCAGTTTGGATGGATCGCCGCCGTGGACGCGGACCTCGTCGCCGTCATCGTGCGACCCGGCAAGATGCCCCGGCACTTCGTGGATGAACTCCCCGCGCTCCTCACCCGCGTGCGCCGCCAGGCGGGACTGGAGGCCGCGCGAGTGCAGGTACTCGGCCTGCTGCCCTCCGCGACCGTGGAGGCCCGCTGCTCGGGCGCCGGCTTCTCCCTCGATGACGGCACTCCACGCGCCGCGCCACCGGACTTCTCGCGCCTGGACGCGCTCACCGCGAAGGGCCCCGCCGTCTGCCTGGGCAGCCCGTGGCGCATCCGCTTCCCGGACGGCCCCGATGGTGGCCGCGACTACGCGGGCGTCTTCACCTGGTCCGCGCCTCCGCCGTATCGCCCGCCACCCGGCGTGCCCACCACGCCCAGCGCCCTCAAGGCCCGGCGTGGCTCCGACTTCGTCTTCCGCACCACGCGCGTGCAGTACACGGCCGGGGTCGTCGCCGCCGAGGACGTCACGCTCAAGGGCGAAGCCCGCGTCGCCCTGGCCCGCGTCGCCGCGCACAACGAGCGCCACGCCGACACCCGCCACCCCGGCCGCGCCCTCTGCGACACCACCCACTGCCAGGCCTTCCGGGGCACCGTGCGCATCCGCCCGGAAGAGACCCGCGCCCTCCAGCTCCCAGCCTTGAAGTGGGGCGCGTGGCTCACCTTCTCGCAGGGCGGCGACACCCCGTGGCGCGAAGCCCGCCCCCGGACCGAGGTGGAAGCCCTGCTGGGCACGAACCTCGTCTCCCTGCGCTTCGAGTCCGGCCGCGTGCGCTACCTGCGCACCGAAGGCACCCCCGCCGCGCCCTACGAGGACGCGCGCTCCCTCCCGTGCGACACGCTGCGCGCCGGCCTGAAGCTCCCCTCCTGCCCCCAGCGCGCCTCCTTCGACGGACCCCAGGTCCTCTTCGAAGGCCAGGGCCGTGGCCACGGCGAAGGCCTCGACGTCGAAGCCGCCAAGGCCAGTCCCGGCCTCTCCAGCGACGCCCTCCTGGAGCGCGCCTTTGGAGCCTGGGGCACCCGGTCTCCCACCCCCTGAGTTCCCCCGCCGTACCCCCACCCAGACCTACCGGGTTTCCTGCCACCCACTCGGGAAACCACGAAAAACGTGCTGACACGGGCGGTGAATCACAGCTATTACGTAAGAATACCGTAGCGCTGTTTGGTTAGAGGGGCCCAATGGCGGAGGGAATGAGCGAGGCGGAGGCCACGCGGCGCGCGTTGGAGGCGTTGCCGGAGGGCCTTCGGGTGCGCTGGGTCCAGGAGGGCCGTGGGGCCTGGGTGCTGGGCTGTCAGGACTCGAGGCCGAACCTGCACGCGCCCCGGGGCGAGGACGTGCTCATCCAGGGCGAGCTGTGGCTGCTGGGCGCGCGCTACGTGGAGGGCGCGGTGCCGCGAGGCGCCCTGCAGGTGTGGCTGCTGGAAGGCCCCGTGCGGCACGTGCTGGCCTCTCGCGTGGCGGTGGGCGGCGAGGACCTGACGCTGGGGCTGGGGCCTCCTGGGGCGCGGGTGCCGTCGGCGCGCGTGGTGTGTCAGCGCGTGGAGTGGCGGCCGTACTCGGTCGCGAACGCGGCGCCACTGGCGGCGGCCTTCGTGGACCTGTGGCGCGGTCTGGGCCGGGGCTCGCGGCTGGAGCGGCTGGGGCTGGATGTGGACGGCACGGTGGAGGGTTGCGCGCGCGTGTCTCCCTTCGTGGAGGTGGAGGCGGACCGAAAGGGCAGCCGCCGTTCACCGACACGCCACCCGCTGCCCTCGTTCGAGGCGGCCACGGCGGACGTGCTGCGCGACTGCCGACTGTGGCTGCGCGCGACGGCGCACGCGCTGACCCGCGAGCCGCCCTTCCTGCGCGAGGTGTACCTGCCCTCCGGCGACGGCGAGCCCCTGCCGCCGCAGGCCACGGCCGCGAGCGAATCCCTGAGCGCGCTGCTGGAGCGGCGGCTGCGCTGGGCGGAAGGGTGGCTGTCCCCGTCCTCGCTGCTGGAGCTGGAGGTGTCGCGCACGGTGCCCGAGCTCGTGGGCGCCGGGGCCTGCTGGCTCACCGCGCGCTTCGAGCAGGCCCAGACGGGCGGGATGGCCACCACCGTCACGCTGCTCGACACACCCACCTTCTCCTCGGAGGTGCTGGCGCTCCTGCGCGGTTGGGCCCAGGCCACGGCGCTGGGGCGCGGCGCGGTGGTGCGCGGCCTGTTGCCCGTGGAGTGAGGCGGTTTCATCCCTCGGGTCTCGTACCCGGGGGGAGGGCGTTCAGCCAGGCGGCCCTGGCACCCGGCTTCCGCGTCCACACCTTGCCCCCGTCAAACGTTCATCCGCGAAGGCGGGGGAGGCAGGGCCCATGAGCAAGACGAATTGGAAGGCGCGGGCGGTGACGGCGGCGGTCGTGACGGGGCTGATGGGCTTCTCGGCCCACGCCAACGACGAGGAGACCAAGCAGGACAAGCACGAGATGAAGCAGGGCAAGGCCGTGGGTGAGGCGGCCGCGAAGCGCGTGCAGTACGTGGGCAAGCTGGCCGTCTTCAACAACCGCCAGATCAAACTGGCGCGGCTCGCGGAGCAGCAGGCGACGGATCCGCAGGTGAAGGAGTTCGCCACCAAGCTGCGCGAGGACCACGAGAACAGCCAGAGCCAGCTGCGCACCTGGGCCGAGCAGAAGAAGATGCAGATCAGTGCCCTCAGCGACAGCAACGTCACCTCCGAGGACCAGACGGGCACGGGCGGCTCCGGCGTCCAGCAGGGCTACCAGGAGAAGATGAAGGGCACCGGCGAGAAGCTGGGCAAGGCCATCGACGAGTCGAACGAGGAGATCACCAAGCTCCAGGCGAAGCAGGGCCCCGAGTTCGACAAGGCCTTCCTGTCGCGCATCGCGGAGGACCAGAAGAAGGGCAAGGACGTCCTCAAGGAGGGCCGCAAGGAGTACAAGAACGACGCCAGCTTCCTGGCGCTCCTGAGCGACACCGAGAGCGTCGTCGCCCGCAACGAGACGAAGGCGAAGGAGCTCGAGAAGCAGATGAAGAAGTAGTGCCCGCGTGTGTAGCGCGGTGGGCGTCGGGCCGACGGGCCGGTTGACTCGGCCGGGTCCGGCGCCTATCCCCTGCGGATGCGCACGGCACTCGCGGCGATGGGAGTGACACTCGGGGGACTGCTGAGCGCGTGTCTTGCGTCCGCGCCAGTGGCCCCCGCGGTCCCCTCCGAGGGCGTGACGCCCGCGGGCCCCTTCGTCGAAGACGCGCGCACCCTCTTCGAAGGCTGTGTCCCCATCCCGGACAGCGCCATGTCGCGCACGTACCGCTGCGGCTCGCTCTCCGTGTGGCTGCACGAACAGCCCGGGCGGAGCGAGGCGCAGGCCGTGGACTCCGGCCGTGCCCGCGTCCAGGCGCGACTCGGCTCGCGCCTCACGGAAGCCCGAGGCGAGCTGCCACTCGGTGGACAGCCGCACCCGTCCCTGCGCTTCGAACGGTGCTCCGGTGAGAACGCCTGCACGGTGGGCGGCTACGTCACGGCGGTGATGCCCTCCGCGGGCCACGTGCGGCAGCTGGGCTGCGTGGCGCGCGACGACGTCCGTGCGGGGCTGGGCCGGTGTCTGGAGTTGTTCGCGTACCTGGCCACGCGGGGCAATCCGGAGGGTGACACGCTGTCGCCATCAGCGCTCGTCATGCCGCCCCGGTTTCCGTGGCGGGTGCTGTTCGTCCCGGAGGGCTGCGAGGTCGCGGACTCGACGACGCGCGCGGGGCGGATCCGCTGTGACGCGTCCACCTTCTCCTGGAGCATCTTCCGGCCGGTGGCGCCGGGCGCGGGCCAGGTGGAGCGCTGGCGCGACCGGAGCGCGGAGGAGCTGCGCGACGCGCTCCCGGGGGCCGGCCCGGTGGAGGTGCTCGACTGCTACGTGGAGGGCCAGGCCACGCGCTGCGTCCGCTTCACCGCGCCCGCGCAGGAGGGTGGCGGTGAGGTCCAGGTCTGGACCGGCGGCGTGAACTACAAGGGCTGGGGCCTGTTCGCGGCGTGCAGCCTCCCGGCGGGTGCGCTCTTCCCCTTTCCGACCACCTGCAACGGCGTGTTCGCTCCGCGCTGAAGGGACGTGGCGTTCGTGTTCCTCCTGGAAGGAGTGTCCAAGCGCTTCGGTGCCGAGCAGGCCCTGCACCCGCTGGACTTGAGTCTGCCCAAGGGCGCCACCACGGTGCTCATCGGCCCCAGCGGCTGTGGGAAATCCACGCTGCTGCGGCTGCTCAACGGCCTGCTCCGGCCCGAGACCGGCCGCGTGCTCTTCGATGGACAACCCCTGCCGGAGGACGCGGACGCACTGCTCGCCGTGCGCCAACGCGTGGGCTACGCGCTCCAGGGCGGAGGCCTGTTCCCGCACCTCACCGGCGCGCGGAACGTCACGTTGATGGCGCGGCACCTGCGCTGGCCGGAGGCACGGATCCGCGAGCGACTGACGCAATTGATGGACCTGACGCGCTTCCCGGAGGAGGCGCTGGAGCGCTTCCCAGGCGAGCTCTCTGGAGGCCAGCGGCAGCGCGTGGCGTTGATGCGCGCGCTGATGCTGGACCCGGACGTGCTGCTGCTGGATGAACCCCTGGGCGCTTTGGATCCGCTGGTGCGCCATGACCTCCAGACGGACCTGCGCGGCATCTTCGAGCGACTGGGCAAGACGGTGGTGCTCGTCACCCACGACCTGGCGGAAGCGGCCTTCCTGGGAGACGGCATCGTGCTGATGCGCGATGGCCAGGTGGTGCAGCAGGGTACGCTGGACGAGATGGAGGCGCGTCCTACGGATCCGTTCGTCACGCGCTTCATCCAGGCGCAGCGCCCGCTGCCCCTGCGGAGGCCGGGATGATGCGCGCGCTGTCGCTGGCGTGGCTGCTGTTGCTCACCGTCGCGTGCACGAGCACTGAAGGTGGCGGGCCCCAGGTGCGCGTAGGGTCCAAGAAGTTCACCGAGTCCGTCATCCTCGGGGAGATGGTGACGCAGGTGGCGGCGCACGCGGGCGCGCGGGCCTCGCACCGGCGCGAGCTGGGCGGCACCACGGTGCTGTGGGAGGCGCTGCGCCGGGGCGAGCTGGACGTCTATCCCGAGTACACCGGCACGCTGCGGCAGGAGCTGCTCGTGGGGCGCGCGCTGCCGGACGACGACGCGCTGAGGAAGGCGCTCGCGGACGAAGGCCTGCGGATGAGCGCGTCGCTGGGCTTCAACAACACCTACGCGCTGGGCATGAAGGAGGCAGAGGCGGAGCGGCTGGGCATCCGCCGCATCTCCGACTTGAAGGTGCACCCGGAGCTGCGTGTGGGCTTCAGCAACGAGTTCATGCAGCGGGGCGACGGCTGGCCCGCGCTGCGCGACGCATACGGCCTGCCCCAGCGCGACGTGCGTGGCCTGGACCATGACCTGGCGTACCGGGGCATGGAGAGCGGCGCCATCCAGCTCACGGACCTGTACTCCACGGACGCGGAGATCGCCGCCTACGGGCTGCGCGTGCTGGAGGACGACCGGCACCACTTCCCCGCGTACGACGCCGTGCTCCTCTATCGCGCGGACCTGGAGACGCGAGCGCCTCGGGTGGTCCAGGCGCTGCGCCGGCTGGAGGGCTCGCTGACGGAAGCGGAGATGGTGCGGCTCAACGCCCGCGCGCGGCTGGAGCACGTGCCTGAGGCCCAGGTGGCGGCGGACTTCCTCCAGGCTTCATTGGGCCTGACGACGGAGGTGCACACGGATGGGCGGGGTGCGCGCATCTGGCAGCGCACGCGCGAGCACCTGTTCCTCGTGGGGCTGTCGCTGATGGCGGCCATCGCGCTGGCCATCCCGCTGGGCGTGGTGGCCGCGCGCCGTCCGCGCCTGGGGCAGGGCGTGCTGGGCCTGTCGAGCGTTATCCAGACGGTGCCGTCGCTGGCGCTGCTGGTGTTCATGATTCCGCTGCTGGGCATCGGCTCGAAGCCGGCCATCGCGGCGCTGTTCCTCTACAGCCTGTTGCCCATCGTGCGGAACACGGCGGCGGGGCTGCAGGGCATCCCGTGGGAGGTGCGCGAATCCGCGGAGGCGCTGGGCCTGCCCTCCGGCGCGAGGCTGTGGCGCATCGAGCTGCCGATGGCGGCGGCGTCCATCCTCGCGGGCATCCAGACGGCGGCGGTCATCAACGTGGGCACCGCCACGCTGGGCGCGCTGGTGGGCGCGGGCGGCTACGGCCAGCCCATCCTCACCGGCATCCGCCTGGACGACGTGGGCCTCATCCTGGAGGGCGCGGTGCCCGCGGCGGTGCTCGCGCTCGCGGTCAGCGGCCTCTTCGAAGCGGTGGCCCGGGTGCTGGTACCCCGGGGCCTGCGCGGCTGAGCGCTACACCGGCTCCACGCGGGAGGCTGGCTCGGCAGCGGGCTCCAGGCGCGGCGCGTCCTCCGCGAGCCCCGCCGCGCACAGCCGCACCACGCACATCCACACGCAGTCCGCGAGCAGCAGGTGCACCAGCTGCATCGTCACCGGCGCCAGCAGCACCAGGTTGATGATGCCCGCGCACAGCTGCGCCACGTACATGGCGGTGAGCCACGTGGACGCGCGCCGCACGTCCGGCGAGGGCCGCAGCCGCGCCACCTGACGGCCGCCGAACACCAGCAGCGCGCCCATGGCCACCGCGATGGCCGGGTGGAACATGCGCAGGCGCAAGAGCACGTGCGCCGTCTCCGACAGGTCCTGCTCGAAGCCGTGCGTGAGGCTGGTGGCGGGGAAGAGCGTGTCGCCCAGCGCGGCCACCGCGCCGCTGACGCCCAGCACCAGCATGCCGACGATGCTCCCGCCCAGCAGCGCGCCCACGACGCCCTGGCCCTGGAGCACCATGCGCGCGCGGCCCTTGGAGGCCCACACCACCATCGTCTGCGCGCCCACCAGGAGGAAGGTGTTGGTCAGGTGCACGCCCATCCACACCGCGCGGCCCAGGCGCGCGTCCTGCGCCACGTACTTGAGCAACACGATGCCCGCGCCCACCAGGCCCTCCGTGAGCATGAACACCAGCGCCCAGAACGCCGCGCGGCGGCCCGGGTGGCTCTTGGGGAACTCGCGGCGGCCCCAGACGTAGAGGACGACGGCGAGCACCGTGGCCAGGCCGCTGGTGACACGGTGGGTGTACTCGATGAGGGTCTGGAGGGTGGGGGCTCGCGGCAGCACCTCGCCGTTGCAGACGGGCCAGTGGTCGCCGCAGCCCGCGCCGGAGCCGGTGGCGCGCACGAACGCGCCCCAGAGGATGACGCCCAGGCTGTAGAGGAGCACGCCCATGCTGAACCACTGGAAGCGGCGGGTCGCGGCGGTGGGAAGGGTCATCGTGCCCTCCCAGTACCGCATCCGTTTACAGGGGACCACCGCGTGCCCGTGTCCGCCTGCCCGCCGCGCGCCAATGGCTCAACACCTGCGCTTATGGGGCCACCCACGACAGTCCCCAACCCCGGGGGAAGTTGTTAGCGTCACCTCGTGCCCCGAGACCGCGAAGCGCCCCCTGCCTCCTCGCCCCCTCACGACGCGGCGGAGCGCCTGCGCCGGCTGGAAGCGGCCATCGAGGAGGGGCGCGCGCGCAAGGACGCGGCCCTGGAGGCGTGGGTGCGCCGGATGGGCCGCCTGCCCACCGAGAAGGAGCGCGACCGCTGGGAACGGGAGTGGGAGCGCGGCGCGGAGCGGGAGCGCCAGCGGTGGGAGAAGCAGTGGGAGCGCGAGTCGAAGGACGCCCTGCGCCGCGCGGAGCGGCATGCCAAACGCGACGCGTACATCGCTCAGCAGCAGGCGCACCGCGATGCGAAGCGTGCGGAGAAGGCGGCTCGGGAGGAGGCCTCGCGCAACCCGGTGGTGGGCGTGGGGCAGCTCGTCGTCGCGCTGGCGTGCGTGGCCACGGTGGTGCGATTGCCGCAGCAGTACTGGTGGCTGGTGTTCGTGGCGCTCGCGTTCTTCAAGGGCGCGGCGAAGCACCTGCGCCCGCGCAACAACCCCCTGCTGACGCGCGTGGAGGAACCGCCCGCGCCGGTGCTGACCCAGGCGAAGGTGCCGGAGGCGCCGGTGGATCCGCGCCTGACGCGCGTGGACGCCGTCTGCGAGAAGCTGCTCGCGGAGCTGCGAGCGGGGAAGGGTGTGTTGCAGGAGATGGTGCGCTCGCCGGAGCGCACCGTGCAGGACCTGCGCAAGAGCTGCCACGAGCTCGTCCGCCGCGAACGAGAGCTGCGCACGGTGGCGCCGCCGGAGGACGTGCAGCGGCTGGCGGACGAGCGCAAGAAGCTGGAGACGCGCTGGGCCGCGGAGGAAGACGTGGTGGTGCGCGACCGGCTGCGCGCGGCGTTGCAGGTGCTGGATGAACAGGTGCGCCAGCGCGCGGAGCTGACGAAGGCGGCGGACCGGCTGGAGGCCGAGTTCACGCGGCTCGCGTACACCCTGGAGAACCTCTACGCCCAGGTGCTGCGGGTGCGCTCGGCGGACGCGGCGGACGCGGACGTGGCCGGCGCGGGCCTGCGCCATAGCGTGGAGCAGCTGGGCGCGGAGGTGGACGCCGTGACGTCCGCGCTGGAAGAGGTGCACGGCGCGCCCGTGGATGGCCGGGTGCGTACGCGCTGACGGACGGGGCGGGGCTATTCGCCCGCGTGCTTCGACGGCGGTGGCGCGCCGGATGCGCCGGTGATGCGGACGGTCTTCGCGTTGACGAACTCGCGGATGCCCAGGTCGGCCAGCTCGCGGCCGTGGCCGGAGTGCTTCACGCCGCCGAAGGGCAGGCGCGCGTCGGATGCGACGAGCGCGTTGACGAACACCATGCCGGCCTCGATGCCGTCGATGAGCCGGCGCTGTTCGTTCGCGTCCTGGGTCCACACGCTGGCGCCCAGGCCGAAGGGTGTCGCGTTGGCCAGCTCGATGGCGTGCTCCAGGTCGCGGGCGCGCAGCAGCGTGGCCACGGGGCCGAAGAGTTCGTCATGGAAGGCGGGGGCCTTCGGCGGCGGATCCGCCAGGACGGTGGGCGGGTAGAAGTTGCCGGGACCGCCCTGGGGCTTGCCGCCGAGCAGCAGCCGGGTGCCGGCCTTCACGCTCTCCTGCACCTGGGCGTGCAGCCCTTCGAGGATGCCGGGCGTGGCGAGCGGACCGACGTCGGTCTTCGGATCCATGGGGTCACCGACCACCATGCTCTTCATGCGTTCGACGAAGCGGCGTTCGAACTCCTGGGCGATGGGCTCGGCGACGATGAAGCGCTTGGCGGCGATGCAGGACTGGCCGTTGTTGATGAGGCGCGCGGACACGGCGGTGTGCACGGCCTTGTCCAGGTCCGCGCTGGGCATGACGATGAACGGGTCGCTGCCGCCCAGTTCCAGGACGACCTTCTTGATGGCACGGCCCGCGGCGGCGCCGACAGCGCGGCCAGCGCCCTCGCTGCCGGTGAGGGTGACGGCCTTCACGCGAGGGTCTTCGATGACGCGGTTCACCTCCGACGTCTCGATGAACAGCGATTGGAAGGCGCCTTCAGGGAAGCCGGCGGTGCGGAAGATTTCCTCGAGTGCGATGGCGCACTGGGGCACGTTGCTGGCGTGTTTGAGGAGGCCCACGTTGCCGGCCATGAGGGCGGGGGCGGCGAAGCGCACGACCTGCCAGAAGGGGAAGTTCCACGGCATGATGGCGAGAACGGGGCCCAGGGGCTGATAGCGCACGAAGGCGGTGTCGCCATCCACGTCGATGGGCGTGTCGCGAAGGAGCTTCTCCGCGCGGGTGACGTAGTAGCGGCACGCGGTGGCGCTCTTGATGGACTCCGCCTTGGCGGCCTCCAGGGGCTTGCCCATCTCCTCCGTCATCATGCGGCCGAAGCGGCCGGCTTCGACTTCGAGGATTTCAGCGGCGCGGCGCATCCAGCGGGCGCGGTCAGCGAAGGACGTCTCGCGGTAGGAGCGGAATGAATCCGCGGCCCGTTGCAGCTTGCGCTCCAGTTCCTCGGACGAGAGCACGTCGAACGTGCGCAGCGTCTTGCCGGTGGTGGGGCTGATGGTGGCGATGGCCATGTGCGGGTGCCTCCCGGTGAGAACGTCACCGGGTGATAACAGGCCCCACCCTCGTGACAATGCCTCCGGAGTCCGAGCGTCCAGGGGCGTACGCCGCGAGACCGCGACTCAGGACTCCAGCACGGTGGGAGACAGCGCGTCCGACTGGAGCGCCGCGATGAAGGTGTCGAGGTCTTCCGCCAGCAGGTGGACGCTGTTCATGCCCGGCCGGGCATGCGCGTCCCAGTAGAACACCTGGCCCGCTGTGGCGCCGGTCACGGACAGGCAGACCTTGTCCGCGCCTTCTGTTGTCGCGATGGGGAGCAGACCCGGCGGAAGGCGATCCCGGAAGACCTCCAGGTTCCAGTCCAGGTTGCAGGACTCGACGGGGTCGTTGAGCCCGAAGAAGAAGTGGATCCGGCCGATGGGATTCCCTGAAAGGCCCTGGAGCTTGAAGAGGTCGCGCTCCGGCCTGCCTCCGTTGGTGGTCAGCAGGAATTCACGAAGCGGAAGTGGGAGCTTGAGCCTGAACCGCTGCTCGAACGCGACAAGGTCCGCCTCGCTCAGCAATGGTCCACCTTCAGTCGTCCGCAGGCGCTGAGCCATCAGGGGCCTCCCGAGAAACCGCCAGTGTGTCCTGTCCGGGCGTGGACGTCGGTGGGAACCAGCTGAAGGGTGGTCCGGTCCTGATGGTGATGCCAGGTCATTCCCTTGGGCGTCTGCTTCAAGCCCGCCGCCTTGTTCGCGGCGGCGAAATCCCCGGCGCGCGAACCAGTATAGGGGATCCTCACCTCGGTCTTCACGACCCCGGCCGCGTTGAAGTCAGGGTAGCCCTCGGCGTCGAAGGGGACGTCGGTAACCGGATGTTTCTTCCCAGCCAGATGCGCGTTCTGGATTGGGGCGTCAGTGGAAAAGCCTTCCGTGGATGCGCTGGAAGCAGCGCGGGCTGGCGGTGTCCTTGGCCGGTCACGATCGGCCTGAGCCAACATGGCCTGGGCCTTCGCCGCATTGCCTCGGGTTTCATGCAGGGCCAGAACGCCAGCCTCGCCCCACTCGGCGGCGAGGTAGGCATTCTCCCGGCGGGCCTGGAGATACCTCAGCACGCCGCGGGCCGCATTGAGCCCGAGCTGTTCCTCCAGTCGAGCCACTACGGTTTTCAGCCTCTCCATGCTGAGGACAGGGGCGGCAGACTCCCGGAGCGCACGTGCCCCCTTGCCGCCTGCATACAGCGCGACCATCAGCGCTGCTGGCGCCAACTCGCGCGTGGCCTGCTCGTATCTGCCTGAGGCCAGCGAAGACGTCCCCTGCGCCGTCCCTGCCGCCAGGTGGAAGAAGCCCAGCGGTACGCCAAAGGTCAGGTGATCGAAGCTCCCCAGCGCCACACTGTCCGCCGCGAAGTGCTGCTCCATGAGGGACTGCTCCACCTCATCGAGGGCCTGACGGTATGGCGGAGGCAGTTGCTGGCGCTTGGAAGACAGCTCAAGGTAGCGGGCTCCAGCACTTACGTCACTGCTGGCGAGCGCGTCCCGGCCGGCCCGCCCCAGGCCTCGGAGGACATCACCGCTGCGTTCAGGGCGCTCGGCGTGTGCCTCAATCATCAGGCCACGCTCGTGCAGTTGCTCGCGGACGGCAGCCATCGCGCCGAGCGTCTGGCCGAGTTGCTTGTCCTTGGCCAGCAGGTTGAGCACGGCACGCATCTCGTCATCGCATGTGGAGTGGAGGATGAAGAGGGCGAACACCTCGGCTCGGGCCACGCCGAATTGCTCCGTGGCACTGACGAGAAAGGCCGCGCGTTTCCGTCCAAGAACTTCGGAGGCCTTCGCGTCCATCGGGCCCAGTGCTCCCAAGCGGACGGCATCCCAATGACTCAGCGATTCCACCAGTTGGGCCATGTTCACCCCTCGCTGCATGGCCACGAAGGCCGCGGGCGATGAACCCTTCAGGAAGGGGCCGAGCACGTCCTCGGTGGAGTCTGGGGAATCAGGCTCGAAGGGGGCGGACGCACAGCCAGTGGTCAGCAAGGCGACGCATGCAAGCGTCAACCATCCATGCCATCGCATATGGGCCTCCTGGTGATGCCTCGTTTGGAGAATACGAACATCACCCGTGACCGAATCATGACCGAACCACCGACTGCCCACGGCCAACGGCATCCCGGCCCCGTGGTCCCATGGCTTCCGACTCGCAGGAGCTCGCGCGGAGGCTGTGCATGGGAATGGCCGTGGGAGGCAGGGGCGGAGTGAAGGCCGACATCAACGTCACCCCCTTGGTCGACGTGGTGCTGGTGCTGTTGATCATCTTCATGGTCGTGACCCCGCTGGCCCAGCAGGACAAGGACGTCACCCTGCCCACTGCCGCGCAGGGCGAGCCGCGCGAGAAGCCCGAGCCACTGGTCTTCTCCCTCACCGCGGACAAGATGCTGTACGTCGGCAACGAGTCCTTCCCGGACGCCGCGCGCTTCCAGGAACGCGTCCAGCAGGAGCTGCGCGCCCGTCCCGACCGCAAGCTGCTCCTCAAGGCCGATGAGACGCTCACCTGCGGCGATGTCCTTGGTGTGCTGCAACAGTCGCGGGACGCGGGTGCTCTGAAAGTGTCCCTGGGTGTCTCCATGAGGAAGAACTGATGCACGCAAGACGCCCCGTCGTGGTGAAGCCCCAGTCCGGTATCCAGTCGGACATCAACGTCACGCCGCTCGTGGACGTGGTCCTCGTGCTGTTGATCATCTTCATGGTCGTGACCCCGCTCATGCGCGGGGAGTTTCAACTCCAGCTCCCGTTCGCACAGACATCCCCGACCGAAGAGCCCCCGCCGTCGAAGGAGCTGGCCCCCGGCCTCATACGCCTCACCGCGGACGGCTCGCTGCTCCTGGAAGGCGAGCCCGTGAGCGAAGCCGAATTCGTGCCGCGCCTGCGCGCCTTCCTGGAGGCCCGTCCCAAGGGCCAGCGCGGCCTGTTCTTCCAGCCGGACGCGCGGGCCCCCTACACACGGCTCATCAGCGCCCTCGACGGCGCGAAGGCCGCCGGTGCTGAAGCGCTGGGCCTGTCCGTCCAGAACCCCTGAGCACCTGGAGCCTGCCCGACACTCGCCGCGAAAAGCCCGTGGCCAGCCCGCAACCGCTGTCCTAAGTCACGGTCATGTCACGAGGGCCATGGCGGTGGGTGTCGGGTTGGGACGTGATGGTGACGCGGCCCCTGGGGCTGCTGCTGCTCGTGGTCGCGTGCGTCCTGGGCTTCGTCGTCCTGTCGGATGAAGTGCATGAAGGCGACACGCAGGACATCGACGAGCGCATCGTGCGCTCCCTGCGTCGTCCCGAAGACCCAGGGCTCCCCCGAGGCCCGTGGTGGCTCGCGGAGACCGCGCGCGACGTGACGTCCCTGGGCGGCTTCCCCGTCCTGGCGCTCCTCACCGCGGCCGTGTGCGGCTTCCTCGTGGTGGCCCGCCGCTACCGCACCAGCCTCTTCGTCCTGTCCGCCATCGTCGGTGGGTGGATCCTCAACGCGCTGCTCAAGAACCTGTTCCACCGCCCGCGCCCCTCGGTGGTGCCCCACCTCACCGAGACGATGTCCACCAGCTTCCCCAGCGGCCACGCCATGCTGTCCGCCATCACCTACCTCACCCTGGGCGCGCTGCTGGCCCAGTTCGCCGAGCACCGCCGCGTGAAGGTCTACCTCCTCTCCGTGGCCCTGGTGCTCTCCGTCCTGGTGGGCTGCACCCGCGTGTACCTGGGCGTGCACTACCCCACGGACGTGCTCGGTGGCTGGGTGGCCGGGCTCGCGTGGGCCCTGTTCGTCACCGTCGCCGCCCGCACCGTGCGCCGCCGCAGCCCCGCCCTGCGGGAAGAGGCCCAGCGTCCCGTGGAATGAGCCTTGCGCCCACGGCCCCCAAGCGTGATGAAGGGGCCATCACTCTTTTCGAACCTCTCCCTGTGTCCCTCGTCCCCGTGAACGCCCGCCATCTCCTGCCACCCGCGAGGCGCGGATGATTCAAGCGTGGCTGTGGAAGCTGGGCCTGGGACGCGGCCGGGTGCACGTCTTCTACGACGAGGCCTACCGCCTTCCCCTCACCGGCATCGAGTCCTCCGTGGGCATCGAGCCGCGCGGCACCGACTTCACCACCTGGTACCTGCTGGAGGCCGGCGTGGTGCGCGCCGCGGACGTGCGCCACCCCGTGCCCGTGTCCTACGCGCAGCTCGCGCGCGTGCACGACGCCCGCTACCTGGAGTCCCTCTCCGACCCCGCGACGCTCGCGCGCATCTACGCCACCGACCCGTCGGAAGTGCCCGTGGACGCGCTCCTGGACAGCGTGCGGCTCGTGTGCGGCGGGACGTTGGGCGCGGCCCGGCTGGCGCTCGCGCGACAGGGGCCCGTGGTCAACATGGCCGGTGGCTTCCACCACGCGCGCCCGGACAAGGGCGGCGGCTTCTGCACCGTCAACGACATCGCGGTGTCCGTGGCGGACCTGCGCGCCTCCGGCTTCGACGGCTCCGTGGCCGTGCTGGACCTGGACGCGCACCCGCCGGACGGCACAGCCGCGTGCCTCGCCGGACAACCCAAGGTGTGGATCGGCTCCGTGTCCGGCAGCGACTGGGGCGTGCTGCCCCCCGGCGTGGATGAAACACGCGTGCCGGATGGCTGTGACGACGTCACCTACGTGCAGAAGGTGAAGGACCTGCTCGCGCGCATGCCGCGCTCGGACATCACCTTCGTCATCGCCGGTGGGGACGTGCTGTCCGGGGACCGCTTCGGGCGCGTGGGCATCACGCTCCAGGGTGCGCGCAAACGCGACGTGGCCATCGCCGCCGCGCTGCGAGGACGGGCCAGCGTGTGGCTGCCCGGGGGCGGCTACCACGCGGAGTCCTGGAAGCTGTTCGCGGGCACGGTGCTGGTGCTCGCGGGCCTGGGCCACCAGCGCATCACCGCGCGCTATGACCCATTGAGCGCGCGCTTCCAGCGCATCGCGCACATGTTGGATCCGGAGAAGGCCAACACCGCCGGGAAGGCGCCGCACTGGGAGCCCTTCTCGCTGGAGGACCTGGAGGGCCCGCTGCGGCTGGGGCCGGAAGTGCAGCCGCGCGTCCTGGGCCACTACACCGCGCAGGGCATCGAGTACGCGCTCTTCCGCTACGGCCTGCTGTCGTACGTGGAGCGCCTGGGCTACAGCCGCCTGCGCGTGCAGGTGACCTCCACCGGCGGCACCGGCGACCGCATCATGGTGCTGGGCCACGCGGGCGGCCGCGAGCACCTGCTGTCGGACTCGGTGGTGGAGAAGAAGGAACTCCAGGGCGAGACCTTCCTCTTCGCCAACTGGCTGTCCCTGCGCCATCCCCGCGCGCGCTTCAGCGACAAGCGTCCGCAACTGCCCGGCCAGGAGGTGCCCGGCCTGGGCCTGTCTCGCGAGACGACCGAGGTGCTGCTCGCCATGGCCCAGCGCCTGGGCCTGGCCGGCGTGGCCTTCCGGCCCATGTGGTACCACCTGGCCGTCGTCGCGCGCGGCCGCTTCCACTTCTCCACCCCGGAGCGCCAGGGCCGCTTCGAAGCGCTGATGCGCGACCTGTCCTCGCTGTCGCTCGTGGAGGCCACGCGCGCCGTGGCCGAAGGGCGCGTGCGCCTGGACGGCCAGCCGTACCCGTGGGAGCCGGACGACATGCTCTGCCACCTGACACCCGTGTCCTTGGACGCGGAGGCCGTGGCGAAGGAGCGCGAGCGCTGCCACTTCACCGTGGTGCCCGCGGCAGCACCGGAGCCCGTCACCGCTCCGCCCGTGAAGCCCGAGCCCCTGTGAAGCCGATGCGGGGCCCGTGGTAGGTCAGGACACGTGGACCTGAACGCGCAACGCCGTGAACAACACAAGCTGCGGCTGTCGTGGATGCCGTGGCTCTACTTCAGTCTCAAGCCGCGCCACCGCGAATGGGCGGAGGCCTGGCAGCGCGAGGTGCAGGACCGCCTGCGCGAGCTGGAGACAGTTGATATCGCCGAAGGATGTTTCATTGCCCCTGAGGCGCGCATCTTCGCGGAGCCCGGCCGCACCGTGCGCATCGGGCCGGGGTGCAGCATCGGCGCGGACGTCTTCATGCACGGGCCCGTGGTGCTGGAAGCGCGCGTCAGCCTCAACGCGCGCGTCAGCCTGGACGGCGGCACTTGCGGCGTCCGCATCGGCGAGGGCAGTCGCATCGCCACCGGCGCCACGCTCTATGCCTTCGACCATGGCCTCGCACCGGATCGCCCCGTGCGCGAGCAGCCCGTCACCTCGAAGGGCATCGTGATTGGCCAGGACGTCTGGGTGGGCGCCAACGCGGGTATCACCGACGGTGTCACCGTGGGCGACCACGCGGTGATTGGAATGGGCGCTGTCGTCACCCGCGACGTGCCCCCGTGGGCCATCGTTGGTGGCGTGCCTGCACGCCTGCTTGGGGATCGCCGTCAACGCCCCCGTTCCGGAATTCCCGGGGGCTGGGAGCCTCCTGACTCCGAGGGAAACCCCTGAGTCCAGGGTGGGTCCATTGACTTTGAAACATTCGAGCGCCCTATGCTTCGGGCCGCGGTGAGACGGAGAGAGGGGTCGGGCCCGGACGAACCGGGTGGGTTTCCCTCCAATCCAGGTTTCATTTCGTTTCATCCGTGCTGAAGGAGGCCGCGGTGGGGCAGGAGCAACGCGAAACGGGGAGCGCCGCTGCTCTGGGGCAGTCATCCGTGGCGGGCGACCTCGTGGACACGCGTCGCTTCCAGCGCGCCGGGTCGCTCCTGCGAGAGGCGCTCTTCGAATTGGACGCGGCGGGCCGCCTCGTCCTGGCGACCCCCGCCTGGGAGCGCCTGGTCGGAGCTCCCGTGCACGCGTGGCTGGGCCGCGTACTCGTGGAGCTGTTCCACCCGGAGGACCGGGACCAGGCGCGGGTGCTGCTGCGCACGGCGCTGTCGCGCACGGACGTGCCCTCACGGCTGGAGTTGCGGCTGTCTGGCGGCACGCAGCCGCGCTGGGTGGAGTTGTCCGTGACGGGCGACCCGGAGCACCTGGGCGGCGTGCTGGGCACGCTGGTGGACGTCACCCCGCGCCGTCTGGCGGAGGAGGCCGCCGCCACGCGCGAGCGCTACCTGGGCGCGATGGTGGAGGTGCAGCGGCAGCTGCTCGCGCCAGAGGGCTCCGGGGATTTCTACAACGCCGTCCTGGAGCCGCTGGGCCGCGTCGCGGGCGCCAGCCGCGCCTACGTCTTCGAGTTCCACCGCGACGCCTCCGGACGGATGCTCCAGTCCCAGCGCGCGGAGTGGTGCGCGCCCGGCATTTCGCGCGAACTGGACAACCCGGACACGCAAGCGTGGCCCATCGACCAGGCCTTCACGCTGCACCAACTGGAGCAGCTCCACCGGGGCGAGGCCGTGCAGGGCTCGCCGGAGGACTTCGGCGCGGACAACGCGCCGGTGCTCCTGGCGCAGGGCATCCGTTCGCTGTTGGTGCTGCCCCTGGTGGTGCACGGCGAATCGTTCGGCTTCATCGGCTTCGACAACTGCGACGACGCGCGGCCCTGGTCGCACGTGGAGGTGAAGCTGTTGTCCGGCGCGGCCGGCGCGCTGTCGCTGGCGCTGGAGCAGCACACCACGGACGCGCTGCGCGTGCGCACGGAGACGGCGCTGCGCCGCACGGAGGCCGGCTTCCACCTGCTCATCGAAGGGTTCCCGGACCCCGTGGTGGTGCACACCACGGACGGCATGCTCCTGTCGGTGAACCCGGCCATGGCCAACTACCTGGGCTACCAGGACCCCGCGCAGCTGTTGGGCCGGCACCTGCTGGGCCTGGTGCGGCGCGAGGACCAGGAGGTCGCGCGCCGCCACCTGGAGGAGGCACAGGACGGGGCGCTGGCGGCCCGCTCGCATGAAGTGCCGCTGGTGCGCCGCGACGGGCAGGTGGTGAGCGCGGACCTGGTGACGCTGGGTGTGCTCTTCGACGGCGTGCCCGCGCGCGTGACGGTGGCGCGCGACTTCACCGAGCGCAAGCACATGCAGGCGCAGCTCATGCTGGGGGACCGGCTGGCCTCCATGGGCATGCTGGCCGCGGGCATCGCGCACGAGCTGAACAACCCGCTGTCCTACGTGCTCTCCAACCTGGAGTTCCTGCACCGCGCGCTGGGCCCCATGCCCCGGCCCCTGGGCGCCGAGGAGCTGCTGGAGTACCAGCAGGTGCTGGACGACGCGCGCGAGGGCTCCGAGCGGATGCGCCAGATTGTCCGCCAGCTCAAGGTCTTCTCCCGCGTGGACGACGCGCACGAGGAGTCGGTGGACCTGCACCGCGTGCTGGACTCCGTCGCGCAGATGGCGGCCAGTGAAATCCGGCCGCGCGCCCGCCTGGTGAAGCAGTACGGCGTCGTGCCGACGGTGCGCGCAAACGAGGGCAAGCTGTTCCAGGTGTTCCTCAACCTGGTCATCAACGCCGCGCACGCGATTCCGGAAGGCTTCACGGACGAGCACGAGATCCGGCTCATCAGCCGCGTGGACGACGACGGCCGGGTGGTGGTGGAGGTGCGCGACACGGGCCGGGGCATCGCGCCGGAGCTGCTGCGCCGCATCTTCGACCCCTTCTTCACCACCAAGGCGCCGGGCCAGGGCACCGGCCTGGGCCTGTCCATCTGCGACACCATCGTGCGCGCGCTGGGCGGCACCATCGCCGCGGAGTCCACGCAGGGCCACGGCGCCACCTTCCGCGTCACCCTGCACGTCGCCGCGCGGCCCACACTCGGGGCCTGACCAGCCCGCATTCCGCGTCCATGCGGCGGAGCGGGCCGCCCGTCCGCTGCCGCGAAATGGACTGAATCCGCCGCGCTCCCGTGTTCGAGTGTGGAGCGTCGGACGGCCTGCCCTCGCGTGCGCTCCCCTCCAGGGGACGACAGCGACACGCTGGGACCCGCCGCCGCCGGGGGCCTTCCCTTCCGGAGGCCGTGGAGGATGTCATGCGCACGCTGAACGCCCGCCTCGCTCCCGTGCTCGGGTTGCTGCTGGGCTGCGTGCTGTCGCTGGGGCCGGGCGCTACCCCCCGGCTGTCCACGGCGAGCGCGCAGGAGGGAACGCCGCGGGCTCCGGCTCCGGCGCAAGCTCCGGCGGACGCGTGCGCGGGCTCGGCGAACTTCCTCATCGGCGCGGCGCGCTCGGACATCACCGGCCCCGCCGCGGAGGTGGGGATGATGGGCTACGGGCAGGTGTCCCAGAAGACGGAGGGCATCCACCTGCGGCTGTACTCGCGGGCGTTCGTCATCGCCTCGCCATGCAACGGCCGCCGCGTGGCCTTCGTCAGCGCGGACCTGGGCATGGTGTTCCAGGCGGTGAAGCAGCAGGTGGTGGAGCGGCTGCGCTCGAAGCTGGGCGACACGTTCTCCGACGACAACGTGCTGCTCAGCGCCACGCACACGCACTCCGGACCGGGCGGCTTCAGCCACTACACGTTCTACAACCTGACGACCTTCGGCTTCGTGCCCCAGAACTTCGAAGCCATCGTCTCCGGCATCACGGACTCCATCCTCCGCGCCAACGCGCGCCTGGCCGAGGGCTCGCTGCGGCTGTCCTCGGGCGACCTGCACGGCGCCAGCATCAACCGCTCACCGGAAGCCTACCTGCGCAACCCGGAGTCCGAGCGCGCCCGCTATTCCGACAACGTGGACGACCGCATGACGCTGCTCCGGATGACGGCTGCGGACGGACGCGAGCTGGGGCTCGTCAACTGGTTCGCCGTGCACGCCACGTCCATGGGCAACACGAACACGTACATCAGCGGCGACAACAAGGGGCTCGCGGCGCACACGTTCGAGGTGGAGAAGGGAGGACGGACGCCCGGAGGCCCGGACACCTTTGTCGCGGCGTTCGCGAACTCGAATGAAGGCGACGTCACGCCCAACATCCTGGGCGGCACGAACGGCGGCGGCGCGAACGACTTCGAGGACGCGGCCCTGTCCGCGAAGAAGCAGTACGACTTCGCCGCGCACCTGTGGTCCACCGCCGGGATGCCGGTGATGGGCGGCGTGGACTACCGGCACGCCTACGTGAAGATGGACGCGGTGGACGTCGCGCCCGCGTTCACGGACGGCAGAACGCACCGCACCTGCCCCGCGGCCATCGGCCTGTCCATGCTGGCGGGCGCGGAGGACGGGCCCGGCTTCGGTTCGGAAGGGGCCACGTGCGAGAACGTGCACGACGTGTGGAGCCAGTTCACCTGCGCCGCCGTCACCACGCCCTGCCAGGGAGAGAAGCCCATCGTCCTGGAGATGGGCACCATGAAGCCCTACCCGTGGTCCCCGGAGGTGCTGCCCCTGCAGGTGGTGACGGTGGGACCGCTGGCGCTGGTGGCGGTGCCCTTCGAGATGACCACCATGGCGGGCCGCCGGCTGCGCGACACGGTGCGCGCGCAGCTGCAAGGCACGGGCGTGACGGACGTGGTCATCGCGGGACCGGCCAACGCCTATTCGGGCTACGTGGCCACGCGCGAGGAGTACGCGCGTCAGGACTACGAGGGCGCGTCCACGCACTTCGGCCCGTGGACGCTGGGGGCGCTGCAACAGTCCTTCACGGGGCTCGCGAGCGCGTTGCGCGACGGGACATCCGTGCCGCCGGGCCCCACGCCGCGCGACCTGCGCAAGGTGGTGGTGGGGCTGCAGCCCGGCGTGGTGTTCGACGACAAGCTGCTCTGGGTGGACTTCGGCGCCGTCGCGGAGGAAGCGAAGGCTTCCTACGTGCGCGGCGAAACGGCGAGCGTCACCTTCTGGGGCGGCCATCCGCGCAATGACCTGAAGCTGGGCGGCACCTTCCTGCGCGTACAGCGGCGGGAGTCGGATGGCACGTGGCGGGACGTGGCGAACGACGGAGACGGCGTCGCGCTGTACCACTGGCAGCGCGAGTTCTGCGTGCCCACGCTCGCGTGCTCACACGTGCGAATCACGTGGCCCATTTCCAAGGACACGCAGCCGGGAACGTACCGGCTGGTGCACGAGGGGAACTGGAAGTCCGGCTGGGACGGGCGCATCCACCCGTACGCGGGAAGCTCGCGCCCGTTCACCGTGCGCTAGCGCGAGTCAGTCGCAGGAACCGTCCGGGTTGCAGCGCTTGTCGCACTTCTTGCAGGACTCGCCGCCCTTGCCGCACTGGTTCTTGTTGGGCGCGGGGATGCAGCTGTTGCCATCGCAGCAGCCGGCGCAGGTGGACGGGTCGCAGCGGCAGAAGCCGTTGATGCACGCGAGCCCCGGACCGCACGCATTGCCGAGGCCGCAGAAGCACTTGCCGCCGTTGCAGCGGTTGGCGTTGAGGTCGCAGGCCGGGCCGGTGCCGCAGCCGCAGGTTCCGCGGTTGGTGCAGGTGTCGGCGCGGTCCGAGTCGCAGATTTCGCAGGCGACGCCGCCCACGCCGCAAGTGCGGAAGGTGCGGGACGTGCACACGCCGTCGCGGCAGCAGCCGTCCGGGCAGTCCACGCAGAAGGTGCCGCCGTTCGAGGCGGTCAGCCGCACGGTGACCTCCACCTCGTAGCCGTCGCGCACGGTGGCGGTGGCCTCGCCGGTGGCGACCGTGGCGTCGTCGCGCAGTCCCTCCACGCGGAGGGTGGCCTGGGTGCCATTGGCCGCGCCGTCCAGGAGGACGCGGAACGTCTCACCGTTCACGAGCGCGCGGCTGGAGTCCTCGGGCAGCAGCGAGGTGGGCACGGAGGCGCCTTCCGCGGTGGCGGAGACGCGCAGCCGGGTGAGGTTCAGCGAGGGCTCGAACTCGGTGGTGACGAAGAGGGCGGTGCCGGATGCGGCGGCGGGGTCGCGGCAGGCGGCGAGGGTCACCAGGGTCAGCAGGCCACTGCACAGGAGGAGCTGGACGAGCGTCCGGCCGGGGGGTGCTCCCACGGAAGTCATGATGGAACGAGGGTAGCGGTTCCTCCGTCGCGAAGTGGAAAGCGTGGTGGACCTGGGGGCAAGGGCGTTGGACAGCGGACGCTCACCTTCCGGTATCCCGGGATGTCCGGTGTGTCACCGGCCGTGCTTCTCGCGTGGCGCCAGGGAAGGGAAGGCCGCAGCATGAGGGAGCGAGCGCGAGCGAGGGAGGCGGCAACGGCATGGTGGTCATCGTCATGGGCGTTTCAGGCACCGGGAAGTCCACCGTGGGCCAGGCGCTCGCGGACCGGCTGGGGTGGACGTTCGTGGACGCGGACGACCTGCACTCGGTGGAGAACCGCCGGAAGATGGCCGCGGGCACGCCGCTGACGGACGTGGACCGGCAGCCCTGGCTGGAGCTGCTGCGCGCGAGGATGGAGAAGGCGTTGGACGCGGACGAGGACCTGGTGCTGGCGTTCTCCGGCCTCAAGGAGTTCTACCGCGCGCGACTCACCGTGGACGCCGGGCGCGAGCGCTGGGTGTACCTGCACGCGCCCGCGTCCGTCATCCGCGAGCGGCTCCAGCAGCGCCTGGGCCACTTCATGCCGGCGTCGCTGCTGGCCAGCCAGTTGGAGACGCTGGAGGTGCCCAGGGACGCCTTCACCGTGGACGTGACGCCGCCGCCGGACGTGGTGGTGCAGCGCATCCTGGACGGGCTGGCGCTACTGCCCGGGTAGCGCTTTTCAGCGCACGGGCTCGACGGTGGCGCCCAGGCGCTCCAGCAACTCGCGGTACCAGGTGAAGGCGCGCTCGGTGTGGCCCTTGAGCTCCTTGGTGCCCCACAGCAGCGTGAGGGTGCGGCGCGTGGTGGCGTCCGTCTTGGTGCGCTGGGCGTCCTTCACCGCGTTGGCGCACGGCCCCTGTGCGTCGAAGAGGCACAGAAGGCCCTCCAGGTCGATGGTCTGCCCGGAGGCGTTGAAGACGTAGCGGTCGCCCTGGATGGCGGTGGAGACGCGGAAGGGGGCCTGGGCCTTGTCCAGGTCCACGACGCTGATGGGCAGGCCGCTGTGCAGGGACACGGCGTTGCAGGCGTCCACCGCGGCGTTGATGGTGCCCAGGGTGCCATCGCCGGAGGCTCGCACCAGGTACTCGGACGCGGGCTTGCCCCGGCCCGTGGGCTTGTAGCCGCCGTGGCGGAGCAGGTCGCGCACGGCGCCCCGGACGGCGTCGTCACTCTGGATGGGGGCGGTGGCGCCGGGCTTCAGCAGGGCTTGCAGCCAGTCGGGCGCGGGCAGGTCCCCCAGGGGAGCGGGAAAAGTGGAGGTGAAGGCGATGAGGTCGAGGAGGGGATGGTTGTCGACGGTCAGCACGGCGGCACTCTACGCCACGCGCTGGTAGGGTAGGGATGGCTGCTGTTCCCTTCGTCCTCCCCTGGAGCCTCGCCATGCCCACGCTCATCCCGAAGCCCATCCGCGTGACGGCCGTGGGCAACAAGCCGAAGCTCATCGACGAGTACGTGGGCCGGGTGAACTCCAAGACGTCCAACATCAGCGTGGCCCACATGCGCAGCCCCGGTGGGTGGGAGGAGCCGGGCCAGACGCCCGAGTTCCGTGAAATCACCCTGGTGCTCGCGGGCACGCTGCGGGTGGAGCACAAGGGCGGGGTGATGGACGTCCACGCCGGCCAGACGGTGGTGTGCGAGCCCGGCGAGTGGGTCCGCTACAGCACCCCCGAGGAGGACGGCGCGGAGTACGTGGCCATCTGCACCCCGGCGTTCTCCCCGGGCACGGTGCACCGGGACGACTGAGGCCCGCGTTCCAAGCCGAGCGGAATCCCGGGCGGGGGCCTGCCTGCCCGGCCGCGTGGATGGACCTGGGGCCGTTGGGGGTTCGGAACCATCCCTCCGGCGGGCGGCTCGTGGCATAAGGGCGCGCCGCCTGATTCCCCGGGCCTTTTCGGTACGCACATGATCCGTCTCGACAACATCGGCAAGCAACACGGTCAGCAGATCCTCTTCATCGAGGCGTCGGCCGCTCTCCACAAGGGCGAGAAGGTGGGCCTGGTGGGCCCGAACGGCGCGGGCAAGACGACGCTGTTCCGGATGATGACCGGCCAGGAGTACCCGGACGAAGGACAGGTCTCCATCGACCGCGGCGTCACCATTGGCTACTTCAGCCAGGACGTCGGTGAGATGAACGGCCGCAGCGCGGTGTCCGAAGTGATGGACGGCGCGGGCCCGGTGAGCACCGTCGCGGCGGAGATGAAGCATCTGGAAGCCGCCATGGGTGACCCGGACCAGGCGGACAACATGGAGAAGCTCGTCGAGCGCTACGGCGTCGTGCAGGGCCGGTTCGAGGAGCTGGGCGGGTACGCGCTGGAGGGCCGCGCGCGGGAAATCCTCGCGGGCCTGGGCTTCAGCGAAGAGATGATGGACGGCGACGTGGGCAAGCTGTCGGGCGGCTGGAAGATGCGCGTGGCGCTCTCCCGCATCCTGCTGATGCGGCCGGACGCGATGTTCCTGGACGAGCCTTCCAACCACCTGGACCTGGAATCGCTCATCTGGCTGGAGGGCTTCCTCAAGGGGTACGAGGGCGGCCTGCTGATGACGTCGCACGATCGCGAGTTCATGAACCGCATCGTGACGAAGGTGGTGGAGATCGACGGCGGTTCGCTGACGACGTACTCGGGCAACTACGACTTCTACGAAGGCCAGCGCGCGCAGAACGAGGCGCAGCAGCAGGCGCAGTACGAGCGTCAGCAGGCGATGCTCGCGAAGGAGATCAAGTTCATCGAGCGGTTCAAGGCCCGCGCGTCGCACGCGGCGCAGGTGCAGAGCCGGGTGAAGAAGCTGGAGAAGATTGAAAAGGTGGAGCCGCCGAAGCGCCGCTCCACGGTGCTCTTCGAGTTCCAGCCGCCGCCGCGTTCAGGTGACGACGTGGTGAACCTGAAGAACGTGAGCAAGGGCTACGGCAAGCGGACCATCTACGACGGCCTGGACTTCCTGGTGCGCCGCGCGGAGCGCTGGTGCGTGATGGGCGTGAACGGCGCGGGCAAGTCCACGTTGCTGAAGCTGGTGACGGGCTCGACGCAGCCGGATGAAGGCTCGGTGGCGTTGGGTGGCAGCGTGAAGATGGGTTACTTCGCGCAGCACGCCATGGACCTGCTGGACGGAGAGAAGACGGTCTTCGACCAGCTGGCGGATTCGTTCCCGAGGGCGGGGCAGGGTTCGCTGAGGGCGCTGGCGGGCTGCTTCGGGTTCAGCGGCGACGAGGTGGAGAAGAAGTGCCGGGTGTTGTCGGGAGGAGAGAAGGCGCGTCTGGTGATGGCGCAGATGCTCTACGACCCGCCGAACTTCCTGGTGCTGGACGAGCCCACGAACCACCTGGACATGGGCACGAAGGAGATGCTGATCACGGCGCTGTCGCGCTACGAGGGCACGATGTTGTTCGTGTCCCACGACCGGCACTTCCTGGGAGCGCTGTCCAACCGCGTGCTGGAGCTGACGCCGGACGGCATCCACAAGTACGGCGGCGGCTACACGGAGTACGTCGCGCGCACCGGTCAGGAAGCCCCGGGTCTGCGCAGCTAGGAAATCCCGAGCTCTTCGAGGAGGGGCCGAAGGGCTGGCCCCATCCCATGGCGCTCGCAGACATCACGTAGCCCGGCGACATCCAGGTGTTGCCGGTTGCGCTCCAGAAGCTCCATGACGTCGGCCTTCGACTTCCATCCTCCCGCGAACAGCTTCAAGGCGATGAGGTGGGGAAGATCGACGACACGGAGGCGACTGCCTGGGTTCAAGGCCAACGACGCGGACTGAATGGCCTCTTGCGCAAGCGTGGTGTTGTCCTTCGCGCCGGGCCATGGATTCTGGAAGTTCACGATCTCGATGGTCTCGAAGTCCTCTCCTGAGACACGAAGGACTCCGCCCAGGGGATCTTCCGCATCGGGGTAACTGAGATCTGTCTCGAACCCCTCCGCCCGTAGAACCTCGTCAAGCTGACGAAACCGGGGGAAGGGATTGATGTTGATGGCCAGGTCGAAGTCTTCCGTCTGGCGCGGGTAGTAGTGCACGGCCAGGGCAATGGCACCAATCACCGCGGCGGAGATGCCGTGCTGTTCCAGGAGGCCAACCACACGCTCGGCAATCTGGAGCGTCCGCTCCTGCCGATTGGTACTGGCTGTGTCGCTCACTTGGGCGCACCCGGGCCGGGCTTATGCGCGCGCGCAGGTGTGATGTAGCGCATCCGTTCCTTGAGACTCAGCGCGAGCAACACCCGCTCCCGAGGCGTCATCGCCGCCAATCGATCGAACTGAGCCCTCCGCGCCGCGTCCGCGCTCTTGCTGGGGCGCTGTCCGTAGAGGCCACGAGGCGGCGGTGCATTGTCGGAGCTCATCGTGCCTCCATCCTATTCGAACAACTTGCTCGCGAGCCGGGCCAGGCGCTGTGCCTTGCCACGGTAGGGCGGGAAGAAGAGGTTCGTGAAGGCCGTGCGGCCCTGCCGCACCACCGCGCGTTCGTGGCTGAAGGCCTTGAAGCCCGCTTCGCCGTGGTACGCGCCCAGCCCGCTCTGCCCCACGCCTCCGAAGGGCAGGTGCGGGTTCACGTTGTGCAACACCACGTTGTTCACCACCGTGCCGCCCGCGCTCGTCTCCTTCAGCAGGCGCTCCACCGTGGCCTCTTCGTGGCTGAAGACATACATGGCCAGCGGCTTGCCCCCCGCGCGGACCTGCGTCACCACTTCATCCAGTGACTCGAAGCGCAGCACCGGCAGGAGCGGCCCGAAGATCTCTTCATCCATCACCGCCGACTCCGGCGTCACGTCCGCCAGCACCGTGGGCGCGATGTAGCGCGTCTCCGCGTGCACGCCGCCTCCCGCCACCACCCGCGCTCCTCCCGCCACGGACTCATCCAGCAACCGGCACACGCGCTTGAACGCGCCGTCATCCACCATCCGGCAGAAGTCCGGCGTCGCCCGCCGCGCCTCCTCGGTCTTCCCGTAGAAGCGCTCCAGCGCGGCCTTCATCCCGGAGAGCAGCGCCTCTTCCTTCGACGCGTGCACCCAGACGTGGTCCGGCGCGATGCACGTCTGTCCCGCGTTCAGGAACTTCCCCCACACAATCCGCTCCGCCGCCGCGTCCACGTCCGCTGACGCATCCACGATGACCGGCGACTTCCCGCCCAGCTCCAGCGTCACTCCCGACAGGTGCCGCGCCGCCGCCTCCATCACCCGCCGGCCCACGCGCGGCCCGCCCGTGAAGAAGAAGTGGTCGAACGGCAGCCGCAACAACGCCTCGCCCACCTCCGCGCCGCCCTCCACCAGCGCCACCTCGTCCTGCGGAAACACGTCCCGCAGCAGCTGCGCCAGGAAGCGCGCCGTGCCCGGCGTCTTCTCGCTCGGCTTGCACAGCACCGCGTTGCCTGCCGCCACCGCCGCCACCAGCGGCGACACCAGCAGGTGGAACGGGTAGTTCCACGGCGCCAGGATGAGCACCACGCCCTTGGGCTCCGGATGAACCTCGCTCTTCGTGCCCGCGAGCAGCAGCGGCGCCCCCACCTTGCGCGGCTTCATCCACGCCTTCAGGTGCTTCTGCACGTGCGCCAACTCCAGCAGCACGGGGAGGATTTCCGTCGCCTCCACCTCCGCGGGCGGCTTGCGGAAGTCCTCGTGCAGCGCGTCCGCCAGCTCCTCACGCCGCTCCAAGAGCAGCGCCTTGAGCTTCTCCAGCCGCGCGAGGCGCTCCTTGGGCCCTGTCTTCGCCAGCTCCCAGCGGCGCGCCTGGAGGCGGTCGAACACCGCCTGCAGGTCTCCCGGGACCAGGGCCTCCTCCACTGACACCACGCGCATGCCGGTTCCTCTCTCCCTCCCCAGGACCTACTCCAGCATCCGGGTCGCCTTGGAAGCCCATTCCTGGGTCTTTCCCCGATACGGCGGGAAGAACACCGCGGCCAGCGACTTCATCCACTGAACCATCACCGCCCGCTCGTGGCTGAACGTCTTGAAGCCGTAGTGCCCGTGGTAGTTCCCCAACCCGCTCATCCCCACCCCGCCAAACGGCAGGTTCGGGTTCGCCACGTGGATGAGCACGTTGTTCACCACCACCCCGCCGGACGTCGTGTGCTGGAGCACCTCCTCCACCATCTTCGAGTCCTGCGAGAACACGTAGAGCGCCAGCGGCTTCCCGCCTTCGTTGATGTGCGCGTAGACCTCCTCGCGCCGCTCGTACGTCAGCACCGGCAACACCGGCCCGAAGATTTCCGCCTCCATGATGGGCATCTTCGTCGTCACCCCGGACAACACCGTGGGTGCCACGTACCGCGACGGCCCGTCCGCCGTACCGCCCGCTTCCACCTTCGCCCCAGCGGCGACCGTGCGGTCGAGCACTTCCTTGATCCGCCTCCACGCCGCCGGGTCCACCACCCGCGCGAAGTCCGGGCTCGCCTGACGCTCGGCCTCCGTCGCTCCGTAGAAGCGCGTCAGCACCGCCTTGAACGCCTCCAGGAACGCCTGCTGCTTCGACGCCGGCACGTAGATGTAGTCCGGCGCCACGCACGTCTGGCCCGCGTTGACGAACTTGCCCCACGCCAGCGCCTCCGCCGCCGCTTTCAGGTTCGCCGAATCGTCGATGATGACCGGCGACTTGCCGCCCAGCTCCAGCGTCACGCTGGACAGGAACTTCGTCGCCGCCATCATCACCTTGCGCCCGATGTTCGGGTTGCCCGTGAAGAAGAAGTGGTCGAACGGGTGCTGGAGCAGTGACTCCGCCACCTCCGCGCCGCCCTCGAACACCGCCACCTCGTTCTCCGGATAGATGTCTCGCACCAGCTTCGCCAGGAAGCGCGACGTGTGCGGCGTCTTCTCGCTGGGCTTGAGCATCACCGCGTTGCCCGCGGCGATGGCCGCGATGAGCGGCGCCGCCAGCAGCTGGAACGGGTAGTTCCACGGCGACAGGATGACCACCACGCCCTTCGCCTCGAAGCGCACGTGGCTGGACGCGCCCTTGAGCGTCAGCGGCGTCGCCACCCTCTTGGGCTTCATCCACGACTTCAGGTGCTTCACCGTGTGGTTCAGCTCCTCCAGCGTCGGGTGGATCTCCGTCAGCTCCACCTCCATCGCCGGCTTGCGGAAGTCCTGGTGGATGGCCTCCGCCAGCTGCTCGCGCCGCGCGATGATGGCCTCACGCAGCTTGCGCAGCCTCGCGATGCGCTCCGCGGGAGTGCTGCGCGACAGGTTCCACCGGTTCGCGCGCTGCGACTCGAACACCGCGCGGATGCGGTCCACTTCAACCGTGGCCTGGGGGAGGAGGGACGCGACGGCTTCCAGCATGACTCAGCTCCGTTTCAAGAAAGACGCAAAGGGTCAGCGGGCCTGAAGCCCGCGAAGAAGGGTGGTGATGGCCGCCGTCAGCTCGGCGGTGAAGTCCACTCGCAGGGGCGCCATGTGCGGCAGCGTCAGCACCTCGCGCGCCACGGGCGCGATGTCCGCCATCTGCCGCAGGCCTGTCACCAGCGCGTGCACGTAGCGGATGAGCTGGCCCGCCGTCTCCGGCGTGAGGAAGGGCAGCCGCGCCTGGAGCAGCGCCGACGTCGTCGCCATGGCCACCAGCACGCGCTCCTTGAACGCCCGCGCCTGCGCCACGGTCACGTTCTGCTCCAGCACCGTCTGCGCCAGCGCCAGGAGCCGCGTGAAGGTCTCCTCGCCCTCCAGCGATTCGGCCACCGTGCGCGCCAACTGGTGGCCCGTCCACGTGCCGTCCTTGGCCATGCGCCCGTTCAGCTTCGCGAACCACGCGGTGAGCAGGTCGTCCAGGAGCGCCAGGAACAGCGCCTCCTTCGTCGGGAAGTAGAGGAACACCGTCCCCTTCGCCAGGCCCGTGCGCGCCGCGACGTCCGCCATCTTCACCTCGGCGAACGACGTGGCCTCGAACAGCGCTCGCGCCGCGTCCAGCAGCTCCCGCCGCCGCGCTTCCTTGTCCTCGTCCCGCCGCGCCCGCAGTGGAACGACCCGCTTCGCGGCCAGTGCTCCTGCCATGACCCGGAGTTAAATGACCGCCGGTCACCGGTCAAGCTGGCGCCTGGGTCTCCTTCCACCGCAGGACGTTCGCGAGGGGAAGGGAATGGTTTCGTGTAATCCAGTGTGCGACGCTGGGTGACATGATGAGACCCATCGACGCGGAGCTGCTGTCGGGGAGCGCGCTGTACCAGGAGGTGGTGCTGCGCAAGCTGGCCCACGCGCGCGAGTCGGTGTGGATGGCCACCGCCAACGTGAAGGCCATGTACGTGGAGCGCTCGAAGGGGGCCTTCGTTCCGCTCCTGGAGGTGCTGGATGGGCTGGCCGCCCGGGGCGTGGCGCTGCGGCTGTTACATGCGGAGCTGCCCAGCCGGCCGTTCCGGGCCGCGTTCGACGCGCGCTCCCGGCTGGTGAAGGGGGGCCTGGAGCTGAAGGTGTGCCCGCGCGTCCACTTCAAGGCGGTGGTGGTGGACGGCGCCTGGGTCTACCTGGGGAGCGCCAACCTCACCGGCGCGGGCCTGGGCGCCAAGGGCGACGACGTCCGCAACTTCGAGATGGGCTTCGTGACGGAGGACTTCGACACCATCGACCGGACCACCGCCCTCTTCGAGGCCGTGTGGACCGGCGCCGAGTGCCGGGGATGTCGACTTCGCGCGGTGTGTCCTGACCCCATCTTGCCCTCCGGCGGCGGACAGGCGAAGAAACGGGGACGGGACGCGGTGCGTTTGGGGAAGTCCCGCCGGCTGCGACGTCCACGGGAGGACTCGACATGACGCTGTACTTCGCGCCGCGCCGCGCGGCCCGGCGGACCGGGCCGGGGTGACGTCTCCAACCTCCAGCGCGTGGGACGACGCGAACGCGGATGCCCGGGCCCGCCGGCGGGTCCGGCGCCGCACGTATTGGTGGTGCGCGCTGATCATCGCGCTGGGCTCGCTGGCGCACCCATTGGTCCTGGGGGGCTTTCGCGCGGATTACCTCCTGGTGAACCTGGGTTGGACCGTGTCGTTCCTCGTGCTGGGGACCGCGGTCGGCGCGGGGTGGCTGCGCCCTCCGTTCAGCGGCATCACGGCGGGCGTCGTCAGCCTGACCTCGCTCGCCGTGTGCATCCAGCTCACCGGAGGCCTGTCCAGCCCGCTGTTCCCGTCGTTCTACACGGTGCCCCTCTTCGTCGCCGTCTTCGTCCCGGGCCAGCGGCTGCCGGTGTGGTCCGCCATGGCCGGCACGTTGGTGGCGGTGCTGCTGATGATGTGGCTGGCGCACGCGCCCTGGATGGCGTTCGTCAGCCAGTGCATCAGCCTCCTCTTCGTGTTCGCGGTGTCCGCGCACGGCGCGGAGGCCTTCCGCAAGCTGCGCGCGGCCGAGCGCAACGCGCACCTGGAGCGCGTCGAGGCCCTGCGCCAGCTGGCGGAGAGCGAGTCGCGCCGCGTGCGCGTGGAGCGCCAGCGCGCGGAGGTGGAGCGGCTGGTGGTGGTGGGGCAGCTGGCCGCGGGCGTGGCCCATGAGGTGAACAACCCGCTCGCGTACGTGAAGTCGAACCTGCACTACCTCCAGGAGGAATGGGCGCACGGCTCGCCCGATGACCTGGAGGACGTGCTGCGCGTGCTGGACGAGACGCAGCAGGGCGTGCTGCGCATCCAGCAGATCGTCACCGACCTGCGCCTGTTCTCGCGTGAGGCCCCCGACGAGCTGGAGTCCTGCGACGTCGCGCAGGCGCTGGCCGAGGCGCAGCGGCTGGCCTCGGTGCGCCTGCGCAGCCTGGGCGTGGTGGAGCGCGACGTCGCACAGGGGCTCTCCCCCGCGCGCGTCACGGCCCGCCACCTGGTGCAGGTGCTGGTGAACCTGCTGCTCAACTCCGCGGACGCACTGGAGGCCGCCCGCTCCAGCAAGCCCGCGCACGTGATACTGCGCGCGCGCATGGAAGACGGCCGCGTGCGGGTGGAGGTGGAGGACAACGGGCCGGGCATCCCCGAGGCCGCGCTGTCGCGCCTCTTCGAGCCCTTCTTCACCACGAAGCCGCCCGGCAAGGGCACCGGCCTGGGCCTGGCGCTCTGCCGCGACTACGTGGCGCGCGCGGGCGGAACCCTGGACGCGGAGAACCGCGCCGAAGGCGGTGCGCGCTTCATCCTCCGGCTGCCCGTCGCCGGAGCTGCATCCCCCCCTGTCCACCGCGAAGCACCGGCGCCCGTGGACGCGAACGCGGAGCCCGCGGCCGAGTAGCCCCCTTCAGCGCTTCATCGCTCCAGCGCGTGCGCCACCTGACCCAACAGGCGCAGGCGCGGGGAGTCCAGCTTGCGCACCGTGCGCAGCAGGCGGCGCACTTCCGGACGCTCACGGTACTCCGGCGGATCCTCCGCCACCTGCGGCGCGCCGTCCTCCGTCACCGCCGCCGTCGCGCTCAGCCCGAGCAGCACGTCCGACGAGCAGCTCAGCACGAGGCACAGCTTCCGCAACGTCCGCACGCTGGGCAGCATGTGCCCGCGCTCCAGCCGCCCGTACACCTCGGTGGCGATGCCAACGCGCTCGGCGACATCGGCCTGCGTCAGCTCCAGCCGCTGCCGGGCCACTCGCACCGCGTTTCCAATAAGGGTTGCCAGTCGTTGTTCCATGGCGTGGAAAACCTGTCGAAAGAGGAGCTTCTCCCCCCGCTTTTCAGACGGAGAGGTACCGGGGAGAAGTCGCTGCCTTGCGTGACCTCGTGAGACACAGATTAAGAGTGGGGTCTGACATCTCCGGGCGTTCGGACAGGGCCCGCAAACCCTCGACAATCCGCCGTTTCCGCCGTTCCCACGCGCGCGTCTGGCAAGGCTTCCCGGGTGTTTTTTCTTGCGCGTCACGCGCGCCGAACCGGGGTGGTAGGCGGGCACGCTTCCGCCCCTCCCAAGACGTCACGGGAAGGCCTTGAGAGGTCGCCCGACGTGCCAGGTTGCTTCGTGCGATTCGCGACGACTTCGCGGGTCCGGGGAGACCGCGCGCTTCCGGCGGAAGGGGCCGGAAGCGGGGCTCGACACCCGGGTTGCTTCAGTGCTGCTTCAGGATTCGGACGGCAGCGCGGCGCGGGCCTCGGAGTACTCGCGCACCATGCGTTCGACGACGGTGGCGGCGGGCAGCACGTCCTTCACGAAGGCCACGCCCTGGCCCGCGCTCCAGGTGTCCTTCCACGCCTTGCCCTGGCCCGTGCGGAAGCGCTCCAGCGCGCTCTTGATGAAGTTGCCGTGCACGCCGGTGACCTCCTTCGTGTACTCCAGGTCCTCGGGGCCTGAGTCCACCAGCGCCTGCTTGTAGTCGGGCGCGGCGCCGGCCTCTTCCGTGGCCAGGAAGCGCGTGCCCACGTACGCGCCATCCATGCCCAGCGCGAGCGTGGCGGCCAGGTGGCGCCCCGTGGACAGCGCGCCCGCGAGCACCACCGGCACGCCCAACTCCGCCTTGAGCCACGGGCCCAGCACCATGGGGCTCAGGTTGCCCGCGTGACCGCCCGCGCCGCTGCCCACCGCGACGAGCGCATCCACGCCGGCCTTCACGGCCTTCTCCGCGTGGCGCAGCGAAATCACGTCGCTCCACACCTTGCCGCCGTACGCGTGCACGCGCTCCACGATGGGCGTGGGGTCACCCAGGCTGGTGATGACCAGCGGCACCTTGCGCTCCACCGTCGCGGCCACGTCCTCCTCCAGGCGCTCGGCCCACTTGAGGATGAGGTTCACGCCGAAGGGCACGTCCTTCGGGAACGTGTTCAGGAAGTCCCGGTACGCCTGCGCGGTGCGGTAGTTCAGCGACGGCACCGCCCCGATGGCGCCCGCGCGTCCGGCGGCCTCCAGCAGCGCCGCGTTGGACACCAGGAACATGGGAGCGGCGATGATGGGATAGCGAATGCCCAACATCCGGGTGACCGCGGTATCGATGCGCGAAGGGGCCATGCGCGCATTGGAGCATGCGTGCGCGCGAGCGCGAGGCCGAAAAATCGGCCCGGGCGGCGTTGTCAATCACAGCGTGCCCCAGCAGGGGAAAACCCCTGGTGTTTCCGTGGTTTACGTAGCACGTAGGGCTGACATAAGGTGCCTGCCCCGGCGGCGAGCCGGGAAACCGGGGAGTCCCTTCGGTGAAGCGAACCGGGGAGCGCCGCCGAGCGCCTTCGCGGGGAGGCGAGAGCCAGTCGTGAGTGACGAGCGTCCGGACGCGCTGCTCAAGAGCGCACTCGAAAAGATCGTCTACTTCGAGGCCCGTGCGCAGCAGTTGCATGGCGAGCTGGCGTCCACGCGCGACGAGCTTTCGCACCTCAAGGAGGACCTGTCGGAGCGGCACCAGCGTGAGCTGGACCTGCGCCGGGAGGTGGCCTCGATGGAGGTGAAGAGCGCCCGCGCGCAGGCCGAGCGCGAGGAGCTGTCCCGGCTCAACCACGCGCTGCGGCTGGAGCGCGACCAGCTGATGGCGAAGCTGCTGGACGCGAGCCGGATCCACTCCTCCGGGCAGTCGCGCGCCATGGCTTCGGACGATGACGACGAGCTGGGGTTCGACCTGGCGTCGTTCATCTCCCAGCTGCGCAGCGAGGTGATCCTCCGCGGGGACGTGCCGGCGATGCGCGCGCCCTTCAACGGGCCGGCGGTGCCGCTGAAGTCCTCCGATCCGAATGTGCCGTGGGCGGAGCGCCCCGCGCCAGCCATTCCGCCCCGGGCTTCGACGGTGTCGTCGGCCGCGGCGGAGTCGGGGCTGTCGCCGGTGGCGCGCGAGGCTCAGCGGCTGCAGAGCGAGGGCCGCCTGCGGGTGAGCCCGGAGCAGATGGCGGAGCTGTCCGGGCATACGGGCAGCACCACGGACGAGACGCTGTTCGGGTTCTCCGTGCGGGAGCTGTCGGCGGCGGACGCGGCGGCGCGGGTGCGGGCGGCGGAGCGGCTGAAGGCGCTGGCGCATCCGGCGGCGGCGCCCGCGCTGGCGGCGGCGCTGCACGCGGAGACGGACGCGACGGCGCAGGTGGCGCTGGTGCAGGCGTTCGCGGGGCTGTGCCGGGAGGAGGGCGCGTCGGTGGTGTCGCCGCTCCTGTCGTCGCCGGTGCCTGAGGTGCGCATCGCGGCGTTGAAGGCGCTGCTGGTGCTGGCCCCGAATGACGCGGCGCCGCACCTGGCGCAGGCGATGAAGGATTCGGACCGGTCGGTGCGCCGGCGCGCGTCGCTGTTGGCCCTGGGGTTGGAGGGGGAGACGGCGCGGCGGCTGGGCGAGGACGCGATCCACGACACGGATCCGGAGGTCCGCGCGCTTGCGGCGCTGGCGCTGGGCGCGGGCCGGGGCGAGAACGCTCGGATGCTGCTGCTGGGCGCGCTGGACGACGGCGAGGCGCGCGTGCGCAAGGCGGCGGCGCAGAGCCTGTCGCGCATCCTGGGACATGACGTGTCCGCGGTGGTCGCGCTGGATGATGCGCACCGGCGCCGGGAGATCCGCCGGCTGGCGACGCTGCCCGTGAAGCCCGTGCGCGCGACGCTGGAAGTGAAGCCCGTGCGCGCGGCCCCCGTGGTCGCGGAGATGGCGCAGCCCGTGGCGGTGAATGCCGTGCAGCCCGTGGCGGTGGCGCAGGTGCCGCCGGTGGCCGTGATGGGCGCGCCGCAGGTGAGTGCCCCGGTCGCGGCGCAGCCCCTCCCTTCGATTCCCGCGCACGCCGCCGTGCCGGTGTCGCTCGCGGATGTCGCCGCGAATACCTCGCAGTGGACCGCCACTCCGATGGCCACCCCCGCGCTCGCGGTCGCCACCGTGGGGGCGGCCCGCTCCGCCCCGGTCGCGATGCACGCCGCAGCTCCGGCGCCCGCCCGGGTCGCGAACGGTGGTCCCGTTTCCTTCGCTTCGGGTCCTGCCGCGCCGCCGTCGCGCCCGGTAGCCCCCGTTCCTCCCGCCGCGCCCGTGCAGCCCGCCGTGCGGCGGACGCCCGTGCAGGCCGCGCTGGTCGCCATGGGCGCGCCTCCTCCGGCCCGGGCTCCGGCGCCTGCCGCCCAGCCGCCGGTTCCTCCCAAGCGCGGACCGTCTCCCGTGGAAGCGCTGTGTGGGGCGATGTTGCAGGAGGTGCGGGTCGCCGTTCGCGGACGCTCGCTTGCCGAGCTGACGTCCGGGCTGTCCGCTCCGGCGGAGCTGGCCCAGGAGGCTGTTGCCCTGCTGGTGGCCCGAGGGGCCATCGTGCGAAGGGGGCACAAATACTTCGCCGCTTGAGGCAAGGTGCAACCCGCCCAGGCCTCACACGTCATCCGAAGGGTCGTTCATGGAAGCGCCGACGTACAGCTCGAAGCAGGTAGCCGAGATGCTCGGCGTGACTCCGAAGTCCATCCCCACGGAGCTGCGCAAGGACGCCTACGGCCCGGAAGACGTGTGGGAGCTGCGCACGACGCTCAACAAGTTCCCGCCCACCGCGGGCCTGCGCCGGCAGCTCTTCCTCAACTTCAAGGGCGGCACCGGCAAGACGTCCCTGTCCACGTCCTACGCGTGGCGCCTGGCGGAGCTGGGCTACGCCGTCCTCCTCATCGACCTGGACAGCCAGGGCCACGCCACCAAGTGCCTGGGCTACGAGGGCGAGGACTTCGAGAAGACGCTGCTGGACGTGCTCGTCCGCAAGACGCCGCTCGCGCAGGTCGTGCAGAAGTCCACCCTGCCCAACCTGGACTTCATCCCGTCCAACCTGAGCATGTCCACGGTGGACCTGGCGCTGATGCCCATGGCCGGCCGTGAGTTCAAGCTGCGCAACGCGCTCAAGGACGTGGAGGCGCAGTACGACTTCATCGTCTTCGACGCGCCGCCGTCCTTCGGCCTGCTCAACCTGAACGCGCTGATGGCCGCGAACGACCTGTTCGTGCCGGTGCTCGCGGACTTCCTGTCCTTCCACGGCCTCAAGCTGCTGTTCGAAACGGTGCAGAGCCTGGAGGAGGACCTCAACCACGTGCTGGACCACGTGTTCATCGTGGTGAACTCCTTCAACGCCACCTTCAAGCTGGCGAAGGAGGCGCTGGAGGCGCTCCAGACGCACTACCCCGAGTACCTGCTGCCCACCATCATCCGGCAGTGCACCAAGTTCGCGCAGGCCTCCAGCGAGGGCCGCCCGGTGTTCGTGGCGGACCCCACGTCCAAGGGCGCCAACGACATCCAGGCCATGCTGGACAACGTGCTGCCTCGCCTGGTGGCCGCGCACGCCGCGGCGGTGAAGGCCGGCACCGCGACGAAAGCCGGCTGAGATTTCCCCATGAAGAAAGCCTTCGAACAGAACGTGTCCCGCGCGAAGCCGCGCCTCCGCCTGGGGGCGCTGACGGGTGCCCTCGACCCGGCCGACCCCACGGGGACCGCCGCCGCCGCGGAGCCCACCACGCCGGAAGCGACCGCGCCCGTCGCGGAGTCGCCGGACCTGTCCTCCGAGGTGCGCTCGCGCATCGAGCGCCGCGCCGGCCCGCGTCCCACCGCCGCCGAGGCGATGGAGGCCGCGCTGAACGCACCGCCCAGGCACACCGCGCCGCCCGCCGCCGCGCAGGGGCTGCCGGCGGTGACGGCGCCCTCGTTCTCGCCGGTGTCCCACGCGCTGTCCGCGCTGGTGTCCCCGGAGGCTCACCGCGAAGAGGAAGAGGCCGCGCCCGCGCCGTGGCTGGACTCGGACTCGCAGGAGACCGCGCCCGGTTGGAACGTGGCGCAGGAGACCGCGCCCGAGGAGTCCGTCTGGGACGCGGAAGCCGTGCCGCCGGTGTCGCACCGCGAAGTGGCGGAAGCCGTCGCCGCGTCCGCGTGGAACGTGTCCGTCGCGCAGCAGCGGGAGTCCGCGGTCGAGGCCTTCGGTCAGGAGCCCCTGGGCGCCGAGCCGACGCCCACGCACGTGGAGCCGCCCCCGCCCGCCGCCGCGCGCTGGGATGCGCTGACGGCGCGTCCGGAAGCCGCCACGCATGTGGACCCGACGCGCGTGGCGCCCCTGGCCCACTCCGTGACGCACACGGAAGCGCTGCGCACCGACGTGGCCCGCGTGGAGCACCCGGCTCCGGTTGTTCCGCGTGCAGAAGCCGTCCCCGCGCCGGTGCCTCCCCAGGCGGAAGCCCCTCGCGCCGACACTCGGGGTGCGCCAGTCACCTTCGCCTCGCCGCCCCCGGCGATGGCGCAGGCGGAAGCCCCCCGGGGCATGCCGGCCACGTTCGCGGGCCCGCCTCCCGGAGTACAGTTCGATGGACGGATGGGCGTTCAGGCCCTCCGCATGCCTTCCGAGGCCGAGCCCATGACGACGTACGTTGCCGTCCAGGCCTCCACCGTCACCACCACCGAAACGGTGGCCCGACAGGAAGCCGCGCCCGCCCCCGTCGAGGTGCAGACGCCCGCGCCTCCCCGCGAGGACGACTCCGAATCCCGCCGCGAGAAGCTCAAGGCCCGCCTCAAGGCCGTGCGCGAGAACCCGCGCCCGGAGCCGCTGCCCGCCACCGTCGCGGAAGCCGGCCAGCGCGCCGTGGAGCGCATCACCCACCTCCAGGCGGAGCTCACCAAGGTCAAGGCGGCCAACCTCACGCTGACCCAGGACCTCGAGGTCGCCCGCCGCCAGGCGGAAAAGGCCACCGAGGAGGCCCGCCTCCGCATGGACGAGGCCCGCCGCCTGTCCGCGGAGATGGAGGGCCGCGTGAAGCTGCTCGCCGACCTGGAACGCGAACTGGCCTCCCTGGAAGGCGAGCGCGACGAAGCGCTCCTGTCCCTCCAGGAGTCCCGTCAGGCCCTCCAGGCCGCCGCGAAGGAGCACGAGTCCCTGGAGCAGGTCGTGACCAAGGGCAAGCTGGCCCTGGCCGACAGCCTGGCGGAAGAGGAGCGCCTCGCCGTGGAGCTGGAAGGCGCCAAGGACGAGTCCTCCTCCCTGCGCCGCGCCGTGGAGACGCTGCAGGGCGAGCGCGACGTGCTGGCCCAGCAGGTCGCGTCCCTCACCGCCGAGCGCGCCGAGCTGCTGGAGGCGCGCAAGGCCCTGGAGTCCGTGCACCGTGCCTTGAGCCAGGCCACGGTGCGCTGAAGGACTTCGCCTACTTCGCGTCCTTCGCCACGCCCGTGGACTTCTTCACGGGCCCCACGACGGCGAAGGCCGCGGGCAGGGCCGGCCGCTGGAGCGACGCGACGTCCACCCGCGCGAGCGGATCCGCGTTGTTCCGCCGCGCCTCGACGAGCCTGGAAATCTGCTCCCTGCGGTCCTTCGCGCTGGGGTGGTTCGCCAGGAGTCCGCCGCCCCCGGTCGTCTTGCCGAGCAACAGCGAATACTCCCCCGGGTCGTAGCCCGCGGACAGCAGCAGCTCCACCGCGAGCGCGTCCGCCGCCAGCTCCTCGTCGCGGCGGTTGCCCTTGCCGAAGGCGTCCACGGTGCCTTCGACCATCTTCCCCATCAGGCCCGTGTCCGAGTCCAGGTCCAGCCGGCCGTCCGCCCGGCTCGCGCCCACCACCTTCGAGGCCACCGTGGACACCACGGCGCCCGTCACCGCGGCGCCCTTGCACGTGCTCACCTTCACGGAGACGTACTGGTGCAGCGCGTGCTTGAGCACGATGTGGGCAACCTCATGCGCCAGCACGCCCGCGAGCTGCGCCTCGTTGTCCACGCCCTGGAGCAACCGGCGCGTGACGAACACGTAGCCACCGGGCGCGGACAGGGCGTTGAAGTTCTCCGCGTCCTTGAGCACGCCGAACGTCCAGCTCAGCTCCGGCCGAGGGGACTGCATCGCCAGGTTGCGGCCCACCGTGTTGACGTAGGCGTTCAGCTTCTCCTCCGCCGCGCCTGACAGCATCAGCCCGCCGCTCTGCTGCGCCCAGTGGATGGCCAGCGCGCTGCCCAGCGCGTACTCCTCCTGGATGGCCGGCTCCACCTTCAGCTTGTCGCAGGACTCCACCTTCTCCGCCGCGGTCGCCAGCCGGTTCGCGTCCTCGCCCAGGTTCGCGGCCCTCAGGCCCTTCGCCATCTGGGCACAGGACGTGAGGCACAGCCCCAGGCCCGCCACCGCCAGCAATCCCATGCGCGAGCGCATCACTTCACCGCCTTCTTCGCCTGGGGGCCCAGCTTCGTGTTGGGCGCCACGACCGGGAACAGCCCGGCCTGCTTCACGTGCGCGTCGATCTCCACGGGCGTGACCTTGAGGGCCAGGGCCTCCAGCGCCTTGATTTGCGACACCGCGACCGCGTAGTCGCCGCCCTTCTCCTTGCCGTACTTCTCCGCGCCGGGGCTCAGCGCCTTCACCGCCGCGCCGCTGGACACAAAGGAGGCTGTATCGATGCCGCGCGTCTTGCCGTCCTTGGACACCAGCTCCATGTCGGGCGGCTTCGTGGACAGGTTCGTCTGGAACACGTAGCCGGCCTTGCCTCCGGGCTCCGTCACCTGGTGCCACTGCGTGTTCTTCGGGTCCGCGCCCTTCCACGTCACCTGCTGCCCGGGCTGGAGCACCGCCACCACGTCCGCCGTGGGCACCGCGCTCTTGAGCACGCGGGTGTTGCGCGCCTTCACGTAGAGCTTCTCGTCCTTCTTCACTGCCCACGCGGCCGTCGCCGGCAGTCCCAGCGCCAGCAGCACGACGCCCCAGGTCCATCGTCTCATCGTCATCCTCCCCAACCTGATACGCCGTCACTTCTCCAGATTCGCGACGCCATCGAACTTCTCCGGGGGCGCCTCCAGGTATTCGAGGCAGCGCTCCAGCAGCTTCGCCGTGGGCCCGTCCTCCGGCGACCGCGCGGCCTCCGCCTCCAGCACCTTCACGGCCTCCGCGAAGCGGGCCTCACGGTACAGCCCCAGGGCCTCGTGGTAGCGCGCCACCGTGTGACGGGTGGACGCGTCCAGCTGGCCCTTGAGCGCGAGCAGCTCGTACACCGTGACGGCCTCCGTCTTGCCTGCCACCCGCACCCGGTCCAGCTCGCGCACCTCGATGTGCTCGTGCGCCAGTTCGTATGTGCGTGGGCCAATCATGATGACCGACCCGTAGGCCTTGTTCGCGCCCTCCAGGCGCGCGGCCAGGTTCATGCCGTCGCCAATGGCCGTGTAGCTGAAGAGCTGGTCGCTGCCGAAGTTGCCCACGAAGTTCACCGCGCTGTTCACGCCGATGCGCGTGTACACGTCCGGGAAACCCTTCTCGCGGAAGTCCACGCGCAGCACCTCCACGGCAGCCTTCGCCGCCAGGGCGCCCCGGCACGCTCGCACGGCGTGGTCCTCCTGGGCCATGGGCGCGCCGAAGAGGCACACCACCGCGTCGCCGATGTACTTGTCCAGGCAACCGCCCTCGCGCAGCAGCGCCCCGCTCACCGTCGTGAGGTACGTGTTGAGGATGCGCACCAGCTGGCGCGGGTCCTCCTTGAAGCGCTCGCTGAAGGTGGAGAAGCCGCGGATGTCGCTGAAGAACGCGGTGATCTCCTTGTTCTCCCCATCCAGGCGCGGCAGCTGCCGTGAGCGGATCATCTGCTCCACCAGCTTCGGCTCCATGAAGCGGTGGAACGCCTGCCGGATGAACTGGGTCTCGCGGTTGGCCACCAGGTGGTTGAACGCCAGCGCCGCCACGCTCGCGCCCACGCCCGCCAGCGCGGGCATCGCCATCAGCACGTGCGTGTGCGCCGTCTTGAGCAGCAGGCCCGTGAGCACGTGCAGCCCCAGAATCAGCGCCACCGGCCAGGCCACTTCCAGCGGTGTCCAGCGCGCCGTCATCAGCAGCACCACGGACACCAGCGCCACGAAGAACGTCAGCCCCAGGTCCACGGCCAGCGGCGCGCGGGTGATGAACGTGCCCGACAGCAGCGTGTCCACCACCGTGGCCTGCTTCACCAGCCCGGGCTCCGCGGCGGAGAAGGGCGTGGCCTTGATGTCGTTGAGGCCCACCGCCGTGCCTCCGATGACGACGACCTTGTCCTGGAAGATGTCCGCGGCCAGGTCCAGCTTTTCGCCCTTGGATCGGTGGATCCAGTCGTTCAGCACGTCGAAGAGGCTCACCGCCACGAAGCGTTTTTCCAGCGGACCGCCGTAGTCCAGCGCCGCGCTGCCGTCCGGGTCCACGTGCCACGTGTGCTCACCCAGGCGGAGGGTGCGGCCGGAGAACACGACCTCCTTCGCGCCCAGCAGGTCCGCCATCATGCGCACGGGCAGCGTCACGTAGGTATTGGTGCCGTCCGTGTACGCGAAGCGCGTGCGGCGCATGGAGCCATCTCCATCCGCCTCCATATCCACCAGTCCGACCCCGTTCACCGCGCTGACCAGCGCGGGTGTCGGAGGCACCGGGTAGCGGGGCTTCGGTGGCGGCTTCGATGGCATCTGCCCAATCCTGGGCAACGGCTCCCCCTCCGCCCGACGCGCGGGGAAGGCGAGTGCCCGCGCCAGGGCTCCGGGCGTCAGCACAGGCGTGGCCGGAGCGGGTGCTTCCTTGAACTCCTCCTCTTCGGGGAAGGAGTCGTCTTCTGGAGGGCTGGCGGCGGGAGCGGCCTCGGGAACGGTCAGCGGCACGGGGGCCTGGAGGTCCGCGTGGACGATCCGCTTCGCCGACTCGCTGGTCGACATGCCCAGGTAGAAGGGGAGGCCTGTCTCACGCAGCACCTGCGCGAAGCCCAGGTCCACGGACTCGTCGGCCGTCCGCTCGTCCATCACCGCGTCGAACAGCACGGCCCTGGCTCCTTGGGCCTTCAGCTCCTGCGCGATGCTCGCCCACAGCGTGCGCGTGTACGGCCAGTTGCCGAAATTTATCTGGAGCTGCGCGTTCTGGCTGATTTCATCGATGGAGTCCTGGTCGATGGCCACCACGACCACCTGCTTGGACTCTTTCCGGCCACCGGTGAACCGGACCAGGGCTTCGTCGTAGGCGATGTGCTCCGTGCTCTCGAGCACCTTCGCCTCCTCGCACGCCCACGCGATGAGTGTGGCTGCCAGCGCGATGCCCAGCATCGCGCGTCCGTGATGGCGCCAGCGCTCCTGGATCAGCTTCCACGTCTCACCCGCCACGGACCCTCCCCACGAGGTCGATGGCGAGACGCTACTCCGGGAGATGCCCCCTCGGCACGTGCGGGGCAGGACGGAACTGCACCTTCATCCAGGAGGACCCAGAGAGGCCCGCGAAGCAGGAGACCCGGCGAGCCGTCGCAGTCCCTGGAGGCCTGCGGGCGACGGCTGCCCGTCTGTTGCCGACGGCGCGTGGCCCACAACCTTCAACTCCATGGGACCCGAGGCGGTGACCTTCATCGCCCGCGTTTCAATGCCCTGTCCCTGCCCTGAAGGAGTCACCCCGTGGCCCTGGACCTGTTCAAAGAAAAAGGCGTCCCCGTGGAGCGCCAGGCCTTCACCTGGAAGGACCTCGTGCGGCGGCCCTACAGCAAGATGGACGACGACGCGTTCACCCGGACGCGCGTCATCCTGATGAACGGCATCGAAGCGGATGCCCTGCGCATGAAACACATCTTCGCGCGGCTCAGCCTGGAGCTGCGTCCGCACCTGGCGCTGGTGCGCCGCGCCGAGCACCACCAGCAGACGCTGGTGAACTGGCTCACGCCGCCGGACCAGAAGGTCATCGAGACCACGCTCGGCTTCGAGCAGCTCGCCATTGAAGTCACCGCCAGCGTGGCCATCCACGAGCCCGACCCGTATCTGGCCCAGACGTACCGGTTCGGGATGCTGGAGGACTTCGACCACCTGTACCGCTACTCCGCGCTCTACGACCGGCTGGAGGGGCAGGACCCCAACAACATCACCCAGTCCTATACGGACATCATTCCGGGCCGCCCCACGTCCGTGGAGCACCGCCATCCGCTGGACGACCTGCGCCGCCCGTATGACCGCAAGGCCGCGGATCCGCTGTCCAAGCTGCACGCGATGACCATCACCGCGTCCGAGTTCCAGACGCACGACTACTACATGACCGTGGGCCCCACGTTCACGGACCCCGTCGCGCGGCAGCTCTACGCGGAGATCGCCTCCATCGAGGAGCAGCACGTCACCCAGTACGGCTCGCTGATGGACCCCGGCGAGTCCCTGCTGGAGAAGTGGATGCTCCACGAGGCCATGGAGGTCTACAACTACCACTCGTGCCTCGCGTACGAGACGAACCCGCGCATCAAGGAGGTGTGGCAGCGGTTCGTGGACTACGAACTGGGACACCTCCACTACGTGATGGAGCTGTTCAAGAGCCTGGAGCAGCGTGACCCCGCGGAGGTGCTGCCCCGCACGCTCCCGGAGCCCATCGCGTTCAAGGAGCACCGCGAGTTCGTGCGCAAGGTCCTCTCGCAGGAGGTGGACATGCGCTCCGACGGCACCGAATACGTGGACAAGTCGCAGCTGCCTCCGGACCACCGCACGCTCGTGTACCAGGCGCAGCTGAACTCGGAAGGGTCGCCCTCGGAGACGGCGGCGGCTGGATACAAATGGAGGCCGGGCACGGAGCTCGCCGCGAAGGCGGAGCGCATGGGCTCGGTGCTGGAAGGCAGGAGGCTGCAATGAGCAAGGACACCCTCGCCGACGTGGGGATGAACCGCACCGGCATCAAGACGTCACCCGTGGACAGCAAGGACATCATCGCGGAAGCGGAGCGCGCGGAGCCCAGCAGCCCGGGTGACGCGAGGGCCATCGCGGAGGTGCGCAAGCAGTACATGCGCGAGGCTGGTGACGGCCTGGGCCGCGTCCCGCCGCCCGCGAGCCTCAAGGGCATGGCGAAGACCGCGGTGGACATGCTCAAGGGCGGCAAGCCCACCGTGCTCATCGACAAGCTGGGCGAACGGCTCGCCTTCGAGCGCACCGGCGTCCGGCTCTACGAGGGCGCGCTCTCCAAGCTGGAGGTCTTCGGCAGCTGGGAGGGAGGTCCGTCGCGCGAGCTGCTCATGAAGATCCTCGATGATGAGCTGAGCCACTTCGCGCTGCTGACGGAGGCGCTGGAGAAGCTGGGCGCGGACCCCACGGCGATGACGCCGTCAGCGGACCTCACCTCGGTCATCTCCATGGGCGTGCCCGCGGCCATCTCCGACCCGCGCACCAACCTGCGGCAGGCCACTCAGGCGCTGCTGGTGGCGGAGTTGACGGACAACGCGAGCTGGGAGCTGCTCATCGACCTGGCGCGCGGCCTGGGCCATGACACGCTCGCGGACCGCTTCACGTTGGCGCTGGACGCGGAGGCCGAGCACCTGGCGCTGGTGAAGGGCTGGCTCGCGTCAGGCGTGGCCACGGAGGCGCGTGCCCCCATGGACTCCGCGTCCGTCCCCGCGCAGCCCTGAGGCCAGCCGGGCAGGCAGGCGGACATGGCAGGCCGTTGTGCGAGGACACAGCTTGTGGGCTCGCACAACGGCTTCGTCACGTCCGGGAGGAACGACATGCAACTCAGCGAGCTGGGAGGCTCCGAGGGCCTGGAACACAACGCCACGCTCAACCGTGAATCGCTGGTGGCGCTGGGTGCCTTCAGCGCGCTCACCGCGGGCGCGGTCTTCCTCAACGCGCGCAGCACCCGCGAGGCCGTGGAGGGCCGCTGGTACAAGCACTTGAAGAAGCCGCCCTACCAACCGCCGCGGCAGGCCTTCGGGCCGGTGTGGACGGCGCTCTACGGACTTATCGCCGTGTCCGGCTGGCGCATCTGGGGCTCACCGGCGGGCGCCGAGCGCTCGCGCGCGCTGGGCCTGTGGTTCGTGCAGCTGGGGCTCAACGCCGCGTGGTCCCATCTGTTCTTCCGCAAGCGCCAGCTCAAGGCCGCGGCGGTGGAGAACTGGGCCTTGCTGGGCAGCATCGCGGCGTATACCGCCGCCGCCAGCCGCGTGGACCGCAAGGCGCCATGGTTCATGGCCCCGTACCTGGGCTGGGTGTCCTTCGCCAACGTGCTGTCGACCGACATCGCCCGGCGCAATGCCTGACGCCGGGCGCCTCCTCCTCGCGCGCTAGTGGCGCATGCGCGAGGGGGGGACCGCGTTGTTGAACGACAGCACGGCCGCGAAGTAGCGCGCCTGGTTCTCCGACGTGCAGCGCACCTCCTGGATGCGCCCGCCGACCTTCACCCGGACAAGCCACCCGTCGTTGTCCTGGCTGATAGGGGACTCGCTCTTCATCGTCATGTTTTCCATGGGTCTTCTCCCTCCCGTGCCCTCACATGAGCAGGGGGCGTGCCAGGGCTGAGGAGCGTGGGATTCCAGCCCTTTGCATGCAGCCTTCGTCCGGGGCGGAGAGGCAGGGCTGAAGTTCTTTCAGGTGATGGGCGACCGCTGCTTCAGTGGAGGTGGCGATCAGGCCACACTTGCGGGAGGGCAGGCCGCACGGAGGCGAGTGTCGGCAGCGCGACGTAGAAGGTCGACCCCCGGCCCGGTTCGCTCTCCACCCAGATGCGGCCGCCGTGGCGCTCCACGATGTCGCGGCTGATGTAGAGGCCCAGGCCCAGCCCTCCGTAGGAGCGGGTGGAGGCGTTGCGCGCGCGGAAGTAGCGGTCGAACAACTGCTGCTGCTGGTCCTCCGGGATGCCGATGCCCGGGTCCGTCACGGACAGCACCGCGACGTCGTCCGTCAATGACAGCCGCACGCGGATGGTGCCGCCGTCCGGGCTGTACTTGAGCGCGTTCTCCAGCAGGTTGGAGATGACCTGCTCCAGCCGGAACGTGTCGCCGTGGACGGAGACGGGCTCCCGGGGGGGCTCGAAGTCGAAGGTGTGGTTGCCCTTCTGGCCTTCCATGCCGGCGAGCGTCTGCTCCACCAGCAGGTCGAGGCGGGTGGACTCCGGGTGCAGGGACAGTCGGCCGGCCTCGATGCGCGAGGCGTCCAGCAGGTCGTTGATGAGGCCGGTGAGGCGCGTGAGCTGGTGGCGCGCGTGGCGCAGCACGCCGGGGTCCAGGTTCTCGCCGCGCTCCAGGCGGCGCTCCAGCGTGGCCAGGCGCAGGCTCAGGGGCGTCAGCGGCGTCTTCAATTCATGGCTCGCGATGGAGAGGAAGTCGTCGCGCACGCGGATGGCCTCCTGGGCCTCGCGGTACAGGTGCGCGCGCTCCTCCTCCGCGCGGCGGCGCTCGGTGATGTCCTCGATGAGGACGCCCACGCCCAGCACGCGACCGTCGGGAGTGCGCACGGGATAGAAGCTGCCCCGGAAGTAGCGCCGGGGGCCGGGGACGCCCAGGTCCTCGTCGGAGGTGGACTCCTGGTCCACCAGGGGCTCGCCGGTGCGCAGCGCGTAGCGGGGCCCCTGCTCCGCGATGGCGCCCGGCTCCCCGAGCAGCTCCGGCAGCGTGCGGCCCGGATGGTCCTCCGCGGGGATGCCATTGATGCGCGCGAGCGTTTCGTTGACGCGCACGTAGCGCAGATTGGTGTCCAGGAAGCCGATGCCCACCGGCGCGCTGCGCACGAGCAGGTCCAGCTGGGCCAGGTTCTCCTCGCGCTCGGCCTCCACGCGGCGGCGCTCGGTGATGTCCTCCACGATGCCGACGCCGCCCTCCACGACGGTGCCGTCCTCGGAGTAGCAGGGGGCGAAGCGGATGCGGACGGGTATCTCCTTGCCGGTGGTGAGCGCGCGGTAGTCGCCTTCGTAGTCGCAGGCACGGCCGGCCAGTGACTCGCGCACGCAGGTCATGATGCCTTCGTCGCGCAGCGTGAGGAGGTTCAGGCCCACCAGGTTGCGCTTCGACGTGCCGATGAAGCTGGAGAAACGGTCGTTGCAGGCGGTGATGACGGGGTTGCGGTCGAAGTGGAAGATGCCCAGGGGCGCGTTCTCCACGAGCAGCCGGTAGAGCCGGTCCACCGTCTCCTGGTGCGAGGCCACGTCGGGGCCGCCGGGGACGTGTTCCACCGGCTCCTCCAGCGAGTCGATGACCTCGTGCATCCGGCGCAGCGTGAAGACGATGCGCTCATCTCCGTCCAGGCCGGTGGCGCCCACGGTGACTTCCACCTGTATCTCCACGCCGTCCCGCCTCCGGGCGAAGACGCGAGTGGGCCGCCCGCCGAGCGCCTTGCGGCGCGACAGCAGGTAGCGCGGCAGGCTGAGGCCGTGGAAGTGGTGCAGGCGAGGCGGGAAGAGGTCGGTGATGGGCCTGCCCACGAGCTGCTCGCGGTCCCAGCCCAGCAGCCGCTCCGTCGCCGCGTTGACGTGCAGGATGAGCTCCTTCGGGCCGCACGCGATGATGGGATCCACCGCGGCGTCCAAGATGGCTTCCAGTTCCCGTGCGGCTCCTCCGGCCATGCTCGCTCCTGGTGGGACCCGGCACGCGTCTCTTTCGCCGCGTGTCCGGCCCTGCCGGGAGGTGGGGTCTCCCCGGCGTTGGCGGGCGCGCGTCTTGGCGCCCGTGCGCGTTCCCTTTGCCTACAGGTACGCACTGTGGGCCGAAGCGGCGCGGTGAAGCCGGAGGGCAGGATGCTGACAGCGCCCCTGGAGGCCGGGCGAGCGGGCGGGTACAGGAGGGAGCATGCGCGAATCCCGAACCGCCGCCGTGCTGCTCGCCGTGTCACTGCTGGGGATGGCCTGTGCCAGCACCCGGAGCACGCCGTCGGCGGCGCAGAGCCCGCTCGTCTACAAGAGCGAGGCGGTGGGCGCTCCGAAGCCCGAGGCGTTGCTCGTGGCCCTGCACTTCTCCGGCTCCACGCCCGCGTTCTGGGATGAGCCCATCCAGTCACTGGGCGTCCCCGTGCGCACGCTGCTGCCCCAGGGCCCAAGGCCCCGCCGCGACGGCTTCACGTGGTTCCAGGCGGACCACGAGGAGAAGACGTGGGAGGGGAAGACGGAGGACGTGGAGCGCATGGCGGAGCGGCTCGCGGAGTTGATCCGCGAGGTCCGTGCGGCGCACCCGGAGCTCCGCCGCGTCGTGGTGACGGGGTTCTCCTACGGGGGAGACCTGGCGTGGATGCTGGCCATCCGGCACCCGGAGCTGGTGGACGCGGCGGTGCCCATGGGGACGCGGCTGCTGGGCGACCCGGTCCAGGGGCAGCCTGTGTCGCGGAAGGTGCGGGTGCTCCAGGGAGAACAGGACGCCATCATCCCCGTGCAGCACACGCGCGAGCGGGTCGCGGAGCTGAGGGGCCGGGGCGTCCCCATCGACCTGCGGACCTACCCGGACCTGGGCCACGACGTGTCGCCCGCGTTGCTCGAGGACTGGCGCGCGTTCCTGCGCCAGTCGTTGCAGGGGCAGACGGACTGAAGCCGTGGCGGCTCAGCGCCGACGCTTGGGCGGCGTGCGGCCGCGCTTCGCCGCTTGCTTGCGCACAGGCTTCCGCACGGGGGCGGCCGGCTGCGCGTTCAGCGTGAACGTCTCCAGCTTCTCGCGCAGGGTGCGCGTCTCCTGCTTGAGCGCGTCCAGCTCCTCGCGCAGCGACGCGACTTCACGGGCCTGGGGCGCGCCTTCGCGCAGGGTGCGCACGGCTTCGCGGGCGTAGCGGCGGGTGCGCGGGTCGCTGAAGGTCGTGCCCTCCAGCGCGGGCAGCAGGCGACGGTCGCCCAGCGTGGAGGCCGCGTCGCAGACCGCCAGTTGCACGCGGAACTGCGGGTCGCGCAAGAGCTGCGCGAACAGGTCCACCGCTTCGCGCTTGCGGTTCGCCACCTCCGCCAGCTTCGCCACGGTGCTCACGGCCGCGCGGCGCAGGAACGCGGGCTGGCCGTACGCGGTGCGTGCCACGGCCACCGGGAACGCGGCGGGGTCCTGCGTCTCCGCGAGCCCGTCCATCGCGCTCGCGCCGATGACGTCCTGGAATGAAGGCCTCGCGGTGGCGGCCTCCAGCAGGGGCAGCGCATCCGGCGCGCGCACGCGTCCCAGTGCCCGTGCGGCCTCCGCCTCCACGAAGTAGCTGGCGTCACCGGCCTCCAGCACCGAGCGCAGCCTCCCGGCCGCCTCCACGTCGTGGCGGAACTCGCCCAGCGCGGCGACGACGGCGCGGCGCACGCGCGGGTGCTCGGTGGCGACCGCGTCCAGCAGCAGCGCGCGGGCCTCCGGCGTGCGGATGCGGCCCAGCGCCTTCGCGCATGCGGCGCGAGTGGCCCAGAACCGCTTCGCGTCCTTCAGCGCGCGGCCCAGCGCCTCCACCGACCGCAGGCCTCCGTCCTTCCCCAGCGCGTGCGCGGCCTCCGTGCGTGCGCGGGCCTCAGGGGCATTGGCCAGCTCCTCGCGCCACAGCCCCACGGCCTTGTCCACGTCCAGCGTGCCCAGCACGTCGCGGCGCGGATCCACGCGCACCTGCGTGGGCGCGGCGGGGCAGGGCAGGTGGAAGCGGTGCTCCGCGTCCGTGAGCTCCAACCGGTGGCGTGTGTCCTCGCCGTTCACCGTGACGGCCACCTCCAGCGGGAGGCGGAAGACAGGCGTGCCCGAATCCGTGCGCTGCGTCTGGCGCACGGTGATGCGCAGGCGCGCGTCGTCCGCCTCGTAGCGGACCTCCACCTTCAGCTCCGGGTGGCCGGGGGAGAAGACGTACTGGTCGAAGACGGGGTCCAGGTTGTGGCCGGTGGCCGCCTCGAAGGCGCGCGCCAGGTCCACCGTCTCCACCACGCCGTGGCGGTGGGACGCGACGTAGTGGCGCAGGGCGCGCATGAAGAGGTCATCCCCCACGCGGCGGCGCAGCTCGTGGAGCACCAGCCCGCCCTTCTCGTAGAGGTGGCGGTCGAACAGGTCCATGGGCGCCTGGAACTTCCGGGCGACGATGGCGCGCGCGTAGCGCTCGCGCGTCTCGGAGAGGTAGGCCTCCAGGTCGAGCGCCCGGTGGTGGTCGGCCTCGTCCCGGTTGTCGCCGCGCTCCTTCCAGAGCACCTCGAAGTAGGTGGCGAAGCCCTCGTTGAGCCAGCCGTGGGGCCAGTCGCGGCAGGTGAGCAGGTTGCCGAACCACTGGTGAGCCAGCTCGTGGGAGATGAGCGGCTCGGCGTTGTAGTCCAGGTGTGCCCGCGCGTCGTGCAGCACGGTGTCCACCAGCGTGGTGGCGGTGGTGTGCTCCATGCCGCCCAGGATGAACTCCGTGACGAACACCTGCGCGTAGCCGCTCCACGGGAAGGGCTCACCGGTGATGGACTCGTACGCGGAAATCATCTTCGGCGTGCGCGCCACGCACCGGAGCGCGTCCTCGCGGCGCCCCTTGGGGAACAGGTAGCGCAGCGGCGTGGTGCCGGCGGTGTCGGTGGCCTCGTCGAACTCGCCCACCACCAGCGTGACGAGGTAGGGCGCGTGCGGCTGCGCCATGCGGTGGTGCTGGGTGCGCCGCTCGCCGGTGGTGACGTCGCTGACGAGCACGCCATTGGACAGCGACGTCATGTGCGCCGGGAAGGTGGCGATGACCTCCGACGTGGCCTTCTGCGCGGGCGTGTCCAGGCAGGGGAACCAGCAGCGCGCGTCGATGTCCTGGCCCTGCGTCCACGCCTGGAGCGGACGGTCGGGGTAGCCCGCGTCGGGGCCCCAGAAGTAGAGGCCGCGGCGGGGGCGGGCGCGGTACGTGAGCGCGATGTCGCACGCCTGGCCCGCGTCGAGCGCGCGAGGCAGCTCCACGCGCACGTGCGCGCCGGAGTTGGAGAAGGTGACGGAGCGGCCGTCGACGCGAGCCTCGGTGACGTCCAGGTCCACGGCGTCGAAGGTGACGGTGGAAACGGTGCGGACGGCGGACACGCGGGTGGTGCAGGTGCCGGCCAGGGCGCGCTGGGCGAAGTCCAGGTCCAGCTCGATGCGCACGTGCTCGGCGCGCACGGGCCGGGGCGCGGCGTAGTGCTCGGTGGCGCCGGGCAGGCTGAACGGATGCGGGTCGGAGGACCCGGCGGCGGCGGGGGCGTGGCGGTGGCAGCAGCGCATAGGGGAGGGTGACTCTTTCGCAAGCCCGCCCCCGGGTCGAGCCGCTTCGAACCGGGTCTTGTCGGAATTCCTGGGGCCGGGCCCGACAGGTTGGGAGGGGAACGGGTGGGGGCCGGGGCGCGAAGGGCCTAAGATGGGAGGACCGTGCAGGCCGTTCTCTACTTCTCCGACAAGCAGGTCCGCGAGAAGCTCTTCTCGTTCGTGGACGCGGCGCAGGGGCTGCTGCTGGTGGCGGGGGTGCGCCACGGCGCGGTGATGACGCGTCCGCCGCAGGCGCGCGAGCCCTTCGCGGCGCTGGAGGACCTGTTCGGGCACGTGCTGTCGCAGGTCGTCGTGGCGGACGAAGGCACCACGGAAGGCATGTGGAGGGATCCGCTGGGGGACCTGGGCGACCGGCTCTACCCGGAGGACAAGAAGCGCGCCTACGCGGCATCCACGGGCTACGTGCTGCTGGAGGACGGCAAGCCGCGCGCGGTGGTGCGCAAGCACGCCAGTCCCGCGGAAGACCTGTGGTTCCTCCAGGAGGCACTGAGCCGCCTGTCTCACAGCATCCCCGCGCCCGACCCGGAGAAGCGCCCCGGCCACCGCCGCCCGGAGCCCGCGCCCAAGGCTCCGCCGCGCTACGGCCCCGCGAGTGACAGCGGAGCGCCGGAGGAACCCGCCGATCCCTGGCGCCGCTCCAGCGCCCGAGGTGACGCGTCCTCGCGAGGCAATGCGGGGGCCCGCCCGGGTTCGGGCAGGGCTCGCGAGTGGCAGGCCGACGGACCCACGCCCCCGCGGGGCAGCCGTGCCGTAGCGCCCGAGCCCGAGACGAAGGACCCCTGGACGGTGCTGGGCATCGAGCGGGGGACCCCCAGGGACGAGGCGCGCAAGGCGTTCCGCACGCTCATCGCGCAATACCACCCGGACAAGGTGGCCCACCTGGCGCCGGAGTTCCACGCGCTCGCCGAGCGCAAGACGCGCGAAATCCTGGACGCGTGGGAGGCGCTGGAGCGCGACGCGGGTTAGTGCACCGTGCGGCGCGGCTTCGTTCGCGAGGGGCGCTTCAGCCGGGCCTCCAGGTAGTCCTTCAACACCGTGGCGTTGTTGTGCTCGGTGTCACGGGCACCGTGGAGCAGCGTGATGCGGCCGTGGCGTGCGGCCTCGAGCAGCGGCTCCCAGGCGTCGGGGTGCGCGTCCAGTTCGCGGATGTACCGGGACCGGAACTCGTCAAAGCGCTCCACGTGGTGGCCATACCACTGCCGCAGCTCCGTGCTGGGCGCCACCTCCCGGAGCCAGCCGTCCAGGTGGAGGTCCGCCTTCTTGCGCCCCCGTGGCCACAGCCGGTCCACCAGGAAGCGGGTCCCCGCCCGAGGGTCCGAGCCGTGCTCGTCATAAACGCGCTGGAGTCGAATCATCGTCGCGAGCCTCCGAAAGGACACGCTGCCCACGCGAGGCGCGCGCGGGGAGTACCCGGCGGGGACGCGGCGGCCCGCTTCTCAGGTCACCAGCGCGGGCGCCGGAGTATCCAGCCGGAAGCGCGCGATGAGCGGCACGTGGTCGGACAGGCCGTGGAAGCGGCTGGTCAGGTCTCCGAAGGGCCGCGTCTCCGTCGTGTCCAGCCAGCTCACGCCGCCACCGGAGAACAGGTGGTCCAGGTGCATGCGCATGTGCATGAAGCCCGCGGTGGGGAAGGCTCGGGACAGGGTCGGGTTGATCTGCCCCACCGACGCCTGCGCGCACGTCAGGTGCGCATCCCCCGTGAGATAGCGGAACACCGGCGACGACGGCGGCGAGTTGAAGTCCCCGCACACCACGAACGGCTCCTCCTTCGCGTGCAGCCCGATGAAGCCCGTGAGCTTCTTCGCCTCGTGGAGCTGGTTGACGCCGCAGCCCATCTTGTCGCGCGTGGCCCAGAACTCGCGGGCGAACGGCGTGGGCAGGCTCAGGTGCGTGTTGAAGATGTGGAACGCGCGCTGATCCGCGCGGCGCAAGACGCGCATGTGCGCGCAGATGCGGCTCTGCTTGCGTTCCTTGAGGCCCTGCACGTGGTGGTGCGTGATGTGCTCCGGCGCCTCCACGTTGTGCCGGTCCACCTGGAGCGTGCGCGTGTTGACGAGCATCGCCAGCCCCGTCGTGTACAGCGACAGCTCACCCACCTTGTAGTGGTGCGCGCGGAAGTAGAACGCCTCGTAGGGCATCTCCCTCCCCTGGAGGGCGAACGTCTCCTCCACGCGTTCCATGAAGGCTTCCAGCTGCGTCTCACCCGGGCGGGTGGGCCGGTGGACGATGTTGCTGCGCAGCGAGGAGGTCTCCACCTCCTGGAGGCAGACGATGTCCGGCAGCGGGTCCAGGGTGGCCAATGCGGCCGCCACCCGGCGCTTGGGCCCCACGGTGCTCGCGAGCCCCCTCAGCATGTGGCCGAAGTAGCGGACGTTGTACGTGACGATGCGCAGCGCTGACGGCTCCATGGTCCGGTCGCTACCTCCCCATGCCTCGCGTTGAAAAATGGGAAGCCCTGGCACGAACGTCCAGGCCTCCCCGCTCTCTTCACGATGGGATGCGCCAGCACCAGCCGCGATGTGCTTGCAGGCGGACAAAGTGCCCGCCCGCTTGCCTGCTCAGGGAGCCGGGGCGATGCACTCGTCGAAGAAGTCCTGCACCTGCTGTGTCCAGCGGGTCAGGGGCTTCCATTCCTTGGGGATGTTCGACCGCCATTCCAGCCGGAGCGAGTGAGAGAAGAACGAATGCTCGATGCCGAACTTCACGCCATCCATAGACAGGCCGCGGAGCGGGAATGACAGCGGTGGGATGACGACGCTCGCAGCGGCATCCTCGAAGGCGTGCCAGCGCTCGCCATCCACGTCCGCGTCGGTGACCTGGATGCGGGAGGGGACGCTTCGTAGGAACGCCTCCGGGTCAGCCGCTTTGACGAGGTCTTCCCGCTCCTGGCCGTGGTTCCAGACCACACGGCGCAGTCGGAGGTACTCGAAGTGTCCTCGGTACTTTTTCTCCAGGAGCCAGACCCGGTAGTGATCGAACGAGGGGTAGTACCAGGTCCGAAGCACGGCCCTGCCGGGGTCCAGTTCCGGCGCCAGCCGCTCCGGCGCTGCCAGCGCGGCATTGGACAGTTCCATGAGCCGAAGCTCGAACTTGGAGACCCTGTATTCCTCGGCAGTCATCCGCGTTCCTTCCTGGCGTCAGACTGCGGGCTTCACCCGCACCATCGTGTCCAGCAGGTGCTCCAGCGCGCGGTCCGGGTCGTCACACAGGCCCGCGTGCACGGGGCCCGTCTGGAGCATCGTGCTGCGCGGCGCCACCAGCCAGTGCCAGCGCTCCTTCTGCGGCAGCCGTCCAATGGGCCCCGCGTCCTTCCCGCCCACGCACACGCGGCGGAAGCTCTCCAGGTGGCCGCTGAGCAGCTCCACGTCCGCGTCCGGTGACAGCGCCTTCAGCCGCGCCACGTCCAGCTCCACGCGCGCGCCCAGGAAGCGGTGCTGCACACAGAAGAGGACGACACCCACGTTGATGAACTCCTCGCGCTCCACGCGAGGCACCAGCCGGATGATGGCGTAGTCAAACGAGCTGGGCGTGGGCACGCGTCGCCTCCTCGATGAACCCCGGCGCCGCTTCCAGCCTGCGCATCAGCCACGTCACGTACGCCGCGCGGTGCTCCGACGTGGACGCGAACGCGGGCTCCTGGCCCAGCCACGCCTCCGGAATGGACCCCACGATGCGCTCCACCACCTCCCGCGTCACGCGCTCGCGCAGCAGGTCCCCGGCCTCCGCCAGCCCGTGCGCCCACGGCAGCAGCACGTGGTCCTTGATGGGCGCGAAGCGCGTCTGGCTGCGCTCCTCCCATCCGTCCCACGAGTGGTGGAAGTACATCGCCGCCCCGTGGTCGATGAGCCAGAGGTTGCGGTGCCACACCAGGAGGTTGGGGTTCTTCGGCGTGCGGTCCACGTTCGTCACGAACGCGTCGAACGCCACGATGGCGGACGCCACCTGCGCCTCCGGCACCGGCACCGCCAGCGGGTCGAACGTCACCGAGCGCGGCAGGTAGTCCAGCGCCAGGTTCAACCCCGCGCTCGACTTGAGCAGCTCGCGGATTTCACTGTCCGGCTCGTTGCGCCCCAGTGACACGTCCAGCTCCACGAACACCAGCTCCGGAACGCGCAGGCCCAGCACGCGAGCAATCTCTCCCGCCAACAGCTCCGCGATGAGCGCCTTGGCCCCCTGGCCCGCCCCACGGAACTTCACGACATAGAGCCCCGCGTCGTTCGCCTCCACGATGGCGGGCAGCGAGCCCCCTTCGCGCAAGGGCGTCACATAGCGCGTGGCGGTGACCGTCCTGAGCATCACTCGTCCTCGACAGTTCCCGGGCACTCCGGGGGTGGCGGCTGTACCACGGCCCTGCCCGCCGGGGAACACGCCACACCCCCACCCACCTTCCCCGCGCACCGCCGATTCAGTTGCGTGCAATTAAATTGTGCACTACATATTCTCCATGTCGACGGATGACTTCCTCCGGCTGGACCTGCAGCTGTGCTTCCCGCTCTACGCGGCGTCGCGCGCGATGGTGCAGGCCTACACGCCGCTGCTGGCGAAGCTGGGGCTCACCTATCCGCAGTACCTGGTGATGCTGGTGCTCTGGGAGACGGACGGGGTGTCGGTGAAGGAGCTGGGGGAGAAGCTGTACCTGGACTCGGGGACGCTCACGCCGCTGCTCAAGCGGCTGGAGACGCAGGGTTTCGTGCGCCGCGAGCGTTCCACGGAGGACGCGCGGTCGGTGATGGTGTCGCTGACCGCGCAGGGAAAGGCCCTGCGCCGCAAGGCCGCATCCATCCCGGAGGCCATCGTCTGCCGCACCGGTTTGACGCTGGAGGAGCTGTCGCGGCTGCGCCGGGACATCCAGCGGCTGTTCGAAAAGGTTTCCTCACGCAGCGCTTGAGACACACGCGGTTTCCAACCACGACGTCACGAAGGAGCAACACCATGGCCCCGGTCCAGATCTCGCCGCTCTACTCCACCACCGCCATCACGCACGGCGGCCGCAACGGCAAGCTGCTCTTGGAGAACAGCCCGCTGGACGGCCTGGAGCTGGCCATGCCGAAGCAGCTGGGCGGCTCCGGCAAGGAGTCGGCCACCAACCCCGAGCAGCTCTTCGCCGCGGGCTTCTCCTCCTGCTTCGAGAGCGCGCTGCGTCTGGTCGCGGGCAAGGCCGGCAAGAAGCTGGATGAGAAGGCCGGCGTGAAGGCCACCGTCACCATCGGCAAGACGCCGGACGGCGGCTTCGGCCTGGCGGTGGAGCTCACGGGCATCCTCCCGGGCGTCCCCCGCGAGGAGGCGCAGAAGCTGATGGAGGCGGCCCACCAGGTGTGCCCGTACTCCAACGCCACGCGCGGCAACATCGAGGTGAAGGTCTCCGTCGCGGAGTAGTCCTTCACGGCTGGCGGAGGCAGGGCTAGACCTTGCCTGCCTCCACGACGCGCACCGTCTCCGCGCCGTCGAAGCGCGCCTCGAAGATGGGCAGCCCCTTGGCCAGGCTCTTGAGCGTGTGGCCCAGCTGCGTGGCGGCGAGGGCGTTCATCTCCGTGCGCAGCGGCTCCACCTGGTGCGGCTCCACCTTCACCCACTTGGGCAGGCGCTGGAAGAACTCCACGTAGTGGTCGCGGTGCTTCGCCGCCACCTGCGGGTGCGCGACGAACACCTGCTTGGGCCCCACGGACGGAGACACCAGCGGGATGGGCGCCATGTCCCAGAGTTCCTCCTCCACGAACACCGTCAACACCGCCGCTTCATCGTGCTCGCCGGAGAGCGTGACGAACTCCAGCTCCGGAACGCCCTGCCAGCGCAGGTCGTGGAACGCGCACAGGAACGAGCGCACCAGGTCCGGCCGCACGCCGTAGTCCTGGGGCCGCGTGAGCATCAGCTTCAGGTGGCCGCAGCCCATGTGCGCGGGCTCCAGCAGCTGCTCCATCACCACGGGGCGCGCGTCCACGGGCGGGTGGTCCACGAACGCATGCCAGCCCGCCTCGTCTTCCCTGGCCGGCAGGCGGTGGTTGGACAGGCGCTTATCCGCCGCGAGCGCCGTCACCAGCTTCCCCCACGCGAGCATGTCCGTGTGCATGTAGAAGCGGCCGAACACCTCCAGCTCCTGGAAGAGGAGCTCCTCCACCGTCGCGTCATCGAACCGGGCGCCGGTGACGTTCTCCACGGCGGCCAGCGCCAGCAGGAACTCGCCCGCGTCGCCACCCGGCGTGCCGATGACGCCCTGCTCGTCGCGGCCGTCCACGCAGGAGCGGCGCCCCGTCATCAGCAGCGCGGACAGCCGCGCCCAGCGCACCTGGCTGGGGTCGCCCACGTGCCGCTCGATGTGCTCCTTCTTCAGCGGGCCCGTGGCGGGGCCCTCCTCCGCCGCGAAGGTGGGCGTGGTGAGGCCGCGCTCGAAGATGGCCGCGCGCCGGCTGGTGGAGTAGCCCGCCGTGCGCCAGGCAATCATGCCGCCGGCCAGCGCGGCCACGTACTGCATGCCCAGCGCGTGCAGGTACTGCGCCGCCAGGCCCGCGCGCCGGCCGCTGTGGGACACGAGCACCACGGGCACGTCCGGACCCAGCTGCGGGTGCACTTCCGCGATGCGCTCCAGCGGCACCCAGAGAGAGCCCGGGATGTGACCCATCACCCCCGTGAGGTCTTCCTTCTCACGGATGTCGATGACGCGGATGGCCCGGCCCTGCTCGGCGACGAACTGCACTGGCACCCGAGGCGTCATCGCGCCGCTGGCGCGCAGCTCCGCCTTCCATTTGCGCTGGAAGAGGACGGAGCTCGCGGGCTCAGGTGGCGGAGTCGGCATGGGCGCTCGAGGTGGAGGTTGGCAGGAGCGCCAGCAGGTTGTTCTGGATGCTCTGGCAGATGGTATCGAGCGGCAGGTCGTTGTCGTCCGTGCCGAAGGGGTCCTCAATCTCGACGCCAATCTCTTCGATACCAAAGAAGACATACGCGACGAGGAACGTGGCCAGGACTGTCACCCAGCCAAAGGTGTCCACCAGCGCGAAGGGCAGGGTGAAGCAGTAGAGGATGAGCGCGCGGCGCACGTGCACCATGTACGCGAAGGGCATGGGCGTGCGGTGGATGCGCTCACAACCCCCCAGGTAGTCGATGAGCTGGTGGACGTTCTGGTCCAGCTGCATCTGGACGTACTCGGGATAGAGCCCCTGGCGGCGGCCCTCGTCCAGCACGGCGGTCATCCGGCGGGCCACGTTGAGGGGCACGTGCTGGGCCTTGAGCACCTCCGCCACCTCCCCGGAGGGCAGGGGGCCCGTGTGGGGACCCAGGTGCCGCTGCTGGCCGCGCAGCCACCCGGCGGTGGCGAAGGGGAACGCGGCCGTCCAGCGCACCAGCGTGGCGAACAGCTCCGTGTGGCCGATGAAGGGCTCCGACGCACGGATCAGGTTGCGCGTCTCGTTGACGATGCCGCCCCAGAGCTTCCGGCCCTCCCAGAAGCGGTCATAGGAAGCGTTGGTTCGGAACACGAGCAGGAGGCTCAGCGAGATGCCCGCCAGCGTGTGCACCGTCGGGGGCACGCCCACGTTGCGCACCCGCTGGTGGAAGAGCACCACGGCCGCGGCCCAGACAACGCACATCAACACTCGGCCGACGATCTCCTTCACCATCGAACCGCGCAGGTAGTGGAAGTAGCTCCACCAGCGATGCGGGTCATACTCAACCATGTAGGGGATACCCTCCGGAACGGGAGGCGCATGCTAACCGCACCGCGACGCGTCGTGAGCAGTGCTTTGAGAGATTGCGGATGCAGGACGTTTCGGGTGATGGCCGGGCGTCGGGGGCTTCAGCTAAGGAGGAAGACGGTCGGTCCACTCCCTCGTCAAGGAGGCGTCTTCCATGCGCCGTCATCTCACGCCCCTGCTGATGTTCCTCGCCGCCTCGGCGAGCGGTTGCAGCTTCCTGCGCACGGACGTCCTGCTGGACACGCTCAACACCCCGGACTCGTCGAATCCGAAGGACGTGCCGGTCCGGGTGCCGGCGGTGGAGCGCGTGGCGGGGCTGACGCGCGCACAGCTGACGGACTCCTATGTGGACCCGGCGCGCGCGGGCGCGTGGATGGAGGCGCTGGGCGCGTCTCCGGAGGCCGTGCTGGACATGTCGGCGTGCCTGGTCCAGCACGCGGGCAACGACTCGGCGTCCTGCTATGAGAACGACGCGCGCACGGGCTACGTCGACCGGACCGTGAAGGCGTCGGCGTGGGGCGTGCCGATGCCCGCGCAGGCCCTCCCCGTGGCGGCAGCGGCGGCGGAGGAGGTGGACGCGGAGCGCTTCCTCGCGAACGCGATGGGCATTGGTCCGTCGCTCGCGGCGTTGCAGCAGTCGCTGGAGGTGCCGCTGACGCGCGAGGTGCTCGCGCAGGGCATCCAGCGGGGCGCGGCGTCCGCGGCGGCGTACGTGCGGGCGCGCTCGTGGCGGCGCGACCTGCAGCGGCCCAGCAACGCGGTGGTGCTGAGCGGCGGCGGGGCCAACGGGGCGTTCAGCGCGGGGGCCATGTGGCGGCTGTTGGGCATCCTGGAGCAGTGCCGGGGCAAGCCCGCGCCGGAGGGGTGCGGAGACGCGCGAATCGACCTGGCGGCGGGGACGAGCACGGGCGCGCTCATCAGCACGCTGGTGGACCTGTTCCACACGCCGGGCCAGGAGGCGAACGCGCGGCGGCTCTTGCTGGGCAACTACACGTGCACGGTGGAGTCGGACCTGTACTGCGTGAACTCCACGTGGCTGTGGAACCTGGCGGAGGACACGCGGGGCCTGGTGAAGTTCGACGGCATCTATACGAAGCTGGATCAATTCATCCAGCCGGCGATGTTGCACAACGGCACGGAGCTGGTGTCGGTGTCGGTGGATTTCCAGACGGGCGACGTGTTCAGCGTGAGCGACCAGGACCCGGCGGACTTCAAGCCGGGCGCGTCGGACCATCTGCGCAAGGGCGGGATGATTCACGCCATCGTGGCGTCCATCGCGGAGCCGGTGCTGTCGAACCCGGCGGGCAAGCTGCCGTCGGCGGCGGGTGACCGCACGGGGACGTACTACGACGGCGGGGTGCGCTCCGGGCTTCCGCTGCTCCAGGCGGTGGAGCGTGGGGCGGAGCGCGTGCTGGTGATTTCGACGGGAGGGATGAACCCGTCACCAGCGATGGATCCGAAGAACGCGATGAGCGTGCTGATGCGCACCATCGATTTGTTCGTGGCGCAGCCGCGCGTGGCGGAGGTGCAGCAGGCGGAGTTGCTCGCGGTGACGCGCCGGCTGGGCGAGTACAACGTCTGCACGCTGCGAGGCGCGACGGAGGACTTCTGCCGCCGCAAGGGCACGGGCTTCCAGCCTCAGATGGTGGGGCCGGGGGCGGGGCAGGCGGTGTGGATGGGCTCGGCGCGCTTCGACCAGGTGGCGAGCAGCTGGCGCAGCACGTGGATGTTCAAGCCCGAGTCGGGGTTGGCGACGGCGAGCGGCTACTCGTTCACGCCAGAGGTGATGCAGCCGCTCTTCGTGGCGGGCGTGGAGTCCATGCAGAAGCGCTGCACGGAGGTGCTGTCCCTGTTCGACATCCAGGGTTCGCTGGCGGCGAAGGAGTGCGCGCGCCAGCTGGTGGAGGTGGCGGACGAGGCGCGCGAGGCGCTCCCGTCCGTGGCGCAGTGCCGCGCGGACAAGCCGGAGCGCCGCACGTGTGACTGACGCGCGCTACCTGCCGCCGTCGATGACCCACTTGCCCCAGCCGGCGAGCTCGGTGCCGTCCTCGGGCACGCGCTTGCCCTTGGGCGCGGTGCGGTAGACGGAATCCGCGAGCGGGATGAAGCGGGCCTCGTCCGCGAGTCCGTTGAGCGCGGCGCCCCAGGGGTCGGCGGCGTAGGTGGTGACCTGCACGCGGCGCTCGGCGCCTTCGCCCGCGGGCGCTTCGAGGACGAAGGCGGGGATGGGGTGCTGAGCGACGGTGAAGGTCTCGCGGCGCGGCGGCGCGGTGCCGGCGGCGACGGGAGGCCACTGCTGCGGCTGGCTGACGGCTTCGCTGACGGCGGCGAGCAGGGCCTCTTCCAGGGGCTGGGGCTCGGCGTCGCGGAAGTCGGCGCACGGGGCGTCGCCGGTGGGGCCGGTCAGCTCCTTGCGAAGGACGAAGCCGCGCTCGGCGCCCAGGCAGACGCGGCGCACGGAGGGCGTGCCGGAGAGGTCCTGGCGCACGTCGTACCAAGTGCCCGGGCCCCAGGGCCGGTCGAGCACGGGCACGTTGCCCGCGGCGTCGGAGCCCTGGCGGAAGGACACGAGCGTGAGCTGCTGGCTGCCGCTGGCGCCGAAGCCGGAGAGCGTGGTGCTGGCGTCGAGCAGGCCATGGGTGAGGTACAGCGGGCCGGGCTCATTGGCATAGAGGCGGTTGTGGAGGGGGCCGTCGCTGGGGCGGCGGTCGTCCAGGAAGCGGCGGGCCTCCCAGGTGCGTCCGGCGGCGGTGGTCTGTTCGGCGGAGCGCTGGCCGCGGTGCTCTTCCTTCCAGGGCTGCGTCTCCTCCGTGCGCATGGGCAGCACGCGAGGCTGGGAGAGGCGCGGGTGGGCCAGGGGCCTGCCCTGATCATCCGTGAAGGTGACGGTAAGCCACGCCCAAGGCGCCTGGACGGAGACGACTTCCAGCGTGACATGGCCGGCCACGCCCACGCCGGTGTCCGCGCCAGGGCGGCCCCGGTGGGCAGAGAAGGCGTATTCCACGCGGTCGCCCACGCGGGCGCGCTGCCACGGTGAGGGCGTGGCGTCCGTGTTGGGAACTCCGGCGTCCAGTACGGAGGCCTCGGTCGGAGCGGAGGCGTCGGGCTGCTCGGTGGCGGTGGCGGTGGTGCCGTCGGAGGGGGAGACGGCACGAGGCTTCATGCTCTCGCAGCCCGTGGTCAGCAGGAGCGCGGAGCACAGCAGGAAGGGAGCGCGGAAGAGGGGGCGTCGCATGTGGTCGCTAGATACACGGAGCCCCGAGTGGAGCCGTGTGGACGGTGTCCGCATGAGTGGCGTCAACGTGCGCTGGTAGACAGCTCGGAGGAAGACTCCAGCCACGTGCCCCAGCGGAGGAGCCGGCTGTCGGAACGGTATTCGCGCGCTCCTTCTTCGGACTGTCGGTACACCCCTTCCGAGAGCCGGTCGAAGCGCACCTCCATGGGGAGCCCCCGGAGCACGGGACTCCACAGGTCGATGGAGTAGCTCCGGGACCGTCTCCAGGAGGCATCCTCCCAGGGATGCGCTTGGTCTTCGTCGAGGTACGCCACCACGGACTCCTGCCCCAGGTGGACCCGCACCAACCTGGGAAGAGGGGCCCCGTAGTCGCGAGGGGGCCAAGTGGGAATGTAGACGGAGTTGTTGACGAGGTGGAGCAACGCATCCTCCAACGGAAGGACCTCCGCGCCCTGGAAGTCCTCACACTGGACTTCGTCCCGCGGTTTTTCCCAAACCTTGCGCAGCAGGTAGCCCTGCTCCGCGCCAAGACAGACACTCTTCCTGAAGTCACCCCAACTGGCGCGCTCCTGTGTCTCGTACCAGGTACCCGGTCCCCAGGGCTGGTCCATGCCTGGAGGGGTCCCTCCAGAGGTGCCTGCGCCCCGCCGGAATGACACGAGCGCGAGGCGGTGGTGGCTCATCATGAAGAAGCCAGCGGAGAAGGAGACTTCGAGGAGCCCTCGCGTGAGATAGAGCGGCCCCGGAGGCTCCGCGTAGATTCGATGTTGTGTAGGGCCGTCCCCCATGGATTCGTCACGGGATGTTCGCTGTGCCAGCCAATGATGACCGGCGGCGAAGGCCCGGATGCGAACGGGAACGCTTCCCTCAATGCCTGGGGGCGGATGCGCCGGGGCCTGTCCCATCCGCACGGGCAATACGTAGTCGTGGCTCAGGAACGGATGCGGATGGGGCTGTCCGTCATTTCGCGTGACCCGGATGGAGAGCCAGACCCAGGGTGGCCTCACGGCGACAACTTCCACGAAGAGCTGGCCCGCTGAAGCGCTGCTCCCCCGGCTGGAATCGCCCTGGGCGTAGAAGGCGTACTCCACGCGGTCGCCCACGCGCGCGTCCTGCCAGGACGTGGGCGTTTGGTCCGAGGTGCTCCCTGGAGGAACCTCCGTCACGGTACTGAAGCCCCGTGGCCTGGACGTCCCGCAGCCCACGAGCAGGACCAGGGCCACACCGGCCACCGCGATGAATCCCTGACGGAAAGACTGTCGTTGCATCTGGCGGACGCCCCCTGTCTGCCATTGACGCACGGACCGGCTTCCGGCGCCAGGGTCTTGACCGCAATGGCGCTACTCCACGGAGATCTCCCGGTAGACCACGTCACTGGGGCCCAGCCGGTTCACGGTGTCGACGAAGCGCTCGGAGACGACGATGCGGGTGGTGTCCTCCACGCCGAAGAGGTCGAGGCCTGCGGGAATGGATTCGCCCAGCAACCAGCGCTCCGGTGGGAGGTAGAAGCCGTGGCTCCCGCAGTAACCGCAGGTGGGCACCCGGTCGCGGTCCTGGATGCACGCAGGATGCAGCTTCACCAGGGGACGTGCTTCCAGTTCGTATTGCGGCAGCTCCTTCGTGCGGCGGTTTCGCAGCTCCGCCCGGACCGGGATGATGCCATTCAGCCCTGCCTCTTGAATCGCTGCGAGCGTGTCCTCACGCACGAGGACCTGCCACGAAGGCATCGCGGTGACGGGTCCGAACCGGCCCATCGCCCTGCCCACGAGGGGACCGAATTGGCAGCCCGGCTCAAGCTGAATCTCCGGGGGAACGAAGGGAAGGACCAGGGCCTTGCGCCGCACATACTCCTCGAGCGGCTGCGGCCAGACGCTCTTCAGTTCGTCTTTTTCGGGCAAGGTGGACAGGTCCACTGACGGGTACGCCGTCATGACTCCCCAGGTCTCACAGCGCTGGCAGAGGACGCTTGGCAGGTACCATTGGCGCTCGGCGCGGTAGGACCCACTCCAATGGAAGGAGTCCAGGTCCCTCGGTGTGGACACTTCGAAGTAGCGCATCTGTCAGTCCCCTACCGGGATGGGCGCGAGGTCCACCTGCTGCCAATAGGTCATGGTCAAACCAAAGAGACCGTACTTCTGAATCATCAGGGAGGCGTAGTCGAAGTGCTGCTCACGGTTCCCTCTTCGTCCCTGGTCGTCAATGAAGGTTTGCCAGTCCTGGTTCCAGGGACCGCCGCCTGCTCCACGATGGATGCGCTTGTGCAGGTCCGCATCAATGGCGATGACGTACTGGTGGATGTCGATCAGCTTGGAATTGAAATGCGCTTTGAACGCCTGCGGGAAGATGTGGTGCCGCTCCTTGGGCCGCTTCGCCCATTCCTCCAGCGCCTTCTGGCGCTTCACCTCGCTGGGCAGCTTTTCGCGCGGATACCAGCGGAACACCATGACGGGCATCGCATCGCCCGGAAGGCCCTGCGCACTGCCCCACGTCCGCTGTGGCCCACTGCCCGGCGCCACGAACACCGGCGGCGCGAGTGCGCTCCGCGTGCGCACCACGCGACCCGGCTCCAGGTCCTCGCACCGGAACAGCGCGCAGGCTCCATCCACGCACCAGGGCGCGAGGCACTGGTCCTCGTCCCCATCCGCGCATTCACTTCCAGTCTCCGCCTCCGCCCACAAGGCCTCCGGCGAGAACGCCGGAGCAGATGACGTCGACGCACAGCTCCAGAGCAGCCCTACGAGCAGCCAGCACAGTCCGCGCATGCATCTCCCGGAAATGACGCTTCGTGAAGCATGCCAGGGGCACCACCCCCACCCGGAGTGGAACCGTGTCCCCCGGCACTGCTAGACCATGGCCCTCGGTCACATCGCACATGGAGCCCCGCGCATGCCTTCGCCCCTGTCCATCCGCCGTGTCGTCCTCTACAAGCACGGCGTCGGCTACTTCGAGCGCCGGGGGAAGGTGACCGGCAGCGAGACCGCGCACCTGGACTTCAAGGCGCGCGACATGAACGACGTGCTCAAGTCCATGACCGTGCTGGACCTGAACGGTGGCTCCGTGTCCGCCGTGAGCTACGACTCCACCAAGCCCCTGGAGCAGCTCCTCTCCGAAGCCACCATCCGCATCCCTGAACACGGCAGCCTCACCGCGCTGCTCGGTCAGGTGAAGGGCGCCCGCGTCCGTGCCCGCGTCGGCGGCGCGCAGGTGGAAGGCGCCATCGTCGGTCTGGAGTCGCTGCCCGTCGTCCAGGGGGAGGCCAGCGTCGTGCGCCCCTTCCTCACGCTGCTCGTCGGCGCGTCGCTGCGCACCTTCGACGTGCTGGAGCTGGGCGAGCTGGAGTTCCTCGACGAGGCCGTGCGCAAGGACCTGGAGTTCTACCTGGCCACCGTCATGTCCTCGTACAAGAAGGACTCCAAGCGGCTGTCCATCCTCACCGCCGGAGAGGGCTCGCGCGAGCTGTTCGTCAGCTACGTGCTGGAGTCCCCCGTGTGGAAGACCAGCTACCGCATCCTCCTGGATGAAGGACAACCGCCCCTCCTCCAGGGTTGGGCCATGGTGGACAACACCGGTGACGAGGACTGGGTGGACGTGGAGCTGTCCCTCATCGCCGGCCTGCCCGTGTCCTTCGTCCACGACCTCTACAACCCCCGCTACCTGCGCCGCCCCGTCGTGGAGGTGCGCTCGGAGACCGGCGTCGCGCCCGTCATCCCCGAGGAGGCCTACGAGAGCGCCCCCGCCGAGCCCATGATGGAGTCCGCGGACGACGGCTCCTTCGGCTCCGCGGACATGGCGTCCACCGTCATGCCCGCCATGGCCGCGCCCCCGCCGGCCCCCCGCAGGATGCGCGCCAAGGGCGGCCCGATGATTGGCGGCAGCGGACGCGGCGGCATGCGCGAGGCGCTGGAGCAGAGCACCGCGGTGACGACGCTCACCAAGGAGGTGGGCGACCTCTTCGAATACGGCGTGGACCGCCCCGTCACCGTGCACCGCAACCAGAGCGCGCTCGTCCCCATCGTGCACCGACCCTTCGAGGGCCGCCGCGTGCTGCTCTACAACCGCTCCACGCGTGAGAAGAACCCGATGTCCTGCATCGAGTTCAAGAACACCACCGGCCTCACGCTGGAGGGCGGCCCCGTCACCATCACCGAGGACGAGACCTACGTGGGCGAGGCGATGCTCGACACGCTCAAGCCCGACGACGTGCGCTTCGTCCCCTACGCCGTGGAGCTGTCCTGCATCATGTCCGTGGAGGAGGACCAGGAGGATGGCCCGGTGTTCCGAGCGCGGCTCAACCGGGGCACCCTGGTGGTGGAGTTCTTCCACCAGCGCCGCACGAAGGTCCTCGCGCGCAACAAGGCGAAGCGCCCCCAGGTGCTCTTCGTGGAGCACCCGCGCACCGGCTGGGAGTTGAAGGACACGGCCACCCCTGCGGAGACCACGGACGGCTTCTGGCGCTTCAAGCGCGAGCTGGCCCCGGGCACCTCCGACACGCTCGTCATCACCGAGCGCACCCGGGGCCACCGCCAGTACTACCTCGGCAACCTGGGGCTGGAGGAGGTGACGTTCTTCCTCGACTCACGCTACATCGACCCGCGCGTCGCCCAGGCCCTGCGCGACGTGGTGGCCATGCGCGAGAAGCAGTCGAACGTCGCCCGCGACATCCAGCGCCTCAACGAGGAGCGCACCCAGCTCTTCAAGGACCAGGAGCGGATCCGCTCCAACATCGACTCGCTCAAGAGCGGCGCGTCCCAGCGCGAGCTGGTGGAGCGCTTCGTCACCAAGCTCAACGCGCAGGAGGACCGGCTGGAGAGCATCGGCCGGGAGCTGGAGCGACTCGAGCTGGAGCGCACCCGCCTGCAGGCGGAGACGAACCAGCGCATCGAGTCGCTCTCCTACGAGGCGGACCTGTAGCTACTTCGCGTCCGCGCGGAACACCTCGCGGCCCGCGACCACCGTCAGCCGGACCTGCCCGGTGAGCAGGTCCGCCGGGGGCGCGTCCACGGGGTCCACCGACAGCGCCACGAAGTCCGCGTCCATGCCCGGCATCAGCCGGCCACGCTGTGCTTCCGCGAAGGACGCGTAGGCCGCGCCCACCGTGAAGCCCTCCAGCGCCTCTTCACCGCTCAGGCGCTGGTCCGGGTGCCACCCGCCCGGGGGCTGGCCGCTGGCGTCCTGCCGCGTGCGCGCCGCGTACAGCCCCGCGAGCACGTCCGGCCGCTCCACCGGGAAGTCGCTGCCCAGCGCCAGCACGGCGCCCGCGGCCTTCAGCTTCTGCCACGCGTAGGCGTTCTGGATGCGCTCCAAGCCCACGCGCTTCTCCGCCCAGGGCATGTCGCTGGTGGCGTGCGTGGGCTGCACGCTCGCCACGAAGCCGTTCGCGCCCAGCCGGGTGATGTCCTCGGCCGTCATGATCTGCGCGTGCTCCACGCGCGGACGCGCGGCCTTGGTCCCCGTGGCCGAAAGCTCCCGCGACAGCGTGTCCAGGAGCAGCGTGTTGGCGCGGTCGCCAATCGCATGCGTCGCCACCTGGAAGCCCCGGCCCACGAAGGCGTGCACGCGGAAGGCGTACTCCTCCGGGGACAGCAGCAGCAGTCCGCGGTGGCCGGGCTCGTCGCTGTAGGCCGCGCCCAGCGCCGCGCCCCGGCTGCCCAGCGCGCCGTCCAGGGTGAGCTTCACCGCGCGCATCGTCAGGAGCCTGCCCTGGAAGGGGCCGTCCTTCAGGTACTGCACGCGGTCATCCGTCTGGCCATCCGCCATGGCGTAGACGCGCAGGGGCAGGGTGCCCGCCTTGTCCCAGGCCTGGAACAGGCGGAACGTGCGCAGGTCCATGCCCGCGTCGTGCACGCCGGTGAGGCCCACGCGCGCGCAGTGCTCCAGCGCGGCCTTCATGCGTGCCTCGTGCTGCTCCTTCGTGGGCGGGGGCAGCGCCTTCAGCGCCAGGTCCATGGCGTTGTCGATGAGCACGCCGCTGGGGTCGCCCCCCGGCAACCGCTGGATGGTGCCGCCCTCGGGGTCCTTCGTGTCACGGGTGATGTTCGCGCGCTTGAGCGCCGCGCCGTTGAGCCACAGCGCGTGCCCGTCGATGCGCCACAGCACCACGGGCGTGTCCTTCAGGTGCTCGCCCATGTCCGCGAGGGTGGGGAAGCGCGGCGTGTCCCAGTCGTTCTGGTCCCAGCCCTGCCCCACCAGCCAGTCGCCCTGGTACGCGGTGGCCGGGGCCTTCTCCAGCCGCTGGCGCACCTCCGCCAGCGACGCGGTGCCCTCCAGCCGCACGCCCGCGAGCGCCTGGCCCAGCCCCGCCAGGTGCCCGTGCGAATCGGTGAGGCCCGGGACCACCGTCGCGTCACCCAGCTCCACCACGCGCGCGGTGGCGCCCGCCGCGGCGAGCACCTCCTCACGCGTGCCCACGGCCAGCACCTTGCCGTCCCGCACGGCGAGCGCCTGGGCCTCCGGCTTCGCGGCATCCAGCGTGCGGATGCGTTTGGCCACGTACACCGTGGGCGCGTCCGCGACCGCCTGCTCCGCGGGCGTTCCCTCCGGCACGCGCCGCGAGCAACCCGCGCCCGCACACAGGACCAGCGCCCCCAGCATCCAACCGAGACGTCCTCGCATCATCCGCGCACCCGCCATGACCGTTCGTTCGCCCGGGCAGGAAAGTCCCGGGACATCGCGCGCGGCACTCTGACGCACGCCCCGCGCGACGGCCAGTTCCGCGAGTCACCGCTGGCTAGCGCCCCACGCGCAGCGTGTATGTGTAATCAATGGGCGTGCCGAAGGGCGCCAGCGCCTGCACGCGCACCACGTGCTCCCCCGGGGAGAGCTGGAGCATCAGCCACCACCCGTCCGTCACGCCGCGCTGCTCGCCCCCCACGAGGCACGGGTCCGGAATCTTCCCCACGAGGCTGGGGTCCGCGTCGAAGGTGAACAGGCCGCTGGTGTGACGGTGGCGGCGGGTGTCCACGCGCCGGCCATCCACGGTGACCACCAGGTCCTGCGTGCCGTTGTTGAAGTCGAGGGCGCCCTGGCGGAGGAAGTCCTCCAGCGTCTGGCCCGGCGCCGGTTCGAAGGCCGGGTCGGGGCACGGATAGTCATTGATGATGACCCACAGCGGCACCAGCACCGGCCGGTTCCGGGGCACGCGGCAGGTGCGCTGGTACGTGGTGTCCAGGTCGTACGTGGGGACGAAGTAGACCGGGCCGTCCTGGTCCTCGTCGCAGTCCTGCTCCAGCCGCAGCATGGGGCTGCGGTCCGCCGGCACGCGGAAGTGCCAGCGGTACCACTCCTTCGCCCATGCGGTGATGGGCCGGCCGTAAACGCGGGCTCCCGGTGGCAGCACCACCGCGCCCCAGTTCCGTGCTTCCAGTGCTTCATCGGAAGAGGCGGCGGGCTCCGGCGCCACTTCATCTGGCATTGCATCCGGAGCGCAACCCATGAGCATCGACACCGCGATGATGTGTTTCAGCATGTGTGGACCCCTCCTTGTGAAGAGGGCTCCAAACTACGGATGCGCGGGCGCGCGGGATTGTACGTGCTTGCGCGGTCCACGCCCCGCGTGCGCCGCGGCCCGGTACTCGCCGGGCGTGACGCCGAGGGTGCGGCCGAAGTGCTTGATGAGGTGGCTCTGGTCCGTGAACCCGGCCGCGAGCGCGACCTCCGCCATGGGCAGCGCCCCCGCCAGCAACTCCTGCGCGAGCCGCAGCCGCAGGGACCGCTGGAACACCTGCGGCGTCTGTCCGAACTGACGGTGGAATGCGCGCACCAGGTGCCACGGGCTGAGCCCCGCGACGCGCGCGAGCATCTCCAGGGAGAGGTTGCGCGTGGGGTGTGCCTCCAAGAGCTCCCGCGCCCGCTTCACGCCCCGCGCGCACGGGATCGCCCGCTGTCGGTGGGGCAGGCCCGCGTGCCGCCGCAGCAGCGCCACCAGCAACCCCAAGAGCCGCTCCTCGCGCTCCAACCGGGAGACGCCGCCGCCCTTCAGCGCGTCGAAGGTGACGGTGAAGCGCTCCAGCAGGGCCGCGTCCTGGAGCACGGGAGACACGAAGCCGGGCAGGGTGCCCGGGGGCGCCCCGGTCTCCTCCGCCGCGCGGATGAGCAGTGAGGGCGGGATGTAAAGGATCCGATACGCCCACCCGACGCTCGAGTCCGCCTCGCGGCCCTCGTGCATCTCTCCAGGCGGCACAACCAGGAAGCTGCCCACCGAGGCCACCACCCGCTGCCCCTGCAGGTACAGCGACTCCGCCCCCGCGTCATAGGCGCACAGCGAGAAGGCATCGTGCGAGTGCTTGGGAAAGGTCCATCGGGTGTAGGCCGCCCGGTGAAGCTCCAGCCCCGGCACCTCCGGGGCTACCCAGAAGCCGTCCTGCTGCTTCGTGCGTTGCATGGCTCCCCCCGCTGGCGTGCGCCCTTCCTGGGGAGGAAACGCACGGCGGGTGAAGGCATATCGGACGAACCGGGACACGCGGCCCCGGAGGGCGTATGGAAAGGCGGGTGAGCACCGTTACCCCTCGCGGCATTTGTTTCGACCTGGACGGCACGCTGGTGGATTCGCTGCCGGACATCATCGACAGCTTCCTCCACGGCTTCACGCACCACGGCCTGCCCGCGCCCTCCGTCGCGGAGGTGCGCGCGCTCATCGGCCAGCCGCTGGAGGCCATGTACACGCGCTTCGCGCCCGAGCACGCCACCACGCTCTGCGTGGCCTACCGCGAGCACTACCCGCTGAACTTCCACCGGCGCTCCCGGCCCTTCCCCGGCGTGGAGCGCGTCCTGCGCACGCTGCGCGAACGGGGCTACCTGCTCGCCGTCGCCACCACCAAGCGCGGCGACATGGCGCGGCGCTTCGTGGACGCGATGGGGCTGGGCGGCCTGCTGCACCACGTGCAGGGCACGGACGGCTTTCCGCACAAGCCCGCGCCGGACGTCATCCACCACGCCCTGAAGGCGCTGGGCACCGGCGGCCTGTGGATGGTGGGCGACACCACGCTGGACCTGCGCGCGGGCCAGGCCGCGGGCCTCAAGACGTACGCCGTCACCTGGGGCACGCACGCCCACGAGGAGCTGGCCACCGCCATGCCGGACGAGCTCCAGCCGGATCTGGAGCGGCTGCTGCACCACCTGCCGCCGCTCGTCTGACAGCGTGGCTGGAGTCAGGCGACCCCAGGACCCCAGGACCCCAGCATCGCGCTTGATTGAAAGGTCGTGACCATGAGGCGTCTCCGCGCTTGCGCCGCACTTCTGCTCGTTCTCTCGGCCTGTGCCACGTCGGCGCCGAGCTGGAATGAGCTGACGGTGCGTAACCCGAGGCTCGCCAACCTCCAGCGAGCAGCGGAGCTGCCATGGACTGACGGTGGACGGTGCGTCGTCCGTGAGGCTGCACAGCCTTGGCCCGTGTTGGTGGAGAAGTGCTATCGGACCCTCGACCGTGACCGGATCGAGTTCCACGACACCACGGGAAGATGCACGGTCGCCTCCGCTGACGCCGCTGCCGTTGGAATCGGGTTCTGCGTGCTGGCGGCTCCTGAGATTGCCGTGGGCGCCGTCATCGTGCTGGGTGTGGTGGTGGTCGGCGTCGCCATCAAGGAAGCAATGGATGCCTATGAGCTCCGCCACGCCTACCCCGAAGAGGCAGGAACCTCACGAGGAACGAAGGTGGCATCCCGGGAAGCCGAAGCGCAACGCAAGCCCAAGCTGAAGCCCGAGCCAGCGGGGCAGGACTGGCAGCCCCCAGTGCCGCCTGTGCCCGTGGACCGGACGGGACGCGCCAGTTGCGAACCTGTTCCGGTGCCCCACGCGGGCGAGGACGACCCACATAATGAATGTGCCGACAAGTTCCCACCCAACCGTTACCCCGGGATGGACGTGCTCGTTGGCGGAGTGCGCTTCGATGCGCTGCAAGTGGGCGTGCGCAAGCTGTGGGAGATCAAGACCCATCGATTCGACACGTACCCTGGCTTCATCCAGCGGCGGGAGATTGAGAGGGAGTTGGAGCAAATACAAAAGGAGCGAACTGCTGCCGCGGCATGTGGATATGACTTCGTCATTGGGGTGAGCACCCAGGAGCACAAAGACGCGCTTATCGAAGTGGACTTCTCACTGGATGTAGTCGTCACGGGGTGCAAACGATGACCAGGCGTAGAGCCCTCTCCCTCATTGTTTATGCGCCTCCGCTTGTAGGCCAGGACGGCCGCACGCTCGCCATCGTCCGTGGGATGGAGAAGGCGCTTCCCGGCCTGCGCCTGGAGTGGGAAGTAGGCAACGGAGTGCGTCCCATCGCATTGCCGCAGCGCGACGCGTGGCTCGCGGAAAGGACGCAGGACGGGAGATTCCCTCTTCTGTGCAACGGGGACGAGCGTTACCCCGTGACGGTCAACGGGAGGGGAAGACCTGGACTCCTCAGCCCAGGCAGTCAGTCCCTGTCTGAAGTGCATGCAGAACTGCCACTGGACGAGCCCGTGCTCGCGGCAGCGGCGGCTTTGCTTGAGGGCGTGGCTGAGGGTGCGTGCTCGTTCTGGGGACATGCGTCGCCATATGGTTACGGTTCGGAAGTCGCGCCGCAGTTTCGCCGATCGTCTGATGGACCAGAGTGTTCACCCCGTGGGCTGCCCATGATCAACCTGCCAGAAAAGCTCCCCGCGCCTGAGATTCCCTGGTTCCTCGGGTGGCTGAACTACTGGTCTGCCGCTGCCGCGCGGGCCATCGGGTTCCCGGATCCGACCCGTGACGCCGAGCTGCTTTCACGGGCTCGGCGCACGGCATCGGGCGGCTGGGTCGTGCAGCTCACCGATGCGCCGCTCGACCTGGACAAGCCCGCCCACCTGGACACGCTCAAGCGGACCTACGAGCGCTTTCCGGAGATCGGCGGACGCGCAGCGCCTTGACCCGAACGCACTGGCCACCGGGTCTTCCGGCTTCAGCGCCGGAGCGTGAGCGGTGGGTTGGCAGGTCTCGTTCGGTGGCGCCGGACGCTGCACGTCGATTCGCGCGTCCACTTCGGCCGGGTCGGTGACGAGCACGAAGGCGGCCCGGGCGGGCGCTCGCGCAGCGGGGCTCTTCTTTCCCGCCGTCGAGCTTGAGCCAGACAGCGCTCAGTGCTGCGTGCGCGGGTGGAGCGCCTGCACCTGGCGCACCTGCTGGCGGCTGTTGAGCGGCAGGGCCGGCAGCGTGAGCTGATCCAACTCACGCGGACCGATGACCTGCACCACGTCCTTGCGGAAGAACAGGTCCAGCGTCCAGCCCATGGCCACGCGCACCTTCGTCTCCAGCTTCGGCAGCTTGAACAGGTAGACGGTGCGCCAGAGCACCCACGCGAAGGTGCCGGAGAACTTCAGCCCCAGGATGCGCGCCACGCCCGAGCGCTGGCCAATCGTGGCCAGCTGCCCCAGCATCCGGTAGCGGAACGGCTTCCCCGGCTGACCCTTCAGCGCCGCGCTCACGTTGCGCGCCACCGTCACGCCCTGGCGGAGCGCGTGCTGCGCAGTGGGCGGGCAGGGCTTGCCTCCGTTGGTGACGTCCGGCACCGACGCGCAGTCGCCCAGCGCCCACACGCCTGGGAAGCCGGGCACCTCCATGCGCTCGTTCACCTTGAGCCGCCCGCGCTCCTTCTCGCCTGGCAGCGTGCACAGCAGGGACGGCGGCGTGACGCCCGCGGTCCACACGACCGTCTTGGTGGGCACCACCGTGCCGTCCGGCAGCTCCACGCCCGCCTCCGTCACGTCCCTCACGTGGACGCCGGTGCGCACCTCCACGCCGTGCTCGATGAGCTTCTTGCGCGCGTACGCACCCAGGTCCTCGCCCAGCTCCGGCAGCACCTCCTTGCCGCCGTGCACCAGCATCACGCGCACGTTGGCGGGCTGGATGTTGGGATAGAAGGGCAGCGCGCCGTGGATGAAGTCGTTGATGGCGCCCGCCGTCTCCACGCCCGCGAAGCCGCCGCCCACCACCACGAAGGTGACAATGGCGTTGCGCGCACCCGTGGTGACGCAGTCCGCGTCCGCTTCCTCCAACCGGTCGACCAGGCAGTTGCGCAGGAGCATCGCGTCGCCCAGCGTCTTCATGGTCAGCGTGTAGTCGCGCGGGCCCGGCTTGCCGAAGAAGTTCGTCTCCGAGCCCATGGCCAGCACCAGGTAGTCGTACTCCAGCGTGTGGCTGTGTCCGTCCAGCCCGCCGTGCGCCACCCTGACCCGCTTCGCCTCCAGGTCCAGCCCGCTGACGTCGCCCTCCACGAACGTCATGCGCGGGAGCAGCTTGCGCAGCGAGATGACGATGGCGGTCGCGTTCAGGTCGCTCGCCGCCACTTCGTGGAGCATGGGCGTGAAGAGGAAGAAGTTGTCGCGGCTGACGAGCGTCACCTCCACGTCGTCCCGCTTCCCCAGCTGCCGCTCCAGGTGCAGCGCCGCGTACATCCCCGCGAAGCCGCCCCCCAGGATGAGCACCCGCTTGCGCGGCGGCGCGTCCACGCAGAGCCCTTCCTTCTTTCCGTCCGCCCCCATGCCCGCCTCCTCACGGCGCGAAGAACACCCACCCCCAATGTCGGGGCGCTTGTTCGCATCCGCATCCCGGGCCGACGGAGGCCTGTCCGTCCGCTTGCCCTAGGGGTGGTTCGGGTGCATCCGGTGCCGCCACGTCGTGCGCTGTGAGGTGTAGCGGGGGTTCTCGAAGAGTTTGATCAGCACCATGCCCGCCACGAACCCGCCGATGTGCGCCCAGACGGCGACGCCACCGGATACCTCCGGCCTCAGCGTCATCAACTGCGGCAGGCCGGTGATGACCTGGAGCACGAACCACCACACCAGCACGGCCCACGCGGGGATGGGGAAGACGCGGATGAGGATGAAGATGATGAACAGCATGTTCACGCGCACGCGCGGGTAGAGCACCAGGTACGCGCCCAGCACTCCCGCGATGGCGCCAGACGCTCCCACCGTGGGCACCGGCGAAGTGGGGTCCACCGCCACGTGCGCGGCCGCCGCCACCAGCCCGCACACCAGGTAGAAGACGAGGAAGCGCAAACGCCCCATGCTGTCCTCGATGTTGTTTCCGAAGACCCAGAAGAACAGCACGTTGCCCAAGAGGTGCCCCCAGCCGCCGTGCAGGAACATGGACGTGAGCGGCGTGAGGCGGTTGATGGCCTCGTTGTCCACCACGCACGCGAGCCCGTCCCCCAGCGGCACCGCCTGCCCCAGCGGCGCGCGGCCGGTGAGCTCCCCGGGCACCATGCCCAGCTCGCAGATGCTGGTGGCCAGCGCCACCACGTTGAAGCCCGCGCCCTGGAAGAACACCCAGGTGAGCCCCAGGGCCGCGAGCAGCAGGTAAGTCATCACCGGGGTGCGCAGGGTCGGGTTGTCGTCGCTGATGGGAATCATGTCCGCCCGCCAGCATGGCCTCGCCACCAGCCCCCCGGACGGCTTCGTGCGCACGGATGTGCGGCGCCGGACGCATCACCAGAAGGCGGCCGGGCTCTAGCCAAATGAAGGTTGCCTGCTGGAGGTAACCCTCTTCCGGACGCGCCTGGACTTGGCTTCCAGGCCCGCACCGGGCGAAATTCCGCAACCGCCTTCTCTTTCATGGAGTCCGGAGCAATGAATCCCTCGAAATCGTCCCGCGCCTCGGCGCTGCTCGTGGTGTCCGCCCTCGCCCTCGCCTTCAGCGGCTGCGCCGCGCGCCGTCAGCAGGCGTACCTGGAGGACAAGGCCATGGGGCACGTCTACCGCAAGCCCATCGCGGAGGTGTGGCCGGCGGCCCTGGCCCTGGTCAAGGAGAAGGGCTTCTCCGTGACGAACACGCAGACCGGCTTCGAGACCACGACGGAGTGGCTGATGACCAGCGCTCCCTCCTCGCTGGGCACCTCCTACGCGCGCTACCTGGTGCGCGGCTTCGAGCGGGGGCCCGGCCAGTCCGCGGTGGAGTTCCGCCGCCAGGACCGCTCCGAGTCCCGCGCCGCCGACAGCACCGACGGCCGCGCCAAGGAAACGGGTGAGTCCTCGGTGGGCGCCGGCGCCTCCCAGATGCGGCGCGACTCCGAGCTGGAGTGGGAGCTGCTCCAGAAGGTGGACCCCGACGCCGCCTCCGCGCTCAAGGCCGAGGCGAAGAAGGTCGAGTAGCCCCACCCACCGTCACCGAGCAGGGGCTGCCGCCCGAGCGACACCAACGTCAGTCGCGCAGCGGCAGCTCCACGGTGAGGCCGTCGAAGGCCACCTCCACCGGCCCCTTGAACGCCTCACGCGCCTGCGTGAGCAGCCGTCCGGGGTCGGTGTCATGGCGGCTGGACAGGTGGGTGAGGATGAGCCGCCTCGCCCCCGCGTCCTTGGCCACCTGGGCCGCCTCCCGCGCGGTGGAGTGCCGCGTCTCCAGCGCGCGCGCCTGCTCGTCGTCGGAGAAGGTGGACTCGTGCACCAGCAGGTCCGCGTCCTTCGCCGCCTGCACCAGCGACGGGCACGGCCGCGTGTCTCCGGAAATCACCAGCCGCCGCCCGGACCGCGACTCGCCCAGCACGTCCTCCGGCTTCACCACGCGCCCGTCCGGCAGCGTGATGGATTCACCCTTCTGCAGCTTGCCGAAGGAAGGCCCCTCCGGCACGCCCAGCTCCCGCGCCTTCTCCAGGTGGAAGCGCCCCGGACGGCCGTCCTCCGCCAGCACGTAGCCCAGCGCGTGGATGCGGTGGTCCACGCCCACCGCATGCACGGTGTAGCCATTGCGGCGCACCGAGTCCCCGTCCTTCAGTTCGTGGATCTCCACCGGGAAGGCCAGCGACTCCAGCCCCAGGTGCACGGCCTGATGCAACAGCCGGCGCGCGGGGGGAGGCCCGTACAGGTGCATGGGCTCGGTGCGGCCCATCATCCCCAGCGTGCGCAGGAAGCCGATGATTCCCAGGTAGTGGTCGGCGTGGAAGTGCGTGAAGAACGCCGCGTCCACGGTGAAGCCCGTGCCGAAGCGCACCATCTGCCGCTGGGTGCCCTCGCCGCAGTCGAACAACAGCAGATCCGCGTCCGCCTTCACCGCCAGACCGGAGAGGCCGCGATGCAGCGTGGGCTGTGCGGCGGAGGTGCCGAGGAAGGTGAGCCTCAGTAGGGACATGCCAGCGCTTCCCACGTCGAGAGTGGCCTCCTCGCACGCGCGGAATCTGCCTGCGCGCGAGCGTTCCCGGGGGCATTTACCAGGGTGCGAGGGGGCGTGCTATGCAGCCGGCCCTTTCGGACCCTCCCCCATGCCTGATTCCCTGACGGTCGGCCCCACGGCCGACCCCCGCCGAGTGAAAGCCCAGGACGGCCGCCTGCTCACCGTTCCTGACGGCTGGGCCCTCCTCCCCCCCGGCGATGCCGGCCTCACCCGCCGCGTGAAGGCCGCCGGCCCCTCCTGGACCGTGGTGGAGAAGGTGGGCCGCAAGCTCTTCTCCCGGGGCGTGTGGGCGCCGGAGGCCCACATCGTCCACGCCCGCGCCGCCCTGGACGACGAGCGCGCCACCCCCGCCTACGCCAAGAAGCTGGCCCAGGGCCGCGAGCGCCGCGCCAAGGAGCAGGCCGAGTACGAGGTCGACTTCGCCAACGCCGTCCTGCGCTTCCTCGCCTTCAGCCCCGCGTGGCTCCCCCACGCCAAGCGTCTGGCCGTGATGGTCGCCGGCCACGCCACCCCCGTGGGCAGCGGCACCGTCGCCCGCACGGAGCGCATCCCCATTGAGAGGCGCGCGGAGGCCGCCGTCATCGCCTGGATGCGCCACCAGACCACCGGCTACGACGACATGCGCATCCAGCGCGTGAAGGGCGCCCGCCGCGAGGTGCGCCGCGAACTGGCGGAGGTGTCCCGCGCCATCCTGGACCTGCACCGCCGGGACGCCCCCCACGCCCCGCCCGCGTGTCCGCTCTGCTCCGCCCTCCTGCGCCCCCCGCCGACACGCCCCTCGGATTCCTGACCCGGCGTTCAGCAACGACTGTTCTATTTCTGACCGGCGGGTTAGGAATGCGTCCGCCATGCCCCGCCCCGCCGACCCCAAAGCCCGCAGCGCGCTCATCGCGTCCGCGCGGGCGGAGTTCGCGAAGCGGGGCGTGAAGGGCGCGCGCATCAGCGACATCACCGCCGCCAGCGGCCTGTCCAAGGGCGCCTTCTACCTGCACTTCCCCTCGAAGGAGGCCCTCTTCGCGGCGCTGGTGCAGGAGTTCCTGGAGGCGCTGGAGGTCCTGGCCACGAAGCGCATGTCCTGCATGGACCGCTTCCGCGCCGACCACAGCGGCCTGCCGGGCCCCGGGGACGTCGCCACGCGCTCGGAGCGCTACCGCGACTTCCTGCGGATGGAGGCCGAGCTCGACGTGGAGATGCTGGAGCTCATGTGGGAGCAGCGTGAGCTCGTCACGGCGCTCATCGTGGGCAGCCAGGGCACCGCCTTCGAGTCCGTCATGTGGGACGTGGTGGACCGCGAGGTGGAGCGCATCGCCGGGGAGTTCCACCACCTGCGCGGCCAGCATCCGGACACCCCGGACGTGGACCCCAGCCTCTTCGGCTCCTTCATCGTGGGCACCTATCTGCTGCTGGCCCGGCGCATGGGGCGGCTGACGCAGAAGCCGGACCTGGCCACCTGGGCCGTGGGCCTCCAACGTCTCATGCACGAAGGCTCGCTGCCCCGCGAGGCCGTGCCCGCGACGCCCGCCGCCGTCGCCCGTCCTTCTTCACCGCCTTCCACGCGCCGGCGCCAAGCCCGCGCGGACCACCCGCACCGCCCGCCAAGGAAACGCCCGTGAAACCATCCACGAAGCCCTCCGCCTCCCGCGCCTTCACCGCCCTGGGGATGGCCGCCGCGCTCGCGCTCTCCGGTTGTGACAAGGCGGATGCCGCGTCCGCGCCGCCCGCCACCGCGGCCCCCGGCCAGGACAAGCCGGCGCCGGCCGTGAAGGTCGTCTCCGCGCGCGGCGTGCAGGCCTCGCAGTCGGAGGAGGTGACGGGCACGCTGTACCCCGCCCAGGGCCTCCAGGTCGGCTTCGAGGTGGGCGGCCGCCTGGAGTCGGTGCGCGCCCAGAAGGGCCAGGCCGTGAAGAAGGGCGACACGCTCGCCCAGCTCAACTCCGAAATCGTGGACGCGCAGGTGGCTGGCGCGGAGGCCGCCGTCGCCGCCGCGGAGGCCGGCGCCTCCATCGCGAAGGACGCCGCCGAGCGCACGGAGAAGCTCAGCACCGGCGGTGGCGTCAGCGACCAGCAGCACAAGAACGCCGTGGCCGCCGCCGCGCAGGCCCAGGCGCAGGTGATGGCCGCGAAGGCGCAGCTCGCGCAGGCCCGCGCGGCGCGCCGCCGGCATGACCTGAAGGCGCCCTTCGCGGGCACGCTGATTGAATCCCCGGACCAGACGGGCGCCACGGTGGGGCCGGGCTCGGCCCTCTTCACGCTGGAGCAGCTGGACACGCTCATCTTCCGCACCACCGTGGCGGAAGGGGCGCGCGCGCTGCTCAAGCCCGGCACGAAGGTGCGCGTGGCGGCGCTGGGCAACGGCGCGTCCACCGACGAGGCCGTGGTGCGCACCATCCTGCCCTCCGCGGACCCCACCACCCGCCGCATCCCGGTGGAGATCGCCGTGCCCAACGCGGACGGCCGCTTCGTGGCCCACACCCTGGCGCGCGCCATGCTGAAGCTGGGGGAGACGCAGGACGCGCAGGCCCTGCCCACCACGGCGCTGTCCTCCTCCAACGGGGACCACGTCATGGTCGTCAGCGACGGCTCGCTCCAGCGCGTGGACGTGCAGGTGCTGGAGCGCCGCGACCGCGAGGTGGTGGTGCGCGCCGCGACCGTCCTCCAGCAGGTGGTGGACTTCCCCACGCCCTCCCTGACCCCCGGCACCCGCGTCTCCGTGAAGTAGCCGCAAGCCGCCCCTTTTCGCCGCGGCCGTCCTTCGCGCGCGGCGTGCGTGAGCTCTTCCATGATTCTCAGTGACGTTTCCATTCGACGGCCGGTGTTCACGGCCATGGTGTCCCTGCTGCTCATCGTGCTGGGCGTGATGGGCCTCAAGCGCCTGGGCACCGACCTCTACCCGGACGTCAGCTTCCCCGTGGTGGTGGTCAACACCCTCTACAAAGGCGCGGGCCCGGGCGAAATCGAGACCCAGGTCATCAAGCCCCTGGAGGACGCGGTCGCCGGCATCAGCGGCGTGGATAAAATCCACTCCTTCAGCCGTGAGAACGTGGGCACCGTGGTGGTGTCCTTCACGCTGGGCACCGCCCTGGACACCGCCGTCCAGGACGTGCGCGACAAGGTGGGCCAGGCCGTCAACAAGCTGCCCACGGACGCGGACGCGCCCATCGTCAGCCGCGTGGACCTGTCCGCCGCGCCCATCCTCACCTACGCCATCTCCGCGGACATGCGGTCCCAGGCGCTGCGCAAGCTGCTGGATGACCGCATCAAGCCCGCGCTCGCGCAGCTGGCCGGCGTGGCGGAGGTGCGCATCACCGGCGGTGACACGCGTGAAATCCAGGTCGACATCGACCTGGACAAGGCCCGCGCGGTGGGTATCGCGCCGTCGCAGGTGTCCCAGCGCATCGCCATGGAGAACCTCAACCTGCCCGCGGGCCGTCTGCAATTGGGGCCCAACGAGCTGACCGTGCGCGCCATGGGCGAGTTCATCAGCGTGGAGGACCTGCGCAAGCTGCCCATCGCCCGCAGCAGTACCGGCGCGCAGGTGCGCCTGGAGGAAGTCGCCACCGTCACGGACGGCGTCGCCGAGCGCCGCACCACCGCGCGCCTCAACGCCCGCGACGCCGTGGTGCTCGAGCTCGTGAAGCAGCCGGGCTCCAACACCGTGAGCGTCAGCGACGCGGTGAAGAAGACGCTCGCGGAGATGGGGCCGGTGGTGGGGCAGGGCTTCCAGGCCACGCTCCTCATCGACCAGTCGGACCTCATCCGCGCCAACACCCACGAGGTGTGGATCGCCCTCATCTTCGGCGGACTGATGGCGGTCCTCATCATCCTGATGTTCCTGTTGGACCCGCGCGGCACGTTCATCTCCGCGCTCGCGCTTCCCACGTCCGTCATCGGCACGTTCTTCGTGATGTACGTGCTGGGCTACTCGCTCAACCAGATGACGCTGCTGTCGCTGTCGCTGGCCATCGGTCTGCTCATCGACGACGCGGTGGTGGTCCGTGAGGCCATCACCCACCGCCTGGAGCAGGGCGAGGACCCGATGAGCGCCGCGTCCAACGGCACCAAGGACGTGGGTCTGGCGGTGCTCGCCACGACGCTGGCCCTGGTGGCGGTGTTCATCCCCGTGGCCTTCATGCCCGGCATCGTGGGTCAGTTCTTCAAGCAGTTCGGCATCACCATCTCCGTGGCGGTGCTCATCTCGCTGTTCATCTCCTTCACGCTGGACCCCATGCTGTCCGCGCGCTTCGCCAAGGCGCACAAGCCGGGGGAGCAGCGGCACGAGCCCGCCGTCTTCCGCGCGCTGCGCCGCTTCCTGGAGGCCACGGAGTCCACCTACGCCCGCATCCTGGGCTGGGTGCTGCGCCACAAGTGGACCACCGCCGGCCTCACCGTGCTGGCGCTGGTCCTGTCCTTCGGCGCCGCCAGCCGCCTGGGCGTGGAGTTCATGAGCGCGGAGGACCGCTCGCAGCTCATCGTCGAATTGCAGCTGCCGGACTCCGCCAACCTGGCGCAGACGACGGAGCGCGCCGCGGAAGCGGAGGTCCTCCTCAAGAAGATCCCCGAGGTCACGGACATCTACACGACGGTCGGTCCCAACGGAGACGTCTACAAGGCGCGCATGCGCGTGCTCACGGTGGGCAAGGATAAGCGCACCAAGAGCATCGGCACCCTCAAGGAGGAGGCCCGCGCGCTGCTGGTCCCCAACCTGGTCTCCACCGCCATCACCCTGTCGGACCCGCCGTCCATCGAAGGCCTGGGTGACTGGTTCCCCATCATGGTGCGCGTGGTGGGCCCGGACCTGAAGCGCGTCAACGAGGAGGCCGAGCGCGTCGCCAGCATCCTGCGCACCCTGGGCACCTCCGACGTGCGCGTGGACTCCAACCCGGCCAAGCCGGAGCTCCAGATTCAAATCGACCGCGCGCGCGCCGCGGACATGGACCTGTCCGCCGGGTCACTCGCCGCGCAGCTGCGGCTCGCCATCGACGGTGACGTGACGGCCAAGCTGCGCGAGGGCACGGATGAGACGGACATCCGCGTGCGCCTGCGCGAGCAGGACCGCGCCACGCCGGAGCGCGTGCGCCAGCTGATGATCGCCACGCCCAAGGGCCTGCACCAGGTGACGGACGTGGCGGAGGTGTCGCTCAAGGACGGCCCCAGCGTCATCGAGCACGAGAACCGCGAGCGCCAGGTGGCCGTCGTGTCCCAGCTGGCCAAGGGCGCCGCGCTGGGTGACGTGGCCACGAAGCTCAAGGCCGCCATCGCGGAGAAGCCGCTGCCGCCCGGCTACGCCATCGTCTACGACGGCCAGATGAAGAGCCTGGATGAGCAGAACGACGCGTTCGGCATCGCGTTCGGTCTGGCCTTCGTCTTCATCTACATGGTGCTCGCCAGCCAGTTCGAGTCCTTCAAGCACCCCTTCACCATCATGGTGTCGCTGCCGCTGGCGCTCGTGGGCGCGCTCCTGGGACTCGTCGTCACGAACTACCACGTCAGCATGGGCGCGATGATTGGCGTCATCCTGCTGATGGGCCTGGTGACGAAGAACGCCATCCTCCTCATCGACGGCGCGCTCCATCACCTGCGCGAGGGCGACTCCGTGGACGAGGCCCTGCTCAAGGCCGGCCCCCGCCGCCTGCGCCCCATCCTCATGACGAGCGCGGCCATGGCCATTGGCATGGTGCCCACCGCCGTGGGCACCGGCATCGGCTCCGAGTTCCGCGCCCCCATGGCCATCTCCGTCATCGGCGGCGTCATCACCTCCACCTTCCTCACGTTGCTGGTGGTGCCGGTGGTGTTCGCGGCGATGGAGAAGCTGTCCTTCCGCAAGAAGCAGCCCCGCGCGCAGGGACCGCACTCCGCGCACCCCGTGGACGCGGCCGCGGCGCACGACCGCGCGGCCTGAGGCTTCACGGCATGAAACAAAAGGCGCGGGTGACGGCTCCGTCACCCGCGCCTTTCATTTGAAACAAAGGGGATGAAACAAGTTCCGGGTGGGCGTCTTCCGCGGGAGGCTACCGGCTCCGGGCCTTGCCGGAGACGGGGCGTTCGCGGGCGTCCTGCCCGGAAGGAACGGCTCTAGCGCGAAGCCGACATGCCTTCGCCGTTGAGCAGGCGCACACGCGCCTTGGCGAGCTGGTTCTGCGCTTCCTCCAGCGACACACAATCCACGGTGATGTCGTCGTTGGGGGATGCTTCCGACGCCACGCGGGCCGTCTGCAGGCGCGCGATGGTGGAGTCCGACACGTGCGCGCACATCGCACAGCCATTCTTGCGCCCGTGGTTGATGACCTCGGAGAACAGGTTCGCGGATTCCGGCTCCAGCGGGCGCAGGCCCCGCATGTCGGCCAGAACCAGGTGCCGCCCTCCGCCGTAGCTGTCCGTGGCCTTCTTGTAGACGGCCACGTACTCCTTCATCTCGTTCGGCCGCATGAAACCGCTCATGCGGGCAGTGATGGTCCGACGGCTGACATCGTTGGTGACTTCGAACATAGGTGCGCCCTCCCTCGCAGGATCAAAGCCTAACAGACGTCTTTCGGACTTTCACCAGCCCCCCCTTGATTCCTTGGGGGGTGGAAGGTTTGAAAGGAATTGCGTGTTATTCCTTCTGGGTGGGTTGTAAAAATGAAGAAGCCCGGCCCGCCTGAGCGGGACCGGGCTTCCGTGCTCTGGGGTTGACCCGGAGCGGGTGGAGATCAACCCACTGAGCGGACGTTCTGCGCCTGCAGGCCCTTGGGGCCGCGCGTCACCTCGAACTCCACCTTCTGACCTTCCTGGAGAGTGCGGAAGCCGTCCATGTTGATGGCGCTGTGGTGGCAGAACACGTCCTCACCACCGCCGTCCTGAGTGAGGAAGCCAAAGCCCTTCGCATCGTTGAACCACTTCACCGTACCAGTAGCCATGAATCGTCTTCTCTTTGTTGGTGGGGCGCGGCACCCACCGCTCGGGAGCGGTCGGTCCTCTCGAAATGTGAGGGCCTGAGTGCGCACAACAGTCTGCCCGTCGGGGAGGGGTGGGTGGAAGCCCCCTTGCTGAGCAGTCAACAGTTCGTGGGGTAGTCAGCCTCCCCACCATTGTTGGCACAGGCAGGCGGGCGTGGGACCGGGGCGGCTCCGGCGCCTGGGTTTGGAGGCATGGCTACCGTTCCGGGCAAGGCCACGAAGGCCGGGAGAGGAGTCACGTCATGTACGAGGTCCGAGGCCCCGAGCCCCTGCTGCCCCCAGTTCCTCCGCGCGCGGAGGGTGCCGTGCGGCGCGAGTGGCGCCGGATGAGGGACCACAGCGCGGCGGCGGGCATCCTGTCGCGTCCGCTGTTCGGCCGGCTGCCGCTGCGCCGTTGGGTGTCGCAGGACCTGCACTCGGTGTTGGACTACGTGGGCGGGGCGGCGCTGGTGGCGGTGGGGAGCGCGTCCGGTGACAGCAAGGCGAAGGCGGCCGGCTGGGCGCTGGGCGGGGCCGCGGTGGGCGTGTCGCTGTTCACGGACTACCGGCTGAGCCTCACGAAGCTCATCCCCATCGAGGCGCACGAGCTGGCGGACTACGCCTATGGACTGGGCGCGGTGCTGGCGCCCTTCGTATTGGGGTACGCGAAGCGCTCGCCGGTGGCGGCGGCGCTGCACGTGCTGCTGGGCGTGAAGGTGCTGGCCGCGTCGCTCATCACGGACTACCGCTGCCAGACGGGCATGCACCTGGGCGGAGAGCTGGCCACGGACCCCGAGGGCATCGGGGCGTGAAGTCACGGATGGAGCTTGAGCAGGAAGCCATCCTGCAGCGGCCGTGACGGTCCGTCCTCCGGCATGGACCGGTTGAAGCCTCCGGCGAGCAGCACGCCCCCGGACGCGTCCACGCTCACGGCCCGGGCCTGGGCCACGGTGCCGGGGCTCGCGAAGCCGCGCACCCAGAGCGACGCGCCCTCTTCGGGCAACAGCTTCGCGACATACAGGCCCGGAGGCAGGCTGCCTCCGCCTAGCGCGAGACCGCCGTCATGGCCGCCCGCCACCGTTAGCTGGCCCGCGTCGTCGGTGGCCACCATCGGCGCGCCGGTGGGGAAGGTTCGCGCCCACTGCTGGCCGCCGTTCGCGTCGTAGGCCAGCAGGAAGCCGTCGCGGGAGTCCGCGCGGTGGAAGGTCTTCTGGAAGTACAGCCGGCCGCTGAAGCCTCCGCCCACGAAGACGCGGTCCGCCCCCACCGCCACGGACACCGCCGTGCCATCCGTGCCGCGCACGTCGTGGCTCCAGACGTGGTCGCCGTCCCGGGTGAGCTTCACCACGAAGGGCGTGTGCTGGCGCACGGTGACGAACGTGGCGTCCCCCAACGACACCGCCCCCGCGTAGCCGCCCACCACGTGCACGTCGCCAAAGACATCCACCGCCACTGCTCGCGCGGAGACCTCGCCTTCGCCTGAAGGCATCCACACGCGGCTCCAGCGCTGCTCACCCCTGGCGCCCACGCTCAACGCGAAGCCCGCGTGCTTGCCATGGGGCGTGCGCTTCAATCCCTCTCCCAGGTCGCGCGCTCCGGCGAAGTCCCCCACCAGCACCGCGCCCCCGTGGTGGTCGGACGTGACGCCGTTCACCGCCACCGGGCCTTCACCCGGCAACGAGCGCACCCAGTCCAGCGCGCCCCCGCCGTCCAGCCGGGCCAGGAACGGCCCCTCCGGCAGCGTGGCTCCGTCGCGGGTGAAGCCCGCGGACATGCCTGTCATGAAGATGTTGTCGGCGGCGTCCACCGCCAGGCCGCCCACGCGGGCCTTCGCCTCGTGCTCGGGCGTCCAGCCCCGCGCCCACTTCAGCGTCCCGTCCGGCGAATACCGCGCCACCAGCAGGTGTGGCGCCACGACGTTGCGATTGAAGGGCAGGGGACCCGCCCCCAGGTCGATGGGTTCTTGATAGGTCGCCGCCACCAGGACGTCCCCGTTGGAGGTCACCACCGCGTGCGGAGCCTGTGGGTCCCCAACCATCAGGGTCCGCGACCACACGTGTGCCTCCACGCCCTCTGGCGCTACCTGTCCACCCACCTCACCGAGTACCGGGATGCGCGGTGCCGTGGCTCGGGCTTCCTCGCACCCCACGAGGAACATCCCCCCCATGAACACCGCCATCCGTATCCACGCCACCGCCGCCCCCCGTCCCGGACCCGCCCCACCCAACCCCGACTCCCCCGCCCTTCAACCGCGCTCAAGCCCTACTGCAAGGGCGCGGCCAACGTGTCCTGGCCAGGGTGTCCCCTCTGAAATCCAGACGGACCCCTGCCGGATGGAGGAGGGCGCTGTCCTCCTGTCTGAAAAAACTCCTGCTCCAGGCCAGGGCCGGGATGAAAAAAGCACCCAGACGTCCGGGGGGACAATGGACTGCATGAAAGTCATCACATCGCTGACGGACGCGTCACGGTCCTTCCGTGGAAGAATCCATTCGCGCGGTGTGACCTGACCAACGCGGAATCTTGACGCGTTTGAGTCACCTCGCTGTCTGCCATTGCTGCATCTTGCGTCCCGTCGAATCCGGGATGCGCCGGGTTCGGCGGCTTGCCTGCCATTGCCACGTCTTCGTGACCGCGTGACGCGGCAGGGCCGGGGTGTGTCCGGGGGGAGCCCGGACTTGCTGTTCAACCTGTTTCCAGCACCACCAGGAGCTGTCCATGAAGACGATGACGTGGGTGATGTCCGCCGCGGTGATCGCGATGTCGGCAGTGGGTTGCGGTGGCGAGTCCGGCGCCACCATGGGGGGCACGAAGTCGGTGGCGCAGGGGCTGGGCCCCAACCTGGAGTTCTACGGTTCGGACACGCTGAAGGCGGCGCTGATCGCCGCGGACGGCGCGGCGGGGGCGGGCCTGAACGTCCAGGGCAAGGGCTCTGGCGTCGGCGAGGGCTGTCTGCGCGGCGGCTCGGCCGGCTTCTGCGGCGCCGGCCAGCAGGCGCTCGCGCCCATGTCGCGCGACATGAAGACCCCGTGCCTCACGGGTGAGAAGAGCAACATCATCGCCCTGGACGCGGTGAACGCGTTCGTGAACAGCGCCAACACGCTGACCAACATCACCATGGCGGACCTGCAGAAGACGTTCTTCGCCACGAACGCCTCGAACGTGGCCATCCCGGGCTCCTGCACCAGCACCCTCACGAAGTACCGCCGTGACGACCTGTCCGGCACCACGGACACCTTCAAGTCGCTGGTGGGCGGCGGCTCCTTCTGCCCGGGCGTCATCGTCGTCGCCGACGGCTCCCTGCCGGCGGCCTGCACCAGCACCGCGGGCGTCAGCGCCGGCGCCAACGCGAGCGCCACGGCGTGCATCGGCTACCTGACCGCGACCGACTCCAACGCCATCGGCTACTCGGGTGACTCCGCGAAGCGCACGGGCAACAAGGCGCTGAGCGTCAACAGCATCGCCCCGTCGGTGGACAACGTCCGCAAGTTCCTCACGGACAAGGCCAATGCCTACCCGCTGGCCCGCGCGCTGTTCCTCAACGAGAGCACCACCAACATGCGCTCGGACGAAGAGGCCATCATCTATGACTGGGTCTACGGCTCCGGCAAGGCCCAGTTCGAGAACATCCTGGTGACCCAGGGCTTCATCTCCTGCAACACGTCCGGCGCGCTGAAGTGCGGCGGCGTGAACAACGACGGCCGCGGCGCCGGCGTCTGCAACTGATTCCCTCCGCCTGAAGTCCAGGCACCGGCCGGGTCGGGAGGGTGCGTCCCTCCCGGCCTGGCCGTCTTGCGCGCCGCGGCCGCCTTCCGGCGCGTCCCTTCCCGCAGTCCTTCCTCCTGGAGCCCTCCCCATGCGTTCCGCCGTGAAGCTGTCGCTCGCCTCCGCGTTCCTCTTCGCCGTTCCCGCCCTCGCCCAGGACACGGGCCTGGCGCTCACGTCCTCCTCCCGGCCGCTGCCCTGGCTCTGCCGTCAGCCTGCCGGCGCCGCTGGCACGGTGGAGGAGATTGCCCTGGAGCCGGGCGCGTCCCCCGTGGGCATCACCGTGGGCCCGGATGGCCACGTCTGGTTCACGCAGCCGGGCACCAACCGCATCGGCCGCGCCACGCGGCAGGGCGTGGTGAACAGCTTCGACCTGCCCACGCCCTTCGCCTCGCCCCAGGGCATCACCGCGGGCCTGGATGGCAACGTCTGGTTCACGGAGCTGGGCGCGGGCCGCATTGGCCGCGCCACCCCGGCCGGCGTGGTGACGGAGTTCCCGCTGCCCCAGGCGGGCTCCGCGCCTTCCGGCATCACCGCGGGCCTGGACGGCAACGTCTGGTTCACCGAGCAGGTGGGCAACCGGATTGGCCGCATCACCCCGGCCGGCGTCATCACGGAGTTCGAGGTTCCCACCCCTGAATCCCAGCCGCGCGCCATCTCCCTGGGCGTGGACGGCAACGTCTGGTTCACCGAACAGGCGGGCAACAAGGTGGGCCGCATCACCGCCACGGGCGTCATCACCGAGTTCCCGCTCCCCACGCCCTCCAGCTTCCCCAGCGCCATCGCGCCGGGCGTGGACGGCGCCATGTGGTTCACCGAGCAGCTGGGCAACAAGGTGGGCCGCATCACCGTGGACGGCGTGGTGACGGAGTACGCGCTGCCCAACCCCTCCAGCGCCCCGGTCGCCGTGTCGCCCGGCGCGGACGGCCACATCTGGTTCGTGGAGCAGGGCGGCAACCGCGTGGGCCGCATCACCGCGTCGGGCGTCATCACCGAGTTCGACGTGCCCACCGTGCGCAGCCGCCCCGCGGGCATCACTTTCGGCCCGGCGGGTTTCTTCTGCCTGGACGGCAATGTCTGGTTCACGGAGCGCACCGGCAACAAGCTGGGCAAGCTCCGCCTGGTCACGACGCCGTGACCAACTGACAGGGTTTGTTGCAAGGACTTGTCAAAGGCAGACGAAACTTGCGCGGTAGGGTGCCTCTCAGTCACCGAGAGAGGTCCCGTCCACATGGGAATGAAGCGCAAGGGGTTTGTCCCAGGCCTGACCCGGGGGGTCTTGCTGCTGGCCGCTGTCATCGTGTCTGGCTGTTCCTCCAGTCCGGAGGAGCAGCCACCCGACGCGGGACCTTCCGACAGCGGGGTCGTCGTCGTGACGCCCTCGAGCTGCAAGCCCGCGCGTTCGGCGGAGCGCATCCCGATGCGCGCGGGCGCTCCCGTGGCGACGTTCACGGAGACCTTCGACGGGATGAAGGCCCGGGTGGATGCGCAGTGCGCGCAGTGCCATGCGGCGCCCAACATCGTCGGGGGCTTCCAGTACGGCGCGGACGTGGAGGGATTGAAGAAGGACGGCGCGCGGATGGCGTTGAAGTCGTCCCAGGGGGAGATGCCCCCGCTGGCCTCGCCCGAGCAGACGAAGAAGGCGGTGGAGCTGGCGTGCGTCCTCAACTCCTGGCTCGCGCAGGGCTCGCCCACGGGCGCGTTCCCGGTGAGCTGCGAGGACAAGGCCGTGGGCGGAGTCACCGTGGCGCCCGCGGTGGCGGACGCGATGACGGACCTGGGCAACTGCATCCCGGACGTCACCAAGCCGGAGGCGCTCGGGAGCGACCCGGACAAGGACGCGGCCTTCGCGGCGATGGCGAAGCTGCCGCCCCTGCTGTCCGACACGGACACGGACATCCTGACGTTCGACGCGGAGAAGCTGGCCACGCATGGCACGTTCGCCTTCGCGCCCACGTATCCGCTCTTCTCCGACCACGCGAAGAAGCTGCGTCAGGTGCACGTGCCGGCGGGCCAGTCCATCCGGTACGACGCCGACACGGGGAAGTTCCAGGTCCCTCCCAACACGCGCTTCTACAAGACGTTCTTCAAGTCCGTCGCGGGCAAGGACGGCTACGTGCGCTACCAGAAGATCGAAACGCGGCTCATCGTCGTGCGCACGCCGTGGAACCAGTCGCTCTTCGGCACGTACCTCTGGAACACGGAAGGAACCGTCGCGCAGCTGCATGACCTGCGCTACCGCAACGGAGAGCCCTTCTCCGACCGGGTCCTCGTCTATACGGAGAACGAGGCCACGGGGAAGACGCGCAACTACGCCATCCCCGGCGCGCACCGGTGCATCAACTGTCATTCCGGCGCGGAGGCCCAGGACTTCGTGCTCGGCTTCACGCCGTTGCAGCTCAACCGCCGCGCCCCGGGTGAAGCGGGCGTGGATGTGAACACGCAGGTCCTGGACGACGAGCGGAGCCAGGTGGAGCGGCTGGTGCGCGCGGGCGTCATCACCGGACTGCCGGTGTCCGGCTCGCGTCAGGAGTTGGAGACGCTGCTGCCCCGGCTGGAGGTCCAGGCCCGGCAGGCCGTGCCGCAGGGGCAGCCGGCGCCCAACCGGCAGACGCTGGAGCTCCAGGGGTACTTCGTCGCCAACTGCGGGCAGTGCCACAACCCCAACGGGTTCGCCACGCAGAGCAATCCCGCCATCGCCTCGCTGGACTTCTCCTCGAACGGCATCCTGCCGGGCTGGAACCCCTGTGGTGTGAAGGAGAGCAACGGCCAGCGCACCTATGCCGTGTGCGACCCCGTCACCGTCCCCGACTACACGAAGGACCTGTTGCTGCGCACGCCCAGCAGCACGCTCTACCAGCGCGTGGCTCGCGATACGGACGCGCGCCTCATCCACATGCCCGCGAACGTGCCCGGGCAGGACTGCCGTGCCGCGCTGCTGATGGCGCGCTACATCGGGTCTCTGCGCTGGAAGGGCGAGGAAACGCTGTCGCCCGCGGAGCAGGATGCGAGGGCGGCCGAGCGCATCCGGCAGGCGGACCTCGCGGTGGGCGTCTCGTGCACTCCGCCCAGTGACGTGCGGTGGATCACCGAGGACTTCTCCGACAAGGTCCCCTATGAGCCTCGCAACCCGGCCTGGAAGGACTTCATTGGCAAGCCTCCCTTCGAAAGGCTGACGCGCTACCCCATCACTTCCGCGCATGAGCAGCTGGCGAAGCAGCCCTTCGCCACCAACTGGTGGGTGGCCAAGGCGGGCTGCGCGTTCCCCACGAAGCCGGCGCCGGATCCGGTGGAGCCGTGGATGCTGGATGAGCTGGGCCGCCCCCGCCGTCCCTACGGCCAGCTCTACTACTCCACGCCCGGTGCCACGGCCTTCCAGGGCATCTGCGCCAACTGCCATGGTCGCTCGGGCGATGGGCAGAGCGGCGCGGCCAAGACGCTGGTGGCGCTCAACGGCGCTCGCGTGGCCAACCTGGCGGCGGGCCTCTTTGGAACGACAGGCGCGACGTCCAACCTGGCACCGTTCGAGGCCGAGTACGGCGCGCACGGTGGCGCCCGCTACCTGCTGTGGATGGCCTCCGGCGGCACGACGGTGAAGTTCTCCGAGGACTTCATGCAGGCGTGGGTGAAATACGGCGAGGTGGACATCGACTTCTCCGGCGACGCCCGGGACTGGGCGGCGTGGGGCGCGAACATGCTCGGCGCGGCGCGCGGCGCGTGCGATCTCATCCGGCTGGGCCGCTTCGGCACAGCCACGCCTCCGAGCGCGAATGTCACCTCGTTTGGCGGCACGCGGATGTGGACGGAGGTCTGCACCCTGGACAACCCGCTGACGCAGGGGATTCGTGACGGGTCGGATCCGGAGGCGCTCGGGGAGTGGCTCCAGCACGCGGAGTTCAACGTCGGCGTGATGGCCTACTTCTTCCTCAAGGACCAGCTCACGCAGCACCCGGCGGGGTGGATCTACCCGCTGCGCGGTGAGTGCGAGAAGCGCGCCTCGCCCTGAAGCCCAAGCAATCCCAAACACCTGGTCCCGGAAGGGGAGCCTCGCGATGAGAAACAGCTGGAGACAGTGGATGTTGATGGTGGGCCTGGCCTCGGCGCTGGCCGGATGTGATTCCGCCGAGTGTGTGGACGCGTTTGACTGCCGCGACAAGGGCGCTGCGCCCTCGGGCCAGGTCTGGACGTGCCAGGAGGAGAAGTGCGTGGCCGTCACGTCCGCACCGCAGCCGGACGCGGGCACGGAGACGGATGCAGGCACGCCGCCGGACGCGGGCACGGATGCCGGCGTGGACGCGGGAACCCAGACGGATGCTGGCGTGGACGCGGGCACGGATGCCGGCGTGGACGCGGGCACGCAGCCGGATGCCGGTGTGGACGCGGGCACGGCCTACGTGCGCTTCGTCAACGTGCTCTTCGAAGGCAACTCCTCGGAGCCGAACACCCCGTGGGTAGCCGCGACGTATCGCATGGACCTCTCGCTCGGGGACGCCGCGCCGCTGTTCTCCGGCGTGGAGCCGGGTGACTCGGCGGTCACGGACTTCATCCCGGTGGCTCCCGGAACGGACCTGACCTTCCGCGTGCGCAACACGGGTAGGCCCGCCACGGAGGCGGCCCTGGCCACGCTGCAGGGCGTGTCGCTGGCGGAGGGCGAACATGTCACGGTCCTGGCGCTGGGCCTCATGTCGCGCGTGGGCACGGTGCGGTTCGACACGCCGAAGCTGGTGGCGCTGCGAGATGAAACGCTGGGAACTCCGGGCGCGGGCGAGGCCCGGTTGCGCCACGTGACGGCGGACCGCGTGGTCGCCGCCAGCAGGCCGCGCTTCATCCGGACCGACTCCGGTCTGGACCTGCCCAACGTGGCGCCCTTCACCGCGGACACGGAAGCCCTGGGGCACGTCATCCCGGTGGCGTCCACGACGCGGTTGCTCGTCCGGGGCAGCAATGACAACCCGGCGCCCTCCCAGAGCGGCGAACTGGCCTACACGCTGCCCTCGGGCGGACTGACGTCGGGCACCGCGTACTACGCCGTGTCCTTCGGTGATGACCGGCGCGCCATGAACGATCCGGCTGCCCCGTCGCTGCTGCTCATCCCCGGTGGGAAGGACGGCGCCGTGCGCCTGAAGCGCGACCCGCTGCTGTACTTCTTCCACGCGCTGGATTCGGGCGCTCCGCTGAAGGCCCTCAGCCAGGGCGTGCCCGTGGCGGCGGACTTCCAGTTCGGCGCGGATCCGAAGCCGGGCGACCTGCCGGCCAGCGCGGCGGGACATCCGCTGTCCTTCGTCCTCCAGTCAGATGGCGTGACGTCCGTGCTGGAGGGCGCCCAGACGGGGCCGCTGGAGGCGGGCCGCCGCTACCTCGTCGTCGTGTCCGGCCGCGCGGGCGGGACGGGCGCGCTGGCTCCGAAAGCATTCGTGGTGCCGGACTCCCTGCCGGCCGACGCGCAGGACGCGCGCGTGCGGTTCGTCAACGCCTGTCCCACGTCGCCCGCGACGGGTGCCAGCCTGGGGTACTTCGACGTGGCGGGTGACGGCATCGGCCGGGGCAACACGTTCACGCCCGTCATCCCGGACGTGGCGTACGGCGCGTCCGGCGGCCCCGCGGAGGGCGCGGTCTTCCCCGCGCCTACGGGCACCGACGTGACGGGCTCGTATGTCTATTACGCCGTCCGGGGCACCGTGGGCGCCGCGTCCCAGTCCCGGTCCGTGAAGGGCCTGCCCCTCGCCCGGCCCCACCTGTTCCTGCTGATGGGGGACTGGGAGGCGGGCCTCACGTTCCGCGCCTTCAACCTGCGCTCCAACACCTGGAGCGTGCTCACGCCTCGCGGCGAGGACGTCTTCCAGCCCTGAGCAGACAGCAACGCCCGCCTGGGAGCGCTCCCGGGCGGGCGTCGGTGCATCGTGTGGCTGGGACGGCGGATTACTTCCCCGTCACCGTCACCGACACTTCCTTGAGGACCTGGTCGCCGCGCATGACCGCCACGGTCCAGTTGCCGGCCTTGGGCAGCCGCACGCCGGTCCACTGCCGCGCGCGCCAGCCCTCGCCCTTCACCTTCACGTCCTTCGTCTCGCGCACGGTGGTGCCCTGCTTCACCTGCACCGTGATGTCGTCAATGGAGTCGCCCTGGGGCACCAGGTAGCTCTGCCACAGCATCACGTTGGTGTTCGCCTTGACGCCCTCGGGGCCCACCTCGGCGGTGCACTCGTACTTGTTGGGGCCGTCCTTGGCCACGTCCGTGCAGAGCTTGGCCTCCACCAGCACGGGACCCTGGCCCTGGCCCTTGTAGAAGTAGTTCCAGGTGTCGCGAATCGCGTCCGCGCTGGGGGCCTTCACGGACTCCGCCGCCGGTGCCGCCGCCGGTGCCGCCGCCTCCTGCGCTCCGGCCACCGTCGCCACACCCAGCACCGCGCACAGCACGCTTCCGTTGATCAGGCTCTTCATGTCTTGGGGTCCCCTCGTTGATGTTGGAGGCGGCCGGCCCACGTCCGGCCCCTGGGTGTGCCTGTCTAGCATGAAACATCCCGCGTCATTCCCCGAGTCCCGGATTCCAGGGTTTCGCACCGGGGACGCCGCGCCGCGCTAGCCGAACAGGAAGAAGCCGAGCGTCACCAGCGGCAGGTACGCGAGGAAGGCCACCAGGAGGAAGCCGAGGATGTCCTTGAACTCCAAGCGGGCCACCGCCAGCAGCGGCAGCGCCCAGAAGGGCTGGATGAGGTCGGTGGCCATGTCGCCCCACGCGTACGCCAGCACCACCTTCTCCGGCGCCACGCCCAGCCGTCCCGCCGCATCCAGCAGGTAGGGCGCTTCAATGGCCCACTTGGAGCCTCCAGAAGGCACGAAGTAGTTCACCACGCCGCTGTACAGGTACACGATGGCCGGGAACGTCTGCTGCGTGGACAGCGACACGAAGAGCTCCCCGATGCGGTCCGTGAGCCCCGTGGCCTTGAAGATGCCGTAGATGCCCGCGTACAGCGGGAACTGCAGCACGATGCCGTGCAGCACGCTCGCGGCCTCCTCGCTCGCCTTGAGCAGCCGCGCGGGCGTGCCGTGCAGCAGCACCGCCAACGTGAGGAAGGTGAAGTTCACCACGTTGAGGTTGAGCGCCTTCCAGCCGCCGTTCAGCCACAGGTGCCGCGCGAACCACGCCAGGCCCAGCACGCCGAAGATGGCGTTGAGCAGCCACGCGTGATCCAACCACTCCGCGGGGCTCAAGCGCCCTTTGGGCTTCTCCGGCGGAACGAAGTCGCCCAGCTTCTCCAGCACCGCGGGCTCCACGCGCACGGTGCGCTCGGGGGACGGATGCAGCGCCCACGCCAGCGCCGTGAGCAGCGCCACCGCGGCCAGCGTGAGGCCCACGTTGAAGAGGGAGAACAGCGTCCGGTCGATGGGGATGACCCCCAGCTGCTTCTCCAGGAAGTGCCCTGGCGTCGCCACCAGCAGCGGCGCGGAGGCGGACAGGCCCGCGTGCCACGTGGCGCCCAGGCCGAAGTAGGCGCAGGCCACCAAGAGCCGGTAGTCCACGTCCGGACGCCTGCGCGCGATGAAGCGCACCAGCATGGCGCTGGCGACGAGCGACAGGCCCCAGTTGAAGTACGCGAGTGCCATGGACACCGCCGCCATCAGCGCGGTGGCGCTCCGGGGGCTCTTCGGCAGGCCGGCCACCCACTCCAGCATTGCCTTCACCGGGGCGGTGAGCGCGAGCAGGTAGCCAGTGAACATCACCAGCGCCATCTGCATGGAGAAGGTGAGCAGCTCCCAGAAGCCTCCGCCCCACGCGTCCAGCACCACCGGCGGCGAGGCGCCCACCCAGCCCATGGCCAGCGCCATGGTGAGCAGGGTGAGCAGCACCGCGATGGCGAAGGCGCTGGGGACGAAGCGCGCGGAGAAGCGGCCCAGCCCTTCGGCGAACCGGACGAGGGTTTCCACGGTGAGGGCTCCAGGGGGCAAGGGGCCCCGGCGCGAATCTCCCAGGGCGACACCCCGGGTTTTACGGTATGAGCGGTCGCCATGTCCCCTAGCGAGCAGCACCCTCCCGTCTTCGAGCGCATCGCGACAGGCGTTCCCGGACTGGATCCCATCCTGGGCGGTGGCCTGGTGGCCTCAGGCGTCTACATCGTGGTGGGGGAGCCCGGCGCGGGGAAGACCATCTTCGCCAACCAGCTGTGCTACTCGCAGGCGCAACAGGGCACGCGCTGTCTGTACGTGACGCTGCTGGCCGAATCGCACTCGCGCATGCTGGCGAACCTGCGCAGCATGGCGTTCTTCGACGCGTCCCAGCTGCCCCAGCGCATCTACTACGTCAGCGGCTTCCGCATGCTGGAGGAGCAGGGGCTGCCGGGCCTGCTGGAGCTCCTGCGCCGGGAGATGCGCAACCACGGCGCGGGCATCCTGGTGCTGGACGGTCTGGTGCAGGCGCAGGAGGCCGCGGGCAGCAGCCGCGACTTCAAGAAGTTCATCCACGAGCTCCAGGTGTCCGCCGGCCTGTCCCGCTTCACCGCGCTGCTGCTCACCAGCAGCGTGGGCCCCACCGTGCACCCGGAATACACCATGGTGGACGGCATCCTGGAGCTGCGCGAGCGCACGGCGGCCATGCGTTCGTGGCGTGAACTGCAGGTGCGCAAGTTCCGCGGCAGCGCCAGCCTCAACGGCTCGCACCACTTCCGCATCTCCGAGTCGGGCCTGGAGGTGTTCCCCCGCCTGGAGACGATGGTCAGCCGCTCGCAGCCGCCGGACTGGGGCACGCAGCGCGTGCGCTTCGGCGTGCCCACGCTGGACGCCATGATTCCGGAGGGCTTCGCCGCGGCGTCCACCACGCTGGTGATGGGGCCCCCGGGCTGCGGCAAGACGATCCTCGGCGTCAGCCACCTGGCGGAAGGGCTGCGCCTGGGCGAGCCCTGCTTGATGGTGAGCTTCTACGAGGGGCCGGACCGGCTGATGCACAAGGCGGCCAACGTGGGGCTGTCGCTGGGCACCGCGGTGAAGGACGGCCGGCTGGTGCTCCAGTGGAACATGCCCGCCGAGTGCAACCTGGACCTGGTGGCGCACACGCTGATGGAGGACGTGCGCAGGCGCGGTGTGAAGCGCCTGTTCGTGGACGGCCTGAGCGCCATGGTGGAGACCACCCACGAGCCGGCGCGCATCAGCCCCTTCTTCGCCGCGCTCACGCAGGAATTGCGACGCCACGGGGTGACGACCGTCTTCACGCTGGAGACGCCGCGCCTCTTCGGCCCGGACATGGATGTTCCCCTGGGAACCGGCCTGTCTGGCGTGGCGGAGAACCTGCTGTTCATGCGCCACCTGGAACTCAATGGCCGCCTGAGGCGCCTGCTGTCCATCTTCAAACTGCGGGACGCGGACTACGACCCGACGCTGCGCGAGTTCCTCATCACCTCCCAGGGAATCGAGATCCAGCCGCCGTTCCAGCCTTCGCCCGAGTTGCTGCTCACCGGCATCGCTCGCTTCCCGGGCAACCACTCCTGACCCCCAGAGGCTCCGTGGTTCCCGCGACCGAGACCGTGCTGGTGGTGGACGACGAACAGGGCATCCTGGAGGCGCTCGCGGACCTTCTGAGGGAGGAGGGCTACCGCGTGCTCACGGCGTCCCATGGCCGCGAGGCCCTGGAGCGCCTGGCGGAGGTGAAGCCGGACCTGGTGCTGACGGATTGGATGATGCCCGTGCTGGACGGCCCCGCGCTCATCGCGCGCATCCAGCAGGACCCGACGCTGCGCCAGATTCCCGTGCTGGGCATGAGCGCCGTGGACGTCAGCGGCCTCAAGCGCCTGCACCCGGGCATGGAGTTCCTCCAGAAGCCGTTCGACATCCGCGCCCTGATGAAGATGGTCCGCAGGGCCCTGGACGCGAATCCCCGCGCCCGGGGAGGGTGAGCCGCACCGCCCGCGTGCCCGGAGGGTCCGCCATGTTCCACCTGCTCAAGCTGGGTCCCGTGCCCCTCTCCGTGGGCACCACCGGCGTCTACCTGCGCATTGGTGAGTCGGGCGACCCGTCCGCCCCCGTCTTCGAACAGACGGACCTCTCCGGCGTGCGCGCCCTCATCGCCGGCCTGGAGCCCTCCCAGGTGTCGTGCGAGCCCGCGCTGGCGGAAGCCGCGGAGACGCTGGGCCTGGCCGTGGCACCTCCGTCCCTGGCGGCGCTCTCCGCCCGGGCGGCCATCGCCACCTTCCTCGCGTGGGGCCAGCTGGGCGTGTCCGGGCTGGGCAGCGACAAGGCGCTGCTCTTCGTCCAGGCGGCCACCGAGTTCTGGGACGCGAAGCCCTGGACGCACTGGGACGACAGCCAGGCCTTCACCGTGGACGTGACGGGCGCGCACGAGCACACCTACGAGGGCTGCGTCTTCCACGGCGACGACGACGGCCCCTCGGGCCTGGCCCTCTACCTGTCCCCCGGTTCGCTGGGGCGGCTGCTGGAGCTCCAGGTGCATGGCGCCGACAAGGAGGCGCAGTCCCTGCCCGCCATCACCGTGTCGTTGGAGGCCCGCCCTACCTACGCCGTGGACGCGCTGACCGCCGCCGGCCGCGCGCCCCGGCTGCCCCTGCCCGTGAAGGCCGGCCCCGAGGGGCTGGCGGTGCCCTCCAGCCTGGAAGCCCTCATCCTGGTGGCCGCCCTGCGCGCCGTGGCCCGCCTGTCCCCGGCCCAGCCGGAGGCCCTGAGCAGCATGGTGGCCGGAGACGCCCGCATGGACGTCCGCGTCCGCGCCCCCGCACCTCGCGTTCGCAACTAGGCGGAATCAGGTGCCCCCTGGCGTGACGCACCCTGACCAGACAGGCGACCAGGCTCGTGTGTAACTGTGAACAACCGCTCCCAATAGAAAGGTTGATTCACAAAGTATCTGGGTCCATAGGTGGAGACGTGACTGACGCCGGCCTCTCATCACGGGTCCAGCGCTTCCTCACGACGCACATCGATTCCATCGAGAAGCTGGAGGTGCTCCTCCTGCTTCGCGCCCGGACGGAGCGGGCGTGGTCGGCGTCGGCGGTGGCCCTGGAGCTGCGCATCACCGAAGCCTCAGCGGCCCGCCGCATGGCGGAGCTGAAGACGGGAGGGCTGCTTCTCCAGGATGGGGTGGCGGAGGACGCCTACCGCTTCAGCCCCGGCCGCTCGGAGGACGTTCAGGCCACGGCGGAGCTGGCGATGGCGTACTCGGCGCGGCGCGTGAGTGTGATTTCGTTCATCTTCTCACGCCCCATGGACCGGGTGAGGGGCTTCGCGGACGCGTTCGTGCTCAAGAAGGACAAGGACGGCGACGGACATGGCTGAGGCGGTCTACATCCTGTGCGCGTTGACGAGCCTGGCGTGCGCGGTGCTGCTGCTGCGGGCCTGGCGGCGCACGCGGATGAAGCTGCTGCTCTACAGCGGCCTGTGCTTCACGGTCTTCACGCTGAACAACGTGCTGCTCTTCTTGGACCTGGTGCTCATCCCCGCGGGCGACCTGTCGCTGGAGCGCACCGTTACATCGCTGGTAGGGGCCGGCGTGCTGCTCTTCGGCCTCATCTGGGACGTGTCCTGACGCAATGGGGGGGACGCCATGATGAAGATCCTGCTCGATGGCGCGGTGTTGATGGCGTACCTGGCGTGCGCCCTGTTCTTCCTGCGCTTCTATCTCCAGTCGAAGGACCGGCTGTTCGCGCTGTTCTCCCTGGCCTTCACGCTGATGGGCGTCCACAACCTGCTGGGCGCGCTGCTGGCGCCCACCCTGGACGCCGAGCGCATCCACTACCTGTATGTCGTCCGCCTGATGGCCTACCTGCTCATCCTGGGAGCCATCTGGGACAAGAACCGCGCGGGGCGTGGGGCGCGGTGAGATGCTGTTCCTCCTGACAGAGGGACTTCATGACCACGACATCGCTTCCCCGCTTCACCCCGCGCCGCGCGCTCGGGCGCACGGGCTTCACCGCGACGGCGGTGGGCATTGGCGACCTGGCGGACCGCACGGTGCCGCGCGAGGAACTGGTCGCCACGCTCGCGCGGGCGCTGGACGCGGGGCTCAACGTCATCGACACGGCGCCTGGCTACGAGGACGGCCTGAGCGAGGAGGTGGTGGGCGAGGCGCTGCGCGGCCGGCGTGAGGGCGTGTTCGTCATCGACAAGGTGGACGCGCTGGACGCACCGGTGGCGCCGCAGGTGGAGGCGTCCCTGCGGCGGCTGGGCCTGCCGTCGGTGGACCTGTTCGCGCTGCACGCGGTGAAGTCGCTGGCGCAGTGGGAGGAGCTGGCCCGGCCGGGCGGTGCGCTGGAGCGGCTGGAGGCGTGCGTGGCGAAGGGGCAGGCGCGCTTCAAGGGCATCTCCTGCCACCACCCGGACGCGCTGGTGGCGGCGGTGCGCTCCGGGCGGTGCGACGTGGTGATGTTCCCGCTGGGGCCGTTCGTGGACGCGCGCTACGTGGAGCAGGTGCTGCCCCTGGCGCGAGCGCACGGCGTGGGCGTGGTGTCCTTCAAGACGTTCGGCGCGGGCAAGCTGTTGGGAGACACGGAGGGCTACGGCCGTCCGCTCCAGGCGCGCCCGCGCGGCAAGGTCAGCTCCGGCGGAGAGGCGCGCGACACGCCGATGCTGCCGCACCTGTCGGTGGCGGAGTGCGTGCGGTACACGCTGACGTTGGATCCGGACGTGATGTTGATGGGGATGGGCTTCCCGAACGAACAGGACGCCGCGCTCCAATCCGCAGCGGCCTTCCAGCCCCTGGACGCCGCGGGGATGCAGGCGGTGCGGGAGCGGGCGCACACCGCCATCCAGGAGAAGGGGGCGGTGTGGTGGAACCCGCCTTCACCGGACGTCACGGCGGGCTGAGGCACTGCGCGAGGGCAGGCAGGCCGGGCGGGTTGCCTGCCGGACACTCGCCAGGAATCCGGTGGGCGGGGAGGCTTGTGGCTGGTCGGGGGCCGTCATTATCGGAACGTCCCTTTGGTGAGGCGTCATCCCCGTGACGCCGTGGCCCGCGCTCCATGCCCGAACCGTCCATCGAGCCTTCGACCGAGCCTGCCGTCGAGCCACCTCCGCCGTCCGCCGTAACGGCGAGCGACGCGGCGGTCCCCGTGTCCGCAAGCGGAGGCGAGGCCGTCGCGCTGAAGCCGGCGTCCGCGGCTTCCATGGAGGTCGTCTCGCCGGGAGCGCCGGCCGTCACGCGCGCGGCCGCCGTGGAGACTGCCGTGCCCGTGCCCCCGCCCGGCGCGCGCGAGGCGTCATCCTCCGCGGAGGAGGGCCGCTTCGCGTTCCTGGCCCGCGCGGGTGAGGTGCTGGCGTCGTCGCTGGACGAGCCCACGGTGCTGCGCGAGTTGGCGGAGCTGGTGGTGCCGGTGTTCGCGGACTGGTGCGCGGTGGACGTCGTCACGCCTTCGAACCAGGTGGAGCGAAGGGCGGCGACGCACCGGGACCCCTCGCTCGTACCCACCGTGTATGCCATTGGGGAGCGCTGGGCCCTCCAGGAGAACGGCTCGCAGGGCATGGCCCATGTGCTGCGCACCGGCGAGGCCCGCCTCATCCCGGACGTGCCCGAACAGGCCTTCCTGGCGGCGGCACGGGGGAACGCGGCCCTGGAGGAGACGTGGCGCCTGGGGTGCCGCTCCGTGATGGTGGTGCCGCTGGTGGCGCGCGGGAGGGTGCTGGGAAGTCTGTCATTGATGTCCGGTACGGCCGGACGCTTTGGTGAGCAGGACCTGGAGCTGGCGCGCGAGCTGGCCCGCCGGGCGGCGCTGTCCCTGGACAACGCGCGCCTGTATGGCGAGGCCCGTCAGGCCCAGGCGCGCACGGCGCGGCTGCAGGCGGTGACGGCGGCCCTGTCCCGCGCGGCCACCGAGGACGCGGTGGCGCAGGTGCTGGCGCGCGAGGTGTGGGAGGCGAGCGGCGCCACGCGCGTCGCGGTGCTGGCGCTGGAGGAGGACGGCCTCATGCGCCCGCTGCGCGTCCTGGGCTACCCGGAAGACGCGCTGGCGTCGTTCACCCGGCCACCGGATGGCGTGGCCCCGAACATCCGGCGCGAGGCGGGGTGGTTCGGTTCGCTCGAGGAGCTCATCGCGCACCACCCGGAGGGCGCGGAGGTCGCGCGCCGCCAGGGGCCGGGGGCCCGCGCGGTGGTGCCGCTGTGGGGTGAGACGCGCGTGCGGGGCCTGCTGCTGCTCGCGTGGCCGGAGCCGCGCGTCTTCCCTGCTGCTGAGCGCGCGTTCCTGGAGGCGCTGGCGCACCAGTGCGCGCAGGCGCTGGAGCGGGCCGCGCTCTACGAAGCGCTTCGCGAGCGCACGGAGCGGCTGCGGCAGGCGCTGGTGACAGGCGACATGGGGACGTGGCGCCTGGACCTGGTGCGCGGCAAGGAGCTGCGCGACGCGGCGCTCAACCACATGTTGGGCCTGCCGGCGGTGGACTCGGCGGTGCCGGTGGGCGACATGCTGGAGCGGCTGCACCCGGAGGACCGGCCATCCGTGGAGGCGGAGTTCCACCGCTACCAGCGCGAATCGCCGGGCTTCTTCGAGCTGGAGTTCCGCGTGATTCGCCGCGACGGCGGCGTGCGCTGGCTGCACAGCGTGGGACAGTCCTTCGGCGGACCGGACGGGAAGGTGACGGAGCTCACCGGCGCCATGGCGGACATCACCCGGCGCAAGGCGGCCGAGGAGCGGCTGCAGCTCCTGCTGGCCGCAAGCCGCGTGCTGGCGCTGCGCCTGGACGACGTGGAGGAGGCGCTGCCGGCGGTGGCGCGGCTGGTGGTGGACCACGTGGCCACCGGCTGCCTGGTGGACCTGGCAGCGCCGGACGGCACCCTGCGGCGGGTGACCGCGGCCCACCGCGTGGCCGAGCACGACGCGCGGCTCCATGCGGCCCTGGGAGGCACGGACCGGGGGCCCGCCCACCCGGCGCTCCAGTGTTTCCGCACCGGGGAGGTCTGCTTCCTGTCGCGCCTGGACTTCAAGCGCTGCGACGCCGTCTCCACGAGCGCCGAGCACCGGGCATTGGTGGATCGCCTGGCGCCCACGTCCGTGCTGTCGGTGCCGTTGCGTGCGCGCGGCCGCACGCTGGGCGTCATCACGCTGTTCACCGCGGAGCCCCAGCGCGCGCTGGAGGCCGCGGACGTGACGATGGCGGAGGAGTTGGCGCTGCGCTTGAGCGTGGCGCTGGAGAACGCGCGCCTGTTCCACGACGCCCAGGCCGCGGTGCGGCTGCGCGACGAGTTCCTCTCCGTGGCGAGCCACGAATTGAAGACGCCGCTCACCAGCCTCATCCTCCAGCACAACCTCATTGGCCGGGCGCTGGAGACAGCGGGCACTCCCGGGCTCGTGACGGGGAGGCTCAACACCGCGCAGCGGCAGGTGCTCCGGCTGACGGCGCTGGTGGACAACCTGCTGGACGTGAGCCGGCTGTCCCTGGGCAAGCTGTCGCTGGAGCGCGCGGAGGTGGACCTGGTGCAGTTGACGCGCGACGCGGTGGAGCGCCTGGAGGACGTGTTCGCCCAGGCGCGGTGCACGCTCGAACTGGAGCTGCCGCGCACGCTGACGGGCCAGTGGGACGCGCTGCGGTTGGACCAGGTGCTGGTGAACCTGCTCTCCAACGCGGCGAAGTACGGCGCCGGCCACCCGGTGTCGGTGCGCGCGGGCGTGGATGCGCGCGACGAGGCCTGGGTGGAGGTGCGCGACGAGGGCATCGGCATCGAAGCGGACGCGCTGCCGCGCCTCTTCGGCCGCTTCGAGCGCGCCGTGAGCGAGCGGCACTACGGCGGCATGGGCCTGGGGCTCTACATCAGCCGCCAGATTGTGGAGGCGCTGGGCGGCCGCATCGACGTGGACAGCCAGCCGGGGCAGGGCGCCACCTTCACGCTGCGGCTGCCCCGGAACACGGCGGAAGCGCGGCCCCCGCCTCCCCCGGAGATGTGAGGGAGGCCGGGGCCGGCGATGCCTTCAGTGCTGGGGCCCCTTGGGCGGAGGGCCTTCCTGTTCGAGCGCGCGGTACTCGTCGTCGGTGAACAGGCGTGAGCGGATGAGGAAGCGCACGCCTTCAGGGGCTTCGACGGAGAAGCCGCTGCCGCGACCGGGCACCACGTCCACGGTGAGGTGGGTGTGGCGCCAGAGCTCGAACTGCGGGCCGGACATGTAGAAGGGCGTGCGGACGATGTCGCCCAGGTACACGTCCTCCTGGCCCACGCGGAAGTCGCCGCGCGGGAAGCACATGGGCGCGCTGCCGTCGCAGCAGCCGCCGGACTGGTGGAAGAGGAGCGGACCGTGAAGGCCCTGCATCTTGTGGAGCAGGGCCTCGGCGGCCGGCGTGACCTCGACGCGCGGCACGGGCATGCGGGGCGTCCTAGAAGAAGCCCATGGGCTTCGGGTCGTAGCTGACGAGCAGGTTCTTCGTCTGCTGGTAGTGATTGAGCATCATCTTGTGCGTCTCACGCCCGATGCCGGACTGCTTGTAGCCGCCGAACGCCGCGTGCGCGGGGTACAGGTGGTAGCAGTTCACCCAGACGCGGCCCGCCTGGATGCCGCGGCCCATGCGGTACGCGGTGCTGTTGTCGCGCGTCCACACGCCGGCGCCCAGGCCGTAGAGCGTGTCATTGGCCATGGCGAGCGCGTCCTCTGCGTCCTTGAACTTCGCCACCGCGACGACGGGGCCGAAGATCTCCTCCTGGAACACGCGCATCTTGTTGTGGCCCTCGAAGATGGTGGGCTCCACGTAGTAGCCCTCCGCCAGCGCGCCGGACAGCGACTTGCGGCCGCCGCCGGTGAGCACCTTGGCGCCCTCCTTCTTGCCGATGTCCAGGTAGCTGAGGATCTTCTCCAGCTGATCATTGGACGCCTGCGCGCCAATCTGCGTGGAGACGTCCAGCGGGTTGCCCTGCACGATGCGCTTCGTGCGCTCCACCGCCTTGGCGATGAAGTCGTCGTAGAAGCGCTCGGCGACCAGCGAGCGGGACGGGCAGGTGCAGACCTCGCCCTGGTTGAGGGCGAACATGGCGAAGCCCTCCAGCGCCTTCTGGGCGAAGTCGTCGTCCTTGGCGAAGACGTCCTCGAAGAAGATGTTGGGGGACTTGCCGCCCAGCTCCAGGGTGACGGGGATGATGTTCTCGGAGGCGTACTGCATGATGAGGCGGCCAGTGGTCGTCTCACCCGTGAAGGCAATCTTGGCGATGCGCTTGTTGCTGGCGAGCGGCTTGCCGGCCTCGATGCCGAAGCCGTTCACGATGTTGAGCACGCCGGGGGGAAGCAGGTCGCCCACCAGCTCCGCGAACTTGAGGATGGTGACGGGGGTCTGCTCCGCGGGCTTGAGCACCACGCAGTTGCCCGCGGCGAGCGCGGGGGCCAGCTTCCACGCGGCCATGAGCAGCGGGAAGTTCCACGGGATGATCTGCCCCACGACGCCGAGCGGCTCCGTGAAGTGGTAGGCGACGGTGTTGTCATCCAGCTGGCTGAGCGAGCCTTCCTGCGCGCGGATACAACCGGCGAAGTAGCGGAAGTGGTCGATGGCGAGCGGCAGGTCCGCGGCGAGCGTCTCGCGGATGGGCTTGCCGTTGTCCCACGTCTCGGAGACGGCGAGCATCTCCAGGTTCTGCTCCATGCGGTCGGCGATCTTCAGCAGGATGTTGGCCCGCTCGCCGGCGGCGGTGCGGCCCCACGCGTCCTTCGCCTTGTGCGCGGCGTCGAGCGCCTTCTCGATGTCCTCCGCCGTGGAGCGGGGAATCTCGCAGAAGGGGCGGCCGGTGACGGGGCTGATGTTCTCGAAGTACTGGCCCTTCACGGGCGGGACGAACTCACCGCCGATGTAGTTGCCGTAACGGCTCTTGTACTCGACCTTGCTGCCCTTCTGACCCGGAGCTTCATAGACCTTCGACATGGGGACTCCCTGCGTTGGGTTTTGACGCACTCCTACGGGGGTTTGACGCGGAACAGACCATAGGCAGGTGACGCCTCGCGTCACGCGCACGAAGTCGGATGTAAATGTTTGTTAATGGTTGATCGCTGAATCAGTCACTCGGGCGTGATGCGAGCGGGCGGGCAGGGTGCCCTTGCTGCCATCCGGCATGTCTTCCACCTCAAGGAGGAGGACGTCTTCTTCGGACCCTGGGGCATGGCATGCAACTGTTTAGAGACCGCGTCGACGCCGGCCGTGCGTTGGGCCAACGGCTCCGCGTCCTGCTTGGCGGAGGCGGTGACCTGTTGGTGTTGGCGTTGCCGCGCGGCGGTGTGCCCGTGGGCTTCGAGGTCGCTCGCATCCTCGGGGTGCCGCTGGACGTGTTCGTGGTGCGCAAGCTCGGCACGCCGGGGCACGAGGAGCTGGCGATGGGGGCCATCGCCACCGGAGGTGTCACGGTCCTCAACGGGGGTGTCGTGCGAAGGCTGGGGATACCCCAGTCGGCCATCGCCGCGGCCGCCGAGCGTGAGGGGCGGGAGCTGGTCCGGAGGGAGCAGCTCTTCCGCGACGGCAGGCCTCCCGCGCGGGTCGAAGGGCGGACGGTGATCCTGGTGGATGACGGGCTGGCCACGGGCTCGACGATGCGGGCGGCGCTCCGGGCGCTTCGTCAGCAGAAGCCCGCGCGCATCGTGGTGGGCGTGGGGGTGGGCGCGCCGGAGACGTGCGCGGAGTTCGAGCGCGAAGCGGACGCGGTCGTCTGCGTCCACACCCCAGAGTCGTTCTACGCGGTGGGGCAATGGTTCGAGGACTTCACGCAGACCACCGACGACGAGGTGCGCGAGCTGCTGGCGCGCGCTGCGCACGGTGGCGCCGTGAGTCCAGCGGAGGTTTGAGACATGGCTGAGCAACGAATTTCGGAGCACGCGGTGCGGCTGGAGGTGGAGCCCGGCGTGGGGTTGGAAGGAACGCTGAGCGTGCCGGAGTCGGTCTCCGGCGTGGTGCTGTTCGCGCATGGCAGCGGCAGCAGCCGCTTCAGTCCGCGCAACCGGTACGTCGCGGGAGTGATGCAGCAGGCGGGGCTGGCGACACTGCTCATGGACCTGCTCACGCTGGGGGAGGAGGAGGCCGAGCGGCGGACGCGGCACCTGCGCTTCGACATCGAGTTGCTGGCGCGGCGGCTGGTGGGAGCCACGCGGTGGCTGGAACGGGTGCCAGGGCTGGGAGGCCAGCCGCTGGGGTTGATTGGTTCGAGCACGGGGGCGGGTGCGGCGCTGGTGGCCGCGGGGCGGATGCCTGAAGCCATCCAGGCGGTGGTGTCCCGGGGCGGTCGTCCGGATCTCGCGGGTGCCGTGCTGCCGGCGGTGCGGGCGCCCACCCTGCTCATCGTGGGTGGAGATGACACGCAAGTGATTGCGCTCAATCAGGAGGCGCTGGCGGCGCTGCGCACGCACAAGCGGCTGGAGATCGTGCCTGGGGCGACCCACCTCTTCGAGGAGCCGGGAACGCTGGAGCAGGCGGCCCGGCTGGCCCGGGATTGGTTCCTCCAGCACCTGGTTACGGCCGCACGGGAGCGTCCGTTCGGTGAGGCTCCGCCATGAGCCCGCGCATCGTGGTGGTGGGGGGCGTGGCCACGGACTACCTGGTGCGAGGACCGTCGCTGCCGGAGCCGGGAGGCAGCGCGGAGGGCGACGTCTTCCAGGAGGCGCTCGGAGGAAAGGGAGCCAACGGCGCGGTGGCCGCGGTGAGGCTGGGGGCGCGGGCCTCGCTGGTGGCGAGGGTGGGGACGGATGGGCGCGGCCTGAGGCAGGTGGCGTTGCTGGAACGGGAGGGCGTTGCGCTGGAGGGGGTGGTGCCTGATCCGAAGGCGCCTTCTGGCGCGGTGCTGGTGATGGTGGATGGACGCGGGAGGAAGCAGACCTTCTTCTCCCCGGGCGCCAATCACAGACTTTCCATCCGGGATGTGTTGCGGAGCGCGGAGCGGATCGCCACCGCGAAGGTATTGCTCGTGCAGTTGGAGGTTTCGCTGGACGCGGTCCAGGCGGCGGTCCGTCTGGCGCGAGCGGCTGGTGTCCGGGTGGTGTTGGATCCCGCGCCGGCCGTGCCGCTGCCGGAGGTGTTGCTGGAGGATGTGCACGTCATCCGGCCCAATGCCTCCGAAGCGCGGACGCTGACGGGCGTCCGGGTGCATGACCGTGCTTCCGCGCGGCGAGCCGCCCGCAATCTGCTGATGCGCGGCGTGGGGGCGGCCATCATCGCGGCGCCTGGGGGCAGCCTGTTGGTGTCGCGGGAGGAGGAGGCCTGGCTGCCTGAGTTGCCGGTGGACACGGTGGACACGACCGGGGCAGGGGATGCCTTCTCCGCGGCCCTCTGTGTCGCTCTGGCGGAGTCCCAGCCGCTGCTCTCCGCCGCGCGCTTCGCGCATGCAGCCGCCGCCATCGCGACGACGCGGTTGGGAGCGCAGGCGGGATTGCCCTATCGGGATGAAGTGCTCGGATTGCTCGCGGACGTGGTGCCAGACGTTCAGCTCGCGCCGCCGTAGCGAAGACATCCAGCACGCACCGCCGTCACTTGAACCGGCACGGTTGATTGACGGTGGGCTCCTCCGCGAGCTGCACGACCATCAGCGTCACAGGACCGGGGGTGACGTTCCCGGAGAGGTGGCCCTTTCGGCCCTGTGCGTCCGGCCGTGTGTTCAGGTCCTCGCCCAGGGACACCTGCCCTGGCCCCAGCTCCACGCGGGTGCCGTCCATTGCCTCGACGAACCATGTTCCGGAGAGGGGGATGATCCACTGGACCTTCGGGTCCTCGTGCCAGGACCCCTTCCAGCCGTTGGGTTGGACCGTGAAGATGACCTGGGACTGGCCGGGCGGCTGGTGTGCCTGCCATTGGGGATCGGCGGGCGGAGACATGCTCTTCAGGTCGAAGCTCCGCACGGGACACAGGGTCATGTGGCTGACCCCATGGTCATCCGTCCAGTTGTGCCAGTAGCTGAAGACAGGCGCTTGTCCTGGAGCCGTGGCTGCGGAGTCTCGGTCCCAGGCGCCTCCGCCCAGTCCCAGCACGGCCACCAGGGCCGCCCTCCATCCCAATCGTGAGTGCATGGCCGCTCCTCATTTCTTCGTCCGCGTGGCATCCACCGGAGCCGTTGCCTCCAGCGGTGCGCGCATCAACAGGTACGGCGGTTCGCGCAGGTCCTTGCCGCCGTTGAACGACGGCAGCCGGTTCCACTGGCCGAGCGTTACGTAGACATGTCCCGCCGTGGCGAAGATGCCGTCAGGCCAGACGATGCGCGCATCCCTCGCCACCACGTCGAAGTGGCCGTCCGGCCAGCGGCGCAGGATGGAGTGATGCTCGCCATCGGTGATGTACAGCCGGTCCTGGGCATCCATGGCCAGGCCATCCGCGAAGCCCTTCTCTCCCTCGTCCTTCACCGCCGCCGCCAACGTGGGCTCCGTCGCGTCGAGGTCGACACTACGGCCGTCGGAATGCTGTAGAGCCGCCGGCTCGTCAGCGGCGCGTAATACAGACGGCGTGAGTCCGTGCTCAGCGCGATGCCGTCCGCTCCGCCCACCGGGAAGGTCGGGTGCTTCGGGTCGAAGCGCAGCGGCTTGCCTTCCAGCACCGCCAGGAAGTCCTGCTCCGGCTGGGTGGACGGATGCGTGGCCAGCACCCGGCGCTGCCGCCCCGTGGCCACGTCCACCACCACGAGCGCGGGCGACGTGCCGAACGAGGAGTCGGTGATGTACGCCGTGCCCTTCGCGCCGTGGGTCAGGTCCACGCGCAGGTCGTTGAGGTGACTGTCGGGCAGCATCGCGGGCGCGCGGATCACCACGCTGGCGATGACCTCGCGAGTCGTCGGGTTGAAGCCCACGACCTTGGCTCCGCCATCCGGGATGCCCTGGATGCCCGCGCGCTTGCCGTCGTCGATCACCCATACGTTGCCCTTGTTGTCGGTGGTCATCCCATGCACCGACAGCAGGCGCTGCGCGGCGGGCGCGTTCGACGGCAGGCTCATGGCCGCGTTGGGGAAGGGGACCAGCGTGCCTCGAACCAGTTCCGCGAGCGTCGCGCCCTTGTGGTCCTCCGCGTGCCTCGGGAAGCCCACGAACATGCGCCCGTCCGGAGTGATCGCGATGCCTGATGGGCCCGGCCCATCGAAGCGCGCCACCACCTCCAGCGTGCCGGTGGGACGCGTGGAGAAGTCCACCGCGTCCTCCGCCCACGCGGTGAGCGACGCGAGCGCCAATGCGAGCACTCCCACCTTGCGATGGAACCTCATGGCTTGCTCCCCCTACAGCTCGACGTACACGTTCGGGTCGCCGCCCAGCCGGTGGCCCGTTCGCAGCGCCGTCTCCACCGCCACCGCCGCTTCGTCGCCCGTGAGCGGCCAGGTGCCAAAGCCCATGGGAGGAAGCGAGTTCCCGTCGTTCAGCCTGCGCGGGGCTTGCGTGCTCATGGCGTAAGGGTGGCCATCAACGCACGGTCCGCCAGCCGCGAGCCCACGAGCGAGCGGTGCTCCCAGCGCGTGGCCTTCTCCTGGGCTCGTGCCGCCCTCAGGGCTTCCGTCGATGTTTCCGTGCGTGCTTCATCTCGTGGAAGAGCCGCTCCGTCAGCGCGATCAGCTCCTGCTGGGAGAGGACGGGGCACTTCCAGTCCAGCGCCCGCATGTGTTCCAGGAACGCGTCGGGGATGGCCACGCGGTATCGCTCGACGTAGCGAGGCAGGTCGGCCCGCCACGTCCAGACGCCATCGGTCTGGGCGTAGTGGCTGGCCACGAGCGTCTCACCCGTGAGGCAGTCCTTCAGCAGGCCGCCGCTGACCGCGAGCGTGACGCCCGTGTGCAGATAGCGCGCGACGCGCCGCCAGTCCTCTTCCGGCAGCTTCCCTCGCGACTCCACGAGGGAAGGGGCATCCTCGAACCCGGGACCGAACTCCCGGAAGTAACCTGCCGTCTTGAGCATCCCTTCTCCCTATCAGGGGCGAATGACCCCATGTCGATGAGTGCCCTGCTCGAAGAGGTCTCGCGCCTCCACCACGCACGCCCTCCCGCGACCCCCGCGCAGCTCGATGCCTTCGAGCAACGCGCCGGTTGGCGCTTGGACCCGGACCTGCGCGCCTTCTACCTGCACTGCGACGGTGCGGACCTGTTCGACCGCGTCGACCCCGCGTTCTCCTTCCCCCCGCTGTCGGAGCTCCGCCGCGCGCGGATCGTCATGAGCCAGGACGACACGGACCGGGCGGGGCCCGCGTCCTGGTACGCCCTCTGCGAGGTCCGCGATGGGAACTACGTCCTGCTCGACGTGAGCCAGCAGCACGACGGCCGCTATCCCCTGCGCGACGGCTTCCGCGAAGGCTTCCCGGATCCATCCCAGTGCCCGCGGATCGCCAGCTCCTTCTCCGAGTTCCTGGCGGGCGCGCTCCGCTCGAACGGGCGCTGGTTCTGGCTGAAGAAGCTGATGCAGGACGGGTGAGGGACCCCGCGTCCCCACCGCACGCAACCGCGTCCCGCCAGAAGCCCGGAAACCCCCGCCATCCTCGCAGGACACTTCATCCCGGGCCGATTTGTCGGCCTCCCAACACCGGCGGATCCGTACGTTCCTCTCGCGCTACAGGGCCTTCCAGGCTCCCTCAGCCAGCCGCGCAATCGCGGCTTACTTCGAGATTGAACGAGATGTTTTCCAACGTGGGTGTTCGTGTCGCTGCGCACTGGAAACCCGCACGACGTGCTGTCATCTTGAAGGGACTTTCGCGGCGCGGCAGGACGGTTGAAGGGAAGGCGAGGCGGAAGTTGCCCAAGGTCCTGCGGACCGAACGTATTGGGATGTGCTGGACGGAAAACTGTTCCGTCCCGGGGCTGTAAAAACTCCCCGAAAGCGAGGGGTGTCTGTCCATGAGCTGGGTCCCAGGCCGCATCCGAGTGTCGCAAAAGCGAAGCGGATCAACCGGTTGGCGCACCCGTCCGCGCGAGCCGGAGAATTCCGGTTCCTGGCACACCGCTCGCATCGGCCGCTGACGCCGTCCTTACCCCCGCATCGCCTTCCCTGGTTACCGGTCCCTCGTGCTCGCCCAGTCGCCTCTCATCTGCTCTTGCGGTCAGCCCCACTCGGACGCGGAGGCGTGTCCCACGCTGATGCGCGGGCTGGACCTCAACGGCGGCACGATGCTCTACGCCGGCACGCCGCCGCCGGGACCCGCGGCGTCGCTGCCCGCCCCTTCGCTCACGCCCATGTCGTCTCCCACGCCCGTGGTGCCTTCCCTCGTGGGCCAGGAGTTCGGCCGCTTCCGCGTCGTGCGCGAGCTGGGCCGCGGCGGCATGGGCACCGTGTTCCTCGCGGAGCACACGCTCATCCAGAAGCGCGTGGCCATCAAGGTGCTCCACGCGCACCTGGCCCAGGCCCCGGAGCTCGTCGCGCGCTTCCTCTCCGAAGCCCGCACGCTCACGCTCGTGCAGCACGAGAACGTCGTCACCCTCTATGACCTGGACTCGCGCGAAGGGCGCCCGTACCTGGTCATGGAGTACCTGGAGGGTGACAGCCTGGCCAACTTCGCCCGCGGCCCCATGGCCGCGGCGCTGGTGGTGGACCTGATGATGCAGGTGTGTGACGCCCTGGGCGCCGCGCACGCGCACGGCATCGTCCACCGCGACCTGAAGCCCGCCAACGTCTTCCTCGTCCCCAGCCCCAGCGGCAAGCAGCGCGTGAAGCTGCTCGACTTCGGCATCGCCAAGCTCCTGTCCCGCCCCGCCGGGGAGATGACCACCGAAGTGGGCGTCCTCCTGGGCACGCCGGAGTTCATGGCCCCCGAGCAGTGCGGCGACGGCATCGTGGACGCGCGCAGCGACCTGTACGCGGCCGGTGTGCTCGCGTACCTGCTGCTCACCGGCCAGGTGCCCTTCTACGGCCGCACCGCCGCCGAAATCCTGGTGGGCCACCTGCAGAAGGAGCCCGTCCCGCCGCACGAACTGAACCCCGCCGTGCCGGAGCCCCTGTCGCGGGTGCTGTTGCGCGCGCTGGCCAAGCGGCCCGAACACCGCTTCGCCTCCGCCGCGGAGCTGAGAGCGGCCCTGGAGGCGTCGCTCGCGCCGCCGCCCGCGCCCTCCGCGCCGCCGCTCACCGCGCTCCTGCGCGGCCAGGGCACGCAGGCCCCCGTGGAGCTCAAGGGCGAGTGGGTGGGCCGCTCCGGCCTCTTCTTCCAGCTGGCCACTCCGCCCCCCGCGCTCCTGTCGGAGGTGTCGCTGGTGCTGCGGCTTCCCGGCGGCGAGCTGCCGTGCACCGCGCAGGTGGTACGCCACGTCACCGCCGAGCAGGCCCAGTCGTGGAACATGCCCCCGGGCTTCGGCGTGCAGCTGCGCGATGCCAGCCCCGCCTTCCAGGCCCAGCTGGCCCAGCTTCGCAACGTCACCCGCGCCACGTCCGCGCAGGCCACCGCCGCCATCCCCACGCCCGAGGACGCGCAAGCAGAGACCGTCCTCCAGGGTTTTCGCCGGCGGCTCGCCGGGGACCCGTACGCAGTGCTGGAGCTGCCGCGCGACGCCACGCTGGAGTCCGTGCGCACCGCGGCCCAGCGCGCTCGTGGGGCGCTGGAGCTGCTCAAGGCCCGCCCGCTGTCGGACGGCCAGCGCGCCCAGGTGGACCGCGCGTTGGATCGCGTGTCCGGAGCGCTCCACACGCTGGGCCACGTGGAGCGGCGCGTGGAGTACGACGCCACGCTGGGCAACGTGGAGGGCATCGAGCGGTGCCTCGCCGCGGGCCTCACCGCCACCATGCTGGAGCAGTGCCGCCGCCGCTTCCTCGCGGGCAACACCGGCCGCGAGGGCCGCGCCGCCGTCCACCGCCTGTCCGGAGACGCGCTCGCGTCCGTGGGCCGGCTGGAGGAGGCGCTCGCCGCCTATGAGCTGGCGGTCCGCGCGGACCCCCTGGACCTGGAGGGGCTCAAGCGCTGGCGCTTCCTCCGGGCCCGGGTGCGGGGCTCGGCCGCTCCCCGGTAGGGGAGCCGGGCTCGCATCCACCCGGGGGCGTCTTGCGTATGGGAGAGGAGTCTTCGTTAATCCTCTGCTCTCCCATGGCTTCCGAACCCGACGACAAGCTGCCGCCCCAGGGGCGCTTCAACCGCCTGCGCAAGCTGGCGGGCCTCTCCCTGCATGTGGGTACGGAGGTGCTCAAGACGGGCGCGAAGAAGCTCTCCGGGACGAACTCCTCGGAGCTGCTCAGCCTGGGCACCGCGGAGAAGCTGGTGGCCACGCTGGGGGAGATGAAGGGCGCGGCCATGAAGCTGGGCCAGGCCCTCTCCATGGACCCGGACCTGCTCACGCCAGAGGTACGGCAGATGATGGCCCGGCTGCAGAACCAGGCCCCCGCCATGTCCTACGCGCAGGTGTCGCGCGTGGTGCAGGAGGAGCTGGGCGCGGCGCCGGAGGCCCTGTTCAAGGAGTTCTCCCCGGACGCGCTCGCCGCCGCGTCGCTGGGCCAGGTGCACCGCGCGGTGCTGCATGACGGCCGCCCCGTCGCCGTGAAGGTGCAGTACCCCGGCATCGACGTGTCCATGGGCCACGACATGGACAACCTGGGCCTCGTCGTGAAGACGGTGTCCAAGACGTCGCGGATGATGGACGGCACCGCCTACTTCCAGGAGCTCCGCGACGAGCTCATGCTGGAGCTGGACTACCGCCGCGAGGCGAAGCTCGCGCAGAGCTTCGCGAAGAGCGTGGCGCGGCTGCCGGACCTGTACGTGCCCCAGGTCGTCGAGGAGCGCAGCGCCCACCGCGTGCTCACGCTGGAGCTGCTGGAAGGCCAGACGCTCAAGGACTGGGTGACGACGTCGCCGGATGACGCCGCGCGCTTCCGCGTCGCGCGCCAGCTCATCCGCGCCACCTACGGGCCGTTCCTGGACGCGGGCGAAATCCACGCCGACCCGCACCCCGGCAACTTCATGGTGATGCCGGACGGGCGCATGGGCCTGTTGGACTTCGGCTCCATCAAGCGCTTCAGCCCGGGCTTCATCGCGGCCAACCGCCGCATGTTCCAGCAGGCGCTGCGGCTGGAGACGCTGGACGTGCTGGGCCTGTGCCGCGAAGTGGGCTTCTCCGTGGAGCTGCCGGAGGCGGAGGCGGAGGTGCTCCTGCGCGAGGTGCTCCACATCGCCGGGCGTCCCATGCGCACGGCGCCGTACGACTACGGCACCTGCGACATCAACCGCGACATGCGCAACCACTTCACGCGCAACGCCGCGCGCATCATGCGCATCCGGCCGCCCCCGGAGGCGATGATGTTCTTCCGGGCCACCGGGGGGCTGGCCCAGAACCTGCGCCTCGTGGGCGCGCAGGGCGACTTCCGGCAGGTGTTCCTGGAGGTCGGCGCGCTCGTGGGCGAGTGAGCCTTCGCGTGAGCGCGGAGCGCTACGTGCCGGCGGCGACGCGGGGGCGCTTGTGCAGCCGCTCCAGCTTGCGCGCCAGGTCCGCGCCCTGCGTGCTCTTGGACAGGTAGCCGTCCGCGCCCGCCGCCAGCGCCAGCGCGCGCAGCTTCGACTCGTCGGAGGCGGAGTAGAGGACGAAGCGGGTGTTCTCCGGCGCCTGCTGCCGGGCCAGCGCCAGCACCTTGTCGCCACTCAGCGCGGGGATGTTCACGTCCAGGAGCACCAGGTCCGGCGCCGTGGTGCGCACCAGGTTGGAGACCCCCA